>JAFZWA010000035.1 GCA_017617525.1 Clostridiales bacterium
GTCGTCACGACTGTTGATCCGGAGCGTTTCGGTGTGATCGTACCGGAAGTAAATAAGGTTCCGGAAGAAAACACGGTTAAGCAGACGGAAGGCGGCGCTGCACCTATGCCGGCAGGATTATATGACGCGATCCCGCAGGAAAACGAGAATCCGCAGACCGCAGGCGGCACGATCCCGGCAGATGATCCGATGGCGGAACCGACTGATTAAGACTCCTGAAAAAAGAGTAAAACAGACATGAAAAATGGGGCTTAAAAGCAGATCCGCTTTTGAGCCCCAACATTATTATTATAGCATTCTTTGCGAAATCTTTCCGACACGAGTGTTACCATTCTGTGAACCTTAGTTCGATATAATTAAATCGTGGACAGAACAAGGGTCCGCAAATTGAACAATCGGAAGGATGTGATTATATGAAGATCACGACACAGGGAAACGGAATCAAGATCGGCACACGCTTGGAGGAAAAAATCGCCGGCAAACTCGCGAAATTTGACAAGTACTTCGGTGAAGAAGGATCTTTCAATATTAAGATCCATCCGGAGAGGGAACTGAAGAAAGTGGAGATCACACTTAAACTTCAGAATCATATTTTCAGAGCAGAAGCTAAAGACGGAGACATCCTGAACGCGGTTGACCGCACGGTCGATAAGCTGGAGTCGCAGATCAGGAAACAGAAGACACGTATCCAGCGTCAGAAGAAGGACTATCCTATCATCAATGAATATCTGAACGATATCGTTGAGGAGGATTACGAAGAAGAGGACAACGAACCTAAGATCATTAAGCGTAAAACATTTGAACTGGTACCGATGGAATCGGATGAAGCCATTCTTCAGATGGAAATGCTCGGTCACAGCTTTCTGGTTTATCTGGATGCGCAAACCGGAACTGTCTGTGTGGTATATAAGCGCAAAGACGGTCAGTATGGTCTAATCGAGCCTACCTATTAAATTCCTTCCAGAATAGAAAATCCTTGTTCAAATAGCCGTTAATTGCGCTTGAACACCCGGGGGAGCGGGTCATCTAAAGATCCGCTCCCCCGTCCTTTCTTTTTTCGATAGTGGCATGAGATGACTTGTCCGAAGGATAGGTGGACCCGGACAAGTCGGTACGTTTAAGGGGGAGTCGAAATGAAAGTGATGAAGAAACTGATATCCTGCCTTCTTGTTTTGGCGATGCTCGGTGGAATCTGTGCCTGCAAGAAATCGGATTCAGATGATAAGAAGAGTAAGAAAACAAAGAAGACCGCGACAACGAAGGTCATTGATACCGAAGAAAGCATCGATGAGATCGTAGCGATCCCCGCGGTCGCCGCAGTGGAGGAAGTTGTCCTCACAAGTACGCTGGGCGTGACGGCAAAGTTCCCGGATTATCTGGGTATTCCTTCGAACGCGGACCTTACCGTTACGAAACTGGATGAAGCGTCGGATCCTTCGATCGGCGCGGTCTATACGGATTATGATATCAACCTCGGGGACCTCCACGAACTGGGAGGCTTTATCGAGCTGAGGCTGCCTTATGACGATTCGACGATCGCCGCGGGACAGGATCCCGCGAAGTGCGTGGCAGCCATGTACTATAACGAGACGGACAGTGTCTGGGAATCTGTTCTTTATCAAGTAGATACCGCTGCAAAAGAACTCGTCATCTTTACCGATCACTTCTCCCACTACAGATGTATTGTTTTTGAAGATGAAGGAAAGAGATCGGCGCAGGTCGTATGTATCTTTGACCGGATCAACGCACTGTCTTTTGACGAAGCGCAGGTTGCTGTGGAAGAGTATCTGGATGAAGGTGCTCCGGGCAATCACTGCCGTGCCGTCGTCGCGCCGATTCTCGAAGACGCGTTCAGGGGATATGTGGAAGATTCGGGAGACGCTTCTTCTTACGTCGGCAATATCGTCACCGCGCTTTGCACACTGACCGATGGAGAAGGCGCATACTCGTATATGCCGAATTCTCAAACCGTGACCGAATACATCGGTCGAGTCGGTCTTTATATGGCGGCGTCAACTTTCATCATCGGTGTCACCGGAAGTTATATTCAGGACGATTACCTGATGAACCTTTATAAAGAACTTGCATATCAGCTTTCCGCCTCGAAACAGACAGGTTCAATGGGCAGTCTTGTGACCGGCGCGTGGATCATAAACGACGCCATGAGACAAGCGGATGATTTTTCCGCCAATTTCGTAAAAGAAGAAGAAACAAGAGCTTACCGTTATTACATGAACTCGGATGATTACGATCACTGCTACCTGTCGACGAGAGACTGGAAAGATACTATTAACAGTATCGCGACGACACCTCTTTCCGATAAGTCGGAGTTTGATCAAAATCCGGTCATTACCGAGATCGATGACTACTGTAATGACTTCTGGACCCTGACCGCGGACGACAGAGCCGAGGTCTATAAAGATGTAGGACAGAAAGGCAGAGACGATCCGGATGACGATATGAAGCAGGCGATCACCGACGAGTACAAGGATGAGCTCCTTGAGGATATGAATGACATTTTCGACGGACTGGAATATCAGTTCAAATACCAGTCGATGGATCTGGCGCTTACATGTCTTTGTGCGCTGAACAAGTACTTCAACACAGAATACGTAGTCGATATCGTTGAAGTGGTCGAAGCAGATGAGCAGCCGAGATATGCAGGATGCACGGCCGTATTCGCTCCGCTCGCGGCGGGTGCCGATGATGAAGACTGGTGGATCAAGCTGGATGATACGGGATCCGCGAGAACGACGATGACATGGATCGGATATGTTCTTGCCGGAGAACCGAATCAGGTCCAGGTATTCGATGTGGAGTCTGATCCGGCGGAAGCCAAGCCGATATTGGTCAAACCATTCGCTCTTAATGATCCTTACGTTGAACTCAAATACGAAGGTATCGCTCTCGAAGATCTGATCGGAACATACACGGGATCCTTCAGGCTCGCGGGTATCACACTCACCGATGAGGGATTTGAGTACTACAAGAGCAATCCGGGCGATCTGGCGGATTATGATATTGATTTGAGTGATATGACCAAGGCGGATTGTGACGCGACGATCAATGCCCTGATCGCGGAACAGACCGCGACGGATATTCCGCTTGAGGCGGTGTATGTCGATTCAGCGGATCCGGCAAGTGGACAAGCCACGATCACGATCTGCTTCCAGTCAAATGATTCGGGTCAGATATCCCAGTTGCCGCTTTATTGCCAGTATGACGGAGCTACCTTCACGATCACGGGCATGGACAGCACTGTATTCATGACAAACGCTACCGACAATGATATTGAAGGCATGTCTGCCTCCGGCATCATCGGTGTCCAAGCCGATGGAGGTGAAATCTTCCTGATCACAAACGCGATCGTACTTACCGCGCAGTCACAGGGGATCAATATGGCAGATGAATACTTCGCACTGAATGTACAGAAGAACTGAGCCTATGTATCCGGTCATTCATATCGCAGGTCAAAGCATACAGACGTATTACCTGATGGCGATCCTTGCCGGGATCGTCGGATATGTCCTATCAATGATCAAGCTCAAGCCGCTTCTCTCCTCATGGGAGAGGCGGCTTCTGCCGCTTGGGCTCATCGTTTTCGCGATCGTCGGCGCAAGACTTCTGAACGCGGTATTAAATCCGAATGAGTATAAGAAAGGCTTTCATATCTGGACACTTTCGTATTCCAAACTTTCTCTGATGGGCGGACTTGTCCTTGGTGTGATCGGGATCTTTCTTTTCTGCCTTCTTCGGAAAAAGGACCCGAGGAGGATCGCGGACGCGTTCGTTATCCCTTGCGCATGCGGGATCGTCCTTTTGAAGATCGGGTGCTTCCTGAACGGATGTTGTTTCGGAAAACATACGACACGCCCGTGGGGAATAGTTTTTCCGGCCAATGAAAAAGCACATGCTGTCATCGATCCGCTCGGTTTCATCTATCAGGGAAATCACGCGGTCCATCCGACCCAGCTTTATGAGATCCTGGGTGTTCTTCTTGCTCTTTGTCTCGCGCTTATCCTGAAAAAGAAACTGAAGGACGGAGGGACGGCGGCGGTATTTGCCGGTGCTTTCAGTATCGCGAGATGGATCGTGATGCCGTTTCGCTCGTTTTCTTATCCGAAATACATCCTCAACATCTTCTATCCGCTATTTTACGCAGTCATTATTCTGGTCTGCTTCGGATATGGGATCTACTGTTTTCGAAAGGTAGAAAAAACTTCTCAAAAATTAGACCAGCGGTAACTGTTTGCTTTCTACTCACTGTGTTATTCTTTTGATGTCAAAGGCAAACCAGTAAAGGCAAGGAAACACAAATGAGTAAGGAAGCAAAGGGGAAAAAGAAAAAGGACAATCTGTCTTTCCATCGAACGGTCGAGAATAACGTTTTTGCCATGAAGCTCGCGTCGAGGTACAGCAAAAGCATGGTCATCGCCGGCTTGCTCTACGCGATCTTCGGCTATTTCGAATGGGTATTCTTCGACGGCGTTTTCATGAGAAAGATCATCGAATCGCTCGACAGTGACGCGCCGTTTCGGACGGTAATGACGTTCATTATCATCACAGGCGTGATCTTCTTTTTTATCAACCTATATGAGAAATACGCAGATAACGTGATATTTCCACTGGGTGCGGTAAGACTCTATGGAGGCATCTACAAGGAGCTTTTCGCGAAGGCAAAGAATGTAGAGCTTCGCTGCTATGAGGATTCGGATTTCTACGACAAGTACACGATGGCGATGGACGGCGCGGAAGAGAAGATCTTCGTGATCGTTCGAAGCTTCTGGGAGTTCCTGGTATCGATACCGGCACTCGCGGTCGTCTTCTACTTCATGTTCGATATCGACCATTACGCTGTACTGTTCATCATCTCACCGCTGATCGGTAACTTCATCTTCGGTAACTACAAACAGAAATATGAGTATAAGAGATACCAGGCGCAGGTGCCGAACAACAAGGTCCATAACTACGTCAACCGTATGATGTATCTTCCGGATGGCGCGAAGGAAATGCGACTTTCCGATGTATTCGAACTTCTTAGAAAGCAGTATAAGGACGCGACGGACAAGAACGTTAAAGCGGCTTTGAAGTACGCGTTTGCCAACTGCGCGCTCTCGTTCTGGAGAATCACCTTCACATTCACGATCATCTTCGAAGGTGTGCTTCTCTACGCGATCTACAGAAACCTCGTAAGTAAGACGATCTCGCTCGCGCAGATGGCGATCATGACGAGTCTTATGGTCGCGATGACATGGATCTTGATCCGCGCTTTTGAGAACATCATGAACCTCATCAAGAACGGCATCTTCGTCAATAACCTCAGAACTTTCCTCGAGTACGAAGAGAAGATCCCGCAGGATCAAAAAGGCGAAGATCCGGGCGAATTCGAGAGCATCGAGTTTAAAAACGTATGCTTCTCCTATAAGGACGAAGAGACGATCAAGGATCTTTCGTTCCGGGTCGATAAGGGCGATATCGTCGCTTTAGTCGGACATAACGGCGCGGGTAAAACGACGATCATCAAGCTACTGCTTCGTTTCTATGATCCGACTTCCGGTGAGATCCTTCTTAACGGAAAGAACATTAAAGAATACGATCTGAAAGCCTACCGCCGACTCTTCGCGACGACGTTCCAGGACTTCGCGATCTTCGCCATGAGCATCAAGGAAAATGTCCTGATGGGAAGACACTACGAAAACGAAGACGAGATCGTCAGACGTTCTCTTAGAAGAGCGGGCATCCTCGATAAAGTCGAGTCGCTTCCGGATGGTGTCGATACGATCATGACCAAAGAGTTCGATGAAAACGGCGCGGTCTTTTCCGGCGGTCAGCATCAGAAACTCGCGGTGGCGAGAACTTTTGCCAAGGAATCTCCGATCAAGATCTTCGACGAGCCGTCTTCGGCCCTCGACCCGATCGCGGAGTATGAGCTTTTCAAAAACATCATGAAGGAAGGCAGAGACCACACGATGGTTTTTATCTCGCACCGCCTTTCTTCCGTAAAGAACTGTGACAAGGTATTCATGCTCGAAAAGGGCACGATCATCGAGCGCGGTTCGCACAGAGAGCTGATAGATGAACGCGGAAAATACGCGAAGATGTATATCCGACAGGCCATGAACTATCTGGCCGTAGAAAAGGAAGAGGAGGTGATCCTGTGAGTAACGAGAAAAGTGCTTTTGCCGACGAAAAAGATAAGAAGATCAAGCAGCCGGCCTCGCAGGTCATAAAGAACAATTTCTTCTTCATGAAGATGATGTTCGACGCCTCCCCGAAGTTCGTTATCCTGCCGGCATTGGACGCGATCCGCGGTGAGTGCTCGATCTTTATCGAACACGTTTTCCTGATCGGCTTCGTCCTCGAAGCGGCGGAGTTCGGCTACTCCTTCCGAAGAGTTGCCGCCATGATCATCCTGATCGCTTCGCTCATCACGCTTGGCATGATCTTCACGGTTTTCGCCGGTGACTATATGACGGAGAAAGAACGTCCGAAGGTTCGAGAGAAGATCAAGATGCGCCTTTACGAGAAGGCGAGATCCGTTGACCTTTCCTGCTACGACGATCCGGATTTCTATAACAGTCAGGTCCTTTCGATCTCCGAAGTCGATAAGCGGATCGACAGCACGATGGACTTCATCCGAAGTGTCTTAAGCGGTCTTACGGTCGTCATCTTAACGGGCGGATACTTCCTGATCCGAGATAAGTTCTCGATCCTCTTCGTGCTGGCGTCTTTCCTCCTGAGCTATTTCGCGAACCAGGCGTACAACAAACTGTCCTTTAAGGTCAGAATGCTCCGCTACCCGCCGGAAAGAAAGCGCGACTATGTAAAGCGTGTCTTCTATCTCAAGGATTATGCCAAGGAGATCCGACTCGATCCGGAGGTCACAGATGTGCTCGAAGAGCGTTTCCGGAAGGCGAACGACGAAGTTTACGAAGCAGAGAAATCCATGGCGAAAAAGAAGTTCGGCCTGGCGTTTCTCAAGAACTATCTCTTCGGTGACTTCATCAGTGATGTGCTCTACACAAGTTACCTCATGGTAAGGACGATCCTCCAGAAGGCGCTTTCGCTGTCGGCGATGGTCATGCTTGTTCACCGTTTCGGCGACTTGAAGAGAAATCTTCGCGTCTTCACGGAGACCTACCCGAAGGCATGCGAGACGAGCCTTTACATCCAGAAGATCAGAGACTTTTTGGCTTACGAACCGAAGATCGTTTCAGAAGGCGACACGGTCCCGACTTCTTCTGCAAAAGCACTCTCCCTCGAGGGTGTCGGCTTCTCCTACAAGCCGGATCTCCCGGCAGTGCTTTCCGATATCAACCTTCAGGTAAAGCCCGGTGAAAAGATCGCTCTGGTCGGATATAACGGAGCCGGTAAAACGACGCTCGTAAAGCTCCTGATGAGACTTTACGATTGTAGCGAAGGACAAATCCTCGCCGACGGTGTGAACGTTCGCAACTACGATGTCGAAGCCTATCGTGACTCGATCGGAACGGTATTCCAGGACTTCGAGATCTTCGCGGGAACCGTGAAGGAAAACGTCATCCTCAATGTGGGATCGAAGGCCGACGATGAACGTGTGAAGAACGCGCTTTCTGACAGCGGACTGATGAAAAAGGTCGACTCACTTCCGATGAAATGGGATACGCCTCTGACGCATGAGTTCTCCGAGAACGGCGTGGACCTCTCAGGCGGTGAGCAGCAGAAGCTTGCGATCTCTCGTGTGTTCTACCAGAACGCGTCGCTCATGATCCTCGACGAGCCGTCTTCGGCGCTCGATCCGATCGCGGAGTATCAGCTCAACCATGCGATGCTTCAGGCGACCAAAGACAAGACCGTTATCTTTATCTCGCACCGTCTTTCTACGACGAGACTTGCCGACCGTATCTTCATGTTAGAAGAAGGCAAGATCGTTGAAGAAGGATCACACGAATCGCTTCTTTCCAAGGGCGGTAAGTACGCCGAGATGTGGAAAGCACAGGCAGGCGCTTATATCGAAGTCTAAGTGCTTTTCGAGAAGAAATAGAAGTACAGGTGCTTTTCGAGAAGAAATAGAAGTACAGGTGCTTTTCGGAAAGAAACGCACGACAAAAAACAGAAGCAAACAACTTAAGCAAATAACTTATGTTGTGTCTCCCCTAAACAGAGCCGAACTAAAGCCATGGTTCGGTTCTGTTTTTTTGTTACTCTTCGAAGCGGAGCTGCTCGTCGGCGAGAATGATCGGATGACGTTTGTTGTAGCAGATGATGGTCGCGTGAGATCCCTCGTCCAGAAGCTGCAGTGTCTTCTTGGAAAACACCGGCATCTCTTCCATGACTTCGCCCTTTTCGGAAGTGAAGGTGACGGCGTCATAGTAGAGACCGGTCTCTTCATCGGGCTGGACTTCGCGCTTGTTGGAAACGATGCCCTTACATACCTTGCAGGTCCATGCGGGCATATCGGAAATGACTGCGTAAGCGAGGATGATGACCGCCAGACCGAGAGCTACGGCGGTGATCCATTTAAGGCGTCCGGGGATCAGGAAAACGGCGACGAGCGCTACGATCGACAAAACGAGGCAAACCGTGCCGCGAAGATTCAGCACACGGAAAATACGACTCTTTTCTTCTTTGGACGCATCACGGAAAGTAAGCGATGATATGTCGATGTCCATTGATTCCTCCCAGACCACCATGGTCAGGCTAATAGTATCACATACGCGGAAAGTGGGCAAATCATTGCTTGTTCGTGGAAAAATAATAGTATTTTTTGGAAGCGTTCTTATGTAGAATAGACTTATAAAGTGGTAACTATGTGCGGCGCAAAAAAACCGCAAAAAGATAACAAAGAAATACGGGGAGGTACACTATGTTTACGAGAACGATGAACGGATTTGACAAACCGGTATCGGTTTTAGGCTTCGGCTGCATGCGTTTCCCGACAACGGAAGACGGAAAGATCGATAAAGCCAGAGCAAGAGCCATGCTCCTTCACGCTCACAAAATGGGCGTAAACTACTATGATACAGCCTATCCTTATCACGGCGGTGAGTCGGAGATCGTAGTCGGCGAAGTTCTCAAGGAAATTCCGCGCGATGAGTACTTCCTGACGACCAAACTTCCGGTATGGGAGATCAAGACCCGTGAGGACGCCGAGGCGATGTTCGAAAAGCAGCTGGGTAAGCTGCAGCAGGATTACCTTGACCTTTATCTTCTTCACGCCATGAACGAAGACCGTTTCCAGGAGATGGAAGACGCGGGCGTCATCGACTTCATGTTCGATCTCAAGAAGCAGGGCAAGATCAAGAACGTCGGATTCTCTTTCCACGATGACTATCCTGTATTCGAGAAGTGGATCAAGAAGTATCCGTGGGATGCCTGCCAGATCCAGTTCAACTTCATGGATATCGAGAACCAGGCCGGAACAAAAGGACTTCTCCTTGCAGAGTCTTTAGGTATCCCGGTCATCGTCATGGAGCCGATCAGAGGCGGATCCCTCTGCATGTATCCGGACGATCTTCTTTCTGAACTCAACCAGATCCGCCCCGGCAAGTCCAAGGCATCCTGGGCGCTGCGTTTCGTCGCTTCTTTTGAGAACGTGAAGGTCATCCTTTCCGGTATGTCCGCGGAAGATCAGCTCGAGGATAACCTCGATACATTCAACCGCTACGAAGCGATGACAGAAGAAGAGCTCGCCGCGATGGGCCGATTGAAGGAAGCCCTCGACGCGCGTGTATTTAACCCCTGCACCGGCTGCCGTTACTGCATGCCGTGTCCTGGAGGTGTCAACATCCCGGGTTCCTTCCGAATCTGGAATGAATATGGTAAGTACGGCAACGTCGGTCACTCCAAGTGGGAGTGGAACAACATGAGCGCCGAAGAGAAGCCGGAAAACTGTATGTGGTGTGGTGCCTGCGAAGAACAATGCCCGCAGAAGATCAACATCAGAGAAGATCTTGTGAAAGTCACAGAGCTCCTGCAGAGTCTCTGAGAAATCTCCCCCCAGGAAAACGGAAAAAGCACTCTCGCAGTGCTTTTTCCGTTTTATACTCGAATTTATTTGACGTAGGGGGATTTTTAGAGTATTATATCCCTTGTTTGAAACCGATATTTATGGGTTTCCTAAGTTTATTGCACGGAAGGAGGGATAACAAGTGTCGGAAATCAGACTTAAAGAAAATGAGTCCCTTGACAGTGCTTTGCGTCGTTTCAAGCGTTCCTGCGCTCGTTCTGGTGTACTCGCTGAGGTACGTAAGAGAGAGCATTACGAAAAGCCTTCTGTACGCCGTAAGAAGAAGTCGGAGGCGGCTAGAAAGCGTAAGAGATAATTACTCTTAATGAAATTGCTTAATCAAAAGCCTGTCGGATCTGATCCGGCAGGCTTTTTTCGTGCTTACTGATGTTCAGCGTGGCTTTGTTCTATGTTCTGTTCTGCAAAATGGAAAAAAGTAGAACGATTTGTTGAACAGGGGCATTGTTCTATGTTTTGTTCTAAAATTGCGCGAAAAATAGAACGAAACATAGAACACGGGGGCAATGTTCTAGGTTTTGTTCTAAAAATCGAGCGAAAATAGAACGAAACATAGAACAAGAGGGCAATGTTCTATGTTCTGTTCTAAAAATCGAGTGAAAATAGAACGAAACATAGAACACGCGATTATAACACGCATCCGAAAAAAGAAAAGGGTGGATTTTCAAGTTTAGTTCCGATCTCACGGCAAGATCTCCGTGAGATCTTTCTTTTTACGGAGAATCCGCGGGTTTTCATATCTGCGCGACAGGGCTAAACTGAAAACGTATTAGGGAGTAGCTTACATGCTTCGGGACCCTTCAGGAGCCGTGTCAAACCGGAGCCGTATCGGAAGCATGTGACATATGTCGTCAGCTCGGGAACCCCTATTGGCCTCATCTCTTATCCGGTCGTCCGAGAGGAAAGCCAGGATGTCGGAAAATGAGGAAACAAAGGAGGAACTCCGGGGTATGTCCGAAGAAGCGAGACTTTTACTGCACTTGATTGATTGCAGCAAAAGACTCGTTTTTTGTTGCCCGGGGAAAAGGAGGTGGCGAGATGGCTCTTGGAAGAATTCCCAAAAAACCAAATCGGAAATCGAATAAACATTGTAAGCCATGACTAACTATTGGCGCTTGCAAAACATGAACATGTGAATTACAATACATATGAACGGTTGTTCATATGTTAAACCGTTTACCAATTATAGCGGAAGCGCAGAGGCAAAAACACATGCGCGGCGAGAACTGCAATGGGGAGAAGCGGAAACAAATCGCTTCAGCAGGGATCGCGACATTAGCTTCCGACGCTTCCGGGAAAGACATCAGAGGTAATAGTTATGTCCGAAAATGAATTCTTAACAGTAAGCAATGTATGTAAGGCATTTGGCGAGGGCGACAGCAGACAGGAAGTCCTCCGCGGAATGGATTTCACAGTGTCCAAAGGTGAGTTCTGTGTACTCCTCGGACCTTCCGGTTCAGGTAAGTCCACACTTCTTAACATCATCGGCGGCATCGACAGCGCAGACGACGGATACATCGCGATCGCCGGCGACAAGCTCCGCGATATGGATGAAAAAGCACTCACCCGCTACAGAAGGAAGCACCTGGGATATGTTTTCCAGCTTTACAACCTGATCCCGAACCTGAACGTAAAAGAGAATATCGAAGTCGGCGCGTATCTTTCCGATAAGCCGCTGGATATCGACGAACTCCTGAATACCCTCGGTCTTTGGGAACACCGCTACAAGCTTCCGAATCAGCTTTCCGGCGGTCAGCAGCAGAGAACATCGATCGGCCGCGCCATCGTCAAGAACCCTGACATCCTCCTGTGCGACGAGCCGACCGGTGCTCTTGACTACAACACCAGTAAAGAGATCCTAAAGCTCATCGAAGACGTAAATAGGAAGTACGGAAACACCATCATCATGGTCACTCACAATGAAGAGATCAGCAAGATAGCAGACCACACGATCAAGCTTCGTGACGGCAAAGTGAGAAAGAACATCATCAACGACAACAAGGTCTCCGCAGTAGATCTCGAATGGTAAGCGGAGGAGAGAATCATGGCAACGAATATCAATAAAGCAAGGAGCGCGGCATATGCTCCGGGCGCCGTTTCTTCGCAGAAGAAAGTCGGCAATCCGATGCGCAAGCGCCTCTTCAGAGAACTGAGAAAAGATTGGAAGAAGTATTTTGTACTCTTCCTCCTGATGGTATTTATGATCGCGCTCGTGTCCGGTATCGACGTCGGAAACGACAGCATGATGGCCGCGATCGATGAGTCCTACGAAAAGTATTCGATCGAAAACGGTCACTTCGAACTTTGCTACAAGGCATCCGAGTCGCTTCTTAATGAGATCGAAGCAGAAGGCATCACTGTTTATGAGCAGTTCTATAAGGACTTAAGCGAAAGCAAGACGGCTCCGAATGAGATGAAAGCGGTGACTTCGGAAATCGAAGAGGGCGGCATGAAGCCCTCCGAGAGGATCGAGTCTGATGAGAAAGAAGTTACGGTCCGCGTATTTAAGATCAGGACCGACGTTAACCGCGCCTGCCTCATGAAGGGTGAAATGCCGGCGGCGGCAAATGAGATCGCGCTCGACAAGAACCACGCCGACATCAAAGGCATCAAGGTCGGCGACACACTGTATGTCGGTGAGAGTGCTTTTACCGTATCCGGATTGATCTCGTCTTCTGACTACACCACTCTTTATAAAAACAACTCCGACTTCATGTTCAACGCGGTCGACTTCGACATCGCGGTCATGACACCGGAGGGCTGGGAGGCGCTTCCGTCCTCGACATTTTATCAGTACGCTTTCATGTATAACGAAGCGCCGGCAAATACTTCCGAGCAGAAAGAAAAGGCAGACGCCCTGATGGAAAAGCTCGCGGTTCTTTCGGCGACAGGTGGTTTTACCGATGAAAAAGCAACCGCCGAGGAACTGCAGATGAAGATCCAAAGCCAGGATCCCGAAGCAATGCAGCTGCTCGCGGAGAAGAAAGAAGACATCAATGAACTGACTGACTTCGTGCCGGAATACGCCAACCAGGCGATCCACTTCGCGCCGGAAGACATGGGCTCCGATAAAGCCATTATCTCGGTATTGGTCTACGTTTTCATCGCGGTGCTGGCCTTCATCTTCGCGATCACGACCAGCAACACCATCGTAAATGAATCGGCGGTCATCGGTACACTTCGCGCGACCGGTTACACAAGAGGCGAGCTCCTCCGCCACTACATGATCGTTCCGATCATCGTGACACTTCTGGCGTCGGCTGTCGGCAACCTCCTCGGCTACACGATCTTTAAGGACGCGGCGGTCGCGCTCTATTACAATTCCTACAGCCTCGTGACCTACGAGACACGCTGGAACATGGACGCTTTTCTCGTAACGACGCTCCTGCCGATGATACTGATGATCATCATCAACTTCGTCGTCATCTACAGGAAACTGCGTTTGTCGCCGCTTAGATTCCTGCGCCGCGACCTTCGCACCTCGAAGAGAAAGAAGGCCATGAGACTTCCGTCCTGGAGCTTCCTGAAGAGATTCCGTCTGCGTATCCTTCTCGATAATTTGGGTGGCTACCTCGTACTGTTCGTCGGTATCGCGTTTGTCATGCTGATGCTCGCTTTCTCGATCGGACTTCCGCAGACGCTCGACCATTACAAGGCGAAGATCGATGAGAACATGCTCTCGAACTATCAGTACATTCTGAAGGGATATCAGGACGAAGAAGGAAACGTCATCTCGACTTCGGAAGAAACAGCAGAGAAGTACTGTGTGGCATCACTTGAGACCATCGACGGCGTGCATAAGGGTGAAGAGATCGGTGTTTACGGCTACGAAAGCGGAAGCCGTTACATCAAGATCAATGAAGCCCTTTCCGGAAATGAGATCTGGATCTCGTCTCCGTATCAGAAGAAGTTCATGCTCTCGAAAGGTGACACGATCACACTGAAAGAAAAGTACAGTGACAAGTCCTACGACTTTGTCATCAAGGGCGTATATGACTATGACGGCGCGCTCTGCGTATTCCTCCCGCAGGAGAATTTCAACAAGATCTTCGGCCTTTCGGAAGACGCGTTTACCGGTTACCTTTCGCAGAACGCGATAGCGGATATCAACTACGAGAGCATCTACACCGTCGTTACGATCGAAGATGTCATGGCCATCGCGACACAGCTTGATCACTCGATGGGCGGCATGATGGACATGGTCTCCTGGGTCTGCATGATCATGGCGATCCTGATGATGTATCTGCTCACAAAGATCATCATCGAAAAAAACGCGACCTCGATTTCGATGGTCAAGGTCCTCGGATACGAAAACGGAGAGATCAACAGCCTTTATATCCTTCTGACTTCGATCGTGGTCATCGTGAGCGCGATCCTGACAGCAGCTCTTGCGATCCTGGGTCTGGCGGGCGTCTTCCGTCTCTACATGAACTCGCTGAACGGCTGGTTCGACATCTACATCAGCCCGATGGGTATCGCGAAGATGATCCTGATCCTCGTTGTATCTTACACGGTCGTCGCGATCTTCGACATGATCCGCATCAAGAAGATCCCGCTGGCTGACGCGCTGAAGAACGTCGAGTGAGCGCCGCCGCACACAACATTGAGACACACTGCAAAATTCTCATAATAACCCTCCAATATATATTTTGAGCACGCGCCGTCCGGATGCAGATAAATGCACCGGGCGGTGTGTTCTTATATCGGTGAATGCGGTTGAAGTGATATAATCAAAACACATAGGATGGTGAGTAAAGCATGAAAAAGAAGGCAATGGTATGGATAGTGATTGTCTCCCTTGTAGTCGTTGTCGCGATCGGCACATGTCTTTTTCTGAACTCAAGATTAAAGAAAAGTGGTGCTGAAAGCATTCCCGCGGAAACTCCTATGGAAAATCCGGTAACAGTGGATCAGAGTAAAGATCGCTTTCATATATCCCAGGAAGAGTTAGATAAGATGACGGATGAAGAATTGCTTCAGTCAGTTATCGACTATCCGTATCTGATAGATATTTTTTTAACGAACCACCCCGAAGACGCCGTGGCATCTTTGAAAGAAAACTGCGACGCACTTAAAGAATTGATCGCCAGGGGCACCGCTGTAGAAACGATTGATTCCTACTTGGCGCAACACGAAAACATTACTACAGCTGAAGAGGAAATTCTCAGGGATCAACTTATAGTGATCAGGGATAATTTGTGAGCCCTTTTTACTCGGTTTAATACGATTGTTTCCGTCTGTTTCATTGTTCTTATGCTACAATATACATAAGCAATGAATTTGGAGTTTTAACGTGATCCTTTTAGAGAAAAAGTGGCGGCTTTCGGACGAGACGCCTGCTTTTGATGATATGTCCGAAAAGGCCGGTGAAAGCGAGTCTTCGCTTCTGATGCGCCTTCTACATACCCGTGGTATCGATCCGGATACTTTTTTCTCGGGAAAAGAACTCGAGTGGCACGATCCGTTCCTTTTTAACGATATGCAGATCGCGGTCGACCGCATCACCTCTGCCGTCAATGAAAAGGAGAAGATCTTGATCTGCGGCGACTACGACGCCGACGGCGTGACCGCGACCGCGATCCTGATGCTGTTCTTCAGAAAAATCGGCGCGGATATCGACTATGTTATCCCGAACCGCTTAAGCGAAGGCTACGGAATCTCCGACGGCCTTCTGGATCGTATCCGCGAAAAGAAAGCGGATCTTCTGATCAC
>JAFZWA010000036.1 GCA_017617525.1 Clostridiales bacterium
AGACGTGGGTACATATCGGTGAAGGCGCTTCCCGTTCGGTCGATTTCAACATCAAAAAACTCGATGAAGTCACGGCGCAGATCGCTGCCGAAGAAGAGGCAAAGGCGCAGGCCAAGGCGAAAAAGAAAAAGCGCCGCAAGAAGGATAAGGAGGTGTGATCGGGTATGTCTATTCTTTCCGCAATCTACACCATCGCGATCACTCCGATCGAACTTCTTCTTGAGATAATATTCACGGTCGCTAACCGCGTCATCGGGAACACGGGCCTTTCGATCATCTTCTTAAGTCTTGCCGTAAACTTCCTCGTGCTGCCGCTTTACATTCGTGCGGACGAGCTGCAGAACGAAGAGCGCGAGATCCAGAAAAAGATGACGTTCCATATCAAGAACATCAAGAAGACGTTTAAAGGAAACGAGCGGTTCATGATGTTGCAGGAATACTACCGCATCAACAACTATAAGCCCGCTTACGCGCTAAAGAGTGCGACATCGCTCCTTCTTCAGATCCCGTTCTTTATCGCGGCGTATAACCTGCTTTCTCATATGCAGAGCCTGCAGGGCATGTCCTTCTGGTTCATCAAGGACCTCGGAAAAGCGGACGCGACGTTCATGATCGGATCTTTCACGGTCAATATCCTGCCGATCCTGATGACCTTGATCAATATCGTTTCGGGCATCATCTACACCAAAGGTCATCCGGTCAAGGAAAAGATCCAGATCTATGGTCTGGCACTTATCTTCCTGGTGCTCCTTTATAACTCCCCGGCGGGACTTGTTTTCTACTGGCTCCTCAACAACGTCTTCTCACTTCTGAAGAATATCTTCTATAAGCTGAAGGATCCGAAGAAAACGCTTTCCATTCTTTTCGCGATCGCAGGAATAGCCGTCATTATCCTGACATGGCCGAGAAACGATCTGGACCTTCGTCAGAAGATCCTTCTTACAGCAGGCGGAATCCTTCTGATCCTTCCGCTTCTTACCCTTCTGGTAAAGACGAAAAAAGAGAAAAAGAAGCGTCCGAAGGATACAGGTCTTTTCTTCTTCGGTACACTTCTCATGACATTCATCACGGGCCTTTTTATCCCGTGTACCGTCATCCATGTTTCCGCAGAAGATTTCATCAACGTATTGTATCCTTCCAACCCGATCTATTATGTCGTATACACGATGTGCATTGCTCTCGGCACCTGGGTCCTCTGGGGAGGTGTTTTCTACTTCTTCATGAGCGACCGTATGAAATCATTCTTCAGTGAAGGCATCTGGGTGATCTGCGGCGTTTCGCTCTTCGACTTCATGACAGCCGGTACCAATCTGGGAATCATTTCTCCGAATCTTCAGTACAAAATCGCTCCTGTCTTTACCGTTTCGGATTATCTCCAAAACGCTCTCGTGGTACTTGCGGTGGCGCTTGCCTTCCATTTCATCTACACACGTTTCAGAAGTGTCGCAAAGATTATTCTGGTCGCCGGTATCGTCGCGGTCATTCCTTTTGCCTCGATCAATCTTCGTTCGGCTGATCAGATCTACAATGACTTTGTCACAAGAAATAAGGTCCCTGAAGAAATGCCGTCCTTTACGCTTTCCAAAGATGGTCAGAATGTCATTGTCCTCATGCTCGATCGAGCGATCGGACCGGAAGTACCGTATATCTTCAACGATAAACCGGAGCTTGCAGAGCAGTTCGACGGCTTTACTTATTACCCGAACACGATCTCTTACGGGGGACACACAAACTTCGCGGCGCCGGCGCTTTTCGGCGGGTATGAATATACACCCGCGAGCCTCAACAGGCGTGACACGGAGCTTCTTGCCGATAAGCATAACGAGGCCTTGAAGGTCATGCCGGTGCTTTTCAGCGAGAACGGATACGACGTCACGATCTGCGATCCGCCATATGCCGGATATACCTGGATCCCGGATCTCTCGATCTTCGATGAGTATTCTTCTTTCAACTGCTACAACACGGGAAATTATTTCAACTATTTCGAGGATTCCATCAGTTCCAAGGATTACAATGATCTTCTGACAGACTTCCGCGAAAGAAACTTCTTCTGCTTCTCGCTCATGAAGATATCGCCGGCCTTCTTACAGGAGACGATCTACGACGGCGGCGCGTATAACGATGAGAGCGCAGGATCGAACCGCACAGAAAGCGTTACCAACGCGGCGGATCTCATCCAGAAAACAAACGCGACGAATACGACAAGCACCGGTTACGATCCGGATTTTCTGAATTCGTACGCGGTCCTGACTCACCTTAAGGACATGACCAAGATCTCGGAAGGCTCGCAGAATACATTCCTCATGATGTCCAACGACACACCGCACCAGAACTGTCTGCTGCAGGAGCCGGATTATACGCCTTCGAATAACGTCGATAACACCGCTTATGACACCGACATGGCTTCCCGCTATACCATCGACGGAAGAACAATGGATATGTCCACAAAGTTGCAGGTCACGCATTATCACGTAAATATGGCTTCGTTCCTCCAACTCGGCGAATGGTTCGACTATATGCGCGAGATGGGCGTTTACGATAACACCAGGATCATCCTCGTATCCGACCACGGCAGTAACGTCGGTCACTTCGATATAACATGTAACGATGAGGATCTGGAATTCTATATGCCGCTTCTGATGTTCAAGGATTTCAATTCCACGGGATTTACCGTCTGCGAGGATTTCATGACCAATGCCGATACGCCTGTGCTTGCGACATCAGATCTCATCTCTGACCCGACAAACCCGTTTACGGGAAATCCGATCAACTCAGATAAAAAACAGGGTAAGCAGGGCATCATCAGCTCCGATTGCTGGGATGTAACCGGAAATAACGGAACCCGTTTCCTTCCTTCTTACTGGTACGTATTTGAAGGTGATCCTTATGATCCCGAGTGCTGGGAATATATCGGTGTCGGGTAATAACGCGAAGTGTCTTCCTCAGTGCATCGCGAGCTCGACAAGTTTTCGGATGTGTATCTCGACCGCGTCAAAACAAGGAACCGGACAATTCTCCTGATTTAAGATGAGCGGAAGCTCCGTGCATCCCAGGATGACGCCTTCGATGCCGTTGTCCTTCTGCATTCTTCTGATGATCTCAGTCAGTTCAAGAAGCGTAGACTCCTTGACGATACCGCGCTCCAGTTCCTCGTAGATGCGCTTTCCGATCAGTTCCTGCTCCTTCTCAGATGGAACATAGACCTCGACTCCCGAAGCAAGAAGATCCTTCTTCATGTAGTCCTTCTGCATCGTGAAAACGGTACCGAGAAGACCGATGCGCTTGATGCCTCTCGAAACGATCTCATCACGGACGACTTCAGGGATGCTGACAATCGGCTTTTCGAATCTTTTCGCCAGTTCTTCGTATACGATATGCATGGTGACCGCAGTCAGCGAGATGACCTCCGCTCCGCCCGCGTCGAGTGCTCTGAGTTTTTCTTCCAGATAGTCCGCAAGAAGATCGTTCTTTCCTTCGGAAACATATCCCCACGCGCGATGAAAATCCACGCTGTCGATCGCTATATCGGGAAATGCGCGGCCTTCCGTCAGACGGTCGATCTCCTCGTTGAGTTTCTTATAGTACATTACCGTAGATTCGGGACCTGTTCCGCCCACTAAACCGATCTTTTTCATGTTCATTCTTCTTTCCAGACTCAGATTTTCGTTCATTATAACGTATCTTCAAATCTTTCGGGCATTCTGATACAATACCGGCAGTACAAAAGAAGGAAGCGTTTCGAAAAGATGTCGAAAATTTACTTTGTCAGACATGGTGAGACTGTCTGGAATGTGGAAAACAAGATCTGCGGGGCAACAGACAGCCCGCTTACGGAGAAGGGACATGAGCAGGCAATCGAGACCGCGAACAATATTGCAGCACTCGGTATCAAGGCCGACCTGATCCTCTATTCTCCCCTGTCTCGCGCCAAGGACACGGCGATGCATATCTCCGAGATCTTAGGAGTCCCGGCTAAGGAAGAGCCACGGCTTTTCGAGCAGAACTTCGGTAAATACGAGTCCACCGCCAGAGACGGCAAAGAATTCCATGAGATGAAAAAAGGATTCGTCCATCGTTTCGGTGGCGGCGAATCCATGCTTCAGCTTGCGCAGCGTATCTATAACCTTCTCGACGATCTCAAGGCACAGCCCGACAAGACGTTTATCCTCGTCGCACATAACGGCATCGCCCGCGTTGTTCAGTCGTATTTCTATGAGATGACGAATGAAGAATTTGCTTCCTTCGGCATCAAGAACTGTGAAGTCAGAGAGTACGAGTTCTGATCACATATCCGGATTCTTGATCCGGTAAAATCTCGCTTTCGTTTCCCCGATATTGCACTCGAATGGGATCTCTTTTTCGTAGGTAAATCCGAGCTTCTCAATGACGCGTCCGGACGCCGGATTCTCTACTGCGTGAAAAGCAACGATCTCCTTTGCTTTTATCGTCCTAAAGGCATACTCAATGACCTTTTTCATGGCTTCCGTAATGTAGCCGTGCCCCCAATACTTCTTCCCGAGATTATACGAGATATCCCACGCGTCAAATTCCTCATCGAAGTAGAGAAGACACGTGCCGATGATCACAGTATTTTTATCCGTGATGATCCATCTGTACCAGTCATCCTTTTCGATGTTCCCGAGCTCAAACTCTACGAATTCCCTGGCAGTATTCATATCGCCGGCTGTCCACATCATGTAACGGGAAACATCCGGATCATGCATCCAGCAGTTATAGATCTCGTCGGTATCTTCTTGCCGTATCGGCCGAAGTATCAGCCGTTCGGTCTCCATTCTCTCTGTCATGTTCTGCCTCACATCGTGATCGATATACTCCAGCGGCCACTCGTTATCGGTAAGTTCATTTCTAAGCTCCGCCATCTTCTTTTCTCTCGTCCCGTTTTCAAAGAAGTAGTACGGTCTGTCGCCGATGACCTGGACCTGATCTCCGTTAATGAAGATCGTGTCTTCTTCAGGCAGGGCATATACTGCCTCGTTTTCAGAAGAATACTTCTCCATGAACTTCGTAAAGCGCACGTGTGCTTCCGGATTCCACTCATTGGTGTAATGCGCGAAGATCGAGCAGTCATCCAGCACATTGAATCCGGCTGTATCTTCCAGTGCTACATCGTTCGGATCCATCGCGATGGCCGGCATGATGTCCTTGCCGAAGATGATCGCTCCCGCCGAGCCGCCCATAACGACTCCGTCGTTTTTGATATACTCTTCCATCTTGGCAAAAGCACCGCTGTCCTTCATTCCCTTCAGAAGTTCGAAAGTATTGCCGCCACCGATAAAGATAGCTCCATAATCGGACAGGTTTTTAGCGGCCAATTCTTCGTAGGAACGTACCATTTCGATCGAAGGTATATCTACCTCAGAAAGCTCTCCCTTGACCCACTCATAGCACTCATCCAGCGTGTGCTGTTCCTCCGGCATCGCAAGAGGGATATAGAGCAGCGGTTTCTCGTGATCGATATGCGCATTGAATACGCGAAGAACGGCAGCCGTCTGCTCACCGCATCCACCGCCACATAAAAACAGTTTCATTATCTTTCCTCACCCTTATTGTAATAACTCAGACAGAGAGTTTCTCACTCCACTCGGCTTCTTTAAATCCGGTAAGAACGAAATCCTTTCCGACCAGAAGCGGACGTTTTACAAGCATACCGTCTGATGAGAGGAGCATAAACTGTTCATCTTCACTCATATCCGGAAGCTTTTTTGAGAGCTCGAGTTCGCGGTACTGGATTCCGCTGGTGTTGAAGAATCTCTTCAGCGGAAGACCGCTCATGGCATAGTATTTCCGAAGCGCTTTTTCGTCCGGATTCTTCTCTTTGATATCGATGAGTTCATACTTCACGCCCTTGGCGTCAAGCCACTTCAAAGCCTTCTGGCAGGTCGTACAACGGCTATAGCAGTACACTTTTAACATAGTTACATCCTCGCTTCGTGAAGCTGTTTTTTCCATTGTATCATGGGAAAGTGCTTTTCGGTTCGACCGGTGGTATAAGGGATCAATCGGAAATGACGATATTTCTTTCGAACATCCACTTCGGGAGGATCGACCTGTAGATCGAACGGTATCCTTCCGCGATTACGTCCTTCGTATGGGATTCCGTCACCGGGTACTCCAGAAGAAGGAATTTCACCCCGAATGTGACTACATGAACCTGAGTGTTCACGCATCCGGCATTCAGATAAAAACTCAGTCTTCTTTCGCGGGCCTTTTTCTCCTCGTCCGGCACTGACGCCTCCGGATCTTCGATCTCGATGATCGTCACTTCCGTGCGTGTATTCTTCACCGCTTCCTGAAGGAACGCGGAGCCGATGCCCTTCCCCCTCATTTCGGGAACGACCGCGTAGTAATCCAGAAGGCA
>JAFZWA010000037.1 GCA_017617525.1 Clostridiales bacterium
CCGAGAATATATGTGGATAGATATTTCGAAAGCACGATCTTGACCGGGTGGAAAACATATACGCAGACTCCGCCTGCGCGTGTCTTGGCAGTATAAGAATTCGATTTCACCGAAATCGCATAAGTCGTGAATATGCTCGTTTTCTTATTGGCAAAATCACCATTCGCGAGACCTTCCATAAAGTCATTGTAGATCTCTTCGGCTTCGCGATTGAGTTTTTTTCTTTCGGCTGTTTTGGCAAGGGGGACAAGTTCGATCCGAATATCAGAATCATGGATCCATTCTTCCGCGCTGCCGAAATTCTCATGGTCTGCGGCCGGATTGTCCGGGATCTTGATCTCAGAACTGGTCTTCCAGCCGTCTTCCGTGTAGAGAATCGATCCGTCGAAGATAAACTTCTCATCGCACTTGGCATCGATCCTACAGTTAAAAAGATAGTGGTCATCCAGATCAAAGGGCTCATCGACAAGGACGAAACGGTCATCGTAGACGGTCTTTCCGCCTTCTTCCCATGCAATGTCAACAATGAGGTGATCGGACGAGGTGATCACTTTTCCGTCAATAGTGACGTGATCGTAAATGCCGACATCTTCTTCTCCGAATTGGGCTACAAAACCGCTGTGACTGTAGACCATATCGATCAGTCCGGATCTGGTTGCCTCATCGGAATACTCCAGTCGCTTGTCCGCCGTCTGGATATATGCCATGCGATCGTCGATGATTTCCTGGGATTTCATATACGTAAAGAAGCAGCCCGCCAGAATAAAGGCGACCAGGACCAAAGAAGTGATGATGACTGTGATTCGAATATAGTGTTTTTTCATTTTTGTCGTCTCCTCGCTCGTTTTTTGACTTTACGACGCGAGTGTATATCCCCGATGTGTATTCTTTATGTACTTTGAGAAAAAAGTGGTCCGCCCCTCTTTTATTCCCTATTATACTTCAAAAGAACTTGCATTTCTTTGTGATTTCATATAGTCTTTCTTGTGTTAGGCTTCGCGCGGGCGCGCGAATGATGAGGAGAACAAAAATGGATGTAGTTTGTCTGGATATGGAAGGCGTGCTGGTCCCGGAGATCTGGATCGCGTTTTCGAAAGCATCGGGGATCCCCGAACTTTCCAGAACGACACGTGACGAACCCGATTACGATAAGTTGATGAGATGGAGACTCGGTATCCTTAAGGAGCACGGTCTCGGCTTAAAAGAGATCCAGGACGTTATCTCGACCATCGACCCGCTTCCGGGCGCAAAGGAATTCCTCGACGAACTTCGAAAAGACGCGCAGGTCATCATCCTGAGCGATACCTTTACACAGTTCGCGATGCCTCTTATGGCAAAGCTCGGTTACCCGACTCTCTTCTGCAACACGTTGGAAGTTGCGGACGACGGTGAGATCACCGGCTTTAAGATGCGTATCGAAAACAGTAAACTCACAACAGTAAAGAAACTTCAGGAAATGGGCTTTGACACAATCGCCGCAGGTGACAGTTTTAACGACCTCGGCATGATCCGCGCAAGCCGCGCCGGCTTCCTCTTCCGCTCCACCGAGCAGATCAAAGCCGACAATCCGGATCTTCCGGCATTTGAAGAATTCGACGATTTCCTGAACGCGATCCGCGGCGCGCTTAAGGGGTAAGCGCTTGATCGAAACAAGAATATCAGTAATGCCCGAAAAGGACCGATGAGGTCCTTTTCGCAAGCTTGGGGAAAATAAGATTTTTAGGGGGACGTCCGGGGTGGACATCAAAAAGAAGATTAAAGTAGTTACGCCGATGCTGATCTTTCTCTGCATCTATATGGTATTTTTCTTTCTGGTAGAAAGATATGAAGCTTCTTCCTACTATATTCCGGAGATACCTCTCGATCACGACATCCCGTTTATTCCCGCGTTCATCATCCCGTACGTCATGTGGTTTCCGTGGATCCCGTTTGTATGCCTGTGGGCGCTTTTCACGGACGAGGATGCCTATAACAAGATCACACGTCTTCTCATGATCGGCATGAGCCTTTTCATCCTCATCTCGTTCCTGTTCCCGACGAAATTGTTCCTTCGCCCGGACAGTGTCCCCGGAAACGATATCTGCAGTAAGATGGTCAAATACCTTCACAAGATCGACACGCCGACCAATGTTTTCCCGAGCATCCATGTCTACGACACGCTCGTCCTTTGTTACGGCGTTTTCATCGGCAAATGCAAGCTCTTTAAGAACAGTATCTTCCGCGCGTTCACCGTGCTTTTGACCGTGGCGATCTGCCTGGCAACATGCTTTCTTAAGCAGCACTCCGTCGTCGACGGGATCGCGGCGCTCGTGATGCTCATCCTTGCGATCCTCGCGTACGATCTGATCGCCAAGTGTTTTTCCAAAAAGTGACGATACACTCACCGTGAAGTCATTTCATAGTCATACCCGATTGGCAGAATTGAATTATCAAAAGAAAATGACAGCCAAGATTATTCAACATGTCAGAATTGGAGAATACTATGAAAAAATCCCTTCAAAGAACTATCGGTTTTCTTCTTGCCTTAGGCATGGTCGTTCCGCTTTCTGCCTGCGGAAAGAAGAAGTCGGATAAGAAGTCCGACGGGACAGGAAGCGCGGAAGAGATTTCCGCCGGCGAGGCCCGTCCGGTCACGAAATCCGGTCACGTCGTATCCGAAAGCGATACGTATTACAATGTCTTAAGAGCCGAAATCAAGCCTCATATCCCCGAGGGAAAAGAACTCTACTACAGCGCCATCAGCGAGCACGTTGTCGTCGGTGATCGTGTACTCGTGGGACTTCTTCTCAACTACGTCATGCCGGAAGACGTCGAAAAGAAGCTGAACGATCTCGATCTTCGAGACGATAAGGCCTGGGATGAATACGAGAGCATCATGAATCAGTATTCGGAGAACATCATGCAGATGTTCGATCTTCAGGGAAATTACATCGGTAATGTCGAGACTCCGGAAAACTCCGAATTCATCGGCGCGTATCAGGGAAAAGACGGCGAGATCCTGGTCGTCGCCAGCGTCTTCGAAATGAAGCAGTGCGCCTCCACCCCGAAGGTCTTCGTCATCTCACCGGACGGCGAAAAGATCCGCGACGTGAATCTTCAGATCAATGAACCTCTTTCGGATATGCAGATCTACAGTGTCGGAAACGGAAACCTTCTTCTTGCTTCCACAGGTAAATTCTATATGCTCGATTCCGAAGGAAAAGTGCTTTCCGAGCAGTCGAATCCGAATCTTTGCGGAACGATGCTCTGCTCCGGCGGAAGATGGTATGCCGTCATGCCGGATTATACCGGTGACACCCTTATCGCGAACATCCAGGAGATCGATATCGATACCGGAAAACTGATCGGAAGTCCGGTCAGAACGATCGATACATTTTATATGCTGACACAGGGCGAAAAGGACTGCTTTATCTCCAACAGCAACGGTATCACCAAGTTTGATCTGATCGAACAGAAGAGTCTGGAGATCCTAAACTGGAACGACACTGACGTCAATTCCAGCAAACTCTCTCTTCTCGGCGGAAGGATCAAATCCGAAGACGAGATCGTCTTCTTCGAAGAAAAGGCGGCAGAAGATGACGGACGTTCCGACATGGATCGAAAGGCAGGCGGCGGAACGATCGTAAATATCGTCACGCTTTCCAAAGCAGACAAAAATCCGCACGCGGGAAAGACAGTTCTCAAGCTCGGCCTTAACGGATACAACGATCCCAGTTTCATCGAGCAGGTATTAAACTATAACCTCGATCCGGATAAGCCGGCACGAATCGAGATCTATGACTACATGGCAGAAGAGTTCATGACAGGAAGTCTCGATGCATATGAAAAGAGCCTCGGTCAGAGCGTGGACAAGCTCACGATGGACATGCTTTCCGGAAACGGTCCGGACATCCTGGTCGGTTATTCCTCATTGTCGCAGTTTAATAACGATAACATGCTCGTCGATCTGAATCCTCTTCTTGATGGTGATACGAGCATCAACAAAGACGATTACTTCGATAACCTCTTCCGTGCTTTTGAAGAAAACGGAAAACTTTATTCGATCCCGCTCACATGCAACATCGAAGGACTCGCGGTAAATACCGCGTATACCGGCGCAAAAGAAAACATGACGTTTTCTGAATTCGATCAGCTGGCATCTTCTCTTCCGGAGAATGTGCAGGTCCTTTCTTCCAACAGTTATGAGTATCTTTTAAAGACCTGGCTCCCGCATCTTTGCTCACACTTTATCGATAACGAAAACAAGACCGTTTCTTTTGACTCCGAAGAGTTTAAGACATTCCTTGAAACGATCAAAAAGTATGGTCAGGAAAAAGGCGGAAACGGCGGAGTTTTTGAACCGACTGCCAACTACATGTTGAATGACGATGTTCTTTTCGGTGATAATCTGGTCGCCACCTGCTACGCGACGATCACCTCTTTGGATTCTTACTCGATGTACAAACATCAGGCAAGAAAGAGCGGTCTTGTATTCTCCGGAATTCCTTCTGCAGATGGTATGGGACTTTCCGCTTCCGCGGTACTCTCGATGTCGATCACATCCAGCGCGCAGGATCCTGAACTTGCATGGGATTTCATTTCCAACTTCCTCAAAGAAGATGTGCAGAAAGAGATCAGTTTTTATACATGCACGATCCCGGTAAACAGAAACGCGTTTGACTCCAACTGCAAAACAGAGATCGAAGTCAACAGCACTTTCGTCAAAGAGCTGAAAGAAGATGCTGCCAAGTATCCGGATAAAGTCGGTGATATCGACAACTACATGGAATTCAATGAAGTAGATCAGAAAGAACTTACGAAGCTGATCGAAGGTGTTTCCCAGTCAGAAAAGAGTGACACGGATGTAGTGAACATCATCCTTGAAGAAGCACCCGGTTTCTTCTCCGGACAAAGAACCGTAGAAGATGTCTGCAAGAACATCCAGAACCGTGCGACTACAGTCGTACAGGAAAGATAAAACGTAAAACGGAAAACCGTAAAACGTAAAACAAAATGCAATCAACAAACGTTGCAGAAAAACTTCAGATCTGTTCTGAAAGGAGCGTGATGCCACCAACAATTTACTCTACGCGAATGTAACTATGAGCCGTAAAAAACCACCACTTTACGGCAACAAAAAAAGAGGATGTCTCGTTTGAGACATCCTCTCTTTTTTATCTTAATGTTAATCGAGATTAGAACAGGTCTACGCCCTTACCGTTTGTATCGAAGAGCTTCTTCTCTGCAGCTACGATGTAAACATCGCCACCGAGCTTAGCAGCCTTCTTCTCAACAGCCTTGATGTCGATCTGCTGGCCATCGATCTCGAGGATCAGCTTGCCGAGCTTCTTAGCCGGAGCCTTCTTAGCTGTCTTCTTAGCAGCAGCCTTCTTAGCCGGAGCCTTCTTTGCAGCAGCCTTCGGAGCAGCAGCCTTCTTAGCCGGTGCAGCCTTCTTTGCAGCAGCCTTCGGAGCAGCTTTCTTAGCCGGAGCCTTCTTAGCAGCAGCCTTCTTAGCCGGAGCTTTCTTAGCAGCAGCCTTCTTAGCTACAGGAGCCTTTTTAACTTCTTCTTTCTTTGCAGCTTCAACCGGCTTTACTTCTGCAACAGCCTTAACTGCATCTTTGTTTGCAATCTCTTTTACCATGTTGATTATCCTCCATTAAATGCGATTCAAAAAAAGAAACAACGCAACAAATTTTCTGCATCAATTCTTCTTGATGCAGTGTCATTATAGCATATTAATGTTTTTTTAACTATGTACAATATGCCGATTATTCGGGGGTCGTTCGTATCATTCGTGAAGTATTTTCTACTACAAAAACGATTTCGAGCAATACTTTCATTTATTCATCTTTGCGTTTTTCGATTTGATTTTATCCTCGAACAACACGTTCCATTTCAGAAGATGAAAGTAATTTGCACTTCGGATCGTTGCACTTTTTCACACTGTAAATATATACAACACTTAAGAAATAATCCGCGATCTTATCTACATCACCTTTGGCAAAAGAACCGTCTTTCTGTCCGCTTTTGATGATCGATTTTACAAGATCAAAAAGCACGTTTTCATCATCGGAAGATGTTCCTTTCGCGCGTCCTTCTAAAGCCAGGATCATGTGGTTGACATATGTCTTATCTTCGTTGATCTTCTTAAGTAAAAGATCAGAAACATAACGCAGTTTTCTGATCGCCGGAACATCCATTTCTTTGATCTCGAGAAGATCATCCGTCGCGATTTTTTCCTGCGAATATTTTACGACTTCACGATAAAGATCTTCCTTCGAATCGAAGTAAACATAGAGTGCTCCCTGAGAGATCTTAATGCCTTTTGTGAGGTCTCCGATCTTCGTTCCTTCCACTCCGTATTTCGCGAACCACGCGACAGATTTCGAAAGGATATTCAACTTCGATGCTTCGCGAAGTTTCTCGTTTTGTTCTCTTGATCTCGGCATGGTATTCCCTCCCGCGACTTCGTCTTAACTCTAATTGCCACCCCGGCGGTTTATTCGTACCAGGCGCTTATCAGCCTGTTTATACGTTGACTGAATGATTGTTCATGTTAAGAATAGCACGGTCCCACACGCATTTCAATACGTTTTCCTCGTTGCTTTTTTAAGTTTAAGTTACAGCTTCATCTCTCATACATCGATGAGGAAAATACCGACGATGATCTTTTTAAAACCGCACTCTTTTTCAACGGAACGGATACGTCCTCGAAGAAGTTTTCCTGCATCCATAAGTCTTGCAAAAATAGAGTTATCTTCTTCGGGAATATACCCGATCTTTTTTCTGTCGGATGTTAAGATCGCGATCGCGTTTTCATCGAACTTATTCTTCTCTCTTTCCAGAGAAACTTCCTGTCCGGAAACGAGTT
This sequence comes from Clostridiales bacterium, assembly GCA_017617525.1. Lineage (GTDB taxonomy): Bacteria > Bacillota > Clostridia > Saccharofermentanales > Saccharofermentanaceae > Scatonaster. Next base: position 6,855 of record JAFZWA010000037.1, read on the forward strand.
TTTCAATCACATCTTTTTCATCGATAAACATGGTTCCGGAAACGTATGAATCGAAGAGATGGATCTCTTTGATCAACGGTTCGACAACAGAAGAAAGTGTGCCGTTGGAAATCGATTTTGCGATCGCGTTTTCTTCCACGTTGGAAAGCGCGGAGGTTTTCTCTGTGTTCAGTTTTTCCGCAGCGTTGTTCTTATTCTCAATGCCACTATTTTGATTTACATCGGGTCGCATTCTATCGTCACCTCACCGTCTGTTAAGAATGTCTCGAGAATGTGCTCGAGTTCGATGGCGTGTTTCTGATAATTCAGAATGTTTTCGGAGAGTTCTTCGTGACGCTGCTCGACCAGATCACGCTGAGTCAAAAGAACACTATAGAGATACGGGTCTGTTTCCAGGATCGTATCGATGTCGTTTTCGATGTGAAGGATCTTTGCTTCCAGGTCATGGATCTCGATCTTCTCGTCGACTTCTTCACCGATCATCAGAAGATGATTCTTAATGAGCGCTTCAAGAGTTTCGAGAGTGTCGACATCGTACTTCTCGTACGCTTCCTGCGCACGGATCCAGAATGTCTCGACTTCTTCATCATCGGAAAGATGCGGACGAAGATCCGGATGGATCATCTTCACGATCTTTCTATAAAGATTCTTCACGCGCATCACGGTCACATGCGGGATGCTCTTTAAGTTAGATGCCATCTCATAACCTTCGCGCATTTTCTGAAGCTGTTCTTTCGACGCCTTCATCTGTATCGCGACGTTTTTCTCCATCTCGATTTTGTCGACCTTCAGGCCGTGATTTCTCTGCAGCTGGCAGAAATGGATCTTCTTCTTGAGCTCGACGCAATGCATCTGCTCTTCGAAAAGCTTGCAGAGTTTTTTCCCGAATTCCGCGATGTATTTCGCGTTCCAGCTCGCGGCTTCCTGCTTAAGCTGGTCTCTTCTTACAAGAAGCTTCATGTACTTGTCATAGTTGTTGTCTGTCATTTTATAGATATTCATTTATGCCACCTCAAATCCGTAAAGTTCCATGTTGATCTCAACGATTTTCTTGTTGTCGATTTCTGCTCTTTCCAAAAAGTCTTCCGCGGAGCGGTACCACTTATTTCCGAAGCGGACGGAACATCCTTCTTCGTCTTTTACAGACTCCACTTCGTATCTTTTGTGGTTGTGTCGGAAGATGACTTTCATCGGCTTATCGAATACCTCGATGAGGTCGAAGCAGTCGAAGTCCGTCTCGTCAAATCCGACCATTTCGTGAATGGCTTTCACGATGTTTTTCATGACGTTCATCTGTCCGAAGAAGTACCAGGACATCTGCTGACGAAGAAGGATCTTCGCGCGAAGATAGAGTTCCAGTGCCTCTTCTTTCTTGCCCTCTTCCGCGCGGATCGCGGCAAGTCTGACGAAGATATCCGACGCGTGAGACCACGGGACATTGTCTTTCTTTACCCGGTCGTAAAGTTCCTCGATGATCTCCTTATACTTTTCCGGATCCTTTTCCACGTAGTATCCGTTCTTATACATGTCGGCGATCTTGTAAGAAGACGCGACATTCCCTTTATCGTAACCGCGCTTAAAACACTCGTACGCTTTCTTATAGTCCACGTGTCCGGTCCTTCCGTAGTACCAGATATACCCGAGGCACTGATACGCGTCATCGAGGTCATAAGAAGCGGCCATTTCGTAGTAGCGAAGAGCGAGGTCGAAACGCTTCTTTCCGTAGTAGTATCCGCCGAGGCTCAACATGACATCCGGATCCTTCTCCGTCTCGATGATGTATTTCATGGCTTCCGTATAAAGAAAAACCTGTTCTTCTGATGGATTCTTCAGTTGGTAAAAATCCGTAAATGTCTTCCATGCTGTCTTGCTGTCCATATGAGCCTCCTTTCCGAAGCTTTTCACTAAGCAGCGCCGTTCCTTCTGTCTTTTTTCTTCCGGCATTTATATGCTTTCATCCACCTTACGCCTTCATTGTACATGGTCACCTGTCCTATTAAACGGACTTTATACTACAAGGTGATGTCATTAATTGTAAATTTAAACTGGATTTTTTCTTTGTTTTTAGTCTTACAAACTGAGGGTTTAGTTTTCGAAAAGTCACGTGATGCTATAATGAGATCACAGGATTGGGGAAACTAAAAACGGAGGCAAAATGCAAGTCATCGATTATTCAAAAGAAAAGAACAAGGAACACTGGATCGAAAGGATCAGCCGGAGCAAGTGGCGCGCCGCGGCCTATCTGGTAAGTCTTCTTCGCGAGGACAAACTGCAGGAACGCTATGGTGAAACGGCGAAGCTTCTTCTTCTCACCGAAGGCGACAATCTGATCTCGTTCTGCACGTACGCCGAGCACGACGAGGTCTCGGATCGAAGCCTGAAGCCCTGGGTCGGATTCGTATTTACGTTCCCGGAATACATTGGCGAAAGACGTGCGGGAAAACTTCTCGAGCATGTCTATGCGCTCGCCAAAAAGGACGGCTATAAGACACTTTACGTCTCTACCGAAGAGGTCGGTCTTTACGAGAAGTACGGATTTACCTACTGGAAAAACATGCCGACCGATTTCGGCGAAGAAAGCCGCGTGTACCGCATGAAGATCGAAGAAATGGACTATAGCGGTTTTCTCGGAAAAGAAGTCCGAGGCACGATCGACCGCCCGCTCGGATCCAAACATCCGCAATATCCGGATCTAATCTATCCGATCAACTACGGATATGTCGACGGACTCTTTGCCGGTGACGGCGAGGAGCAGGACGCGTATGTATTCGGAACCGATGAACCGATCAGTGCTTTTACCGGAAAAATCGTCGGCGTGATCCATCGCTTAAATGACTGCGAGGACAAATGGATCGTAAGTCTTACCGGAGATCCGGTCGACCCCGAAACCATCCGCCGCGGGACTGAATTTCAGGAAAAATACTACATGGGCGAGCTGTACACTTAAGTCAGCTGCGTGACCTCATAGCCGGGCTTTCCGAGGACCACCTCTCTATAGAGCTGGTCCTTGTCTTCGTATGCCATGAAGGTCAGATCCGCACCCGTGTGGCGCTCCGTGCGCACTTGGTAATCGCTCTGGACCTTGCCGTCATCGGAGACTTTAAGATTATCCAGGATCACGCAGTCGTACATGGTTCGGATATTCTTTTCCGAGTTGTATTCAAACGCAAAATCGAGCTTATAGATCATCACGTAATGGTTCGAAAGGCCGCTTGTCATCAGATAAGAACCGACCATTTCCGGTTCCGCGTCAAGCGATGCTTCCGGCGGAGTCATAAGGTTTTTCTCCCACATGAAGTCCGTGTATTTGACCGTTTTGTGCTCGCTCTTAAGAAGCGAAACAGCGGCCGCTTCGGCGTTTTGCAGGAATTCCTCATCCGAGAGGATCAGGTCCTTGCTGAGCTCATCTTCGGAAACTTTTTCGGTAACGATACCTTGTCTGTTCCCGAAGCCCTTCTTCATGTCGTCAGAGTTCTTCTGGAAAGACTGGAAGATCTTGACGAAAACGAACACCATGACCAGCATCGTCAAGATCACGATCGCGAAGAATACGATCCGGAAGCCCTTGGTCTTCTCCATGATCTCGTCTTGCTTCTGCAAGGCCTTGTACGCGACATCGGATTCGTCGTAGTCTACGGCAAAAGCACTGCCGCAGCTGCTGCAGATGAAGTTTTCGCCTTCTTTTTTCAGCTGCCCGTTACAGTTCGGGCAATTCATGCTCTGAAGTTTCATTTCATCCCCCTGGTTTCCAAGTCATTTTCAATGACCGTTTCCCTAATACTCTGCCATTATATCATTTCACATTTTGCAGAAAAACCGCGAAATACACACCCCAAGGATACGCTAATACGCATTTTGTTCTTAAGAACAACTATATTATAATGATTAGCGTAGGCGGAATTGGGGACGCCTTCGAAAATGAAAGGATGGTATGGGGAATGGCCACACTTTGTAAAAACTGCGGAAGACCTCTGCAGTATGATCCCTTAAGCAAAAGAGTCGTCTGCAGAACGTGCGGAAGTGCTTTTGCCGCGGAAAATGTTGAAGCTTACGGAAAACAGTACGAAGAAGAAAGATCGGAATCGCCGGCTTATGATCCGAATACGGGCATGCCGATCGATTCCAGAAGCGGCGCGGTCAAGGAATATCTCGAGTGCCACATCTACACATGTAACACATGCGGCGGAGAGATCGTTTTAAACGGCCAGGAGATGGCGACGACCTGCATCTACTGTGGCGGTCCGAGCATCGTTTTTAACCGCATTTCGAAGGAAAAGAGACCGGATTTCATCCTGCCGTTCCAGATCTCCCGTGAACAGGTCATGATGATCCTCAACCAGCGCTTCCGCGGATCCTTTATCCCGGATGAATTCAAGCGCATCACGCCGGAAATGATCCGTGGCATCTATATCCCGTACTGGATCGTCAATGCCTATCACTCTGAGTCGGACATCATCCAATCCAGAGAAAAGGTCGGCGACCACAACTACACCTATTACTACGCCCGTGCGGGCAGCATGAAGCTTGAGAACTATCCGGTCGAGGCAAGTACGCTTCTTAACGACGAGAGCTCGGCACGCCTCGATCCGTTCGATTACAGCAAACTCACGCATTTCGATGAGGACTATCTTTTGGGCTTCTATGCGAACATGTCCGATATCACGTTTGGCGATCTTAGAAAGGCCGTGGATAATCAGGCCACGTATATTTTCCAGCAAAAAGCCAACGAGACGATCCAGCACGTCAGTTTGAAGAGAGTCACGGAGTCCAGAAAAGCCACGCTGGTCGATAAGGACTTAAAGCTCGCGCTTCTTCCCGTCTGGTTCGTCACGATCATGTATCAGGGAGAGCCGCACACGATCCTCATCAACGGATCGACCGGAAAAGTCGTCTGCGGTCTTCCGTGGAACGAGAAGAAGTTCTGGGCATCGATCGTCATGATCTCGGCAGGATTCTGTATCATCCCGTCTTTGATCGCTGCCCTCATGGCGTACAGCATGATCGAACAAAACGCTCTTCTGTCCATAAGCATGTGGATGGGCATGATACCTACGATGATGCCGTTCACCATACTGTCTTTGGCATTCTTCCTATGCGCCATGATCAACTATAAGAAGATGACAAAGCAGATCACGAGAACGCAGGACCGCGCGACGTTTAATTTCGTCAGAAAGAGACAGGGGTGATCGATATGGGAGTATTCTTAGCAATCATTTTCGGTTTTGTGACCGGTTTCTTCTTCGTCTTCTCGCTGGTATTTCTGATCTACAGCTGGAGACTGAATAAGTCGAATAATTTCGGTGATAAGAATTTTACCCGTCCGCTTGCCAAGGAGATCGGATTTGATTCCGAGCTTCACCTCACATCTCAGGCTGACCGTATCCAGGATAATCCGCAGGTCAAGATGCAGCACGTCGAGTACGGCATGCAGATGCTGATCAACAGCCCGGAATATAAGGAGCTCATGAGCCGCTCGGTCAAGAGTCCGGACAGCGAGCAGGTCGCGACGAGAGGTCGATAATAAGCCGTCTCGAAAAGCACTATTCGAAAACAAAAACTGCCTCGGCCAAACGGGGCAGTTTCTTTTTGCGTTTCTTCCCAATTGATGCGGGCAGGTGCTTTTCACGAAGAAAAAAGGACTGTCCCCGAAGGAACAGTCCCTTGATTCTTGTTTACTTAAGAACTCTTTTCGAGAGCAGCTATTAGCCGAGCTCTGCGAAGTACTTGATTGTACGAACCATCTGAGATGTGTAGGAGTTCTCGTTGTCGTACCAGGATACTACCTGAACGAGGTTGTCAGCGCCAACCATTGTCTGTGTAGCATCGAAGATAGAACCGAATGTAGAACCAACGATATCAGAGGAAACGATCTCGTCCTCGTTGTAACCGAAGGACTCGTTAGAAGCAGCCTTCATAGCAGCGTTGATCTCTTCCTTAGTAACGGACTTTTCAACTGTAGCTACGAGGATTGTTGTAGAACCTGTCGGTGTCGGAACACGCTGAGCGGAACCGATGAGCTTCC
>JAFZWA010000038.1 GCA_017617525.1 Clostridiales bacterium
AGGAGGATTTTTTATGTCAACTATTTCTATGAAGCAGCTTCTTGAAGCAGGTGTACACTTTGGTCACCAGACACGCCGTTGGAACCCGAAGATGGCGGAGTATATCTTCACGGAGCGTAACAACATCCACATCATCGACCTGCAGAAGACCGTTAAGAAGACAGAAGAGGCTTACGATTTCGTACGCTCTATTGCTGCTGAAGGCGGAAACATTCTTTTCGTAGGTACAAAGAAGCAGGCTCAGGATTCTATCTCTGAGGAAGCAGTTCGCTGCAACATGTTCTACATCAACAACCGTTGGCTCGGTGGTACACTCACAAACTTCAAGACGATCGAAAAGCGTCTTGCTCGTCTTGCTGAGCTCAAGACAATGGCTGAGGATGGTTCCTTCGATCTTCGTACAAAGAAGGAAGTTGCTAAGCTGAAGCTCGAGATGGAAAAGCTCGATAAGAACCTTGGTGGTATCCAGGGCATGAAGAAGCTCCCGGCTTGCCTTTTCATCGTAGACACAAAGAAAGAGCACCTGGCAGTTTCCGAAGCACGTCGTCTTGGTATCCCGGTAGTTGCTATCGTTGATACAAACTGTGATCCGGAAGAAGTTGATTACGTAATCCCGGGTAACGACGATGCTATCCGTGCAGTTAAGCTCATCGCTGGCCACATCGCTGACGCAGTTCTCGAAGGCCGTCAGGGCGAGCAGCTCGAAGTCGCAGCTGAAGAAGCTGAGGCAGAGGCTGAGGAAGCAGCTGAGGCAGTAGAGGCTCCGGCTGAGGCTTAATCTCCGGTTCTTTTCAAAAGGATCTTTAAAACTAAATCAATAATTTAATGGAGGATATAACTATGGCTGACATTAGTGCTGCACAGGTCAAGGAACTTCGCGACATGACAGGTTCCGGTATTATGGATTGTAAAAGAGCTCTTCAGGAGTCTGATGGAGATATTGAAAAGGCAGTTGCATGGCTGCGTGAAAAGGGTATCGCAAAGGCTGAGAAGAAGTCCGCTAGAGTTGCTGCAGAGGGCGCAGTAATCGCTAAGATCGCTGACGACAAGAAGTCCGGTGTTCTCGTTGAGATCAACATCGAGACAGACTTCGCTGCTAACACAGATAAGTTCAAGGCTTTCGCAGATGCAGTTGCTACACACATTCTTGCTAAGAAGCCGGCTTCTGTTGAAGATCTTATGGCTCAGACACTTTACAACGATGATTCCAAGACAGTTGAGCTCTTCCAGAAGGAAGCTATCGCTGATATCGGAGAGAATACTTCTATCAGAAGATTCGTAGTATACGAAGTAGAGGGCAACGGTGCTATTGCTTCTTACATCCACATGGGTGGTAAGATCGGTGTATTCGTTGATTTCGCTACAGAAGATGATTCCGTTATCGCTAAGTCCGAGTTCGCTGACTTCGCTAAGGACATCGCAATGCAGATCGCTGCTGCTAACCCGAAGTGGCTCACACGTGAAGACGTACCGGCTGCTGAGATCGAGAAGGAAACAGAGATCATCGTTAACAAGAACCTCAACGAAGGTAAGCCGGAGAAGATCATCAGAGAGAGAATCCTTCCGGGTAACATCGAGAAGTTCTACAAGGAGAACTGCCTCGTAGAGCAGGAATTCGTTAAGGATGATTCCAAGTCTATCGCTACATACACAAAGGAAAGATCTTCCGCTATGGGTCAGAACATCTCCATCCGTCGTTTCACACGTTTCGAAATGGGTGAAGGTATCGCAAAGAAGGAAGAGAACTTTGCTGAGGAAGTTATGAAGCAGATCAAGTAATTTCCGCTTAAAAAGAACTTACTGAAGAGACAGTCTTTCGGGACTGTCTCTTTTTTCGTTATAGTCAAGTCTTTATCTATATAGGGATTCTGCTAAAATGAATGAGGAGAGGAAAACAAAGGAAAGAAAGGGCCTTTTATGAAGATTATTATCGTCCGGCACGGTGATCCGGATTACGAGAGTGACAGCCTGACAGAACAAGGGAAAATAGAAGCAGAGCTTCTTTCCGAGCGAATGAAAAATGTAAAGGCGGATTACTGCTACTGCTCGCCATTGGGTCGTGCGAAGCAGACAGCTGCTCCTTGCCTTGAGAAGATGGGTATGGAGGCCGAAGAACTCCTGTGGCTTCGAGAATTCGCGCCTATGGTCAAGCACCCGAATAAAGTCACTATCGCGTGGGACTGGTGCCCGGAAGAGTGGATGTCGATGCCTTATGCTTTTGACTTTGATAAGTGGACGGAGCATCCGGCGCTTCAGGAAGCGCATGTACGTGAAGAACGCGACTGGGTATATGCGGAATTCGATAAGCTTCTTCGTAAGCATGGCTATCAGAAAGAAGGAAAATGGTTTCGTGCGGTCCATCCGAACAACGACACCATAGTGCTTTTCTGCCATTTCGGGCTGGAAGCGGTACTTCTTTCGTATCTTTTGAATCTTTCGCCTTTTATCATGTGGCACGCCATGATGGCGGCTCCGACATCCGTTACGACGATCGCGACCGAGGAAAGACGCGAGGGGATCGCGCAGTTCCGTATGCTTTCTTTCGGCGACATCAGTCATCTTAACGCTGCCGGCGTGGAGCCCTCGTTTTCCGGAAGGTTCCGTGAGTGCTATATGAACGACTACGAAAGAAAAGATTAAAATGGAAAAAATCGGTCATTTGTCTTTTCATAATCTGGAATTAACGATAAAATGATTTAAGTATATATATTGGAGGAATTGGTAATGAGCGAGCCTGTCTATAAGAGGATACTTCTTAAGATCAGCGGTGAGGCACTTGCCGGTGAGAAGAAGGTCGGAATTGACGATGCGACCGTTATTCGGATCTGTGAGCAGATCAAGAAAGTCGCTGATCTCGGTGTTGAGGTTGCCGTAGTCGTTGGCGGAGGTAACTTCTGGAGAGGAAGATCCAGTGAGAACATGGATCGCGTTACCGCGGATCATATGGGTATGCTGGCAACCCTGATGAATGCTCTGGCGATCTCTGACGCGCTGGAACAGGCCGGTGCGATCACACGTGTCATGTCGGCGGTAGATGTCCGCCAAATGGCTGAACCGTACATCAGAAAGAGAGCCGTAAGACATCTGGAGAAGAAGAGGATCGTTATCTTTGCCTGCGGTACAGGTAACCCGTTCTTCAGCACAGATACAGGCGCTGCGCTCCGTGCGACGGAGATCGAGGCGGATATCTTCTGCAAGGCCACAATGGTCGACGGTGTCTACGATAAGGACCCGCATAAGTACGCGGACGCAGTAAAGTATAAGACAATTTCTCATGACGAAGTTCTCGCAAAGAATTTAAAGGTCATGGATGCTACAGCGGCAGCGCTCTGCCGTGATAACAACACAAAGATCATGGTATTCTCCATGGAGGATCCGGCAAATATCGTAAGAGTCGTACTTGGTGACGATATCGGTACGATCGTTTGCTGATCAAATTCGAATAACAAAGGAGGCTTGAGATTATGGCAATGGTTGAAATTACAAAAGAGGTTTTTGATTCTTACGAAGATAAGATGAAGAAAACGATCGCAAATCTTACGGAGAACTTCAACGCGATCCGTGCAGGACGCGCAAATCCGCATGTTCTGGATCGTATCACCGTAGATTATTACGGCACACAGTCCCAGCTCAATGCTGTGGCAAACATCCAGGTACCGGAGCCGAGAATGATCACACTGACTCCTTGGGATCCGTCTATGCTCAAGGAGATCGAAAAGGCGATCCAGTCTTCTGATCTCGGCATCAACCCGAGTAATGACGGTAAGATGATCCGTCTGGTATTCCCGATCCTCACTGAGGAGCGTCGTAAAGAACTCGTTAAGAACGTTATGAAGTACGGCGAGGAATCCAAGGTAGCTATCCGTAATATCCGTCGTGAGGGTATTGATAAGTACCGCGGAATCAATAAGAAGAAAGAACTCACAGATGACGATCTGGGTTATTTCGAAGAGCAGATGCAGAAACTGACAGACCGCTATATCAAGGAAGTTGATAAGTGCTGTGAGTCCAAGCAGAAGGATCTCATGGAGATCTGAGCACCGAGAGTAGAAATACAGGGGGTTGTCTCGGCTGAATACAGTTTCGGGACAATCTCTTTTTTTGGAGTAGAATATGTGTCCGCAAGAGGAAGGTAAATTCTCTATATTTTCGAGAAAGAAAGCTGAGAAGATCGATGAATCGCAGCTGAAGATCCCGACCCATCTGGCCGTCATCATGGACGGTAACGGAAGATGGGCGAAAAAGCGCATGCTTCCTCGTTCCGCTGGTCATCGTGCCGGCGCGGACAATCTGAAGAATCTCTGTAAGAACTGCGGCCATTACGGCATCAAGTACGTTACCGTATATGCTTTTTCCACGGAAAACTGGTCGAGACCGGAAAGCGAAGTCCACACTCTGATGGAGCTTTTCGTCGAGTATTTTGACCGCTATGATCCGGAACTTGAGGCAGAAGGCATCCGTGTCCGTTTTACGGGCGATATCGCGGCGCTTCCGCAGAATATCCAGGATGTTTGTAAGCGCGCGGAAGAAGGCAGTAAGCACAGAGAGAAAATGACATTGATCGTCGCCTTTAACTACGGCGGAAGAAGAGAGATCGTTCAGGCGGCGCAGAAGCTTGCCGACCGAGTCGCTTCCGGCGAGATAAAGAGTGAAGATATCACGGAAGAGCTTTTCGCGAAGAATCTGTATCTTCCGGACGTTCCGGATCCGGATCTCATCATCCGTCCGAGCGGAGAAGAAAGAACATCGAACTTCCTGGTATGGGAAGGCGCATACTCCGAACTTTGGTTCTCTGATGTGCTGTGGCCGGATTTCGGTATGAAAGAACTGACCGATGCCCTGGTTGCTTATACCAAGCGCGATCGCCGCTTCGGCGGACTTTCGCAGGATAAGAAAGACGAGAAGTAAAGTATGCGTCAGAGAATCATTACAGGAGCCATATTCACGATCGCTGTATTAGCGCTTGTCATTCCGGCATATTTCTTTCCGCCGGTCATTTTAGTATTTACGTTTATCGTAACTCTGCTCGCTCTTTATGAACTGATCAAGGCCGTAAAAACGACAGAGAAAGAGATCGCCGTTGTTGTAACGGTACTTGGAGGATTCTTCGGATTCCTTCCTGTCGCGCTCTGGAAAACGGGAGCTACACCTTCTCAGGGTTTCACACTCTACGGACTTCTGGTGCTGGTGTACTGCCTCGTTACGACGATGATCCCGCCGCTTATCAAAGAAGATCCGGGCGCGCTGCATTCCGGTTTCAGTTCTTCCTTGATCATTATGTATGTATCGTTTCCGATCGCTTGCACGCATATCATGATGTTCCTGATCCCAAAGGGCTGGTATTACATGGTCATCGGACTTTTCGCTCCGTGGATCTCAGACGTGTTTGCCTACTTTACCGGTTCTTTCTTCGGAAAGCATAAGATCGTTCCGCACATCAGCCCGAAAAAGACCTGGGAGGGCTGCATCGGAGGCGCGATTTTCACATCGCTTATCACCGCGCTTTTCTTTGCCTTTGTCATGATCGATATCATCGATATCGGAATTTCTTATACGCTGTATGTAACGTTTGCGGCTCTGTTCGGATTTGTCCTTTCCTGCGTATCCCAGCTGGGTGACTGGATGGCTTCGAGCATTAAGCGAATGGTGGATATCAAAGATTTCGGCAAACTCATGCCCGGCCACGGCGGAATCATGGACCGCTTCGACAGTGCGTTCTTTACGCTTCCTGTCGCGCTTGGCCTGGCATACGCCTTGATGTTGGGGGTGTAATATGAAGAGACTATGCATTCTCGGTTCGACCGGTTCCATCGGTACGCAGACATTACAAGTCGTCCGCCATTTCCCCGAAGAGTTCAAGATCGAATCTCTGACATGTGGCTATAATATCGAACTTCTTCTGGAGCAGATCCAGGAGTTTCATCCATCCTGCGTCAGCGTAGCGACGAAGGAAAGAAAAGAAACGCTGAAGCGTATGCTTCCGCGTGATTCGAAGGTAAAGGTATTCTGTGGAGAAGACGGTCATTCTCATTGCGCGACGCTTCCGAAAGTCGACTGTGTCGTAGCGGCGATGGTCGGTATGAAAGGCCTGGCTCCTGTCGTGGCCGCGATCCACGCGGGAAAAGAGATCGAACTGGCGAATAAGGAGACTCTTGTTGCCGGCGGTTCGATCGTTATGCCTCTGGTAAAGCAGAAGAATGTATCCCTTCGTCCTGTCGATTCCGAGCATTCCGCGATCTGGCAGTGCCTGATGGGTCAGCCGAAGGGTTCTCTTAAGAAGATCCTTCTTACGGCTTCCGGCGGACCGTTCCGCGGCTATAGCCGTGAGCAGCTCGAACAGGTTACTCTTGACGCGGCCTTAAATCATCCGACATGGAACATGGGCGGAAAGATCACGATCGATTCCGCGACCATGATGAATAAAGGTCTTGAAGTCATCGAGGCATCCTGGCTGTTTGACTGTCCGGTAGATCGAATCGATATCGTTGTCCATCCGCAGAGCATCGTTCATTCCATGGTCGAGCTCAATGACGGTTCCGTGCTTGCGCAGATGGGTTTTCCGAATATGATGATGCCGATCCAGGTAGCGCTTTTCTATCCGGAAAGAAGCCTCGGCATCTGCCGTCCGTTCTCTCCGTTTGATGAGCAGAGCGGAACACTTACGTTTGAGCCTTGTGACCGTTCGGTATTCCGACTTGTGGATATGGCATACCATGCCGCGCTTGTCGGTGGTACTCTCCCGGCGGCCATGAATGCGGCCAACGAAGTGATCGTAGCTGATTTCCTCGCCGGAAAAGCAACGTTCCTCGACATCGAGCGTACCGTTGCCAAGGTCATGGAAAGACACGAACGTGACGGCGTTACCCAGAACCCGTCTCTTGCGGAGATCTTCGCTGTTGACGAGTGGGCAAGAATGATAACCGAAGAGATTAGAAAGTGAGTCATAAAACGAAGTTATGTCGCCGCTTAGCATTGTCATATGCATATTAGGTCTGGGTGTTCTGGCAGCCGTTCATGAGATCGGCCATTTTCTCGTCGCCAGACTTTTGAAGATCAAAGTCTATGAATTGTCCGTGTTTGTCGGACCGAAGCTTTTCTCATGGAAGAAAAATGACATCGAATACTATATCCGTTTGATCCCGCTGGGCGCTTATGTCCGCTTTTCCGAGATCGATGAAGAAACCGGTGAATTAAAAGACGATAATCCTGAAAACCTGATCAATCAGGCCAGATGGAAGCGCCTTCTGGTTTCTCTGGCGGGTCCCGCCATGAACGTCATCCTGGGTATCATCATCTTCATGATCTGCTTTTCCAAATTCGGATATCTCGAACTTAAGCAGGATATCGTTCTTGAAGGAACACAGGTAGCTCAGACGCAGATCGAAGAAGGCGATACGATCCTGAAGTTTAACGGTCAGACCGTATTCTGCCAGATGGATCTTTCCTACTATCTCAGTCAGTGCAACAATGTCGATGAGATCACGCTTCTTATGAGATCCGCGAAAACAGGCGAGAAGTATGAAGCCGTTCTTGTCCCGGAGATCTCCAAGCAGTATATGCTCGGTATCACACACTATTCCGATCTGGATGAGAATAACGGATGGAAGGTCGTTGCCGTCGATGAGCAGCAGAATAATGGAAATCCGCTTCTTAAGGTCGATGACTCGGTGCTCTCCGTTAACGGCATTCCTGTTTCTGACGAATCGATCACGGATGTCGTTAAGAATTCAAACGGTGAAGATCTTACGATCGAACTTATCCGAAACGGAGAAGAAATGACGATCACGATGAAGGCCACGATGATCGAAACATCGAACCTTCGAGGCATTTATCTGCAGGATGGCTCCGGTTTCTTCTCGTGTCTTCGCGAAGCGGTCGTTTTCCCGATCTCGTTTGTAAGGATCTCCATTGACGCGCTGGCGCAGGCATTTACGGGAAAGGTCCCGGCTTATGATGTCGTATCCGGTCCGGTCGGTATCGCTTCGGTCGTTTCGGATGTTGTCGACGCGCCGAAGACGGACAGTAACGAAAAGATCGAGATGCTCCTGATCCTTGCGGGCGGCATCTCTGTAGGTCTTGCTTTTACGAATATGCTTCCTATCCCTGGTCTTGACGGTAACGCGATCGTCATTACTGTCGTGGAGATGGTTCGAGGTAAGAAACTTTCCAGAAAATCGGAGCAGATCATCAATGTGATCGGTTTTATCATGATCATCGGACTGGTCATATTCGCGCTTGCGTCCGATATTATACGACTGTCGAGGTGATTTCTGATGATTGAACGTTTTACAACTCGAAAAGTAAATATCGGCGGGGTTTTCGTCGGCGGTGACGCGCCAGTCGCTATCCAGTCCATGAATAACACCGATACTCGTGACGCAAAAGCGACACTTGCGCAGATCGAGGAGCTGAAGAACGCGGGATGCGATATCACACGTGTGGCGATCCTCAATATGGAAGCGGCACAGGCGCTTTCCGAGATCACGAAAAAGAGTCCGATCCCGGTCGTTGCCGATATTCATTTCGATTACCGTCTGGCAATTGAGGCCATGAAGAACGGCGCGGCGAAGATTCGCATCAATCCTGGCAACATCGGCGGAATGGACCGTGTAAAGGCGGTCGCCGATATGGCAAAAGAAAGAAATATTCCGATCCGTGTCGGCGTCAATTCCGGCTCGATCGGAAAGGATATGCTCGAAAAGTACGGCGGAGTCAACGCGGATTCTCTTTCGCAGAGCGCGCTTTCGTCGATCAGGATCCTGGAAGACTGCGGATTTGAAGATATCGTCGTCAGCATGAAGTCTTCTGATCCGGTACTTACGATCGAAAGTTACAGAAGACTTCGCGATCAGGTTCCGTATCCGTTCCATGTAGGTGTTACGGAGGCAGGAACACTTCGTGAAGGCATTATCAGGAGTAGCGTCGGTATCGGCGCTCTGCTTTCAGAGGGCATCGGTGACACGATCCGCGTAAGTCTCACGGATGAACCGAAAGAAGAAGTATACGCGGGTATTTCGATCCTTCGATCTCTCGGACTGAAAAAGGGCGGCATGCGTCTGGTTTCCTGTCCGACGTGCGGAAGAACACAGGTTCCGCTGATCGAAGTGGCAAAAGAAGTGGAATCTCGAATCAGGGATCTTCCTTATGACATGACAGTCGCTGTCATGGGATGCGCGGTCAACGGACCGGGCGAGGCAAGAGAAGCAGATGTCGGAATCGCGGGAGGTATCGATGAGTTCCTCCTTTTCAAGAAAGGCGAGCCGATCTGTAAAGTGCCGAAAGAGTCTGCGGTGGAGACTCTCTTAAAGACCATCGAAGAGATGAATCATTGAAGATAATGACCGTTAATTAACGGTCTTCGGAAGGATACGGGGTATATGACGTTATACGAGTTTGCGATGCAGACTTCGCAGGATGAAGATCTGGCGAAGATCGCTAAAGCTATACCAAGTGAAGTTCAGGAGATTTCGATCGACGAACGCTTTGAGGGGATGGAGCTGAAGATCGCTCTTACAGGTCCCATCGCGTCCAAACGCGCCTTGAAAGCCATGGAACAGTATCTCCGTCAGGTACTTCACCTTTCTCACTTACGTATCTATATCACGAACATGAGAAGCGATTTCGGCAAGCAGTCGCTTCCATCGGTCCTTGACTGGATCTTATGGGTAATCAACACGAAGACCGGATACGGTGCCTGCATCGATGAACTGGCAGCGGATGAGGATTCCGTGCGTATCCTTCTTCAGACGCAGCTTTCCGATGATGTAAAAGACAGTATCAGTGCTTTCATCAATCAGTTCTCTTCGACATATCTGTCTTTGAACTGGGATCTGAAATATGAATTCAATCCGCCGGATACTACGGCTGTTTCTGATCCTGATTATTTCCTGAACCGTATGCGTGAGCGCGCGGCGCAGCACGCGAAGACCGCGGTCGACGACGCCATGTCTTCTGCGCCTGTTTCGAGCACCAAAGCGCCTTCCGGAGACGGCAAAAAAGCAAAGGCAGAAGAGCCGACTCCCGATATGAACAAGAACTCCTGGGAGTATAAGTCGATCGTAGAAAAGAAGCACATCAAGCAGGAAAAGAAGGCGGACTTCCGTCGCGGACAGAAGTTCGAGGATGCTTCCGATACAGGCGAAGTCGTTTGGGGCTTCAACGATATGAACGCCAAGAAGTATAAGATCAAGGACGCGATCGCCAAGGCCGGAAGTAATACGCTTTCTTCAGATACGATCATCCGTCTCGAAGGCGAGATCAAGGTAGATACCGAATCGCAACGTCTCGTCGGTAAGAACAAGAACATGATCCTCTATAAGTTCTTCCTCGCCGATGACACATATGCTGTCGACTGTGTTTTCTTCCCGTCGCCGAAGGACGCGGATCTTTTAAACGATAAGTACGGAAAAGGCGGATATGTCGGTGTCAGCTGCACGATCGGATACAGTAAGTTCGACGGTCAGATCAACGCGACCGTTAAGGGCTTCTATGTAGCCGAACCACCGAAGAAGCGTAAGGATACCGCGGAAGAAAAGAGAGTTGAGCTTCACGCGCATACGAAGATGAGTGAGAAGGATGCGGTCATCGAACCGAAAGACCTGATCAAGACAGCGTATCGCATGGGTCATCCTGCCTGTGCCATTACCGACCACGGTGTCGTACAGGGCTTTAACGACGCGTACGCGGCATATAAAGACTGCAAGAAAAAGGGCGATGTTCCGGGCTTTAAACTGATCTTCGGTATGGAAGGTTATCTTGTCGATGACGGTAACTGTATCGCCTATCACATCAAGGAAGAAGATGTATCCCTCGATACCTTTGTCGCGCTCGATGTCGAGACGACAGGTCTGGACTGCACGAAAGAAGGACTTCTGGAGATCGCCGCGATCCGCTACGAAAAGCAGGAGGACGGAGAATATATAGAGGCTGACGTTTTTACCACGATGGTAAATCCGGGTATCCCGATCTCCGATAAGGCAAAAGAACTGACCGGCATTACCGAGGATATGCTCGAAGGCGCTCCGACACCTTTTGAAGCAGTTACGAAACTTGCCGAATTCATGAGAAAAGAAGATGTCATCGTAGGACATAACATCTTCTTCGATATGGGCTTTATCCGAGAAGCGGGCTTCCAGATCGATATCGAACAGCTCGACGAAGAAAAGCACCATCCGTATCGTGTGAAATTCTATCAGCCGGAGATCGATACCGTTTCCGCGGTCACGTTCCTTTATCCGGAGATGGAAAAGCATAACCTCAAGGACGCGTGCGCGTACCTCGGCATCGTAAATGAATCCGAGCACAGGGCGATGGGTGACTGCCGCGCTTCGGCACAGATCCTTATCCGCTGTATCAAGGACTTTGGATTTACATCCTGCAAGCAGATGAACGAACATGTCGGCATGCTTCCGGAATCTGAGGTCACGAAGCGTAAGACACCTTCTTACCACATCATTTTCCTCGTAAGAGATACGCTTGGTCTTTACAATGTATACCGCATGGTATCCGAGGGCCATACGGAGTATTTCTGCATGCGCCCGCGTATCCCGAAGTCGGAAGTGCGTTACCTAAGTGCCGGTGTCATCATTGGCGGCGCTTGTGAAAGAGGACAGATCTTCCGTGCCGTACATCAGGCATATGTAGCCAACGGCAATAATCTGGATAAGACCCTTGAGGCGTTAAGCTCGGATTCGAAGTTTAACCGCATGATCCGTCTTTATGACTACTTCGAGATCCAGCCGATCTGCAATAACGAATTCTATCTGCGTGAAGAAGATTCCGGACTTCGAAGCAGAGAAGACCTGGTCAATATCAATAAGATCATCGCTACGATGGCCGAGCGTGTCGGAAAGCCGTGCTGCGCGACGACAGACGCGCACTTCCTCGAGAAGAAAGACGGTGAGTATCGAAAGTACATGCTCATGGATATGGGCTTTAAGGACGCCGAACTTCAGAGTGATCTTTACTTCAGAACAACAGATGAGATGCTCGAGGAGTTCTCCTATCTTGGCGAAAAGCGCTGTAAGGAAGTCGTTATTGACGCGCCGAAGGGTATCGCGGATCTCGTAAGAGATGATATCAAGCCGTTCCCGGACGGCACATATCCGCCGGTCATCCTTTCCGCGCCGGATGATCTTCGCAACATCGTAAATGACACGATGAAGAAGATGTACGAACACGAAGGACAGATCCCGGAGATCGTTCAGCAACGTGTAGATAAGGAACTCAACAGTATCATCGGTAACGGATACTCGATCATGTACTATATCGCTTATAAGCTCGTAGGTAAATCGAATTCCGATGGTTATGTCGTAGGTTCGAGAGGATCTGTAGGATCTTCACTTGTCGCGACGTTGTCCGGTATATCGGAAGTAAATCCTTTGCCGCCTCATAGAAGATGCCCGAAGTGTAACTACTCTGAGTTTGACTTAACGGGTGCTTACGGTTCCGGTTACGATCTTCCGATCGAACCATGCCCGAAGTGCGGTACCTTGATGCATTCAGACGGTCAGGATATTCCGTTTGAGACCTTCCTCGGATTCTACGGAGATAAGCAGCCGGATATTGACCTCAACTTCTCAGGTGAATATCAGCCGAGAGCCCATAAGTACGTTGAAGAACTTTTCGGAAAGCACCATACGTTCCGCGCAGGTACGATCGGATGCTTCGCGGATAAAAACGCCATCGCTCTTGTAAAGAACATCTGCGATGCCAAGGGAGAATCTGTAACTGACGCGGAGCTTAACCGAAGAGCTGCGGGACTGATCGGTGTTAAGAGAACGACCGGACAGCATCCGGGCGGTATCGTCGTACTTCCGAAGGAAATGGATATTTACGAGTTTACTCCGGTACAGCATCCGGCCAATAAGCTCGACTGCGGTATCATCACAACGCATTACGACTTTAACGCGCTCCATGATACGATCTTAAAACTTGATATCCTTGGTCACGATGACCCGACCATGATCCGTATGCTTACTGACCTGACAGGGGTAGACGTACAAACGATCCCGATCCCGGATCCGAAGGTCATGTCGCTCTTTACGTCGACGGAAGCGCTCGGTATCCCGGACGGAACGTCTCCGGCCGGCGCCGCGACGCTTGGTCTTCCGGAACTCGGCACCAAGATGGCGCGTGAGATGATCAAGGAGACACAGCCGTCCAGATTCTACGACCTCGTTCAGCTCATGGGACTTTCTCATGGTACGGACGTATGGAACGGTAATGCGCAGGATCTGATCCGTAACGGCACATGTACGCTTGAGACGGTTATCGGATGCCGTGACTCCATCATGACGAGACTCATTTACTGGGGCCTTCCGAATAAGGAAGCATTCGATATCATGGAGGCCGTACGTAAAGGTAAGGTAGCTAAGGGCAAAGAACCCAGATGGCCTGACTTTAAACAGCACATGCAGGAGCATGGTGTACCTGACTGGTATATCGAATCTTGTAATAAGATCAAGTACATGTTCCCGAAGGCGCACGCTGCGGCATACGCGATCTCGGCACTTCGTATCGCCTGGTTTAAGGTCAACTATCCGGAGGAATATTACTGCGCGTTCTTTACGATCCGCGCGGATGAATTCGACGGTGACCTTCTGTGTAAGGGTATCGAATACGTAACGGCCAAGAGACTGGAACTGGATAATGGTCTTCAGAGACGTAAGCCGAATGAAAAATCACTGTACTATCTCTGTGAACTTGTCGAGGAGATGTATCTGCGTGGTATCTCCTTTGTGCCTTACGATCTGAATAAGTCGGATGCCGTGAAGTTCATTAAAGTGGAGAAGGGTAAGATCCTTCCGCCGTTTAATGTCATCAGCTCGATCAGTACTTCCATGGGTGAAGCGATCGTCGCGGCAAGAAACGAGCGTCCGTTCAGTACGCAGGATGACCTGGCGACGAGAGCGCATCTTGGTCCGTCCGCGATGCAGAAACTGGAAGAGGAAGGTTTGATCAGTCAGCTGCCGAGATCCAGACAGCTCGATCTGTTCGATCTTCTGTAAGTAAGCGATGATATAGAAGACGAAAGGAGACCGCATGATCGCTGAAGTCGTCCTGCGCGATTGCGTATGGCAGACCAATAAGTGTTACGACTATATCGTTCCCGAAGAGCTGGAAAGCAAAGTTCGGGAAGGTCAGTACGTGCGGGTGCTTTTCGGAAGGGGAAATCGTGCCGAGGTGGCATTGATCCTCAAGCTGAAAGATCAGTCGGATTCCAGCGCGAAACTCAAGAGCATAGATTCCCTGGTAGAAGAAGAGCCGGTATTAAATGCCGAGCAGCTCGAGCTTTTAAAGTTTGTCGTAAAGCGCTATGCGTGTACATATGGTTCTGCGATGCATCAGATGGTGCCTGCGCTGGTAACGAAGCGAACGGGAAGATCTCAGCTCGTCGTATCGATCGAGTCCGAAGAAAAGGCAAGGGAAGCGCTTGAGAGTGAAGCTGTCGGTTCGATCCAGCAGATCAGAGCGCTGGAGTGGCTTCTCGATGTCGAAGAGATGACGCTTTCCGATCTTATGCAGGAGCTTTCGATCAGCAGATCACCGATCGATACGCTTGCGAAGAACGGGCTCGTAAAGCTCCGTTCCGTGAAGTTTTCCGCAGAGGAACTTCAGGAGAAGAGCAAAAGCGAAGAGGAGCTTCCGGAGGTCAAGAAGTCCGATATCACTTTAAATGACGAACAACAGGCCGCGGTCGACGCCGTTGTTTCCGCGGAAGGAAACAAAGAGTTCCTTCTTTTCGGCGTGACGGGTTCCGGTAAAACGGAGGTATATCTCCGTATCACCGAACAGATCTTAAAAGAGGGAGGAAGCGTTCTGTATCTTGTACCGGAGATCTCTCTGACACCACAGACGGTCGCTCGTATCCGCGCGCATTTCCCGAACCGCATCGCTGTCCTTCACAGCCGTATGACGGCAAAAGAGCGCTATGATTCCTGGAAGATGATCCAGAAGGGCGAAGTGAATATCGTTGTCGGAGCGAGATCCGCTGTTTTCGCTCCGATACAGAACCTCAAACTCATCATTCTCGATGAAGAACATGACGGCTCGTATAAGGCCGATACCATGCTTCGATATTCCGCGAGAGATGTCGCGAGATTTAGAGCCAGAAAGGCCGGCATCAAGCTGCTTCTCGGTTCCGCGACTCCTTCGGTAGAAACGTACTACGCGGCCAAACTCGGCTATATGACGCTTCTGAAGCTATCCAACCGCGCGGTCAGTGGCGCCGAGCTTCCGAAAGTCGAGATCATCGATATGCAGAAAGAACTTGCCGCGTCGAACCGTTCGATCTTAAGCCGCAAGCTTTATACCGCCATGAAGGACGCGCTTTCACGTGGTGAGCAGATCATGCTGCTTTTAAACAGAAGAGGCTTTTCTCAGAATGTATACTGTACATCCTGCCGTGAAATGATCCGATGCACGGACTGTGATGTTCCGATGACGATGCATACGAAGACGATGGGAAAGCATAAACTTCTCATCTGCCATTATTGCGGTAAGGTCATCCCGATGCCGCAGACATGTCCTACATGCGGAAGTGAATATCTTTCTATCCGTGGTGACGGAGTACAGAAACTCGAAGACTGGGTCGCCGAGGATTTCCCGCAGGCCAAGGTCCTTCGTATGGACCAGGATACGACATCCTATCGCGGCGCTCACGAGAAGATCCTTCGCGCTTTCAGAGATCATGAAGCGGATATCCTTGTCGGAACCCAGATGATCGCGAAAGGTCACGATTTCCCGAAGGTCTCGGTCGTAGGTATCCTCGGGGCCGACAGCGTTCTTTGGCAGAGCGACTACAGAGCCAGGGAAAGAGCTTTTCAATTACTGGCACAGATCAGCGGCAGAGCGGGAAGAGGAAGCGTTTCCGGACAGGTTTTTGTTCAGACGATCTTCCCGGATTCCGAGATCTATTCCTACGCGGCTTCTCAGGATTACGAGAAATTCTTCGAATCCGAGATCAAATACAGAGAACACCTGGCTTATCCGCCGTTTAAAGCGATCGGCGGCATCATGATCACGCATGAAAATGAGCAGGTATGCGCGATGCAGGCTGGTATGGTTGCCGATACACTTAAGGAGATGGCGGTCAATCTCAAAGACGACATGATCATCTTAGGTCCTTGCCCGGCGGGTATTCCGAGGCTTTTAAACAGATACAGGTATCAGATCGTGGTTCGCGCAAAGAACAAGGGTCTTCTTTCCGACGGTTTTACGAAGATCCAGCAGGCATATGCCGGATATGGCTATTCTATCGCTGTAGATATCGACGCAATGTGGTAAAATAGGTTGGATAATCATTTTACTAGAGGTGGATGAATCATGGCATTGCGTGAAATCGTTGTCGACGGCGATCCGATCCTTCGGAAGATCTCCCGTCCGGTAGAAAAATTTGACAGTAAACTTGCGACTCTGCTCGATGATATGGCAGAGACGATGTATTTCGAAAACCGTGGTATTGGTATTGCCGGCGTACAGGTCGGTATCCTTCGTCGTATCTTTGTTGTTGATGTCGGAGACGAGCACGGAAAACTTGAGTTTATCAATCCTGAGATCTATGAAAGAGAAGGATCTACATTTTATCTGGAAGGATGTCTTTCCTGTCCGGGTCAAAATGGCTACGTAGAGCGTCCGGAGCGCATCCGTGTGCGAGCCCAGGACAGAAACGGCGAGTGGTTCGACCTTGAGGCAGAAGGTCTTCTGGCGATCTGCATCTGCCACGAGTATGATCACCTCGACGGAATCCTCTTCATCGATAAGGTCGTTGATCTGACCGATGAACAAATAGCGGCTCTCGAAGCGGAAGCGGAAGAGGAAGAGGAAGAAGAGTAATATGCGTATCATTTTCATGGGAACGCCGGAACTTGCGGCGACTGTGCTTTCACGTTTGATCAAGGAAAACTATGAGGTGGTCCTTGTTGTGACCCAGCCGGATAAACCGGTCGGAAGAAAGATGATCCTGACTGCTCCGCCTGCAAAAGTCGAAGCCGAGAAGAACGGCATCGAGGTATGGCAGCCGACTTCTTTACGTACTGAAGAAGCCCTTGAAAAAGTAAGATCTTATGAGCCGGATCTGATCATCACGGCGGCATACGGAAAGATCCTTCCGAAAGACATGCTGGATCTTCCGAAATACGGCTGTGTCAATGTACACGGATCTCTGCTCCCGAAATACAGAGGTGCCGCTCCGGTTCAGTGGTCGATCTTAAATGAAGACGAAAAGACCGGCGTCACCATCATGAAGATGGACGTCGGCATGGATACAGGTGATATCCTGACTCAGGCGGATATCGTTATCGGTGATCGCATCCATACACCTGAACTTATGGCAAAGCTTGCCGATCTCGGTGCGGATCTTCTGATCAAGACACTTCCGGGTTATATCGACGGATCGATCAAACCGGTTCCGCAGAATAACGATGAAGCGACGATGTCTCCGCCGATCACGAAAGACCAGGGAAAGATCTCCTGGGCTCGCACGGCATCTTCCATCTGTGCGCAGATCCGCGCGCTTTCCTCCTGGCCGGGTGCTTCGACCATGTGGAAGGGTGGGAAACTGAAGATCTATGACGCCCAGGTTTCAGCGGACGATACTCTTTTGAATAATTACCGTGAGCAGCATGGTGAGCCGGTTCCCGGGACAGTGCTCTACGGTAAAAAGGGCACGCTCGCCGTTATGTGCGGTGATAAAGCGTTGCTTCTTCTTGAAGTCCAGCCGGCATCCGGTAAGAGGATGAAGGCCATCGATTGCGCGCACAACTTTGAGGTCGGCGCGAAGATGGAGGACGAAGAGTAATGATAAAAAAACAGGACGAAGCCAGAAACACGGCATATCGCTGTCTGCTGGAAGTCCTGGAAAATCAGGGCTATTCCAATCTTGTCCTGAAACAGGAGCTTTCGGGCTCATCCCTTAGTGAAAAAGAGAGATCTTTCGTTACGGCGATGGTATACGGAACCGTGACGAGAGTTTATACGATCGACTATCTCCTTGCTCCTTATATGAAAAAAGAACTGTCTGTGCTTGATCCGTCTGTCAGGACATGCCTTCGCATGGGTGCCTGGCAGGTGCTTTTCGCGTATGGGGTAAAGGATTATGCCGCGGTATCCGCAACTGTGGAGCTTGCTCGTGAAGTCTGTCCGAAGGGCGCGGAGAGCATGGTCAATGCCGTTTTGAGAAAACTGTCCTCGGAAGGAGAGAACGCTCTCTCAAAGATCCCAAGTAAGAAGATGGATGTCAGATACTCCCTGAAAAGCGAGATCGCGGGCTGCCTGAATAAGTGGTACGGAAAAGAGAAGGCGGAAAAGATCAAGGCTTTCCTTGAGATCCCCGATGTGACGATCCGTCCGAATGTTTACCGCGTGAAGAAGACCGAAGATCTTATCTCCGAACTTCAAAAAGACGGCATCGAAGCAATTCCGGATCCGGTCGTTTCCGAGGCTGTCGATATCCCGGGAAACCGTATGGATATCTCCGATACATCCGCGTACAGACAGGGATTGTTCTCGGTGCAGAGCCTGTCGGCCATGCTTGTAGGATTTGTGGCTTCTCCGGAAAAGGGCTGGACGGTCTTAGATACGTGCAGCGCGCCGGGCGGAAAGACCGCGCATCTTGCGGAACTCATGGATAACGAAGGACATATCGACGCGCTTGACGCCAATGATATACGACTGAAGATGGTCGATGAGACAGCCGAAAGACTCGGCCTTTCGATCATTTCGACCATGCACTATGACTGCACATATTTGAAAGATGAGAAAGAAAAGCTTCTTCCCGAATATGATCTGGTGCTCTGCGATGTTCCGTGCAGCGGTCTCGGACTTCTCCACAGAAAGCCTGATATCCGCCTTTCTATGACATATGAGAAGATGCAGTCGCTTTCGGAAGTGCAGGAGAGCATCCTTGAGAACAGCTGTCTTCGCGTCAAAAACGGAGGATACCTGATCTACAGTACCTGCACGATCAATCCGAATGAGAATGAAAACAGGATCGACACGTTCCTGGAAACACATCCTGATTTCGAGTGCGTTCCTTTTGATGACAAACTCCCGAAGAATCTTCTTTCCAACTCGAGACTTCTTTCGCAGAGTAAGGAAGGGAAGATGACGATCCTTCCCGACGAAGAAGGAATGGATGGCTTTTTTATCGCGAAATTAAGGAGGAAATCCTAATGGACAAAAAGTTTGTGCTTGATCTGAATCTTTCTGATTGGGAAGCCTATATGAAAGAAAAGTCGTACCCGAAGTTTCGCGCTTCACAGATCTTTTCGTGGTACAGCAAGGGTGTTCTTGATATGACGAATATGTCGAACGTTCCGCAGGATATCAAGAATGCGATCCGTGAGGACTTCATTACGGACAGCATGAGTATCGAAAAGCACCTGGTCTCCGAGATCGACGGAACCCAGAAGTTCGTCTTCCGCCTTTACGACGGTCACTGTGTCGAGACGGTCCTTATGCGATATAAGACAGGCCTTTCGATCTGTATTTCCTCGCAGGCCGGATGTAAGATGGGCTGCCGCTTCTGCGCGTCGGCTCACGCGGGCTTCGGAAGATCTCTCACTCGCGGTGAAATGCTGGGTCAGGTGCTCCTGGCAGGTTCTTTTGCCGGAGAAAGGATCCACAGCGTCGTTGTCATGGGCATCGGCGAACCTTTCGACAACTACGATGAACTGGTCGGTTTCCTGCACCTGGCAAATGACGAAAAAGGGCTGAATTTGGGCGCTAGACACATCACTGTCTCAACTTGCGGTCTTGTACCTCAAATGATACAATTTTCTTTGATAGATATGCAGGTGAATCTCTCGGTTTCGCTTCATGCTCCGAATGATGAGCTGCGCAAGAGCATCATGCCGATCGCGAATAAATACAGCCTGTCGGAACTGCTCGGTGCTTGCCGCGAGTATGAAAAGAACACCAACCGAAGGATCACTTTTGAATACTCTCTTTTCGACGGTGTCAACGACACGCCGGAATGCGCGAGGGAACTCTGCAAGGTGCTTAAGGGGATCCACTGTCATATCAATCTGATCGCCGCCAATGAATTTGACGGCAGTCCTTTTCGAAGAAGCAAACCCGGATCGGTTCGCGCGTTCCAGGATCTTCTTGAGAAGAACGGCATGACGGTAACGCTCCGTCGTGAAATGGGTACAGACATTATGGCGGCCTGTGGTCAGTTGCGCAGAGGCATGCAGGAGAAGAAAGAGACATGAAAGTAGTCAGTGTATCCGACAAAGGTCTGGTACGCACCAATAATGAAGATTGTCTTTCTGTGTTTTCCGTGGGAAAAGACGATTGTTTCGTCATAGCGGACGGCATGGGCGGTCATGCGGCGGGCGAACTCGCGAGCAAGACCGCGGTCGAATATGTCGAGCAGTCCCTGAATGACTATCTCTTTGAAGCCGATGATGCGCTGAAACTGAAAAAACTTCTGGCGTTTACTCTCGAAAAAGCAAATGTAAAAGTGTATCTCGCGTCTCTCGGAAGCTTCCGTTATCGCGGTATGGGTACGACTCTTCTCGTGGCGGTGGTACGAGATAAGACTCTGTACATCTCCCATATCGGTGACTGCCGTGCTTATCTTCTGCACGGACAGCGCATGAAGAGGCTTACGACGGACCATACGCTTGTCCAGCGAATGATCGAAAAGGGCATGATCACAGAGGAGGAAGCCAAGACGC
This sequence comes from Clostridiales bacterium, assembly GCA_017617525.1. Taxonomy (GTDB): domain Bacteria; phylum Bacillota; class Clostridia; order Saccharofermentanales; family Saccharofermentanaceae; genus Scatonaster. The sequence continues at coordinate 20,682 of JAFZWA010000038.1, forward strand.
ATCCGAAGAGGCATGTACTTCTCCGTTCCCTTGGAGTCAACGAATATGTCAAGCCTGACACGTTTTCGGTTGAAATCAGCAACGGAGATGTTATACTCTTATGTTCAGATGGTCTTTATGGCTGTGTAGAAGATAAAACGATACGGGCCGTGCTGCGGAAACACAAGGATCTGAATTACTGTATGCAGCTCCTTCGGGATCTTGCAAACGCGGCGGGTGCCCCCGACAATATATCAATGATCTTGGTAGAGACCGAGATCCGTAAAAGCAAGGAGAAAACATGAGTACGACAATAAGCCCTGAGGGTATGATCTTAGGTGGAAGATACCGCGTCATCAAACTGATCGGCAGTGGCGGTATGGCAGATGTCTATCTGGCGACCGACCTTTCGTCCGGTATGAATGTGGCGATCAAGATCTTAAAGCAGGAATTCGCGACGAATCCTGAGTTCATCAAGCGTTTCGATACTGAGGCAAAAGCAGCTTCCTCGCTTTCACACGCCAATATCGTTCACGTATTCGGTGTCGGTCAGGAAGGCAGTATCCGTTATATGGTCCAGGAGTATGTTGAAGGTATCACCGTAAAAGACATGATCCTGCAGAACGGTCATCTCGACTGGAAAGTCGCTGTTCCGATCCTTATCCAGGTAGGTATGGCACTTGATACCGCGCACCAGAACGGTATCGTTCATCGTGATGTTAAACCGCACAATATCCTTATTACAAGAGACCGTATCGCTAAGGTAACGGACTTCGGTATCGCGCACGCGTCTACCAATCATACGATCACGCTCACATCCGGCGGCGCGATCGGTTCTGTTCACTATTTTTCTCCTGAGCAGGCAAGAGGCGGCATCGTCAGCCCAAGCTCCGATATTTACTCTCTTGGCGTTACGCTTTTCGAGATGGTGACCGGACGAGTTCCTTTTGATGGTGAAAACTCCGTGGCTATTGCCGTGAAGCACCTTCAAGAGCCTGTTCCGTACGCTTCCAATTTTGTCCCCGGTATTCCGCAGGGACTTGACGCGATCATCCAGAAGGCAATGCAGAAGGATCCGAAGCTTCGTTATAAGTCGATCCGTGATATGGTCACGGAACTTGATGCCCTGATGGTCGATCCGAACGGTTCTTTCGGTATCGTTGATACGAATGTAGAGACGCCAAAAGAACCTGACGAGACAACAGGTGTAACTCCGGCGATCCGTCAGGAGCCGAACTACGGCAAACTGAAAGATATCGAGCGTTCCATCAAGACGAGAAGAAGATCCAGATGGAAGGATAACGTTATCGTTGGCGTGATCATCGTTCTGATCATCGGAATTCTGATCGGTCTTACATATCTTGTTACAGATACTCTGAAAAAGTCCGTAAAGCAGGAGACGCAGAGTGTATTCGTCGTTCAGAACTATGTTGGAAAGACGATCGTTGAGGTTCAGGCGGACTTTAAGGAACACAATTTCACGACATACCAGATCGAATATGAAACACGTACCGACTACGCGGACGGTATTGTTGTCAAGCAGAGCATCGCGGCCGGAATGGAGATGAAGAATAACAGCTCGGTCAATGTACTTGTGCTTACGGTCAGTAGAGCTCCGGGTGCGGTCAATCTTCCTGACTATTCGGGAATGAAAAAAGATGACGCCATGGATATTCTGAAGAAGAACGGTTACGATGTTCTGGTCCGTCCTGAGATCAATGATGAACTTGAACCGGGTCTTGTTATCCGTACTGAGCCTGAAGCAGGTTCCTCCGTTATGCCGGGATCCGAGGTCGTAATCATTTTCGCGCGTCAGTCTACAGAGAGCGAAGTTCCGTATATTCTGAAGCAGGATCTTAAGACGGCCAAAGAGATGATTGACGCGGCAGATCTTGTACTGGGTACGATCGAGATCAGCCCTGAACTCGCGGCGCAGAATCTGGACGATAAGGATCTCTATGTTATGCTTACCGACCCGGCTCCGGGTACAAAAGTGCAGAGAAAGTCCTCGATCAGAGTCTATGTAGGTAACGCCGAGGATGTTGCCCGCGGCGGTACTCCGACACCGACTCCTGAGGTCATAGGATATAACGTTATCCTGAATTTCCAAGGTTCCGGTTCCGTAACCGGCGCGCAGGTATATCCCGAGAATTCCGCGGTAACGATCTCCGCTGTTCCGAGCATCGGATATCAGTTCGTTGCGTGGGTCGACGCTTCAAATGTTCCTGTCAGCTATAACGCGACTTACACATTCGCGATGCCGGCATCGGATGTCACGTTGACGGCTGTATTCGAGCCTGTTCCGACACCGACTCCGATCCCGACGGCAACTCCGACTCCGACGCCGACACCGACACCTACGCCTGTTCCGCCGCCGACTCAGCCGGAAGATCCGAATAATAACAACAATAACAACAACGGAAATAATCCGCCGCCGCCGGCGATCCCGGATTATCAGGGCGGCTGACGGCAAGGCCGGATACGATCTTTTAGAAATGAGGCAAGGGGTATTACGTCGGATTCTGTTAATCTAAAGAAGCATGGACGCATCACCAAGGGTGTTGGCGGTGAATACACGATCCTCCTGGAAGACGGGGGATCTGTACTCGCGAAGCCGCGCGGTATCTTTCGTAAGAGCAAGATAACACCTACGGTGGGCGACTTCTGTGATATTGAGCCTTCGGGAGATCCGGATATTCCTTATACGATCGTTTCCATCAAGGAAAGAAGAAACGCGCTCATTCGTCCGAGCGTTGCCAATATCGACGTTCTGATCATCGCGGTCTCCACATGTGAGCCTCAGCCTGACTTAAAGCTTCTCGACAAGCTTTTGATCTTAAGCGCGAAACTCGGTATCGATCCGATCGTGTGGCTGACCAAGACCGATCTTTCCAGAGAAAAAGCGGATGCTCTCAAAAAGGAGTACGAAAGCGCCGGATTCAAGGTGGTTGAGACATCCGTCGAGACGATGCTTCCGAAAAAGGAGATCAGAGAGATCTTTGAAGGACATACCGTCGGTATCGCCGGTCAGTCCGGTGTCGGTAAATCCACGTTGTGTCATCGCCTGACCGGGATGGACCACATTGAGGTCGGAGATATCAGCGAAAGATTGAGAAGAGGAAAGCATACGACACGTCATGTCGAGCTTTTTCCGTTTGAAGGCGGATTCCTGATCGATACGCCCGGTTTTTCCTCTTTGGAGGTCGACAGGATCGGTATCGAGGAAGAAGATCTGATCGGAGGATACCCTGAACTTATGGCGATCGCGGGGAAGTGTCGCTTCCTGGACTGCCGTCATAACGGAGAACTCGGATGTGCCGTGGAAGAAAGCGGAATTTCAGAAGGAAGACTTGCGCGATATCGCGAGTTTTTGGATATAATAATAGAGAACTCGAAAAAATACGGGAAAAAGAAGGAAGGTCTGTAAAATGAATGACGTGGTGATCGCACCATCCATACTGGCTGCTGACTGTGGCCGTCTCAATGAAGAGATCAAGGAAGTGGAGAAAGCGACGTCCTATCTGCATATCGATGTGATGGACGGACACTATGTGCCGAATCTTACTTTCGGTGTTCCCGTCGTCGAGTCGATCCGTAAAAACACGAGTATGATCTTTGACGTCCACCTGATGGTCACTAACCCGATGGACTTCTTTAAGCCTTTTGCCGATGCCGGTGCCGATATGCTCACATTCCATGTCGAAACAGTAGAAGATCCGGATCAGGCCATCGCCGCTATTCGCACTCTCGGAAAAAGAGCCGGGATCTCGATCCATCCGGATACACCGATCGAAAAGGTCTTGCCGTACGTGACCAAGTGCGATCTGGTCCTTGTTATGACCGTCCGCCCCGGTTTCGGTGGTCAGCGTTTCATGAATGAATCACTGGAGAGGATCGCCACTGTTCGAAAAGTCATCGATGAAAACAACGCGGATACTGTCATTTCCGTAGACGGCGGTATCTGTGATGAGACCGCGCCTCTCGTTGTTAAAGCAGGCGCGAGCTATCTGGTCGCAGGATCCAGAGTCTTCTCGAATAAGGATCATGCTGCTGCCGTAAAGGAACTTCTCACATGTGCATTGTCGTAATCGCGGGAGGTCCGAACAAGAATCTTCTGCCGTTGCTTCCGATCCTTCGTGGTGCGGAAGAGATCATCTGCGCCGACAGCGGTGCCGATTCGCTCATGCCTTACGATATCGTTCCGGAAACCGTCTGGGGCGATATGGATTCCATCTCGGAGAAAACCGTTTCCTGGCTAAAGGAAAAGAATGTTTCGCATAAGCTTTTCCCGGTCGAAAAGGACATGACGGACTCAGAACTTTGCCTGACAAGTGTTCCCAAGGAAAAAGAACTGCTCTTTGTTACATCTCTTATGGGCAGACCCGATCATGTGATGTCTAATCTCCTTCTGACGATGCGTCTGAAAGAGGAGGGGTATAACATCACGACAACTGACGGTGATACCTGGATATTTCCTATCAATGGTGCTTTTCGCTTCGTAATTCCGGATGAACTCGTAAAAGAAAACATCACATGTTCCTTGATTCCCCTCGGAAAGGGCTCGAAGGGCGTTTCGACATTCGGAATGAAGTACAAGCTTTCCGACCGTGACATCATCCCGGGAAGCTCGCTTACTGTCAGCAACGAATTCGATATGACAGAAAAAGAGCACGGTTTCGAACAGAAGTCCGGAACCATGCTCGTTATTGTTACTCCTAAGGTCTGATCTCTATTTCTGATCAGGCTTTGAGTCCCAGCTCTTTCGCGATCGCTTCAAAAGCGTCCTTCGAACCGAGGATCGTTTTCTCGGATACGCAGAAGGCGAGTCTTACATAACCTTCACGCTTGAACGCGGAGCCCGGAACGACCAGGACATTGTACTTCGCGCAGACCTCGCAGAACTTTGTATCATCGATCGGTGTCTTCATGAAGAGATAGAGGGCACCCTGCGGCTTTGTACATGTGAAGCCTGCCTCGGTGATGATATTGTAAAGTTCATTTCTTCTTTTTTCGTAGTTCGGAACATCTACCTTCGCGTTCAGCGCCTTCGCGACGACACGCTGCATAAGTGCAGGAGCGTTGACCGCGCCGAGGATACGGTTGCAGAGAACGAGCGCCTGAGTCAGAATCTCGAAATCAGCGTGCTTCGGGCTGACACATGTGTAACCGATACGCTCGCCCGGAAGAGAAAGGGACTTACTCCAGGAGAAGCAGACGATCAGGTCGTCGAAAGAGGCAAGGGAAGAAGGAACCTTCATTCCGTCATATGCCAGATCGATATACGGCTCATCGGAGATGACATGGATCACGTGATCCTGCTTCTTAAAAAGCGCGTTCAGCTCATCGAGAGCTTCCTTCGGGTAGATCGCGCCGCTCGGGTTGTTCGGGGAGTTGATGATGATCGCCTTTGTCTTCGGTGTGATCGCCTTTTCGATCTCGGAAGCGATCGGAAGGAATGTATCCGGGTCTGTATTTACGATGACCGGAACACCCTTTACATTGCTGATATAGTTCAGATATTCAAGGAAGAAAGGAGCAAGAAGGATGATCTCGTCGCCCGGTTCGATGATGGCACGCAGGATGTTGTTCATACCGGAAGCGGCACCGCATGTCATGCAGATCGAATCGATTCCGATCGAAAGACCGCTCTCTGCGGAAAGCTTATCCGCGATCGCCTTTCTGGTTTCCGGATAACCGGCATTTGCCATATAACCGTGCATGCCCGGAATATCCGCGTTGGCAAGCTCGATCAGAGCGTCTTTTACTTCCTTCGGCGGCTCGAGGTCCGGGTTGCCGATGGAAAAGTCGAATACTTTATCGTCTCCGTAGATCTTTTTCAGGCGGGCGCCTTCGTCGAACATCTTGCGGATCAGGGAACCGCCGGAGATCTTGCTTTCTATTTCTTTTGAGATCATATCGTACACTTCCTTTTACTATCGAATTACATATAAGCGATTATAGCATATATAGAAATTCTATTTCGCGGTTTTAGCGGAAATAGCCTTTATATTCGTTCGGTGGTCTCTTTTACCCGAAATACAGGCTGTGATAAAATCAAATAAAGTTGTTATTTGGGCACGTGATAGGGTTTCGAGGAGGGGGATCATATGCGTGGTTTTGGGTTTTTGGCCTACCTGGGTCTGCTCGATGAGGGCGATCTTCAGCAGTTTCTGGGTGAGATTTTCAATGTAAAAGACGGTCAGCTGGACAGAAAACAGTTCTATGTCGGTCAGATCATCGTGTTCGGTATTATGCTTCTGATCATCATGCCGATCGTTTTGATTCTGTTTTTCAAGTATCCGTCGCTTCGGAATATGAGTGATTCCGTGAGGACTTACGTCATTCTCGGCATTGTATATGTGACGATCACTCCCGTGCAGCTTTCCGCATTTATGAGAAGGCTGAATGATGCGTCATTGACGAAATGGCTTGCAATTGTCCTGCTTTTCCCCATAATAGGAAATGTACTTGCGACCGCGATGGGAATCATTTTCCCGACAAACTACGGTGTTGAGAGATATTATTGACGGGGTAAGACGGGGAGAAGAGTATGCTGTTATTTTTTCTGTTTATGTTATGCCAGCTGATCACGCTGGAGGATCTGGCCGAGTACTGGCAGGAGATGCTTAACATCAAGAACGGTACATTAACGAGATGCCAGTATTTCGCTTGTACATGGCTGAGTTCGATCGTGATCTCTATTTTCGGTTCTGTTTTTCTTGCCAATATCGGTCTGAAGTATAACGGTCTGTCCGGAAATCTTGAATATTGGCTGGCATATGGTACACTCTATCTCATCATTACGTTTATTCAGCTTTCCGCATTCATGAGAAGAATGAACGACGCTGATCTTTCTCGCTGGTATGCGCTTGTTTTCCTGATCCCGGGTATCGGAAACATCGTCGCGGTCCTTATCGCGCTGATGCCGACCGGATTTGGAAGCCCATACTGATGAAAAAGCACTGAAAACGTTGAAAAAATAAGAAAATGTGCTTGACAAGTACTTTTCGAATAGTTATTATGTTGAAGTTACAGCAAGTAGGAGTTTCCGCTTCTCACCTCAAGTTCCGATGAAGAGGTTCACTAATGTGGCTTATTGAATGGTAAGTTTTGACGGAGTGAAGCGGGAGAGTTTCGCTCCGTTTTTGTATTTAAGGAGGTGGGTTCTTATCGCCAGACAGAATAATGGGCAGCCGATCAACGAAGAAATTCGTTTTGAGAAGGTGCGACTGATTGATGCAGATGGTACGATGGTCGGTATCGTTCCGATCGAGCAGGCCAGAAAGGCCGCGGATCTTGCAGGACTTGATCTTGTACTGATCGCAAACAACCCTGACAACCCGGTCTGCAAGGTAATGGATTACGGAAAGTATCTGTTCGAGCAGGCTAAGCGTGAGAAGGAAGCCCGTAAGAATCAGAAAGTGATCGAGACAAAGGAAGTCGGCATGAAGCTGACCACAGAAGATCACGACCTGAATGTCAAGACGAAGAACGCATGCCGTTTCCTGAAAGACGGAAACCGAGTAAAAGTAATCGTAAAGTTCCGTGGCCGTGAGATGGCTTACCAGAACCAGGGTTACGCTGTAATGGAAAAGTTTGCGTCATTGTGCGCAGAGGTCGGCCAGATCGACAAGCCGGCAAAGATCGAGGGCAGGAATATGGTTATGTTCTTGGCTCCCAAGAAAAACTGATTGTGAATAAGGAGGAAATAGAAACATGCCTAAGCAGAAAACACACAGTTCATCTAAGAAGAGATTTAAGGTAACGGGTACCGGTAAGGTTCTTTACTCCCAGGCTTTCCGTCGCCACATCTTGAGCAAGAGACCTAGCAAGAGAATGAGACATCTTCGTCATACTGCAGTTTGCTCCGCAGCTAATGCGAAGGTCATCAAGACAATGGTTCCGTATAAATAATCGGACCCGGTGATTTGAAAAGTAAGATTTTAAGGGAGGATTAATACCATGTCCAGAGTAAAAAGAGGTATGCGTACAAGAGCGCGTCATCATAAGATTTTGAAGCAGGCTAAGGGTTACTTCGGCCACAAGAGCAAGCTGTTTAAGGTTGCTAACCAGCAGGTTATGAAGTCCGGTACTTATGCTTACCGTGACAGAAAGAACAAGAAGAGAGATTTCAGAAAACTGTGGATCCAGCGTATCAACGCTGCTTGCCGTGTAAACGGTATGTCCTACAGCCGTTTCATGAACGGTCTGAAGAAGGCAAACATTGCCCTCGACCGTAAGGTTCTGTCTGACATCGCTATCACTGATCCGAACGGATTTGCTGCACTTTGCGAGCAGGCTAAGAACGCTCTTTGATTCTTTCGTGGAGCGCTATTTCGAGATAAAAAGCAAAGAAAACCCTCGATACCGATCACTTGTTGCCCTGCACGACCGTAAGGTCGCGCGGACACAGGGAAAGGTCTTTATCGAGGGTTTGCGCTTATGTGAAGATGCCTTAAAAAGCGGACTTGTTCCGGAAACGGTCATTCTTCGAAGCGGAGAAGAGGCTCTGATCGACAAGTGGAAGGAGAACTTCCCGTGTGTCGGCAGCGCGGATATTGTCGTGCTCTCTGAACCCCTGTTCAACAAGCTTTCCTCTACGATGAATCCGCAGGGCATGGCACTTGTCGTTTCATCTCCTGATCATTCCGGTGCTTTTCCATACGAAGAAGGGAAAAGCCGATATATCGTGCTTGAGCATCTTCAGGATCCGGGAAATATGGGAACGGTCATCCGCATGGCGGACGCTTTTGATTATGCGGCGGTGCTTTTCACGGAGGATTCCGTGGATCCGTATAATGAAAAAGTCCTTCGCGCGTCTATGGGATCGTGCTTTCATATCCCGCTTATTTCGTATTCCGACAGTCAGGCAATCTTTGACGAGTTGAAGTCTCGTAAGATCCCTTCGATCGGAGCGCACCTTAAGGGAAATGACCTTCGCGAAACGTCCTTTCCGAAAAGCTCCGCGCTTTGGATCGGTAACGAAGCCAACGGATTATCGGAGTTGACTTCTTCTTGTTGTGATATACTGATTAAGATACCGATGCCGGGTAAGGCAGAATCCCTGAACGCGGCTTCGGCAGCATCGATATTGGGCTATTTGCTGGCGTTTTCGCCGGATAACTGATTATTAGGGAGGCTGTTTTCATGCAGATAATGATTCTGGGTGCTTCGCGCTCTAGTATCTTCCTGATGAAGCGTTTGATCGAAAAGGGTCATACTTGTGTACTTGTCGATCCGAAAGCGCAGGAAATCGAACAGCAGTACAGTTTAGGTGTTTTAACGATCAACGGTATCATCATTGATATCGATATTCTCAAAGAGGCCGATATCGGATCTATGGATATCGTCTGCGCGATGAGCGACAGTGAGAATCAGAATCTCATGGCGTCCGAGATCGCAAGAGATATTTTCGGCGTAAAGAGTGTAATCACGAGAGTATTTGCGTCTCAGGATTATCACCTGTTTGATGACGCAGGATTCCTTTCCATATCGTCTACCGTTCTGACTGCCGACGCTTTTATGCGCGCGATCGACGGTAAGGTGAAGAAAGAAGATTATACCGGACAGTGCATGTCCAACATTTTCGGAAACAGCATCGCGTTCACGATCCTTGATATCGAGGATAGTTTCGTAGGCGCAAAGATCCGTGATGTCGAGGATACCGAGGGAAGACATATCTTCGGTATCGTTCGTCATGATACGTTTGTGACGACGCTTCCGAGCATGAAACTGGAGAAGGGAGATAAGCTGATCCTGGCCGAAAAGAAGGTCTGATCAGTTGGGTGTTCATATGAAGATCGTAATTGTCGGTGCCGGAAAACTTGCTCATTATCTGATCCATGAATTGGAACAGGCTGATAAGATCGTCATCATCGATAAGGATCCCGATGCGGCGAAGAAGTTTGCCGATACTCAGGTTTCCGAGGTCATCAACGGTGACGGATCTTCCTATCCGGTATTAAGTGTTGCCTGTAAAGACGCTTCGATGATCGTCGCGTTGACCAATGAGGATGAGACCAACCTTCTCGCGTGCCAGATCGCCAAGAAACATCTCGGTGTTCCGAAAGCGATCGCTAGAGTAAATAATCCGAAGAACCGCCGTATCATGGAGCATTTCGGTATCGATCGTGCTTTTTCGGGCACACAGATCCTTGCCAGCATGATCGAGCAGGAGATCGATTTCGAAGGCCTTCGAATCGTTCACCGTATCAAGAATTCCAACCACGTACTTATCGAGTTCGTCCTTTCCGATAAATCTGACGCTTGCGGTAAGTCAATGATCGAGTATAAGTTTATTCACGGTTCCCGTGTCGTTGTTATGGCGGGTGCTGACGGAGATACGATCACTCCTATCGGTAGTACCGTTATGAATGCCGGAGACCAGATCATGATGGTATGTGATAAGAGAGATATTGAAGCGATCTGGAAAGCGATGGTGCATTAAATGCTGGTCAGAAGAAGCAAGACCAAGAAATTCGTCGAATGGATGCTTGAACGTCCGGCTCGCGTGATCGTTGCCAGCTTCCTTCTGATCATGGCTATCGGAACATTGCTTCTGATGCTTCCGTTTGTCACGAATTCCGGTGAGAGCATCGGATTCTTCGATTCTCTTTTCACCACAGTATCGGCAACTTGCGTGACGGGTCTTGTCGTTCGAGATACCGCCACGACATTTAATACGTTCGGCCGTTGTATTCTTTTGGTGCTTATTCAGGTCGGCGGACTCGGACTTGTTACGATCTATTCGTTCGCGGTCACCATCTTCAGAAGAAGAGTTACAGTACGTACGCGTGTCCTTGCGCAGGAGAACTCCGGCAGTTTCTCGTTTTCCGAGCTGAAAGGACTTCTCAAGACGATCTTTTTGATGACTTTCGGATTCGAGTTCATCGGATTCATACTTTTTTCTACGCAATTTGTTCCTGAGTACGGTTATGCCGGCGGAATGTTTAAAGGATTGTTTGCGTCTGTTTCCGCCTTCTGTAATGCCGGATTTGATATATTCGGTGATACGGCTTCCGGCCCGTATTCGAGTTTTACCGCGTATAACGGCAACATGGTCGTTATGCTGACGGCGACATTCCTGATCTTTTCAGGCGGACTCGGATTCCACGTTTGGAAGGACCTGATCGAGTACTGCGTCAGAAAGATCAGAACCTTTATTCGTCACGATAAGAAGGAAAGAACGAATATTCATGTGAATTTCCACACTCGCCTGGCTTTCTTCATGACCGTCGGTCTCCTGGTCGGTGGTACGATCCTCATCCTTTTGATGGAGCTCGGAAACGACAGCGGTTTTACGATCGGAAATCTTCCGTGGAATGAAAAGATCAACGCTTCTTTGTTTCAGTCAATGTCCCTTCGTACAGCGGGTATGAATTCTATCGATCTTCTTGCGATGCGTGACTGCACGAAAGTCCTTTGCGTCATTCTGATGTTTATCGGTGCCGGCGCGGGATCCACGGGTGGTGGTATCAAAGTCCAGGCGTTCGCTCTTTTGCTCAGTACGGTAAAGTGTGATATGACTGGTAAAAACGAGATCGTTATCATGAATCACAGAGTATCCCGTTCTACGGTTCAGCGCGCGATCACGATCTTTGTTCTCGGATTATCGTTAATGCTGCTCCTGACTTGTGTGCTCTCCGTAACGGAAAGAAATCTGATAGCAGAAGGGAAGTTTACTTTCCTCGATCTGTTATTTGAATCGGCCTCGGCTTTTGGTACTGTTGGCCTTTCATCGGCCGCGACACCGCAGTTCTCAACATTGGGTCAACTTGCGATCATACCGGTCATGTTCCTCGGCCGTGTCGGACCTCTGACATTTGCTATGGGTCTTGTCACGAAGGATAAGAACAAGGTTAAGAGTATCTATCCCGAAGCGAAGATCCATCTTGGTTGATCTTTTAAAGATGAGAAGTTAAAAAGGGCGTCTCCCGATGGGAAAACGCCCTTTTCAATATAGAAACTACAGTAAGAAAGGAACCTTATTCTTTATTCGATCAGCCATATGTGATCGTTCCGGATACCGCGTCTCTGTATCTCGGATCATTATCCGGGAGAGGTTCAAAGCGGGATCCTGTGTAATCATCTGAGAATCCGTTCGGAGCATAGTAGATATCTCCGGTTTCGGTATCGACGACGCGCTCTCTGCCAAGCGTCGCATCACTTTGTCTCTGGGAGATGATATCGTAGCTGTCCATGGAATTATTCCAGGTATCCATGATCATGTCGCCCATCTGATCGGCGATCTTTCCAAGATAGATCGAAGTGCCGATGATCTGCTGCCATTCACGGTTTCTTTCCTGCATAAATTCTTCCGTGAATACGATGGAGTTCAGCATCTGCGTCATTACGGGCATCCAGTTTGTGTAGTCTTCTTCCGGTGCCGCCATGACAAGGACGTTGGAAACACTGTAGAATCCACAGTCAATGCCGTACATGGGATAGTCCAGATTGTTCCAGGGGATCGCTCCGAAAATACCTGTGACCTTACCGCCGTTGGGAGAAGTACATGTGCCTTCCAGAACATTTCCGAAGAGGATGTTGTCTTCTTCGAGTGTGGCTACCTTTTCAAAATCATAGATCATCAGATATCCCGGGCCACAATCCGTAAAGAATCCTTCGGTAGTCGGATTTGTCAGATACGGGTGATTGACGAAGTCATTTGTTCCGCCCATGTAGTCACCGGAAGCATTCTGTGCCCAGAAATCATGAGCTTCTTTGGATTTCGTAAATGGGGAAGCAAGAAGCTGAAATATGAAGAATCTGTCAGGGCAGGTCTTATCCGAAGCGATGATCCCGTAACCGATCAGATCGGCCATGACGAAATTGACTTCCCATGTGTCCGGAACCGTAATGGAAGTATATCCGTACATATCTTTCACTTCGACCCAGTTGAGAGTCTCCGTTTCGGCCTTTTCGATCTGGATGTTCGCATCCGGATCTGTTGTTGTGGTCGTCGGTTCTTCCGTGGTGGTCTTCGGAGGTTCGGTGTCATCATCCGGCTCTGTATCATCGATGACTTTGCTTACTTTCGTCTTAGAAGTCTTTTTGGTTTTCTTTTTGGTGGTTTCTTTTGAACCGCTGCCACAGGCGGCTGCGAGATTCATCAGCATCGCCAGGCAAATGAGAATAGCCAGTCTTTTTTTCATTGTCATACCCTCCATGTTTCCTGAAGGAATCAATCGATGTCTATGTTTTTATTTTAGATGACATTTTTTTTTGAAGTTTTGTGAAAATATGAATATTCTGTTTTTGAATAGAAAACAAACTAAAAGACCCGATAAACTCAAACACATCATTTAAGGGGTATTTTCAACCATTTCTTTTTATGAGAAAATACATGAGATCTTTTAGTTAAACAGGGGATAATTATGTTAAAAGATGTGTTTAAATTCTGGCCGATCCTTCGTGTCGCCACTTACTATTTTTTCTTCATGCTCCTTTTCTGGGGCAGTTCCAGTAAACTAGGTAAAAAGGATTTTCATAAGGACTTTGCGTCTTTGGATGTTATGAAGTCTCTTCGCGGATTTGCCGCGATCGGTGTTATCCTGCACCATATTTCTCAGGAAACGATCTTTCAAAACGGAAAAGTACTGACACAGTTCGTTAATGCAGGTGCTTTCTTCGTAGCGATCTTTTTCTTCTGCTCCGGCTACGGCCTGATCAAGAGCCTGGATACAAAAGAGAATTACCTCCATGGCTTTGTAAAGAACAGGATCTTAAAGGGCATCCTGCTCCCGTTCTATGTGAATATCATTCTTTATGCACTCTATTTTGTTATCGCGAAAGTGAAGATGCCGACACAGCAGTGGATCTTTAACTTTACCGGTCTAACCATGATGAACGCTTATGCGTGGTTCCCGGTAGTACTTGCTATTCTTTATCTGGTATTCTTCCTTTGCTTCCGTTTTATCAAGAACCGTCCGACATGCTTGATCATTATCGGTCTCGTGATCGTCGGTCTTGGTCTCGGATTCTGCTATAACGGACACTTCGCATGGTGGTCCAGAAAGAATGCAAACTGGTGGATGCTCAATCCGAGAAATGTTCACTGGTGGCAGGATCAGAAAGTCCTGTGGTTTAACGGTGAGTGGTGGGTCAATTCCGCGCCGGCATTCCTGACAGGCCTTATCTTCGCGAACTACGAGTCAAAGATCGTTCCGTTCTTTAAGCGCCTTTATGCTTTAAAGTTCCATGTCGTTCTGTTCCTCACATATATCGCTTTCCGCCTTTCCGAATATGGCCAGAGCCACTTCGGTTACTGGAGAGAGTATGAGATGAAGGGACCGCGCGTTGATCTTAAGATCGCGACATATTTCTGTCAGGTCCCGCTTTTCGCTCTTGTAGGTTTCCTTGTGATCCTCTTTATGATGAAGTATCACGTTGAAAATCCTGTTACCAAGTTCTTCGGAAAGTATTCCCTGGATACATATCTCATGAACCTCATGGCTCTTGAGATCACCAGATATCTGATGGAAAAGAAGAAGTTCCCGTTCGTCATCAAGAACAGTAATAAGCTCCTGATCTTTGCGATCACGGTATTTGTCCTGACGATCGTTCTGGGTGTTATCGAGAAGAAACTGACTGACCTAATCAAAAAGCTTCTTTTCCCGAAGGAAAAGAAGCCTGAGATAAAGTCTGAGCCTAAAGAAGAGCCTAAGTCGGAAACTGCGCCGGCTTGATCATTTAAGAAGCGACTCGATGTTTGCGTTCAGGTAGAACGGTGTGCGGATATGAAGGTCATTCATAAACTTTTCGACACGTTTCAGCCAGTCGGCATCAAGATTTACAAGTTCGCCGGATGAAAGAACGATCGAGAAGAAGACCAGAACGTCGTCCTGAATGTATATGCATTCGAAGAGATAGGTCATGCTGTCCTTTGATGTCAGCATAAGGTAAGAGTTGTCATCCTGATCGTATTTGTATGTATGCGGGTCTGATTCGGCAATGAGTTTTTCTGCTTCTACGACCTGATCATAAAGCGATCTCGCGTCTTCTTTTTGCTGATAATCGTTATAAACGACGATGAGCTGGCCGATCGTGTTTCCCAGGGTCTGAGAATAAACTTCTGCATAGTGATCTCGCTTGGCCTGTGTCTCGTCGGTATTGTCGATCGTGCTGTCGAGGTCGTAATAGGCATTTCTGTCGCCGGCCGAAATATCTTTCTTTTCGATCTGAAGATCTTCAAGCGCGTACTTTTCAAAGCTCTCAATATCCAGACGCGTTTTTTTCGAGCATGAACAAAGCTGAAGCGCCAGGCCGAGAACAAGAACAAGAGAAAGTGCTTTTTTCATAGTATCCTCCGAAGAAATAGGTGGTTCTAATACGCGTTCCATAATATCACATGTGTAATATGGATGTGTTATAATTTTTGTGAATGAAAAGGAAAGAGGGTTCTGTTTTATGAAGAAGGCGATTTCGTTATTGACTGTATTTGCGATGATGACGTCTTTTGCGTGCTTTTTTAGTTCGTGCAAAAAGGACGAAGGCTCCGGAAAGGGAAAAAGTCTGCTCAAATCCACTTTCCATGAAGAAACAGAGACGGGGATCGAGACAGATACGATCGTTCCCACTGATACTGAACCGGTAGACACGGATCCGACAGATACCAGCCGTGATTCTCTTCAGAAGAATTCCAGTGAGACTTCTTCTTATGATTGTCCTGTGTCGGTGATCGGACCTCATGAGATCCCCGAGTATGAGTATCAGGATATCCAGATCGATGAGACACTTGTTATCGATAAGGACGGACTGACAGTCAGCGTAAAAGGGTTTGCTCTCGGAAATGGCACGGAGCGCCTTCTGCAGATGCATATAAAAAACCAGACAGGTCATCCGGTCACTTTGAACTTGAAATATCTTTCGGTTGAAGGATACAGTATGATACCGATGTGGCTTAAGAGTTTTGATGACGGTGCCGACGAAGATTTTGATCTGGCGTTCTTTATGACTCTTGGTAATGAGATCGGTCTTTGGAATCCCGGTATGTTTGAGATCTCTTTTGAAGTGAAATACGATGATACCGAAGCAACCTACGTTTCGGGCCGCTCGAAAATCTTTACGAATGTCTACGACCCGAATAAGGTATATGATCTTTCTTACGCCGCGGTTCTTTTCGAGAATGAGGAAGTTCGTATCTCAGCTTTAGACTATGTGATGTACAGGGGTGAGCCGCGACTTTATCTTCTTTATGAAAATCTTTCCGCTGAGAATGAGTATACTTTCCGTTTTGAGGAGTCGCTTCTCAACGGTATCCCGTCATCTCTTTTCACGGTCGTGACGTTGGGTCCCGGCGATAAGGCGATCGATACTCTGTATATTTACGATACCTATCTGGAAGAGTGCGGGATCGATAAGATCGAAACGATCTCGGCAATTATGATGTATTCGAAGCCGGATGAGTATTTTGATGGCGATCTCACCGATCCATTCACGCTCAGCGTTGCTTGATCGAAAGGGCTGTTGAACGATGAAACTTGTTGATATGACATGTACCGGCTGCGGTGCCAATGTAACCGTAGATTCCGCTTTGAAAGTGGCAACTTGTACCGTTTGCGGGAAAAAGATGCTCATCTCCAGAAGCGGTGAGTATGGTGCGGGTTACGATCGCGAGATGGGACGTATTCAAGCGCAGCTCGATATGGAGCAGGCCTGGAAGGAAGAACGAGAAGAAAAGATTCGAAGAGAAGAGGAAGAAAAAAGAAGAAAACAGGAACAGTCTGAGATGGATCGTATCCGTCGTCAGCTCAATAAGATCTGTATCGCGGAAGCGGTCATCTGTTTCCTTTTCCTTGCTTCTCCGATCGTCCTTTCCGACAATGTTTCCGAAGGATGGATCAGGTTCTTTGCCGGATTTGTTCAGCTTGGTTTGATCGCTTTGATCACTCTGTTTTTTACTAAGGATAAGTACTTCGGGAAGATCGTTCTCAGCTGCCTGATCTGCGCGGTTCTGACTGTCGTGACAACATTCTTCGCAAGCGCCGTAATATGGTTCGTTCTCTTTAATGTGATCAAGCTGATCTGGATGATGCGAGTGGAGAGAGTCCGCTATTCATGGAAAGAGATCGCCGGTCAGGTAGTCGGAAAGAAGCAAGACAGTCCCTCCTGAATTCTGTTATAATGAGTGAAAAGGGGAGATGTTCTTATGGATAAAACCAAGCTTCCGGATAACATATCGGCGATCGTTACAGATCGAGAAAAATCAATAGACCGTATCCGCGGCTGTCTGATCGGTGGCGCGGCCGGTGACGCATTGGGCTACAAGGTGGAGTTTGTTTCCTACGACGAGATCCTGAGAACCTACGGACCTTCCGGTATTACTTCTTATGCTATTGATCCGGCTTCGGGAAAAGCACTGTTCTCCGATGATACACAGATGAGTCTTTTTACCGCGAACGGTCTTCTTTGCGCGCAGACCAGAGTCGCTCTTCATAAGCTTTCCTCGCCGTCCAGATACTACGTTTATCTGGCCTATCTCGACTGGCTTGAAACACAGCGTGGAGATACGCATGGAGAAAGGATCAGCTGGCTTCTTGATGTAAAAGAACTGTGGAGCTGCCGTGCTCCCGGTGCGACATGTCTTGACGCGCTTTCTTCCGGCGAACAGGGATCTACAGAAAGACGCATTAATCATAGTAAGGGCTGTGGCGGCGTCATGCGAGTAGCTCCTGTCGGTATCGCGCTCCGCGATCTGGATGATCGTTCTGCGGCTATTGAGGGTGCCGAGATAGCGGCACTTACTCATTCGCATTCTCTCGGTTTTATGCCGGCGGCATTTTTGACATACGTGATCAAGAAGATCATTTCATCCGATGATAAGCCCGTTCTTCGTGAAGTTGTCAGAGAAGCCCAGGAAATGATAAGAAGCATCTTCTCCGAAAGAAAGCATCTCGGTGCTTTTATGGAGCTGATCGACCGCGCGGTCGCTCTTTCCTGTAATCAAGATAAGGATGAAGACAATATTTCCAGGATCGGTGCCGGATGGTGCGGTGATGAGGCGCTTGCGATCGCGATCTACTGCGCTCTGCGTCATTCGGATGATTTCTCAGCCGCGATCATTTCCGCGGTAAATCACAGCGGTGACAGTGATTCGACCGGTTCCATCACGGGAAATATCATCGGAGCGCTTTTGGGTTATGACGCGATCGATGAGAAATGGAAAGAAAACCTCGAATTGAAAGATACGATCTTAGAAATCGCCGACGATCTGTGTTACGGATGCCTCATGAGTGCAGACGACACTTATACGGATGAGTCGTGGTTGACAAAATACGCTCGTTTTGACAGGAAATGAATTATGGACCAGACACCGATGCCTTCAAATAATGAGAATACGCCTTTTTACAAGACAAAGGATTTTTGGCTGGAAGTGGCCCGTGGTGTTGGCGTGGTCCTCATTTTGGCGGCAGTGATAGTTGCCAGTGTCGCGGTTTACAAAAAACTTCGTAATGACGCAGATAACTCTTCTGAGAAAGATGATTCTCAGAATCTGATAACTAAGAACGGCGGTCGTCTGCCTAAGTTATCAAAAAATAACGGCCTTCACATCGTTGTTACGGATATTAAGAATCTCTGTCGAGACGAGAATCTGATCATTTTCGATGAATCCGGAACGGTCGGTTTTACGGCGCTTGATGACAGCGCGAAAATGATCGTTTCTTCCGCGTCTGCGCAGGGAAAGTCTTTCGAAAAGCTCATTGAGCAGCTGGTAACATCTACAGCTCCTTTTGATGACGCCGAGATGCAGATGTCAGATTGCTGCCTGATCTACGACGGGTATCTTGATAAGTCGGATCATTCTCTCGGATACGCTTATCTTGAACTGATCTATGGTGATAATGATTACTATGTCATGGTACAGGGCCTCGCGCCTGATCCTTCCGATCCTTCGGTCGCATCCGCCCGTGATTTTTCAAAACGTCTGGAAGAATATCTAAAACTTAAGTGAGTTTATTTGAGTGCAAGTAAAAAGTGCTTGCATTTCCCCAAACGTTGGAATAAACTGTAAAACAATCAAAGGCATTGAAGAGGATATGTTTTCCGACATCTTCATTCCTGACAGAGAGAAGGGATCTTGGCTGGAAGTCCTTTCATGGGAATCATCGGAAAGTACCACCTCGGAGCCGCGCTTCGGAAAGAGATTCGATTATGAAGCAGCCGCTGCCTACTAGCGTTAAAAGGGGTAATGAGTGGTCCGAAATGATTTCGGGCAATTAGGGTGGAACCGTGCAGCCATGCATCCCTATCGTCGGGATACATGGCGTTTTTGTATTCCGGAAAAAACAAGCTGCAATACCATAAAGGAGGAATGCGAAAATGGTTGATTTTGCAAACAAAGAAGAAAGAAACAAGTATCGTCACAGTACTTCGCACATCATGGCGCAGGCGATCAAGAGACTGTGGCCTGAGACGAAGCTTGCGATCGGACCTTCCATTGATGACGGTTTCTACTATGATTTCGACAGAGACGAGGCTTTTTCCGCTGAAGATCTGAAGAAGATCGAAGATGAAATGAAGAAGATCGTTAAAGAGAATCTTCCGATCGAAAGATTTGAACTTCCCCGTGCGGAAGCAAGAAAACTCATGGAAGAGAAGGGCGAGCCGTATAAGGTCGAACTGATCGATGATCTTCCGGAAGACGCTGTAATTTCCTTCTATAGGCAGGGCGAGTTTACAGATCTTTGCGCCGGTCCTCACATGGAGTCTACAGGCGAGATCAAGGCTTTCAAGCTTCTTTCCTGTGCAGGCGCTTACTGGAGAGGCTCTGAAAAGAACAAGATGCTCCAGCGTATCTACGGAACATCCTTCCCGGATAAAGAGCAGCTGAAGGCATTTGTCGCAGCAAGAGAAGAGGCTTTGAAGCGTGACCATAACAAGCTTGGTCGTGAACTCGAGTACTTCACTACTGTTGATTATATCGGTCAGGGTCTTCCGATCCTTCTTCCGAAGGGTGCTCGCGTAGTTCAGCTTCTGCAGCGTTGGGTCGAAGATGTTGAGCAGTCCAAGGGTTGTCTTTTGACAAAGACTCCGTATTTCGCGAAGCGTGATCTTTATAAGATCTCCGGTCACTGGGATCACTATCGTGATGGTATGTTCATTATGGGTGACGCGGAAGATGAGTCAAAAGAATGCTTCGCGCTCCGTCCGATGACCTGCCCGTTCCAGTATCAGGTATTCCTGAATCGTCAGAGAAGCTACCGTGACCTGCCGATGCGTCTGACTGAGACATCGACTCTGTTCCGTAACGAGGACAGCGGTGAGATGCATGGTCTGATCCGTGTTCGTCAGTTCACCATCTCCGAGGGCCATTACATCCTGCGTCCGGATCAGTTGGAACAGGAATTCAGCAACTGCCTCGAACTGGCTAAGTACTTCCTCGGTACCGTTGGACTTCTGGAAGACTGCACATTCCGTTTCTCCCAGTGGGATCCGGCGAACCCGAAGAACAAGTATGAGGGAACTAAGGAACAGTGGGAAGAAGCTCAGGCTACCATGAAGAAGATCCTTGATGATCTCGGCCTTGAGTACACCATCGGTATCGATGAGGCTGCTTTCTATGGCCCGAAGCTCGACATCCAGTACAAGAATGTATTCGGTAAGGAAGATACGCTCGTTACTATCCAGATCGACATGCTCCTTGCCGCGAAGTTCGGCATGGAATACATCGACAAGGACGGACAGAAGAAGAATCCGTATATCATCCACAGAACCAGCCTCGGCTGCTTCGAGAGAACTCTGGCATATCTCATCGAGAAGTACGCCGGCTGTCTGCCTCTCTGGATGGCTCCGGAACAGGTTCGTATCCTTCCGATCTCCGATGCGCATCTTGATCGTGCGTTTGAGATCCGTGATGCTCTTATCGCTAAGGGTATCCGCGCCGAGGTTGATGATCGTTCCGAGAAGCTCGGTAAGAAGATCAGAGAAGCGAACATCAATAAGGTCATCTACATGTTTACTGTAGGTGATAAGGAAGTTGAGGAGGGCACAGTATCCGTACGTTCCCGTTTCGAAGGTGACCTCGGTTCCATGACCATCGATGAAGTATCCGCTAAGCTTCTCGAAGAGATCGAAACAAAGAAAGCCGTTAAGCAGTAACAAAGCTTTCGTTCTGATCGAAAAGAACTAAAAAAGAAGGTTTCTTGTTGATACAAGAAACCTTCTTTTTTAGTGTCATTTATTTAGATCAGCATAGGGATCATGAATTGAATCAATACTCCCAAAGACCTACTTGCTCGATAAGATCAAAGTAGCTCTGAGACGGATCAGCGTTCGGATAAATATCGACGCCTGCGATCAGAAGAACGCTCTCGTCGTAGTACAGATAGAAATCATAGGAATGATTATCTTCAGTCTTTACGTTCGAAAGGAACAGATTAAGTGTGCCCTTGTAGGTATCCTCAATGAAATCCTCACAATCCACCTTCTTATCTCTCATCTGCTTAACATAATCATCGTAGTCCTGCTTGATGATCGATGAATCCTGGCACTCATAGTAGCAGAAGATGAAATCCTCATCGTATTCATAGATGCGCTCGATCTCGTCAGCGTAGTGGTTTTCTTCAACAGTGAAACCGAAGTCCTTAAGAACTTTATCGAGTTCATCACCGACAAGTACCTGATGCACGCCGCCGGTAACAGGAGTTGTAGAAGAATCCGGCTCAGTTGTTGTAGTGGTCGGCGCCTCAGTCGTTGTTGTAGTGGTCGGCTCTTCGGTCGTAGTAGTCGTCGGTTCTTCTGTTGTGGTAGTCGGATCATCCATCGGAGACAGATAGTATTCAAGATCCTCTATACCGTTAAAAAGAAGCTCATACATCGCGGAATCATCAACGATCTTCCACTCGCCATCATCGCTCTCGAGAGATACTTTGACGCTCTTTTTGGACGCTTTTGCTTCGCCGATGGCTTCGATGATGCTGTCTTTATCTGCCTCTCCGTCAAAATTGCCGAGGACCTTTTCAAGATCGACATAATTGACCTTTACTTTAGCTGTGCAGGTGCTGGACTTTTTCTTTTCCTTGATCTCGGTTTCTTCAACTTCAAACGAGGCTTTCTTTAAGAGAGCTTTAACGATCTCTTCCTCGTCTCCGGAAAGATCCAGATCCTGCATAGCGGAATCCGGAGCGTAGTCTGTGATCTTGGAAACAGATAATTTCTTAAGCTGCTTTCCATATCCTTCGAATACTTCTACGATTTCTTCATCAGCATCGCCTTTTTTATCGCTCTTCTTCGAATCCGACTTGCTGCAGGATGTCAGAAGAAGAGAAAAAGTCAGCAGTACAGATGCAAAACTGATAAGTCTTTTTTTCATACTTTCCCCTCGTTTCATATATTAAATCATTTGTTTATATGGAAGATAATATAATCTTTAGCTCTTAAAAGCAAATGTATTCTTCAACAAAAACTCAAATTGATCCCATTTTTCATAGTATTTTTTGTTGACAAGAACGTGATTAAGAATTATCATTTATAAGTCGCGACGGGGTGTGGCTCAGGTGGTAGAGTGCTTGCTTCGGGAGCAAGAGGCCGCGAGTTCGAGTCTCGCCACTCCGACCAGACGAATGCGCTTGATGCTTAAAGGCATCGGGCGCTTTTTCTTTGTCCGGAATTAACGTATAATCTTAATATCTGTTTTGGAAATGGAGAACGTACATGGATGAGATAATTAACTGGCTGATATCTCCGAAACCATATCTTTGCGTGGCGACGGTCGTTGTTGCCCTGATCGTATGGGTAGCTCTTCGCCGATTCATCAATAAGGTGTTCGATAAAAACGACAGGAAAAACGGAGTCGTTTCCATTCTGGTCAATGTTGTGCGCTATTTCCTTATCATTCTCTGCGTGCTTATTATCCTTCAGATCAACGGCATCAATGTCACAAGTGCCATCGCGGGACTTGGAATCGCCAGTGTAATCGTCGGTCTTGCTCTTCAGGATGCTCTGAAAGACATCATTATGGGTGTTAATATCATCAGCGAGAGCTTTTTCCGTATCGGCGATATCATCAAGATCGACAACTACTCGGGAAAAGTAGAGAGTATGTCATTGAAATCTACTCATATCGTAAACGGGGAAGAAGGTTATGAGATGCATATCTGTAACCGGAATATCGATAAAGTCTGTCGCATGACAGATGTGCTTCCTATTGATATTCCGCTCTCTTATGGTGAGTCCAGAGAGAAGATCAAGACTGTTTTCGGTGAACTCGTTAAGGAGATCTCTGCCTGGAAAGAGATCCGAAAAGCAGAGTTTCTCGGACTTCAGGAGTATAAGGACTCCTGTATGATCTATCGGTTGCGTCTGACTGTTAATCCGGCACAGCGTGCCACCATTAAAAGAAAAGTCTTACAGAAGATCGATGATACTCTTCAGGAGAAAGGTATTACCATTCCTTATCCGCAGATGGATGTTCATCTTGACAAATGATTCTGCCGTAATTCGCTCTTTGAGATGAATTAGGGACAAGGTATGCTCGTTCACAGTTTATTTACATATTTCCCGCTTATGTGATATCATCAAAATGATTTTATCAGGGGAGAGATAGTGTCATGAAAAAGTCCTACTTGGTCTATTCCGGCTTTCTGGTCGTGATCGTAATCGTTATGATCGTTGCCGCAGTCGTTCAGGACCATCGTACGAAAAAAGCGCAAGTTCGCGATAGCGCTAGAAAGACACTGATTTCCGCAGGCGCGACTGAAGTCGACGATTCATATGTTCCGCCGCTTCCGTCTGATGAGGAACTTCTTCATGGTGGTGAAGAAGTTGATCTTTCCGGTATTCCCGATGTTTCTGACGCGATTCCTCAATTGAAAGATCAAGATGTTGACGGTGAGTATCTTTTTAAAACTGTCGGCGAGAAGATTCTTCGGAACGCAAAATTCAACATCGTAAGTACCAAAGTCAAAGGGCACGACGCCGAGGTAAAGGTTCACATCTATTATGAAAACAGGCAAGGGGAGCTTGTTTTAGAGTACTTTTACTATGACGGCGAGTGGATGCTTTCCAACACTTTGGATGCCATTAACAGCCTTCAGGTCGATGGAAAAGATTATGATGAACTTGAAGCCGCTGCTTATGATAAGATCGTCAAGGAAGCAGGATTTTAAGATTCAGGGGTAATAGGAGAAAATGAAAAAGAGTTACATTGTTGCTATCATTATTTTAGGAGTTATTGTTCTTGGCATTCTCGGGTACGGTTGGTTTACATCCTACGGTCCGGGAAGTGATAAAGCTCAGATGAAAAAGAGAGTAGAATACTGTCTGGAGTCATGCGGAGGCATCAACCATAACGGAAGTACATGGTCAACATACAAACCGGATGAAACAGATCTTAATCTGCAGTCTTCCGCGATCAGTCTCTGCAGATATTTAGACAAAGGAACATTTGAGGATGAGGAGCTCGCGCGTCAGGCTCTTCTCATGGGTGTCATTTTTGATATCGACGAAGTTACACGCAAGGATGATGTTTACATTGTTACCGTTGAGCTGAAGAGATTAGACGGTACGACCGGAAAAACCTATTTCGTGTTTGAGAAGAATTTCGGTTCCTGGGATCTGAATGAATCCTGTCTTGAAAATGCGGTATATGTCGGTAACGGTTACGGCGGAGATGGCGGAAATCTTCTGGAGCTTGTATTCAATCTTCTGGACGCTGTGTAATAGACTGAAAAGTTAGGAATTTCAGAGGTTGTCTCTTTCTTTTACAGATTAGAGGCAGCCTCTTTTTTATTCTTCATAAAGTTTCGAAATCGATTTCGCCAAAAACATTGAAGTTCTTTTTTCTTTCGGATAATATGGGATAGTAATTAATTACCCGGGAATGTTCCCGGCTAGGTAAATGGAGGAATATTTTATGTTGAAGAAGAAGATCGGCGCCATGCTGTTGGTGCTGGCGATGCTCTCTTCCGTTGCTCTGACCGCCTGCCAAAAATCCGAGAAGGACGAGTCTGCTACATCAGAGGTTGCTTCCGAAATCGCAACTGAAACTGAAACAGAGACAGAACCTACTTCTACGGAGAGCGCGGTTCCAAGCATCATGGAAGACTTTGGCAGCGACGTGGTTACCTATGAGCCGCGTGGTGAAGTTCAGCTGGATGTTGAAGATGCTGACGGTGCGGATGGAAAGGTGCTTCACATTTCCAATCGTACAGAGAACTGGAATGGTGTAAATTTCCCGTGCAGCAACATGGCAGGAAACACCATCAATATCAAAACTTCTGTTAAGTCTCCGAGTGACCATGTCATCGTTTCTCTGCAGTTTGACATGCTCGGAAGCACAAAGTATGAGAATATCATTCACATCTCAGGCTGCAAGGATTCTTTTGTAGTCGGTGAAGGATCTACTCCGATCCCGGAAACGGCTGAAAACGTTTACGTTTATATCGAGGCCGGTACAACAGATGATATCTATGTCGACTACATGTATGTAACTATCGAAGGTGATTAT
Source organism: Clostridiales bacterium (assembly GCA_017617525.1). Taxonomy (GTDB): domain Bacteria; phylum Bacillota; class Clostridia; order Saccharofermentanales; family Saccharofermentanaceae; genus Scatonaster. Next base: position 46,105 of record JAFZWA010000038.1, read on the forward strand.
TTTGATCCTTCTAACGCAGCAGCTGTTGAGCTGGTAGATATCTCTTCCTATGAGTCTTTGAAGGATCTTTATAAGGATGACTTCTTAATCGGATGCTGCGTTCCGGATTCTTTCGTAACAAGCCCGGTTGAAGAGCCGAGAACACTCCTTCTGAATCAGTTCAATTCGATCACTTGCGAAAACGAGATGAAGCCTGAGAATGTACTTGACGCAGCAACCACTCTTGCTGATCCTGCTAAGTACAATGAGAGCCCGGCTCTTGATTTTACTAAGGCTATCACGATCCTTGACTTCGCTAAGGAGAACGGACTTAAGATGCGTGGTCATACTCTCGTATGGCACTCTCAGACACCGGACTGGTTCTTCTATGAGAACTACGATACATCCGCAAACCTCGCAAGCCGTGAGCTCATGCTGAAGCGTCTTGAGAACTACATCAAGGGTGTATTCGAATTCGTAAATACAAACTATCCGGGTATGTTCTATGCATTCGACGTAGCTAACGAGTGCGTTGATGACTCCAACAAGCTGCGTGAGAGCAACTGGACAAAGACCATCGGTGATGACTTCCTCGAGTATGCTTTCAAGTACGCAAGACAGTATGCAGGCGACGACATCAAGCTCTTCTACAATGACTACAATGAGTACGAAACAGGTAAGCAGAACAAGATCATTGAGGTTCTTAAGCCGATCGCTGAGGCAGGTAACCTCGACGGTATGGGTCTGCAGTCCCACATCTCCAGCCCGATTTCCATGGAAAAGTATATCGGCGCTCTGAAGAAGTATGCTGATGAACTCGGTGTTACTATCCACGTTACCGAGCTTGACGTAAACGCTGTTAAGGGTTCCGCTAACCAGGACTATGAGCAGGGCCTCTACTTCCAGAATCTGTTCTCTGAGCTCCTCAAGGCTAAGGCTGAAGGTTATGACATCGAGAGCGTTACTATCTGGGGTCTTACAGACGCAGGTTCCTGGCGTTCTTCCGATACACCTGTCCTGTTCCGTGGCGATCTTTCCAAGAAGCCGGCATTTGACGGTGTTGTTCTTGCGAAGAAGGGCGGAGAGCTCGAAAAGCCGTCTGACTATGTAGAACCGCCGAAGGATGACGATCCGTTCGATGATAACTTCGAGGACGGCAACTTCAATGGTTCTGCCCGTGCAGGCGCTACTCTGAAAGTTGTTGAAGACGGCGCGTTTGAAGGCAATAAGTGCCTCTCTGTTTCCGGCGCTACCGAGACATGGGACGGCTATGTTGTTAACCTTACTCGTTACCTCGGTAAGAAACTGAAGGTTTCCTTCGCTGTTAAGTCTACAGCTGCTCAGGTTTCCTTCAGTGCCGATATCGCTGACCTGTGGCCTCATATCATCGAGATCGACACATCCAGCGGTGAATGGGTTCCTGTTGAAGGTGAACTCGATCTGACAACAAACAAGTGGGTACTGCCGACCGGTGAGGTTGAGGTACCGGCTGATCTCGATTCTCTCATCCTTTACTGGGAGACACAGGATTGTACTGATGATTTCTTCGTTGACGCAGTACATATCGAGGTTATCGGATAATACCGATCTATAAAGTCTTTTCAAGGAGCCGTGTCTTCGGACGCGGCTCCTTTTTTATTTTCGTGAACTCTTGTTATGCTATACTTGAATTGTCGGCGAGAAGTGCTTTTCGCTGAGTAAGGAAGAAGTAGGTGGTCACGTTATGAGTATCTGTGCGATCGTTGCCGTAGATGAGAACTGGGGAATCGGGAATAAGGGTGAACTTCTGATCAGCCTGCCCGAAGACCAGAAACAGAACTTCAAAGTGAAAACACTCGGGCATCCCGTTATCTACGGAAGAAAGACGCTTGAGACTTTTCCGGGCGGAAAGCTCCTTCCGGGGCGCCCGAACATTATCCTTTCCAGAAATACGGACCTTTCTGTTGAAGGCGCGATCGTCATGCATTCGATAGAAGAGGTACTCGACTATACGAAGAAGGATCCGGATGAGACCTTTTTTATCATCGGCGGCGCGCAGATCTACGAGCAGTTCTTGCCATATTGCGACACCTGTGTCATTTCTAAGATACATAAGTCATTTGAGGCGGACGCATTTTTCCCGAATCTTGATAACCTCAAAGAGTGGAAGCTTCTGAGCCGTGAAGCCACCGTGAATTCGGTAAAGGGCGTAAGCTTTGCTATTTGGACGTATACGAGGATCAGGGCCTGAATCCGTGTGTGAATATGCACAATCCAAGTATGTGCAATGTGCATAAATAAAAACGTTTCGCCATGTGCAAACTCTACAAATAAGTCGTTGACTCTCCAATAGGCGAAAGTTATAATGTGTTTGCAAGGTTAGGAAAGACCTTGTGAAAGAAAAGAAGGAAATAACTCATTTACTTAAAGGAGGTAGTCACCATGAAGGCTTTTAACATGAGCAACGTAGATGTTCACCAGTTTATGCAGGCATTGGATTCCTGTTCCGGCGATGTAATGCTTATTACCGATGAGGGTGACAAGTTCAATCTCAAGAGCAAGCTGAGCCAGATCACAGGTCTGATGAAACTCATCGAGGGCGGTAAGCTTGTAAGCGCGAAGATCTACTGCTCCAACCAGGAAGATGAAGCTCTGCTTTTCAGACTGAATCTTTTCGGAACAGTTGAAGATGTTGAGAACATCGGCTGATCTTCGATGAACATCGGTAGGATCTTCTGATCCTGCTCACCAATCAGCGTTTCAGAAGGAGTTGCCAAAAGGGCGGCTCCTTTTTCTTTATATTTTCTTAGTACATTTGCTTGACTTTATAGTTATAATGTCTTGGTAGGAGGTAGTTCGGGTTATGATAAAAGAACTGAAAGCGAATTTTTACAGGATCTTGCGATCTAAGTCTTTTATTGTTATCTGTATCCTCATTTTTCTTGGCGCTATTATTTCTGCGGTAGAGATCAAAATGGTCGCCGATAATCCCGGACACTGGATCGAGTATGTTGAAGAAGCGATGGCCGGAGCAACCGAATCTTCGGAAGCGGGAGACCTTGAATACGATGAAACATCAGCTTCCGTTGCGATCTTCAGTACAAATCTCAGTAGTCTCGGTGAAATCGACAATCTGACCGGTGTTATGCGTTTGACCTGGAGTGTCGATCTGATCTGTTTTCTCCATTGCATTTTCATCGCGCTTTTTATATCGGCTGAGTATAAATCACATTTCCATGTAAATCATTTCTCGTTAAACGCGAAACCCAGAATGATCGTGCTGATCGAGTGGCTTTCGCTCATGATCACTGTGGTTTTGGTGGAATTTGTCGCGTATGGTATTGCTTTCGGACTAAGCGCGCTGGTCTGTGATTCTTTTGATGCTACGGATATCTATAAGTTCGCGAAATATGGCACGCTCATGCTGGGTATCATGATCGTATACGCTTCTTTCGCCTTTATGATCGCCTTTATACGTAGAGCCGCTGCGCTTGCAATCGTGTTGAGCTCGCTGTTTGTTTTCGGTGTTTTGGACTTTATCTACGGGTTTGCATCCGTATGGATCAGCGCCACGCAGTATTTTGCGTTGAATAATCTGTTCAGCACCATGGCATACGGTCATTTCGATTCGATCAATTATTGGCTTGAAGTGTGCATAATCATCTTCTATACCGCTGTTTTCCTAGGCGTTTCACTTATTGTTGCTTCGACCCGTGATCCGTACTAAGAATAGTTCTTTTGTGGTATAATAATATGTCACGAAATTGCGTTCTTAGGAGATTTTATGATCAACTATCTATATAATGCCAGAGATATTGCCGCTTACTTCAAATGGGCCGGAGTTTCCTCCCACCAGGAGAAGGAGTATTTGAATTACATTTTTCAGATCGGCGGAGATATTCTCGCAAAACCTCTCACCAGAGATTATGACGAGTTCGAAAAGGCTGTCTACAGGGAACTTTACTACCTGTGGTCTGAAGGCTTCGAGAACGAGTTTTCCGATATCGCGACGATCGCTCCGAAGGGCGCGGTCTCTTTGATCTGCGATCAGGAGTTCATTACGCTGGAATCGTACATGAAGCTTCTGGCTTTGCACCTGATCTTTTCTCGCAATCTTCCGTATGTCCATGTGAATTTCACGGGCCTTATGCTGCCTTTGGGATTGAAGGGTGATTTTGCAGATTACGAGAAGAATGTCGTAAAGGCATGCGAGATCCTTCACTTAACGACACATGACGTGTATAACCAGCCGTTTGACTTGAATCTCGGTATTCCGGATGAAAAGCTCTGCCTTTGCCTGGACGCTGAATTCAGAAAGAACCTTTCCGAGCACGAAGATATAAGGATGCGCTTCCTTAAGACCGCGGCTACACGTCTTCAGGAATTCAAGAAGACTTCCGCGGCGATCGAAGAGAAGGAAGAAAAAAAGAAGCAGCGACTCTTAAAGAGAAAAATGGCGCGTGAAGCGGCAAAAGCACTGAGAGAAGCCGCTAAAGCGAAGATGGCGGAAGAAGAGAAGAAATCTGAAGTGAAGAAGGCTTCTAAGACTGCTTCGAAGTCTTCCACTAAAACTGCCGCGAAGAAAGATAGTGAAGTAAAGACCAAGGAAACAAATAAGGGGAAGAAACAGACGAAGAGCGTCGAAAAGAAGGAAACGTAAGGGGAAAGAAAGTTTTCATGGAACAAGTTAAGCAGATGGGCCTGGATATAGGCTCAACAACGATCAAGATCGTAATTACAGAAGACGAGAATGTGATCTATTCGGAATACCGCCGACATCACTCGGATATTGCCGGAGAGCTCTTAAACGCATTCGAAGAAGTAAATAAGAAATTCCCGGGCCTTGAGGCTCGTGTACAGATCACCGGATCCGGCGGACTTTCGGTCGCGAAATGGCTGGGTCTGGACTTTGTTCAGGAAGTAATTGCCGAGACAGTCGCGATCACGAAGTATCATCCGGAGACCGACGTCATCATCGAACTCGGCGGTGAAGACGCGAAGATCACATATCTGCATCCTGTTCCGGAGCAGCGTATGAACGGTACATGTGCCGGTGGTACGGGCGCGTTTATCGACCAGATGGCGACACTTCTTCGTACCGACGCGGACGGACTCAACGAGCTTGCCAAGTCCTATACGACTTTGTACACGATCGCATCTCGATGCGGCGTATTCGCAAAGAGTGACCTGCAGCCGCTCATCAACGAAGGCGCTGCCAAAGAAGACCTCGCGGCTTCCATTTTCCAGGCCGTTGTTAACCAGACGATCGCGGGTCTTGCCTGCGGACGTCCGATCAGAGGTCACATCGCTTTCCTCGGTGGTCCGTTGTTCTTTAACTCAGAGCTCAGAAAGGCTCTCGAGAGAACCCTTGAGGAGCAGGTCAAATCTTTCTGGATCCCGGATAACGCCCAGATCTATGTCGCACTCGGTGCCGCACTCGGCGCTAAGGGAGAGCCGGTCAAGCTTTCCGATCTGATCGCGTCCTTTTCGACAAGAGAAGGCTTTGAGCCGGATATCAAGCGCATCGCGCCGCTTTTCGCGGATGCCCATGAAAAAGAACTGTTCGACGAACGTCATCAGAAGGCGACGCTCGATCTGTATCAGCTTTCGAAGCAAAAAGGCCCGTGCTATCTCGGTATCGATGCCGGAAGTACGACGACAAAGGCCGTTCTTATCAACGAAGAAGGTCAGATGGTCTATACCTACTATGCAAGTAACCAGGGAAATCCTGTAAAGAGCGCGGTCAACATCGTCAAGCAGCTCTATGAGCAGATGCCGCCGGAAACCTATATCGCGAACAGCTGTGTTACCGGTTACGGTGAGAATATCATCCGTGCCGCGCTCGGCGTTGATCTCGGTGAGATCGAGACCATGGCGCACTTCCAGTCCGCGAAGTATTTCTGCCCGGATGTCGATTTCATCATCGATATCGGCGGACAGGACATGAAGTGCATGAAGATCCGAAATGGCGTTATCGACTCCATCATGCTCAACGAAGCATGTTCTTCGGGTTGCGGATCCTTTATCCAGACTTTTGCAGAAAACCTCAATATGGACGCGCATACGTTCTCGATCGAGGCGCTTTCCGCGGAGAATCCGGTAGATCTCGGAACAAGATGTACGGTATTCATGAATTCCAAGGTTAAGCAGGCGCAGAAGGAAGGCGCGACTGTCGGTGATATTTCCGCGGGCCTTTCTTATTCGGTCGTACGTAACGCTCTCTACAAGGTAATCAAGATCCGTGATACTCAGGAGCTTGGTAAGAAGATCGTCGTTCAGGGTGGTACGTTCTTAAATGACGCGATCCTCCGCTGCTTCGAACTTATTTCCGGACGTGAAGTTATCCGACCGAACGTCGCGGGCCTGATGGGTGCTTTTGGCGCGGCGATCATCGCGAAGAAGCGTATGCCGAAGGACCAGAAAGTCTCCGGACTTTTGGGACTTGAAGATCTCAACAACTTCGATATGACAACAGAGATGACGACATGTCCTCTCTGCACGAACCATTGTAAACTTACGATCTCCACATTCAGTAATGGTGAACGTTTCATTTCCGGTAACCGCTGTGAAAGAGGTGAGGGTAAGGAGAAGGCTAAGGATACGCTGCCGAACCTGATCGCTTACAAATACGCGAGAACGTTCCGTTATAAGCCGCTTGCCAAGGATAAGGCACCGCGTGGCGAGATCGGTATTCCGAGAGCTCTGAACATGTATGAGAACTATCCTTTCTGGTTCACGGTACTGACGGAACTCGGATTCTCCGTAATCATCTCTCCGAGATCGAACCATGAACTTTTCGAGAAGGGTATGGATTCCATTCCTTCCGAGAGTGTCTGCTATCCGGCCAAACTCGTTCACGGCCATATCGAAGCACTGATCGAAAAGGGCATCAAGACGATCTTCTATCCGGATATTCCCTATGAGCGTCATGAGAACAAGCAGTCCGGTAACCACTTTAACTGCCCGATCGTAGCTTCCTATCCGGAAGTTATCCGTAATAACCTCGAGAATATCCAGGATAAGGGGATCAAGTATCTCAATCCGTTCCTGCCGCTCGATAACGACGAAGCGCTTGCCGAGCAGCTCGCGATCGCTCTTGCCGATTTCGGCGTCACCAAGGCAGAGACTGTAAAGGCCGTTGCCGCGGGTAACAAGGAGTACGACGAGTACAAGGCGGATATCCGTAGAAAAGGTCAGGAAGTCATCGAAGATCTCGAAAGAACCGGCCAAAAGGGTATCGTTCTTTCCGGTCGTCCGTACCACACGGATCCGGAGATCCATCACGGTATCCCGGAAATGATCAATTCTCTCGGACTTGCAGTTCTCAGTGAAGACAGTGTCGCCGTTCCGGGAAGACTTCAGCGTCCGATCCGCGTTGTCGACCAGTGGATGTACCACACACGTCTTTACGAAGCTGCGGCTTATGTCGCGACAAACGATAACCTCGAGCTCGTACAGCTAACTTCTTTCGGCTGCGGCCTCGATGCCGTAACTTCTGATCAGGTGCAGGAGATCCTGGAATCCCAGGGCAAACTCTATACGCTCCTTAAGATCGACGAGGTAAGTAACCTTGGTGCCGCACGTATCCGTATGCGTTCCCTGAAGGTCGCTATGGATGAGCGTGAAGCCGCCAGAAAAGAAGGCACGATGATCAAGCGCGAGAAGAAATCCTATACGATTAAGCGCGTTCCTTTTACCGAGGAACACAAGAAGCGCCACACGATCCTCGCGCCGCAGATGGCACCGATCGAATTCGAGTTCGTCGAGGCGGTCTTCCATAACCACGGATATAAGCTCAAAGTCCTGAAAGAAGCGACTCAGGCGGATATCGAGTGCGGACTTCGTTTCGTAAATAACGACGCTTGTTTCCCGACAGTTATTGTTGTCGGTCAGATGATCAACGCCATCCTTTCCGGCGACGTCGACCGCGACAACACAACGGTTCTGATCACACAGACCGGTGGTGGCTGCCGTGCGACGAACTATGTCGCTTTCCTTAGAAAAGCACTGCGTGAGGCGGGATACGGTGATATCCCGGTCATCGCTCTTTCCGTACAGCAGTTCGAAAAGAACCCGGGCTTCCGTCCGACGCTTCCTTTTATCAACAGTGCGCTTCGTGCGATCTGCTATGGCGATATGCTGCAGACACTTCTCCTTCGTGTGCGTCCGTACGAGAAGGTCAAGGGTTCCGCGAATGCCTTGTATCAGTTCTGGAACCGCTGCGGTAAGCTGTTCTTCAACCCGAAAGAGAAGTTTGAAGATATCACGACCGAGTACATCATGGCAGAAGCCTGCAAGAACGCGCCTCTGACCGATGAAGAGAAGAAAGCCGTTGAGGATCTTCTTAAGGAACTCCACTGCACAAAGGTCGGCCGTCCGTCTTCGTATAAGCGCATGATCGACGCGACGATCGATACATTCGATAAGTTCCCGATGCTCGATATCCCGAGAAAACCGCGTGTCGGTCTCGTCGGTGAGATCCTCGTTAAGTTCCAGCCGGATGCCAATAACCATGCGGTCGACGTTGTAGAGCAGGAAGGCTGCGAAGCTGTTGTTCCGGGTCTTCTGGACTTCTTCCTGTACTGCACGATGGGACCTGTATGGGCAGCCGAGCACTTAGGAAGAAGCAAGAAGAGTGCATGGCTTTCTAACCGCGGAATCGATCTTCTGCAGTCGTATAGAAGCCACATCATCAAAAAGATGGAGGAGACCGGCAAGTTCCAGCTTCCTCAGAGTATCCGTCACATGGCGAAGAAAGCAGAGAATGTTCTTTCCTGCGGAAACAATAACGGTGAGGGATGGTTCCTGACCGCCGAGATGATCGAGCTGATCGAGAGCGGCGTTCCGAACATCATCTGCGCACAGCCTTTTGCTTGCCTTCCGAACCACGTAACCGGTAAGGGCATGATCAAAGAGCTCCGCCGCCAGTATCCTGAAAGTAACATTATCCCGATCGACTACGATCCGGGTGCCAGTGAAGCGAACCAGCTGAACCGTATTAAGCTCATGGTCAGCACGGCGCATTACCGTGAGGAAATGAAGCGTCAGGAAGAAGAAAAGAAGAATACATAAAATCTGGGAGATACCAATATGTCTGATGCCAAACGATTACTTCTGGTAGATGGAAACAGTATCATCAACCGTTCCTACTATGCGACAGCGGGACGGAATAATCTGACGGCACCGGACGGCACTCCTACAGGCGCCGTAAACATCTATCTCAATACACTTTCGAAGTATATCTCTGAGGTGGAGCCGACGCATACCTGCACGCTTTTCGATCTGAAAGCACCGACATTCCGCCATAAGGCGTATTCCGAGTATAAGGGCACCCGTAAGGGCATGCCTGACGATCTTGCGGCCCAGATGCCTGTTCTTAAGGAAGTCCTCGACGCGATGGGTTTCCCGCGTTATGAACAGGAGGGACTTGAGGCGGACGACCTGATCGGAACCCTTAAGACCATGGGCGTAAACGCCGGATTTGAAGTCTTTATCCTTAGTGGTGATAAGGACGATTTCCAGCTGATCGACGAACACACGAAGGTGATCATGCCGGTTACCAAGAAAGACGGTTCAGGTACGGATTACTACGATGAGGCGCTTTTCCAGGAAAGATACGGTATTCCGACTTCTGATTTTGTTACGGCAAAAGCACTGATGGGCGATAGTTCCGATAACATCCCGGGTGTAAAAGGCATCGGTGAAAAGGGCGCAATGGATCTTGTGCGTAAGTATAAGACACTTGATGGTCTGTACGAGCATCTATCTGAATTGAGCCCGAAGCTTCGTGAAAAGCTCGAGACAGATAAAGACAATGCTTATATGTCCCTGATGTTAAGTAGAATCGTCACGGACGCCGAGATCGGCATCACGCTCGATGAACTTGAGAGAAAGCCTCTGGACAACGCGTCTACGGCTGCCTGCTTCTATAAGTACGGTTTCCGCGCGCAGATGAAGAAGTGGAATATCGATGAAGCCGCGGTCGCCGAAGCAACTCCGGTAGTCGAAGAATCTGCAGAAGAGGCAAACTACCCGAAGCTTTCCGGTAAGCGCCCGCAGATCCTTCTGAACGAAGACGTGGCGTCATCCATGAGCAAGATCCTTTCGAAGATTTCCGAAGGACAGTCTGTCATGATCGATATGGTCGATCAGAACGGCCCGGTTCTCGGCCTTTCCGTTTCTGCGGATGAGGTATATGTCTGGTCGAAAGAAGACGATATCAACACCGTTGTTTCAAGACTCAGCGATGCCGGGATCGGCGCTTCTTCGGAAAAAGCAACTGTCGTTTACAGTGCGAAGAATCACTTCAAACTCCTGGAACAAGGACTCCCGTTCGATCACGTATTTGACGTGGAGATCGCGGGATATGTCCTGAACTCGATCGAAGGCGCGGACCCGTCTTTTGAGATGCTGATCGAGCATGGAACACACCGTCCGTTCCCGATCCTGGAAGACTACGGACAGGCGAAGGAAGACCCGAAAAAGGCGAACCGTCAGCAGGATCTTTTCGCGTTTATCGACGGTATGCCGGAGACAGAAAAAGAACTTACAGAAGACGACGTGCTCGACTTTTCTTATCAGGTTCTCCTTTCGAGATGGCTGTCGTTCTATCAGAAGGCAGATATCGAAAAGCAGGGCATCGAGAAACTGATCTATGAGATCGAAATGCCTCTGGTCATGGTGCTTGACCGTATGGAAAGAAGAGGCGTTCTCGTCGACGTAAGTAAGATCGACGAGCTCCATAAAGAGTTTGACGGAAAGGTCCGCGAACTTGAAAAAGAGATCCATGAACTCGCGGGAGAAGAGTTTACTATTCTTTCGCCGAAGCAGCTCGGAAAAGTGCTTTTCGACAAGCTCGGGCTGCCTTCCGGAAAGAAACTGGCCAGTGGCGGATATTCCACGAATTCCGAAGAGCTCGAGAAGATCCGCGATAAGCATCCGATCGTGGATAAGATCCTCGAATACCGTCAGATCCAAAAACTCGATTCGACCTTTGTCATGGGCTTAAAGAAGAGCATCTCCGAAAAGGACGGACGCGTGCATACGACGTTCAGCCAGGCGATGACAAATACGGGAAGGCTTTCTTCCTCGGATCCGAACCTGCAGAATATCCCGATCCGAACCGACCTCGGATCTCTGATCCGCGAGACATTTGTCGCTAAAGACGGATATGTCCTGATCGACGCGGACTACTCGCAGATCGAGCTTCGACTTCTCGCCGCGATCTCGCACGATGAAGAGATGATCAGTGCTTTCCGAGAGGGAAGAGATATCCATACGAAAACCGCATGCGGTATCTTCGGTGTTCCCGCGGATAAGATCAATGCCGGCATGCGTGCCGCCGCAAAGCGCGTTAACTTCAGTATCGTATACGGCGTCAGTGATTACGGACTGTCCCAGGATCTCGGCGTCAGCGTATACGAGGCAAAGAGATATATCGAAGAATATTACCGTCAGTTCCCGACGATCAAGTCCTGCCTTGACGGCTTTAAGCAGGAGGGCAAGGAGAAGGGGTATGTATCAACGCTTTTCGGAAGAAGAAGGATCCTGAAAGAACTGACATCCGCGAACTATAACATCAGAAGCTTCGGTGAGCGTGCGGCGATGAACACGCCGATCCAGGGCACAGCGGCTGATATCATCAAGCTTGCGATGAACCATGCGGAGCAGGCACTTCGTGAAAAAGGATTCGACGCGAAACTGATCCTTCAGGTGCACGACGAACTGATCGTGGAAGCTAAAGAGGATATTGCCGAAGAAGCGGCGAAGGTGCTTTCCGATGCGATGGAAAAAGTGATCGAACTCGATGTACCGCTCATCGCGGAAGCAAGAATAGGTAAAACGTGGGCAGAAGCTCACTGACATAATTGGAGGACGAACATGTTTGTTTTAGGTGTAACAGGTGGTATCGGAACCGGTAAAAGCACTGTTTCCGGATACTTCAGAGATAAGGGAGTCGAAGTTCTGGACGCGGACGAGATCTCCAGAAAAGTGACCGATGTCGGAGGTGTCGCGCTTCCTGAGATCGCCGAACTTTTCGGTCCTCGCGCGCTCACGGCAAACGGAGCTCTCAACAGAAAGTATGTCGCTTCACTGGTTTTCACCGAGAAGAAGAAACTCGACAAGCTATCCGCGATCGTGCATCACTATGTGCTCACGACGATCGGAGAAGAGATCGCGAAGGCCGCGGAACGCAAAGTCAAACTGATCGTTCTCGATGTTCCGATCCCGGTAAGACACGGATTTGTAGATGTGTGCAATCAGATCCTCGTTGTCAGCAGCAGTGATGATATTCGCCTCGAAAGACTCGTTCTTCGCGGCATGGACAGAGATGACGCCAGAAAGAGAATGGCAATGCAGATGACACGTGAGGAATACGAAGAACTCGCAGATCGCGTCCTCGTAAACGATGGTACGATCGAAGAACTATACGAGCAGATCGACCGCTATGTCAAAGAAGAACTCAACGAACGAGGAATCCGTCTATGACAGCCGGAATCATCTTATCTTCGATTTTCATGGCCTTTTCACTGACGATCACGGTGCTTTTCTTTACTGTGCTTAAGAAAAAGCCATATTCGAAATTCGCCGGTGCGTCGACAGGCGTTTATGCTTCCGCGTGCCTGATGATCCTGCTCCTTGCGATCTTTAAGAAGGATCTTCCGATCCTGTTTTTTATCCTCGCGGATGTTCTGGCGACGATGGTCTGCGGAATGATCACTTTAATGATGATCGTCCTTTTTACAAAAACAACTCCTGTGGAGACGACAAAACCGAAAGAAGATGAAGACGTAGAAGACAAGACAGAGTAAAGGAGAATCGCTATGGGAATGGGTGGTCCGGGCCCGATGAGAATGGGGCCGCGTGGTTTTCTGACAGAAGAAGAAAAGAAGAATAAGCCAAAGGTCGATAAGAAGCTGATCAAACGTATCACTTCGTACATGAAGCCATATAAACTTCAGTTCGCGCTCGTATTCCTGTCGATCCTGCTTTCCGCGGTCGTCGGACTGTTCCCGTCGATCATCACGGGAAGGATCGTTGATAAAGCACTCCTCGGCGATGATCTCGGACTTCTGATCAAACTCCTGATCGCCGCGTTTGTCGCTCTTACCGCGTCTCAGGTCATCAGTGTCATCGAAAGTTACATCAACGCGTGGATCTCCCAGCGCATCATCTTCGACATGAAAAACGAGATGTACCGCCACCTTCAGTGGATGCCGCACAGCTTCTTTACCACGGAAAAACAGGGCGATATCATCACGAGAATGAACACGGATATTTCCGGTGTCAGCTCTGTTATTTCCAATACCCTTTCCAGCTGCGTCAATAACCTGGCGACTGTTGCCACAACGCTCGTTGCGCTCTTTATGATGAGTGTTCCGCTGGCTCTTGTCGGAATCCTGATCATTCCGCTTCTGATCCTTCCGACCAGAAACGTCGGACGCAATCGTTATAAGCTTCTTACGAAGACGCAGGAAAAGAACGATGAACTGAATCAGGTCATTAACGAGACACTCTCGGTCTCCGGTTCCATGCTCGTAAAGCTCTTTACGAGAGAAGATAAAGAGTACGAGAATTTCGTGGAAGTCAACGAAGAGGTCACGCGTCTTTCCCTGAAAGAGCAGAGAAGCGGTAAGTGGTTCCGTGTCATGATGGGTATGTTTACCCAGGTCGGCCCACTCCTTATCTACTTTGCGGGTGGTATCTGCATCATCAAAAAGTACGATCCCAACCTGACCGTAGGTGTCGTTACCGCGACTGTCGCTCTCATTAACCGACTGTATCGACCGGTCGAATCCCTCATGAATCTGGGTGTCGACTTTACCCGTTCGCTTGCGCTTTTCACGCGTATCTTCGATTATTTCGACAGAGAGAACCCGCTGAAGTCTCCTGAAAACGGATCCAAGCCGGATGTCACGAATAAGGATATCGTTTACGATCACGTGAAGTTCTCTTATACTCCGGAAAAAGAACTTCTCAAGGACGTTTCGTTTACCGTTCCGGGCGGCAAGATGTACGCTATCGTCGGTCCTTCCGGTTCCGGTAAATCTACTGTCGTAAACTTCATTCCGCGTCTTTACGATGTCGAAGAAGGAAGCGTGAAGATCGCGGGCGAAGATGTCCGTAACTTCGATCTTACCTACCTTCGTCAGCAGATCGGTGTAGTTACCCAGGATACATATCTTTTCAACGGAACCATTAAAGAAAACCTTCTTTACGCAAAAGAAGACGCGACGGACGAAGAGATCGAAAAGGCCTGCAAGATCGCAAGTATCGACGAGTTCATCAAGAACCAGCCGGACGGCTATGACACGATGGTCGGTAACCGCGGACTGAAGCTTTCGGGCGGTGAGAAGCAGCGCCTGAGTATCGCCAGAGTTATCCTCAAAGACCCGAAGATCCTGATCCTCGACGAGGCAACCAGCGCACTTGACTCGATCTCTGAAAATGCGATCTCCGAGGCTCTCGAAGTTCTGATGCAGAACAGAACCTCCATTGTTATCGCCCACAGACTTTCAACCATCATGAAGGCTGAAAAGATCGTTGTTATCGCGGATGGTCACGTTGCCGAGCTCGGTACACATCAGGAGCTTCTCGAAAAGAACGGTATCTATAGAGATCTCTATGAGACGCAGTTCCGCCAGGTCCTCGATATGCAGGGTGCCGAGCCGAAAGAAGACCTTGAGTGGGAAGAAAAGAAAATGATCCAGAACGATGTCTATTAATGACGTTAATCGAAGGAGGTCCCTATGACTTTTCAGGATAAAGTAGCCGTAGTCACAGGCGGCGCGCAAGGAATCGGAAAGGCGATCACAGATGCTTTTCGCGCAGAAGGCGCCAAAGTCTATGTGATCGATATTCAAGAGGGTGACTGGTATGTTGGTGATATCAGCGACAAAACCGTACTCGAGGATTTTTCTAAATGCGTGATCGAGAAATCCGATCACATCGACTATCTGATCAACAACGCACTTCCTCAGATGAAGGGTATCAACGAGTGCAGTTTCGAAGACTTCCAGAACGCCTTAACGGTCGGTGTCACGGCTCCGTTTTATCTTACAAAACTGTTCATGCCGTACTTCTCGAAAAGCGCCTGTGTCATCAACATCGCGTCTTCACGTGACCGTATGAGTCAGCCTCAGACTGAAAGCTATACAGCCGCAAAAGGCGGAATCTCGGCGCTTACTCATGCGCTTGCCGTAAGTCTCGCCGGTAAGGTTCGAGTAAACAGTATCTCTCCTGGATGGATCGATACCACGGGATCAGATATCACAGGTCCCGACGCGACACAACAGCTTGTCGGAAGAGTCGGAAAACCCGTCGATATCGCAGAGATGGTATTGTTCCTTTGCTCAGATAAGGCAGGATTCATTACCGGAGAAAACATCTGTATCGATGGCGGTATGACAAAACTGATGATCTACCATGGTGAACATGGTTGGACATATGAGGAATAAAGAAAAAGGCTCCGATGATTCGGAGCCTTTCTTGTGTATGCGTAAAAGCTGATCAAACGTTGAAACGGAAGAGAACAACGTCTCCGTCCTTCATGACGTATTCCTTACCTTCGGATCTTACAAGACCCTTTTCCTTAGCTGCTGTATACGTACCACATGCCATCAGGTCATCAAAAGCTACGACCTCGGCACGGATGAATCCGCGCTCGAAATCCGAGTGGATCTTACCGGCAGCCTGAGGAGCCTTTGTTCCGTTCTTGATCGTCCAAGCACGAACTTCCTGCGGACCTGCTGTCAGGTAGGAGATGAGACCTAAGAGTTTATAGCTTGCCTGAATCATCTTATCAAGACCGGACTGGGAAAGACCGAGTTCTTCAAGGAACATAGCCTTTTCTTCCGGATCGAGCATCGCGATCTCTTCTTCGATCTTTGCGGAGATAACAACGCATTCCTCACCGGAGCGTGCGGCGATCTCCTGAACTGTTTTTACATAATCGATGTCCGGGCTGGAGATATCGCTCTCTGCGATATTCGCAACGTAAAGGACCGGCTTCAGGGAAAGAAGAGCGAGGTCTTTTACGAATTCCATTTCTTCTTCGTCAAAGGTGAGGGACCTCGCCGGCTTTTCTTCTTCGAGAGTCTTGGCGATCCTCTCATAGCAGTCGAGTTCAGCCTGGAACTTCTTGTCGCCGCCTTTCATCATCTTTCTGACCTTGTCCAGTCGACGGTCCATGTATTCCATATCGGAAAGGATGAGTTCAAGTTCAATGGTTTCGATATCGCGCTTCGGGTTTGCTCCGCCGTCAACGTGAACGACATTGGAATCATCGAAGCAGCGAACTACGTGAACGATTGCGTCTACTTCACGGATGTTTGCGAGGAACTTGTTTCCAAGACCTTCGCCTTTGCTGGCGCCACGTACGAGACCCGCGATATCTACGAATTCGATAACAGCAGGTGTGTATTTTTCAGGATTGTACATCTTGGCAAGTTCATCCAGACGGCTGTCCGGAACGGAAACAACGCCGACATTCGGCTCGATCGTGCAGAAAGGATAGTTTGCGGATTCTGCGCCGGCCTTTGTGATTGCGTTAAAAAGTGTGCTCTTGCCGACGTTCGGCAAACCAACGATACCAAGTTTCATGAAATGACCTCATCTCTATATATTTAGATTTATATATCAACAACGCCATATTATAGCACATTTCAAACTTTTGTCGTGATTTGTAGCAAAAAACAGCAGATATACAAAAAGGGGAAGAGTAAACTCGTGTAAATCCTATGCAGGAGGCACGAAATGACGCAGATCTCTCCCAAAAACGCAAGAGTGAAGACCCTGTATCTTCAAGGGCTGGAAGGAATGGTCGCCGAAGTTGAGGCATCGATCTTCCCGGGACTTCCGAGCTTTGAAGTGGTGGGTCTTGGTGACTCCTCGATACGTGAAGCCAAAGAAAGAGTTCGTGCCAGTATCCGGTCCTGCGGATTTATATTCCCCAATCAGCGTCTTCTCGTAAATATCTCCCCGGCGTATCTGCATAAATCCGGATCCTCCTTCGACCTTGCGATCGCGATGGCGATCCTTCTCGCCACAGGTCAGGTGGAACAGCAGGTGAGAGATGTCGTGATATACGGTGAATTATCACTTACAGGTGAAGTCCGTCCCGTACCCGGAAGCGTTTCCCGTCTTTTATGCATGGAAAATGAGAATGAAAAAACCTGTATCGTTCCGAGAAAAGATATGGACGAAGCGTATCTTCTCGGTGTAAAAGTCAGAGGAGTCGAAACACTGATGGAAGCAATATCAGTTGTTTGCGGATACACAAATGAGGATGAGATCGATCCTTCGTATGAGTTAGATGAAGATCTCCCCGAACCATCCGTCGATATATCGACATTAAGAGGACAGCCTGCCGCGCTGCGCGCGATCACTCTTGCGGCAGCTGGTTTTCATAATATGCTTCTTGTCGGATCTCCGGGTACAGGTAAGTCATTGTCCGCGCGGATACTTCAAGGTATCCTTCCTCCACTGACAAAAGAAGAAAAGATCGATCTTCTTCGTGTGGAAAGTTCTCTTACGGTTTTGCCCAAGGAGAGCATTTCCTCAATGGAAAGGCCTTTCCGTTATGTTCATCACACATGTACCCCTTCGGCTATGGTCGGAGGTGGAAGAAATGCCGTTCCGGGAGAGATCTCACGAGCATTAAACGGGATATTGTTTTTAGATGAACTTCCGGAGTTTTCACCCAAAGTTCTGGATCTTCTTCGAGTACCGATCGAAACCGGGGAGATGAAAGTATCCAGAAATAACTGTACCAATGTATTTCCGGCACGGTTTATGCTGATCGGTGCCATGAATCCGTGCAGATGCGGCAAGTGCCTGGAATCACCGTCAGAATGCACTTGTTCTCCATCCATGATCACTTCGTATCAGGGAAAGGTCAGCGGAGCCCTTTTGGATCGGATGGACATTTACTGCCCATTGAATCGCATCAGCGAAGATTCATTGCTCGAAACGATGAAAGGCGACTATTCTCCGGAAAGCCTGAAATGGAGAAATAGAGTGGAAGAGGTCTGGGACAGGCAGTTTGAGCGATGTAAAGATGCGGGCATCGCGGCGGTGAGAAACGGAGAATGCAGGGAGAACAATCTGGGAGAATTGTTCAGATTGGGTCAAAAAGAGATGGAATACGCAGCCATGGTTGCTCATCAAATGCAGCTTTCGGTTCGGGGGCTGCAGAGAATGGTCAGGCTTTCACGGACGATCGCGGATATGGATGACGAACGGGACGTCAAAACCGAGCATATCGTGGAAGCCGTATCATTCCGCCTTCCTAACTGGGGAGAGAAGAAATAGCGTATTTCGGGGAGGAGGTGTGGTATGGATAGAAAACTGGCATCGGATTTGTTTTGCTCACTTCTTATGGCAAATCACATAATGTCCGGAAATCAGATACTGAGTACTATCTCAAGAGCAGGCATTGAAACGATTGAATCTTTCTGGAAGTCTCATGTGAATCTAATGAATGCCGATAATCTGTCCCCGGATCAGATCGACCGTTTCGAGAAATTCAGAGAAAGTGAAGTCTATACCAAGTTTGAAACATATGTAGACTATGTATCCGGTCATGGAATCGGATCTGTTGACCGACTGGATCCTGCATATCCCGGGTATATGCAGAATCTTACCAATATGCCGCTTGTTCTATATTACAAGGGAGATATCACACTCCTTGATGAGAAGAAGTCACGTTTATGTATCGTAGGAACCAGAAGACCGTCTGCATACGGAAGACGTGTGACGCGAGAGTTTTCCGAGATACTTTCCAGGCATGACCTTGTGATCGTCAGCGGGCTTGCCAGAGGTGTAGATACTCATGCTCACGAAGGCTGCCTTTCGGCGGGAGGTAAAACGATCGCCGTGATGCCATGCGGTCTGGATCGCATTTATCCGAAAGAGAATCGAGACCTCTTCGAGAGAATTGCTAAGGAAGGTCTCCTTTTATCTGAACTGTTACCGGGACAGGATCCTGTTCGGAAGTATTTTCCTGCGAGAAACCGGATCCTTTCGGCAATATCTGATTGTGTCCTGATCACAGAGGCAGGGAAAAACAGTGGAACACTTCATACCGCAAGTTTTGCCGCGGCGCAGGGAAGGGAAGTATTTGCGGTTCCGAGCATCATATATTCGGAAACTGCCGAAGGAAATCTATCACTACTTCGAGACGGAGCTTCCGTTGCGATCGAGCCCGAAGATATTCTTGCGTATCTTGCTAAAGCCGTATTCTTCCGGGAACTGGAAGAGATCAAAGACGTATATGATCGAAAAGTCCTGGAAAGTAAGATAAAGGAGGATCCTGATTCGATCACTTCCGATGAAGTCAGACGGATCGTGATCGACTATCTGAGTTCCTGTGAGCATTCAGTTGATGAGATCGTAAGGGAAAGCGGGCTTCCATACAGATCCGTGATTAAGGAGCTCGGGAAGATGGAGCTTGAAGGTAGTGTGACTCGTGAACGGCAAAAATATGTTTTGACAATTCGCTTTTAATGAATTATATATAATTACTGTCAAGAATTTTCAACAGGAGTTTAGCCAGACATGAGCAAAAACCTAGTAATTGTAGAGTCCCCGGCGAAGGCGAAGACCATCGGCCGTTACTTGGGAAAAGAATATAAGATCGCAGCTTCGGTAGGTCATATCAGAGATCTTCCGTCTTCGACCATGGGTGTCGATGTTCGCCGCGACTTCAAACCGACATACATCAACATGCGCGGAAAAGAAAAGGTCATCCGTGAACTTAAGGATCTTGCAGGTGCTGCGGATCGCGTATATATCGCAACGGACCCTGACCGCGAGGGTGAAGCTATTGCATGGCACATTGCAAAGGTCCTGAATATCGACCTTGATGATGATTGCCGTATCTCTTTTAACGAGATCACTGAGAAAGCGATCAAAAACGCGATCATGTCTCCGAGAAAGATCGATATCGATCTTGTTAACGCTCAGCAGGCCAGAAGAATTCTTGACAGACTTGTTGGTTACGAATTAAGCCCGCTCCTTTGGAGTAAGGTTCGTAAGGGCCTTTCCGCAGGACGTGTACAGTCTGTCGCGACAAAACTCGTTGTTGACAGAGAAAAAGAGATCGAAGCATTTGTTCCGGAAGAATATTGGAACATCAACGCTGAACTGACACCGAAGGATGTCAGCTTCCCGTTCAAAGCCAGATACCATGGCGAGAAAAAGAACGGTAAGATCGAGAAGGTAAAGATCTCGAGTAAAGAAGAAACCGATGCTCTTCTTGCAAAGATCAAGAACGGCGACTATTCTGTCGATTCCGTGAAGAAGGGCAGAAAACACCGTCAGCCTTTTGCGCCGTTTACTACAAGTACACTGCAGCAGGAAGCTTCAAGAAGAATCAGCTTTACTTCCAGAAAGACAATGAGCGTTGCTCAGCAACTCTACGAAGGTGTTGAGATCAGCGGACAGGGTCAGGTCGCTCTGGTTTCCTATATCCGTACAGACTCCGTTCGTGTTTCTGATGAAGCGATGACGGCAGCAAGAAGACTGATCGCCGAGAAATATGGTGAGAAGTATCTGCCGAAGTCTCCGAGAAAGTATTCGAACAAGAACTCCGCTCAGGATGCTCACGAAGCGATCCGTCCGGCTCACTTTGAGCTTGATCCTGAGTCGATCCGTTCTTCTCTGAGTGTTGATCAGTACAGACTTTATAAGTTGATCTGGGATCGTTTCCTTGCTTCTCAGATGTCTTCCGCAGAAGTTGATACGGTATCCCTTGATGTAATCTGCCAGAACTCGATCTTCCGCGCTCAGGGCGAAACGATCCAGTTCCAGGGTTTCCTTGCCGCATACGCAGATGTTGCTGAAGAAACAGCTGATGACGACAAGAACGTGAAGGCGAAACTTCCGGATCTTACTGACGGACAGGCTCTTAACCTGATCGACATTAAGTCCGAACAGAAGTTTACGCTCCCGCCGGCGAGATTTACCGAAGCAACATTGATCAAGACTCTCGAAGAAAAGGGAATCGGTCGTCCGTCTACATACGCGCCGACGATCTCCACGATCCTTGAGAGAAACTATATCGACAAGAAGGGTAAGATCATTTATCCGACAGAACTCGGTAAGGTCGTTACTTTGCTCCTGTCCGATAACTTTACGGAGATCGTTGATGTTTCCTTTACGGCTGATATGGAGTCCAAGCTCGATGAGATCGAAGTCGGAAAGAAGGACTGGGTCAAGGTTCTCGGTGAGTTCTATCCGCCGTTCCATGAACTGATCCTCAAGGCAAGCTCTGATGTTTCCAAGGTAAAGATGGAAGAGAAGCAGACAGGCGAGAAGTGCCCTGACTGTGGCGGCGATCTGATCATCAAAGAAGGTCGTTACGGGCAGTTTGTCGCATGCTCTCACTTCCCGGAGTGCAAGTATACTCGTAATGTTGAAGTTACTGTTAAGGGATCCTGCCCGCTCTGTGGTTCGGGTCTTGTTTCACACCGCTCCAATAAGTACAAGGGTAGAGTCTTCTATACATGCGATAAGAAGGGTTCTGACGCAGAATGCGGCTTTATCAGCTGGTATCTGCCGGTAGAAGGACAGAAATGCGATACTTGCGGAAGCTACATGGTATGGAAGAGATTCCGTGGCCGTGCTTATCCGAAGTGCGCAAATCCGGAGTGCCCGAAGAATACAACAAAGAAGTCATCTAAGACAGATGATGAAGAAAAGCCGGCTAAAGAGAAGAAGAGCACAAAGAAAAAATCTTCGAAGACTGAGCAAGAGGCTTAATATATGGACGTTCCACAGATTACGATCATCGGGGCCGGTCTTGCGGGATCTGAAGCGGCGTATCAGGCATCACGTCTTGGTGTGAAGGTACGTCTTTATGAGATGAAACCCGTAAGAAAAAGTCCTGCGCATCATAGTGATGGCTTTGCGGAACTCGTATGTAGCAATTCACTCCGATCCAATCAGTTGGAAAACGGTGTCGGCCTTTTGAAGGAAGAACTCCGTATCCTCGGTTCTCTGATTATGAAATCCGCGGATAAGAGTCAGGTTCCTGCAGGCGGAGCTCTTGCCGTTGATCGTGAAGAATTTTCAGGCTTTATCACAAAGACGATCCTTGAAGATCCGAATATCGAAGTGATCTACGATGAGATCCACAGTATTCCGGATGACGGTATCGTTGTTATAGCGACCGGACCTCTTACTGATGGTGATCTTTATGACAGCATCATGGAAAAGATCGGTCATCAGGACATGCACTTTTTCGATGCGGCTGCGCCGATCGTTACAGAGGCAAGTATCGACAGATCGATCTGCTTTGCTATGTCCCGCTATGGTAAAGGCGGAGATGACTATCTGAACTGTCCGATGAATGAAGAGGAATATCGTCGCTTTTATGAGGCACTTACAACAGCGGAACTGGCTGATGTTAAGGGGTTTGATAAAGAAACCGTATTTGAGGGCTGTATGCCGATCGAAACGATGGCGAAGCGCGGCTATGATACGATGCGTTTCGGTCCTCTTAAGCCGGTCGGTCTGATCGATCCAAGAACAGGAGAAGAACCGTACGCATGTGTTCAGCTCCGTCAGGATGACAGAAGTGCTTCGATCTATAACATCGTCGGATTTCAGACAAGACTTAAGTTCCCGGAACAGAAAAGAGTGTTCCAGATGATACCGGGTCTTCAGAATGCAGAATTTTCCAGATATGGTG
The DNA here is from genome assembly GCA_017617525.1 of Clostridiales bacterium. Classification (GTDB taxonomy): domain Bacteria; phylum Bacillota; class Clostridia; order Saccharofermentanales; family Saccharofermentanaceae; genus Scatonaster. The sequence goes on from JAFZWA010000038.1 coordinate 68,756, forward strand.
TCATGCACCGTAATACATATATCGAATCACCGAAACTCCTTTCGTCCGAATACCGGATGAAGGACGATCCGAAGGTATTCTTTGCCGGACAGATCACTGGTGTCGAAGGGTATATTGAATCTACGGCGTCCGGTTATCTGGCCGGATATTACGCCGCTCTTACCGCGCTTAAGAAAGACAGCCCGGTCATATTCTCCGCGGAGACCATGATCGGTGCCATGGCCGCTTATATTTCCGATTGCAACGTAAAGCACTTCGCTCCGATGAATGCGAATTTCGGTCTGGTTGCTCCTCTGGGATACAAAGTTAAAGGAAAAAAGAAAGAGAAGAATATGGCGTATGCCGAACGTGCACTTGCTGAAGTGCGCATCAACAACGAAAAGATGGAGATGTTAAGGAAATGAATCAACAGCCGCTGGTTTCAGGAGATTGGGATAAAGTAGAGAAGAAAAAGGGCTTTTTCCGCTCTTTTTTGAGAGACTATGGTAAAGTGTTCGGCGGTAACGCGTTTCTGCTTGTCGGAAACATGCTCGTTTTTGTTATCGCGCTTTGCGTGGTTATGCTGTTTGTTCCGATGGTCTTTCCTGTTTTCCTTCCCGATAAACTGAAGGAATATATCCTGGACACAGGACTTGTAGAAAAGTCTCTTGTCACGGACGAGTCGGTAAATAACATCTACTATCTCATGTGCATGATCGCTTCTTTCGCGCTTTGTGGTCTGGGACTTGTTACAAACGGTCCGTTCTGCTCAGCGATCAGCTATTACTTTAAGAATGTCCTGATCGGAGAGAATGACTTTAAGCCCGATATCAAGAAAGGTCTGAAAGATAACTGGAAGAGATCGATCGGCGCTTCGCTCATCTCCCTTGTTGTTACGATCGTTCTGATCTATAACATCGGTTTTTATCAGAGCGGAGCCATGTGGTCCGGAATGGCTGCAACGGCGGCAAAATCATTCTTTTTCTGCCTGCTTTCCTTCTGGTGCTGCATGCAGTTGTTCGTTTATCCTCTGATCGCGTGTGTTGAACTGTCGTTTAAGGATGTGTACAAAAACGCGGCCCTGATGGCAGTACAGAATTTCCCGATCGCGATCCTGGTATTCTTGATCCAGCTGATTCTTTTTATTGCTCTGCCGTTTACGCTTGTATTCCAGTTTGGATCGACAGGTTATGCGCTGATGGTCATCTTTTATCTGCTGTTCTCGTTTGGATTTATCGCATACATCTCCATGTACTTGACTTGGAAAGCCATTCAGAAGATCCTGAACAACAGCTTATAAGCATTTAGTTGTTTCACATTTTTGATCTGTTAATTGTACTTTTACATATAATTGCGATAAAATAGAAGATAATCTGTTTGTGAGGTATGTGTAAATGATACAGTGTGAACGCGGTCATTTTTATGATGAGAATCGTTATAGCGGCTGCCCTTATTGCAGCCAGGTTTCCGTAGCTCCAAGAGCCGTAACTCCGCCGGTTGCTCCGAATATGGAGATTCCGACACCGTCTTGTGGTAAGACTGTTGCGGTTGAGGGCGTTGAAACTGCTCCATCCGTAGGTAAAACTGTAGCCATTGACATGCCTGTCGAACAATTCGCTCCGATCAATAAGACGGTTGCTATTTCCGAGCCACCGCTTGATTTTCCGCCGGTAACACCGATTGCTCCGCCTGCTCCGGCATATGCACCAGCACCGGTTCAGGCTCCTGTAGCTCAGGCATATACACCTGCCCCGGCTCCGATTCCGACACCTGCTGCTCCCGTAGCGCCCGCAGTTCCTGTGGCGGTAGCTCCGGTCGCTCCTGCTGTTTCGGTTCCGGAAGTACCTGCTCCGGTAGCGGCACCTGCTGCGGAAGCCCCGGCTCAGGCTCCTGTTCAGCCTGAGGTACCTTCTTATGCCGCTGATATGAATGCAGGCATTCCCTATAACGGAGTTTCTGAGACTCCCGAACGTATCCTCACCGAACAGATCTCGATCGATCTTCCGGTAACAGGTCTTGGTGTTTCTGATCACCCGAAGCCGATCATTCAAGAAGAAAATTTCTATCAGTCCTCTCCGGACAGACCATACGCGGTTACCGGACTTGGAGTAAAGGAAAACCCGACTCCGATTCCAAACGATGTCGGTGCGACTTTCCCGATCCCTTCTGATGGTGCCGGCGCTTCGACATCTGCTCAGCCGGGTCAGGCTGAAGCTGCTGCTTTTGCTGCATTTGCTTTCCCGGGCGGACCTATGCCGGGAATGGTTCCGGGTGTTCCGATGCCGGGTGCTCCTGTTGCGCCTTCCGCTCCTGCTGCTCCGGTAGTAGAGGAGGTTGTTGAAGAGAAGAGCCCTGAGGCTCCTGTTTCGGAAGCTGCTCCTGAGATCAAGGTTGAAGAATCCGTTCCTGAGATCCCTGTTCAGGAATCTGTTCCGGATTTCCCGGCAACAGATCCTGTTGATGAGATTCCCGTAGATGCTCCGTCTCCGATCATTGAGGAGCCGAAGCCGGTTGATCCGAATGCGACAGTCGCGATGACTGAATCTGATATGGATTTCATTCCGCGTGTACATGCAAGAGCTTTCCTCGTAGGCATTGACGGACCAATGACAGGCGCAAGTTATGTATTCCAGGAGTCCAGAGCGATCATCGGACGCCAGAAGAATTATGAGATCGCCCTGTTCCGTGATAATTCCGTATCCAGAAGTCCGCACGCGATCCTTACCTATAACAAGGACGCTCTTCGTTATGCAGTAGCTCCGGGTGATGTGGATAAGAAAGTATCCGTTAACGGTGCTTTTATCACGGAAGAGACAGAATTGAAGCTTTATGACGTGATCGGAGTCGGTCAGTCCAGATTGCTGTTCATTCCTGTTTGTAGTGAGAAGTTTGCATGGTAATGGCGCTAAACCAAATCGTTGATACGTACATTACTTATTTCGACAAGGTCAAGTGGATCTTTGTCGGATGTCTTGTCGTCTTGCTGGTCATTTTGCTCGTTCATATCCTTGTTTCCGGAAAGAAGAGAAAGACTTCCGCATCTTCGGATGAGGGCGAAAAATCCGTAAAAGCTCAGTACATGGATAACGGAAGATTCCGTATCGAGATCGGAAATGTCCAAGGAACAGGTGAAAGAGAAGAACAGCAGGACGCGTTTGCTTTTTCTCCCAGCTCGAAATGGAAGGACAAGGGATTCCTTGCCGTGCTTTGTGACGGAATGGGCGGACTTGATGCCGGTGCGGCGATCTCCAACAAACTCGTATCGGACATTATCGCCGAGTTCCCGTATTCTTTTGATAAGCTGAAGGACGGATGGATCCTTGACGCCCTGTCCAACGAGATCTTCCAAAACTATGCCGGCAGAGGCGGTACAACGCTCATCATTACATATCTGAAAGACGATAAGATGTGGTTTGCCTCTGTTGGAGACAGTGATCTTCTGCTTTTGCGTAACGGCAGGATCTATGCGATGAATATCCGTCAGGAGTACGGGAACACGCTTTTGATGCGTGCCGCTGAAGGCGCTGTGTCCGTTGACCAGGCGCTTTTCAATTCGGATGCGGCTGCGCTGACTGAGTTTATGGGCGCAAAGCACACGAATCCGGATTATTCGATCGTTCCCTGGCAGGTCATGGATAATGACGTCTATTTGTTGTGTTCCGATGGTATCAGTGATACGCTTTCCTTTGAAGAAATCAGGGAAGCCATGACACATTCGCCTTCGGAGTGCGCGGAACTCCTTGAAAAAGCGATCATTCAGAAGAATAAGAGATATCAGGATAACTACACGGCAATCATCTTTGCTGTGCATAAAATAGGAGGTAATAGTTGATATGAAGTGGGTAAGAAGAATCTTTATGTTCCTTCTCATTCTGGCTATCGCAGGATGCGGAGTGCTGGCATTCCTCAATTTTAAGGATTGGTCCGACGCAAAAGAGGAACTTGATGAAGTAAAGGCAGAGAAGTTTGAGGGTGAGGATTCTGTCGCAGGTTTTACAACCGAAGAGAATCAGAAATCCGTCGCGTTCATTCTTTGTATCGCTCCTGACAATACCGCGTATGCTTGGGGTTCTTCCTATGCAGTAGGAGCAGATGTTGACGGAAAAGTCCAGTATCTTGTTACAAACGGTCACGTAGTTCAGCCGCACAAGGATATGGGATATTCGATCAATGTTGTTTTCGAAGATGAAGAGATGGTAACTCCGGAAGTCGTTTTCTATGAGTTTGACGAACAACTGGATATGGCGATCCTGAAACTCCCTGAGCCGGTAAGCATGAGAAAGCCGGTTGTCATCCGTGATTCGGATACGGTAACTGCAGGTGAGAAGTGCGTAGCGATCGGCTATCCGGATAAGGCCGCGGAAGTTGACTCCAATTTCTCCGGTGATATTTCCAGCCAGTCTGTTAACTCCGGTGTCATTTCCAATACGAATGTAGTTCCTGCCGGTTCTTCTTATACAACATTCCAGCATGACTCCTTTATCTCTCACGGTAACTCCGGCGGACCGCTTTTTGATAAGGACGGTTTCCTGATCGGTATGAATACACTCGGCCGTGAAGATACAGACAGTGTTAACTACGCCATCGTTTCCAATTCCATTACGGATGTTCTTGATGAATATGACATCGACTATGTAGACAGCGAAGATTATCTCGATGATATCGAAGGTGAACTGTCTGCTGCCAAGAAGAAGTTCGATAAGAAGCATGACGCCGAAGTTGCTGACGCGGAAGAAGAAGTAACAGAGGCCAGAAATAAGATGCTGGTATTCGTTATCGCCGCTGCTGTTTGCGCGATCGCTCTCCTTATCCTCTTCATCGTCGGTAACAAGAAGGTCGTAATGGTCGGTGAGCAGGATGACGGAAAGAAGTCCTACCTTATCTGCACAAAGGGTATTTTCGCAGGTCAGACATTCGAGATCGCAGATAACACGATGACGATCGGCCGCGATAAGAATTCCTGCACATTCGTATTCCCGGAAGAAACCCCGGGTATCAGCTCGAACCACTGCTCCGTATACTTCGATGTAAGAACGAAGACATTCGTTCTCACAGATAACGGATCTACATACGGAACATACCTCAGTAACGGAAGAAAGCTTACAAAGGGCGTACCTGAGAAGCTCGCTCCCGGATCGACATTTGCCCTTGCTGATAAAGCAAATGAATTTATGGTAGACAGAAAGTAAGATGGATCATTATTCGTACACAAACGTCGGCGGACACGAGCCGAACTGCGATTGCGCACAGGTCATTGAGCACGATGATCAGGTTTTGATCGTCCTTTGCGATGGTCTTAACGGAATGCCGAGCGGTGACCAGGCGGCGAAGATCATATCAGACACGGCTATGGCGGCCTTTCTCCAAGGAGAGGGGCCTGCTGCCGTCTGTGTGACAGCCAATAAGAAATTCCGCGAGATGCAGTTCGATAACGTGGATTTTCGACGCGCAGGTGCTACGATCTGTGCCGTCCGCATCCGTGACGGAAAATGCGAGTGGGCCAATGTTGGCGATTCGCATATTTATCATTTCTCAAACGGAGCTCTGGCGCACCATTCCGTGGACGATACTCCGACTTACCGTTCCTTTGAGCGCGGTGAGATCGACTATGAGGCGATCCGCGAACAGGAAGACCGCACGGGGATGACGATCTGTGTCGGTCAAAAAGAAGAAATCGTCCCGCACGAAGAGTCTTTCGACATCGCAAAAGGCGACGGCGTTCTTGTTTGCTCTGACGGTTTGTGGGAATATGTGTATGAGACGGAAATGCTCATCGATCTTCACAAGTCCTTTACTCCGAAGGACTGGGCAGAGAAGATGATCCTTCGCGCGACACAAAGAAGTCATCTGAAAGGTGACAATTTGACTTTGGTTACTTACATTAAACAGGCAGGTTGAAGGCATGGATACGAGTAAGCTTTGTTTTGGATGTTTTAATGAACACGACGGTTCAGGTGCCTGCCCGCGCTGCGGATATGACCTGTCTAAGGCCAAACACCCGTTTGTTGCTCTTCCGATCGGAACGATCCTGAACGGAAGATATCTGACGGGTAAGGTTCTGGGTGTCGGCGGTTTCGGTGTCACTTATCTGGCTTTTGATATGACATTGGAGATCAACGTCGCGATCAAGGAGTATCTCCCTTCAGGTATCGCACTTCGTGATTCTGACCGTTATACCATGACAGTAAGTTCGCCTGAAGAACAGACGAAATTCAATACTGGCGCGACCAAGTTCCTTGATGAAGCGCGCCTTCTCGCAAAACTCAGAGATGTCCCGAATATCGTAACTGTTCAGGACTATTTCCGTGAGAACAATACGGCTTACTTTGTAATGGAGTATATCGAAGGTGTCGACCTGATGAAGTACGCGCAGTCAAAGGGCGGAAAGCTTCCGTTCCAGGAAGCACTCTATCTTTTGCTTCCGGTCATTGACTCTCTTGCACATGTACACGCGCATAATCTTCTGCATCGTGATATCAGCCCGGACAACATCGTTGTCATGAAAAACGGAAGCACCAGACTTTTGGACTTTGGTGCGGCACGTCTTGCCGTTGATACCGAGAAGAGTAAGTCCATTATCTTAAAGCATGGTTTTGCTCCGGAAGAACAATACAGAAAACACGGAAATCAGGGCCCGTGGTCGGATGAGTACGCTCTCGCGGCAACAATGTATCTGATCATTACGGGCGTCATGCCGCCGGACGCGATCGAGCGTGTTCATGAAGATACACTCGTTCCTCCGATCCAGCTTGGCGTTGATATGCCTCAGTATGCTAATGATGCCTTGATGAAAGCACTTTCCGTCAATGCATCCGGCCGTTACCCGGATATGTCTTCTTTCTCTGAAGCTCTTACGGGAGGAACGGGAGCAGTACCTGTTCGATCCGCGGCATACGCGGCTTCAACATATGCTCAGCCGGCTTCTTCTTCGACAGAAGCGCTGCCGACCGCCGGAAATTCTTTTCAGGACGGTCAGATGGTCGAAGGTCGCACGGTCGCGATGGATCAGACACCGTCCGAATCTCCGAATGCCGCACAGAAAGTGCTTTCACCGTCGATCCTTGCTGATCCGAATAATCTTGGTCAGCAGACGTCGTCCGTACAGCAGACAGGAAATGCCGTTGCTGCGCCGAAGACACCGAAGAAGAGTATCTGGAAGCGTCCATTACCCTACGTGATTGCAGGTATCGTTGCACTTGCGGGTATCGGTACGGCTGTCGGCGTGTACATTTCCCAGAATTATGAATTCGGTACCGTTACCACAGCGAAGAAGACAACGAGAAAGACTCGTCAGACGGAAAAGGATCCGACACCGACACCGAGACCGTCGATTCCGGATCCTGTCGTTACCACAGGAACAGATGTGAATGTGTACACGGATAATGTCCGTAAGTTTTCGCTCTCTGCGTCTACAGATTATGCTTTTAAAAACAGTAACGGTCTCTTTACCCTGACTCGTTCTGATGACTCTTGTGTTGTCTACACAGATGTGCTCGAAGGAATCGACGGCATGAGGATCGATACTCTTTCGGATTTTAACGCGCAGAGTGAAGAAGTCCTGAATTATTATGTTTCGGATGTTCTCGGATATGAAGACCTTGTTATGACGCCGGACTACTTCTATGTGCATACATTAAACGGAAACACGGCATTCGAGTACAGCGGAAACGCATACAAAGACGGGCAGAACAGAGATATTACCTTCCTTGTATATGAACGTAAGGAGCAGCCGGGAATCTTTTTGACATGTGGATTCATTCCGGCTGATGAGTACGGAATGTATGACTCGAATGATGTTGACTCCGTATGCAATATCATGATCACATTGGCTGAACAGTCTGAAAAACAGACAGATTACGTATACTATGAAAGTGATGACATGCCGGTGTTCGTTTACAGAACATCTGATGTGCAGAACGTTTCCGCGGGTACGATCGGAAATGATATCCCGACGTTGGAGCTTGCGTTGAATAACGTTACTGATCCGGATTCAAGACTCTTTATTATTTCGCTCGGAAATCTGGATTCGATCTCGACTGCATGCACGGCGACTGAACAGGCGCTGGCTTCACAGTATAAGTTCGGCGGGTATACTTCGATGACTCCGACCATGAGAACGAACACTGAAGTCAGGATCAGAGACTACACGCTTACCAAGATCGAAGATGAATCGAAGACCATGGATTGTACGGCTTGCGTGATCAATCTGAACGGAGAATACTATTCTGTGATCGCGACCTGCTGTAACCAGGACGATCTTGAGAACGTGACTCTTGATTTTACATTGCTTGTAAAAACAATGGTCGAGTGATCATTTGTGATAGTATCTCGCGAAAAACTCATCACGGAAATCCAGAAGGCGGTCGTCAGCGATCGCCTTTCTTACGTCTTCCATAAGATGCAGCAGGAAGTGAATGTTGTGCCATGAGCAAAGACGCAGACCGAACATCTCACCCGCCTTAAGCAGGTGACGGATGTAGGCGCGGCTGTAGTTCTTGCATGCGTAGCAGTCGCAGTCTTCCTCGATCGGTCGGAAATCCTCAGCACTCTTTTTGTCGCGGATGATGAGTCGTCCGTCTTTGGTAAGAACAGTACCGTTTCTTCCGATACGGGTCGGAAGTACGCAGTCGAACATGTCGATACCACGTATCGCGCCCTCGATCAGATAGTCAGGTGTTCCGACTCCCATGAGGTAACGCGGCTTGTCTTCCGGCATGAGAGGAACTGTTTCCTCGAGCATTTCGTACATCAGCTCGGCAGGCTCGCCTACGGAAAGACCGCCGATAGCATAACCGGGGAGATCAAAAGAAGTGATCTCTTTTGCGCTCTGTCTACGAAGATCTGCATAGCAGGATCCCTGGATAATACCGAAAAGCGCTTGTTTGTCAGGATTCTTATGAGCTTTGATACAGCGCTCGAGCCATCTGGTCGTTCTCTCCAAAGACTGCTTGGCATATTTGTGTTCGCTCGGCCATGCGCAGCATTCGTCGAAAGCCATGATGATATCGGAGCCGAGATCGTTCTGGATCTCCATGGAAAGCTCAGGAGTGAGAAGATGCGCAGATCCGTCGATATGAGACTTAAAGTGAACACCTTCCTCTTTGATATCCTTCGGACGGGCAAGAGAGAAGACCTGGAATCCGCCACTGTCAGTAAGGATGCTGTGCTTCCAGTTCATGAACGTGTGAAGTCCGCCGGCCTTTTTGACGATGTCGTTTCCCGGACGCATCCAGAGATGGTACGTATTGGAAAGAATGATCCTTGCGCCCATGCTTTCGACTTCTTCAGGAGCCATGCCCTTGATCGTTGCCTGTGTTCCTACAGGCATAAAGACAGGCGTATCGAATGTGCCGTGGGGCGTGTGAACACGTCCGAGTCTTGCTCCGGACTGCTTACATGTATGGATATGCTCGTAATAAACGGGATATTTACTCATTCTTCTTCCTCCAGAGGACTCTTGATGCGCGGCTTTTCCGGCGTGATAAACATGGCGTCACCGAAGCTGAAGAAACGATACTTCTCGGAAACGGCCGTCTTATAAGCGTTAAGGACATGCTCTTTTCCTGCGAAAGCGGAAACGAGCATGATAAGTGTGGATTCCGGCAGATGGAAGTTGGTGATCAGTCCGTCGATACAGTTGAAAGACACACCGGGATAGATAAAGATATCGGTCCAGCCGGAGCACGGGTGCATGCCCGGGTCTTTCGCGGCAACAGTTTCAAGTGTTCTGCAGCTGGTCGTGCCGACGGCGATGACACGTCTGCCTTCGCGACGTGCTTTTCGAAGGGTAGCGGATGCTTTTTCATCCAGCTCATACCATTCGCTGTGCATATGGTGATCGGAAATATCCTCGACCTTTACGGGTCGGAAAGTACCAAGACCGACGTGAAGCGTGATCTCGCAGATCTCAACGCCCTTTTCCTTCAGTGATTCCAGAAGTTCGGGAGTGAAGTGAAGACCGGCAGTCGGAGCGGCGGCGGAGCCTGTCTCCTTGGCGTAAACGGTCTGATAGCGACTCTGATCTTCGAGCTGCTCGTGAATGTAGGGCGGAAGCGGCATGGTACCGGCTTCATCGAGGATCTCCTCCCAGATACCGTTGAAATCGAAACGGATAATGCGGTTGCCGTCTTCTTTGACTTCTTCGCACTCGGCTTCCAGTCTTCCCGGAAGGAAAGTCATGCGCTTTCCGGGACGGATCTTCTTTCCCGGACGAGCGAGCGTTTCCCAATGCGTTTCATCGATACGCTTGAGAAGAAGCAGTTCAACGGCGGATCCTGTATCGCTTCGAACGCCTAAAAGACGGGCAGGGATGACCTTGGTATTATTGATGACGAGCACGTCGCCTTTATGAAGGAGTGACGGCAGGTCGGAAAAATGCTTATGCGAAACTTCACCCGTCACACCGTCAAGAGTCATAAGTCGTGATCCGGAACGGTTGGAGAGCGGGTGCTGGGCGATCAGTTCTTCTGGCAGATCATAGTAAAAATCACTTGTTTTCATAGCCTCATATTATAAATGCAATTGACGTTGATGTATAGTAGGTGGTATCATTTTATGAGGTTTTCCGTGTTGTCAAAAACGCCGAAAAACCGTTGAAATCTCAAAAGAAATGGAGGCATGAGTTATGAAGAAGCCCGTTTTTGTCGGTTCCGCGGTAGCGCTGATCACACCCTTTAACGAAGGAGGTGTGGACACCAAAAAACTGAAGGCTCTTATTGACTTCCATTTAGCACATAAGACAGACGCGATCTTAGTAGCCGCCACAACAGGTGAAGCTGCTACGATGCCGGATGAAGAGCACCTTGCTACGATCCGTACGGTCGTTGAATATGTAGATGGCCGTGTTCCGGTTATTGCAGGTACGGGCAGTAACGATACCGCTCATGGTATCAAGCTCGCCAAGGAAGCAACAGCCATCGGTGCCGATGCTCTTCTGACCGTTACACCTTATTACAACAAGACATCCCAGGAAGGTATCTATCGTCATTTCAAGGCTACAGCCGAAGCGACACATCTTCCGATCATCGTTTATAACGTTCCGTCCAGAACAAATCTCAACATCGCTCCTGCGACGTATAAGAGACTTTCCGAGATCGAGAACATCATCGGTGTCAAGGAATGCAATATGAATCAGGTTCCGGAGACAGTCAATCTCTGTGGCGATGACCTGATCCTCTATTCTGGTGAGGACGGACTTGTTGTTCCGCTTCTTTCCATGGGCGGTAAGGGCGTTATCTCCGTAGCGGCTCACGTAGTTCCGGAAACCATGCACGATATGGTCATGGCTTTCCTCAATGGCGATGTAGCAGGTGCCGCTAAGATGCAGGCGGTTATTATTCCGCTTGTAAAAGCACTGTTCTCGGACGTTAACCCGATCCCGGTCAAGGAAGCGCTGAACATCCTCGGTTGGGATATCGGTTCCTGCCGTATGCCGCTTTGCGATATGAGCGAAGACGGTAAGGCGAAGCTCGCGGAAGTCCTGAAGCAGTACGATCTTTCCTTCCACAAGGCTTGATCGGTCCCTTATCTTCAAGAAAGAGAGAAAACTATGTCACAAACAAGAATTTTCTTAAGCGGCTGCATGGGCCGCATGGGCCGTGTCATTACCGACATGTGCGCTGAATATGATGACGTCGTGATCGTTGCCGGTTCCGATGTTGTCGCGAATCCGAACTCCGCGTTCCCGATCTATTCCGATCCTATGGAGTGCAAGGAAGAGTTCGATGTTATCATCGATTTTTCCCACGTTAGTGCTTTTGCCAAGATCACGGAGCTTGCGGAAACAAAGCAGAAGCCGATCGTTATGTGCACGACCGGTCTTTCCGATGAGCAGAAGACCGCTCTGAAAGCACTGTCTGAGAAAGTCGGTGTTTTCTATTCCGGTAACATGTCTCTCGGTATCAATGTGCTGATCAATCTTGTAAAGAAGGCAGCTGCTCAGCTTTATCCGGATTTCGATATCGAGCTTGTTGAAGAACATCACAACAAGAAGCTCGATGCTCCGTCCGGTACGGCTCTGATGATCGCGGATGCCATGAACGATACTTTGGACAATCAGCTCGAGTACGTTTACGAGCGTCAGTCCAAGCGTCAGCAGCGCGAGAAGAAGGAACTGGGTATCCATTCCATCCGTGGCGGAAATATTGTCGGAGAGCATAAGGTCATGTTCATCGGCGGTGAAGAGATCGTAACGGTCGCTCACAGCGCGCAGACGAGAAGCGTTTTCGCCAGAGGCGCCGTACGTGCCGCGAAGTATATGCTTGGTAAAGAACCGGGCATGTACGACATGCAGAAAATGATCGGTGACGATTAATCGAAACATATATACAGGAAACAGAAACGGGAGGAATAATACATGTTTCATTTTGCTTTAGATGCCGCAACAACTGATGCTAATCAGGCTGGTGGTGCCAATCCGTTGATCATGGTCGCGATCTTCGCGTTCTTTATCATCATCTGGTACTTCCTTGCTTTGCGTCCGCAGAGAAAGAAGGAGAAAGAACTTAAGGCGAAGATCGAGAAGATGCGCGTTGGTGATCAGGTCATCACGATCGGCGGTCTCGTCGGTAAGGTAGCTAACATCCGTGATGATGAGGTCACGATCATGACTTCCGCAGCCAACACACTTGTTACTTTCAAGAAGAATGCCGTTAACACGATCATTTCTCGTGACGCGAAGGCAGCTGAAAAGGCTGCAACAAAGGATTCTTCCGAAGAAAAGAAGTCTGATAAGATCGTTCTGAAGAAGAAGGAGAAAGAAGCTTCTTCTGATACAGAGAAGGTTGAGGCTTCTGAAGAAACAGCATCTGATCTCGGAGAAATCAAAGAGTAATCAAAAAGGACAGAAATAATGAGCACCGGCCGCGGCGGAATACCCAATGAAGTAGTGGAAGAAATCATTTCCCGAAGCGACATTGCTTCGGTCGTAGGTCAGTATGTGCAGTTTACAAAGAATTCCGGAAACAATCTTTTCGGCCTTTGTCCTTTCCATTCCGAAGATACACCGTCCTTTTCCGTGTCCACCAACAAGCAGATGTTTTACTGCTTCGGATGCCACAAAGGCGGCGATGTCGTTACATTCATCAAGGAGATCGAGCATCTGTCTTATGTAGAAGCTCTGCAGTTCCTTGCCGAGAAGGCCGGCGTCACGATCCCTGAGCCGGATGATGCCAATTACAGAAAAGAAGAGCAGCTTCGAAAGCGTCTAAAAGAGGCGCTTCTCGAGGCTGCTCGATATTATTACAAGAACTTCAAGTCCGATAAAGGTGAAGCGGCCAGAGCGTACCTTAAGAAAAGAGCGATCGCGCCCGCTACCGCGACAAAGTTCGGACTCGGATACGCACCCGATGAGTGGAGCGGTCTTTATGACCATCTCGTAAGCAAGGGCTTCAGCCAGTACGAGATCCAGAAATCCGGTCTCTTTGTTACCACAAAGAACAATAAGACCATTGATCTTTTCCGTGGAAGACTCATGTTCCCGATCTTTAACGCGATGGGCGAATTGATCGCTTTCGGCGGCCGTATCATCGGTGACGGAAACCCTAAATATGTCAACTCACCGGAAACTCCCGTATATTCCAAGCAGAGAAACCTGTATGCCTTAAACTTCGCCAAGCAGTCGAAGATGAAGCAGATCATCGTCGTTGAAGGCTATATGGATGTTATCTCCATGCATCAGGCAGGTGTTACCAACGCGGTAGCGTCACTTGGTACCGCGCTTACCGAAAGACAGCTGGATCTTCTGGAAAGATACTGTGAAGAGGTAGTGCTTTTCTATGATTCCGATAAGGCAGGCCAGAATGCGGCTGTGCGCGGCCTTAAGATGCTCATGGAAAGAAAGAAGAAACACACCGGTATGACGACACGCGTTCGTGTCGCGAAGGTTCCGAACGGGAAAGACCCGGATGAGTTTATCCGTGAATACGGTAAAGATGAGTTCGCGAAGGTCGTTGAATCCGCTGTTTCGGTCCTCGATTATCTCGTTGACTCTGCGTATATCCAAAGTCAGGAAAGCGGTGAATTTGACCCGATCAAGTTCCAGCAGCTGATCTCGACATATCTTTCCTGGGAGGATAACCTGATCCTCCGTGAAAGAGCGGCGTACAAGGCAGCTCAGATCCTCGGCGTTTCATCCCAATCCGTTATGACGGAAGCCGGGAAACGCTCGGATATCAGTAAGAAAGAAGCGATCGATCAGTCCAGACGCGAAGTCAAAAAGCAGGAAGAGATCCTTCCTGAAAAGCAGATCAGTGAGACAGCTACACGCGATGAGCTCGTACTTATCTGCCTTCTTGCGTCTCTTGGCGATAAGTATTCCGATTTTGTCAGCACCTATGGTGAAGAACCGCTGGAAACTGACTTTTCCATGGGTTCCATGCGCCAGATCGTGAAACTGATCCTTCCGGATCTTAAGGCCGGAAAGCTTGATTCGAGAAAGCTTCTTGCGGCAGGAGATAATCTGATCTTAAACCAGCGTCCCGCGAACGATACTCTCTCTGAGGCGCTGATGAGTGTTAAGTACGGCGATAATGTCGAAGATCTCATGAAGAATACGCTCGACTATCTGTATCGCGTAAGAATGAGCGTTTATACGAGGCAGAAGGATGTTCTGGCGAGAAGACTCGATGTCATGGCGGAAGGCCCCGACCGTGACGCGACGGAAAGTCTTTTGAGATCGACGCTTTCATATCTTACAGAACTTAAGAAGAAAATGGGTAAACGCTGATGATGGAGGATATGGAAAAGATCAATCTGTCTCCTCGTTTACAAGCCGTTGCTGATATGATCCCCAAATGCGAGGTAGTTGTGGATGTCGGATCGGATCATGGGCTTTTAGGTTCGTACTGTCTTTCTTCCGATATCTGCAGATATGTGATTGCCACGGATATTCATGATGGCCCTGCAAAGAGAACCCTTGAGCAGATGAAGATATACGATGGCCGCTGCGAGACCCGAGTGACAGATGGCCTTACAGGCGTCGAATTGAAAGATGACATGAATGTCGTGATCGCCGGAATGGGCGGGCTTGAGATCAGTAAGATCCTGAATGACGCGCTCTTTTCCACCGGGTCTATCCCCAAGGGAATGAAGTTTGTCCTTCAGCCGCAGAAATCCCATTATGAACTCAGGTCTTTCCTTTGTGCGAACGGATTTGCTATTCTGGATGAGAAGATCGTGATCGAAAAGGACCGTTTCTTTTACAGTGTGATCCTGGTGGAGTATACGGGTGAAGCTTACGATCTTGATGATGAAGAAAAGTTTTTCGGACCGGTGATCTTGAAGGACCGCCCCGAGAATTACGTTGAATATATGGCGCATGAGAAGGAAGTCTTCGAAAAGAGATCTTTGGGAGATCAAAAATGCGCGGAAATACTGAAGAACTGGGAGAAGTACCTATGAGTGATTACTATGTAAAAGACGTTATTTCAGCTATGGAAAAGATCGCTCCGCTCGATCTTGCATGCGAATGGGATCGAGTCGGTCTTATGATCGGTGATACAAACGAGCAGGTGAAGGGCGTACTTCTTGCTCTGGACGCGCAGTCCGAAGCCATCGATGAAGCGATGAAGGTCGGCGCGAATATGATCATTACGCATCATCCGCTGTTCTTTGATCCGATGACTTCCATCGATTATCAGACACCTCGCGGAGCCAATGTCAGAAAGCTTATAAAGAACGACTTTCAGCTTTATTCGGCGCATACGAATCTGGATAAAGCACCGAACGGCGTCAATCAGGCGCTCGCGTCCGCTCTTGGTCTTGTCATGCAGATCAGTCTCGAGGATGTGGAGATCGGTCTTTGCGGAAGCGTCGGACAGTCTTCCGTTTCACTTTTCGGATTTGCCGATATGGTCAAAGAAAAGCTCGGCGCGAGCGGACTGATCCTCAACACGGACAAGGATAAGGAAGTATCACGCGTATTCGTGCAGGGCGGTGCTTTTGAAGAAGAATCGATTCCCGTCCTTAAGACCTATCGTGTCGATGTCGTTGTCACAGGTGAGATGAAGCATCACAACATGATCGACCTCGAAGAATCCGGTATCGCGGTCATTGCCGCGGGCCACGAAGTCACAGAACGCATAGTGCTTCCGAGTTTGAAAGAACAGCTTTTGAACATATTGCCGAAATTGCCGATTTCTGTTTATAACGGCCATAAATGGTGACAAAATCGCTAGAAGAATCAACCTCGTTCGATTATAATGTATATGTTTTCTGAGCTGGACCGGATGATCGCGGGCACAAGTGCCGAAAGGCCGTGCGTGAGGAAAGTCCGGGCTCCATAGGACGAGGGTGCCGGGCAGTTCCCGGTGAAGGTAACTTTAAGGAAAGTGCAACAGAAAAGAAAACCGCCGTTTCCTTCGGGATGCGGTAAGGATGAAAAGGCGAGGTAAGAGCTCACCGGCGGTACGGTAACGTATCGGCCTTGTAAACCCCACCCGGAGCAACGCCATGGAAAGACAGTACTGCGGTCCGCAGGTCTTGAGGAGGCGGCTTGAGCCGGAACGAAATTTCCGGTCTAGATAGATGATCATCTTCTACAGAACCCGGCTTATAGGTTCAACTCGGAAAATGTTACCTGATAAACACATGCGAAGGCGTGTCGAAATAAGAGAAAGAAGGATGAACACATGGCGGAATCTTATTTGAGTCGAGGAGTATCTCCTACGAAGGACGATGTAAAGAAGGCGGTTGCTAACCAGGATAAGGGTGCTTTTCCGGGTGCTTTCTGTAAACTGATCGATGATCTCGGCGGAGATCCGGACTACTGTACGGCGATCCACGCGGACGGCGCAGGTACGAAATCTTCTGTAGCTTACATCGCTTATCGTGAAACAGGCGATCTTAAGTGGTTCCGCGGCATCGCTCAGGACTCTCTGGTCATGAATACAGATGACCTTGCCTGTGTCGGCGCGATCGAAAAGCTTTCTCTTTCCAACACCATCGGCAGAAACGCGCACCGCGTAGACGGTAAGTGCATCGCCGCCGTTATCGAAGGTTATAACGACATCGTCGGTAAGCTCCAGAACATGGGATTCGATCTTTCCATGTGCGGCGGCGAGACCGCTGACGTCGGCGACCTTGTACGCACTCTGATCGTTGACTCTACGATCGTTACCCGAGTTGCCAGAAAGAACGTTATCAACGCGGCAAACATCAAGCCGGGTCACGTGATCGTCGGCCTTGCTTCCTTCGGTCAGGCTACATACGAAGATTCCTACAATTCCGGTATTTCCAGTAACGGCCTTACGGCAGCACGTCACATGCTCCTTTGCAAGGACTACCTGAAAGAGTATCCGGAGTCCGTTTCCGAGACGATCCCGGAAGATAAGGTGTACTGCGGTAAGTTCCGCCTGACAGATAAGCTCCCGAACAGCGAGCAGACAGTTGCCGAGGCGATCCTTTCTCCGACAAGAACATTTCTTCCGGTCATCCGCGACGTGCTCGATGCTTATCGTTCTTCCATTTCCGGTATCATCCACTGCACAGGCGGCGGACAGGCAAAGTGCCGTGACTTCGGTAAGAACATCCGCATCATCAAGGACAACCTTTTCGATCTTCCGCCGATCTTTCAGGCGATCTACGAGTCCGGCGAGATCCCGATGAAGGAAATGTACCAGGTATTTAACTGCGGTCACAGAATCGAGTTCTACTGCGACGAGAGCGTTGCGGAAGGCATCATGGAGATCGCCAAGAAGTACAACATCGATTCCAGGATCGTCGGCCGCGTCGAGGCTCTCCCTGAGGGCTCCGAGAATCAGGTCGTTATCCGCAGTAACGGTGAAGAGTACATCTACGGCTGATATGTTTCCGCTTAAGTTGAAAAAATCGAAAACAATAGGGATCACGGCATTGCTGGTCGTGGTCTCTATGTTTATGTCCTCCTGTTCTCTGGGAAGCATGCCTTCTCGGACTTCGTCGGACAGTGCTTTTTCCGAGGAAACATCTGATCCTTCAGATCAAGAAAGTTCTGAAACTTCCGAAGAAGGTACCGATCTGAAAGCACTTGCCGAGGACTATATGCAGGTTCTAAAGCAGGGCGATCCCACGCAGGTATGTTCGACCTTCAACCTGAGCTTAAGTGATGTACTTCCGGCTACCTATCCCTGTGACAAAGAACTGTTCAAAACACTCTTTACGAACATGTCCTACAGTTACGGATCTCTGGTTACGTTGGATCATGTGAATTATGATATAGCAGTGGATTGCACTCTTCCTGATGTTCGCGGATGTGTGGAAGAGATTCAGAAAGACCAGTTATTCATGGTCGATGCCTGTAAGCCCTGGATCTTTGCCATGTGCGAACAGTATGATTCGGAAGAGGTGGCGGTGGCATACGCGGCCATGAAAAACGACATCCTTGTCGAAGCGTTAAGACGTATCAACGAGGGTGAGTATACGCAAACTCTGATGTTCTCGAGCTGCTTTACGTTTCATGATAACGGTGACGGCGAATGGCTTTGCAAAAAGATCCCCGATTTTGTTACCATCTGCGGCACGGATAACTACATGAGAAGAGTCGCGATGATCAGCATGATGACCGAATACACGATCATTGAAGAGAACGGAGCGACACTCGCAATCTTGAATATGATCACTGTCGAGAAGTATAAAGAACTCTTGGAACTCAAGGAAAATGAGATAATTAACGCAACCTCGGAAATTGATTAAAAAATGTGTTGACATACTCATTTTCTATCGCTATAATAATCAACGTTCGCTAAAGGAAATTCCTTTTCGCGGCAGATGTACCTTTAGCTCAGTTGGTAGAGCAACTGACTCTTAATCAGTGGGCCCAGGGTTCGAGTCCCTGAAGGTGCACCAACAAAACCGAATCGGTAATACCGGTTCGGTTTTTTGTTTTTCTTCCCATAATTTCTTTCGTGTGGTGTTTCCCGGGAGTATAATCGTCATATGGGGGGTGAGACTTATGGCAGGACAACCTGAGGCATATCTTTTCGGTCAGATTCTCGGTACGCATTCATTTCTTCTTAGAGACGGTTTTTTGCAGCCTGATGAGTATTCGGAAATAGAAGATCAGTATTTCCTTCCGGGCGGTGAAACAGGAACCGCGGCGACGGTCTTAAGTTCACTTGGCGTATCCGTCCGAATGACAGGTACCATGGTCGGAACCGAAGTCGCTCCTATGCTGAAAGCATTCTACACCGATAAGTCCGTCGACCTTTCGTCCATAGATTATATGGAAGACGATAAAGGTGTCATGGACTATGTCGTTATCGCAGGCCTCGTACGTTCCCCGATGGGACGTTTCGCCTCGTTGTTTTCCAGCGGAAAGCGCTTCTGGAGTGTTCCTAAGGAAGAAGATATCGTCGGATGCAAGGCCGTCGCGATCGATCCCTTTTTTGGCGAGGAGACTCAGAAGGTCGCAGAGATCTGCGTAAAGCATAACATCCCGTATGTCACGATCGACAGCCCGCACGAGTCATATCTTCATCAGCACGCAGCGATCAATGTTGTCTCTAAAGAGTGCACGGCCAAGGATTATCCGGGAATGCCGGCGGAAGAGATCATGGAACTTATGAAGAGCACATCTTCCGGTCTTACGATCATTACGCAGGGCGGGGGAGAGATGCTCTACGGAAGATCCGGACAAGAGACGAAGAAGATGAGTCCTTTTGCCGTGGAAGTCAAGAGTACTCTCGGTGCCGGAGATACGTATAAGGCAGGATGCGTTTATGCGCTTATTCATGGAATGAGTGATGAGGAGACCGTGAGATTTGCCAGCGCGTGCTCAGGAATCGCGATTTCGAGATTCCCACTGCCACTTTTCCCGCCAAAATTAGAAGAAGTAAATGATTTGATCAATAATGTGCTATAATCTTCATGTTGTGGCGTAAAGCCAATTCTAGGAGGAAGTTCAAATGGATAATAATTTCAGAATTGAAACCAATTGTGTACAGGGTGCTTATCAGCCGAAAAACGGTGAATCCAGAGTAATGCCGATCGTTCAGAGTACGACTTGGAAGTATTCGACGACTGAGCAGATGGGGCGTCTCTTCGACCTTGAAGAAAGCGGTTATTTCTATACACGTCTTGCCAATCCGACAAGTGACCTCGTAGCTGCAAAGATCTGCATGCTCGAAGGTGGTGTAGCCGCTATGCTGACTTCTTCCGGACAGGCCGCTAACTTCTATTCGATCTTCAATCTATGCTCTGCAGGAGATCACATCGTATGCTCTTCCGCACTTTACGGCGGTACATACAACCTTTTCGCTCACACTATCAAGAAGATGGGCATCGACGCTACATTCGTTTCTCCGGACGCTACAGAGGCCGAGATCGAAGCAGCTATCCAGCCGAACACAAAGCTCGTTTTCGGTGAGACGATCGCTAACCCGGCTCTTAACGTTCTCGACATCGAGACATTCGCTAAGACAGCTCATAAGAACGGACTTCCGTTCATGATCGATAACACATTCGCTACACCGATCAACTGCCGTCCGATCGAGTGGGGTGCAGATATCGTTATCCACTCCACAACAAAGTACATGGATGGTCACGCGACATCTGTTGGCGGATGTATCGTTGACGCAGGAACATTTGACTGGACAAAGTATCCGGAAAGATTCGCCGGACTCGTTGAGCCGGATGAGACCTACCACGGTGTTTCCTACACAGGTCGATTCGGTAAGTCTGCTTTCATCATGAAGGCAGTCGCTCAGCTGATGCGTGACCTCGGTTCCATTCCGGGCCCGATGAACGCTTTCCTTCTGAACCTCGGTCTGGAAACTCTGCACCTTCGTATGCCGCGTCACTGTGAGAACGCTCTCGCGGTTGCCGAGTATTTGCAGAATCACCCGAAGATCGCTTGGGTTTCTTATCCGGGTCTGCCTGGTGATAAGGAATATGAGAAGGCAAAGAAGTATTGCCCGAACGGCACATGTGGCGTTCTGTCCTTTGGTGTAAAGGGTGGAAGAGAAGCATGCATCAAGTTCATGGATTCCCTGAAGCTTGCCGCGATCTGCACTCACGTTGCTGACTGCAGAACATGCGTACTGCACCCGGCATCTCATACACATCGTCAGATGAATGATGAAGAGCTCAAGGCAGCAGGAGTAAGCCCGGATCTTATCCGTTTCTCCACCGGTATCGAGAGCAAGGAAGACATCATCGCAGATATCGAGCAGGCTCTCGCAAACGTCTGATTCTGTTTGAAGAAAAATAACGAAATCGATTTCGAAAAAGCATTTCATTTTACGCTCCTTTTATGTAGAATAGAAGGAGCGTAAATATTTCTCTTAAGGAGGATCAAGACATGAAGATTTATAGCGTTTTGGATAAAGAATTCGCACCATATGGTAAGGTTCTTACCGGTTACGATGTATCCGATCTTATTAAGGCACTTGATGAGAAGACACCTCTTCCGGAAGGCGTTGAGTATGTTATGAGCTGTGCTGATCTCGAGTACACAAATGCTTTCGGCGTGCTTCAGAACAATGCTTACGGCGGAATGCCGATCCAGCTTGGTTACTGTAATGGTCATAACACAAAGCTAAACTGCCTCGAGTACCATCGTGACAGCGAACTGAACATCGGTTCTACAGATTTTATCCTGCTTCTTGCTAAGGCTGACGATATTGTTGATGGCAAGCTCGACACATCCAAGGTAATGGCTTTTAAGGCTGAAAAGGGCCAGGTCGTTGAGGTTTACGAGACATCCCTGCACTATGCTCCTTGCTCTGCGAAGAAGGGCGAAGGCTTCAAGGTCGTTATCGTTCTCCCGAAGGGCACAAACGGTGCTGTTCCGGCTTTCACGGCTTACAACGAAGAAGACAAGTGGATGACAGCCTGCAACAAGTGGCTCCTGGCTCACGAGGAATCCTCCGAAGCAAAGAGCGGCGCTTATGTTGGTCTGACAGGTGTTAACCCGGATATCGCAGATCTGATCTGATATTTGACTATGGGAAAAGCACAATACAACGAGAATACGGCTTCATTTCATCCACTGACGGATCAACCGTATCCGCTGGGGCTTGATGTTGATGTAAAATCCATGAAAAAGAAATCATTGCAGTTTTATTCATTGGTTGTTATTTGTGGTGTTCTTCTGATACTGATCAGTTTTGTGGACTTGAGCAGTTCGCCTGAATCCACGAGTTTCATTGATTCCCTTGCCAGGTATTTTGGAATCTGCGCACTCATCACGGTGATCGTATATGTTTGCTTACTGATCTATAACTCAGGCCGGGCCGTATCCCGCATTGTGCTCTATCCGACCGGTTTTTACATCAATAATGACCAGTTCTACAATGACGGTAACATGAAGGTGACCATCAAAACGTTTATGCCTCTTGCGGGACTCGCAGACAATGTTTATCTGACTGTGAGATCCTCTACGGGAACCAAGAAATACTGGTTCGGCGTAAAAGGCGACACAAATGCGGAGGCTCTCAGATCGCAGGTTCGTGGCGCGCTTGCGCAGCTCACACCGCCGATTCAGCTTTGATGAGAAGACCGATTTTCTGAAAATCTATAAAATCAGCTAAAAGGAAAAGCTTTCTTGTGCTGGTCCTCGGGCGTTAGCCCTGCGGAGGCACTTCGAAAGCTTTTCTTTTGTTCTGTAATTGGATTTTTCAGAATTATCCGAAGAATTCTTTATAAAGGGTTCTAACTGCGTAAGAGCAGTACTCTTCGCGAACACCGAACATTACGGAGATCTCGGAAGCACCCTGGTTGATGAGCTCCAAGTTGATACCTGCTTTAGAAAGAGCGGTTGCGGCTCTTGCCGTAGTACCTACCGTATTCGCCATCGCTTCACCGACGATCATAACGATCGCGAGATCACGGTTAACGGAGATGTTGTCGACATTGAGCTCGAGGCTGATGCGCTGAACGATCCTGCGCTCCTTTTCAGGAGTGAAGTCAGAAGCTCTCAGGATGATGGATACCGAGTCGATTCCGGAAGGCATGTGCTCGATGGAGAGACCTTCGTCAGCGATGATGCCGAGAACCTTAACGAGGAAGCCGACTTCACGGTTCATCAGGTACTTGCTCATGTTGAGTGCACAGAAGCCCTTTTCACCGGCGATGCCGGTTACGAGTGAATCGTAGTGGGTACGCTTGCTGACGATCATGGTGCCCTTACCGGACGGGTTGTTGGTATTCTTGATGTTTACCGGAATACCGCGAACGAATGCCGGGTAGAGAGCTTCTTCGTGAAGCACCTGGAACCCTGCGTAAGCAAGCTCGCGCATTTCATCGTAGGTGATCTCGGTGACAGGGAACGGATCCTTTACGAGATTCGGGTTAACGGCAAATACGTTATCTACGTCAGTCCAGTTCTCATATACGGAAGCGTGAAGCGCCGCAGCGAGGATCGCGCCTGTGATATCGGAACCGCCGCGGGAGAAGGTGATGATCTCGCCTTCCTTGGAGTATCCGAAGAAGCCCGGGAATACGCAGAGCTCACGAAGACGTGCAAGATCTGCCAGATTGTCGTAGGACTCCGGAAGGATCTTCACGTGTCCGCCTGCCTCGGTCTCGAGAAGGAGACCTGCTACCTTCGGGTTGCAGTAAGTCGCCTTGTGACCGATCTTGGTAAGATAGGTGGAAACAAGACGAGCGCAGCTGTCTTCACCAAGCGCCTTGGTCGCGTCCATGTAATGGGCGGCGTCTTTTACAGGCTGGTTGATAGATTCTTCGATGTTCTCCTTGATGGACTCCATGCAATCCGGGATCTCAAGCTCTTCACAGATCGAAGCGAAACGATCGAGAACCGCCTTCAGTTCTTTTTCACCGGACTGACCTGAGATCTTTGCATTCGCAAGCGCGATAAGAAGGTCGGTTACCTTGATATCGGAAGAGAAGCGCTTACCAGGAGCGGATACGACGATCACGCGTCTTTCCGGATCGCTGAGAATAATATCGCAGACCTTCTTGATCTGAGTGGCGTCTGCACAGGATGAACCACCGAACTTAGTTACTTTCATATCTTTAATCAGGAAAACTCCTGACCTCCTCGTTTTAATCACTCGTATTATATAGATATTATTGCGCTTTCTCAAGGGAAACGAGCAATACTTGCGCATTTTTTATATCATTGGTATCCTACAGACAGTTTTTCAAATGCTTAAGAAATGAGGCTTTTAATCTCTATGGGCAACATTTTCCGTCCGGATCTCTGCGCGGATAAAGTCGCGGATATCGACCTTTCGGTCCTTTCCGAAAAGGGCTTTCGTTTTGCTCTTTTGGACTTCGATAATACTCTCGCTCCGGACCATTCCAAGGAACCCGTACCTTACTCCTATGAGATGGTCGAAAAGCTCCGTAATGCGGGCTTTTCCATGTGCCTCGTATCCAATGCGAAATCCGACCGTTCGAAAAACGTCGCGGAGATGTTGAAGATCCCGTGTGTTTCCTACGCCAACAAGCCCGGAACTTCAGGCGTTTTGAAGGCGATGGAGCTGATCGGCGCGGATAAGTCGAATACGGTCATGATCGGCGATCAGCTTTTCACGGATATCGCAGCGGGAAACCGTGCCGGACTTTACACGATATTCGTCGAAAAATACGCGAAGAAAGAGATCTTCTATGTTGCTCTTAAGAGGATCCCGGAGTGGGTGATCAGAAAGATCTGCAGATTCTGATCTATCCTGAAATTCGGGCGCTTTTGTGGAAAATAGATAAAATCTCGATTTTCTCGCCTTTTTACTTGCGGATTTGAATGTGTTAAAGTAAACTATAATATCGTGAATAAATTTGTTATTAAATTATAAGTATATTCGGAGGAACATTTATGATTAGCGCTGGTGATTTTAGAAACGGTATGTGCTTCGAGATGGACGGTCAGGTTTTCCAGGTAGTGGAATTCCAGCACGTTAAGCCTGGTAAGGGTGCCGCTTTCGTACGTACAAAGTATAAGAACGTAAAGACAGGTTCTGTAGTTGAGCGCAGCTTCAACCCGAACGAAAAGTTTGAGCAGGCTCAGCTTGAGAGAAATGATATGCAGTACATCTACGCTGATGGTGATCTGTATTACTTCATGGATCAGGAAACATATGAGCAGCGCCCGATCTCTAAGGAGAACATCGGTGAGAACATCCGCTTCCTTAAGGAAGAGATGATCTGCAAGGTTCTTTCTTACAAGGGCGAGGTTTTCGGTGTAGAGCTTCCGATCGTTGTTGAGCTCGAGATCACAGAGTGCGAGCCTGGTGTTCGTGGTGATACGACAAACAACGCTACTAAGATCGCTACTCTGGAGACAGGTGCTACAGTTAAGGTACCGCTCTTCGTTAACCAGAATGAGATCATCCGTGTAGATACACGTACAGGTGAATATCTCGAACGTGCATAATCCCACGTTCTGATTTTCGTCGAGAAGGGAATTCACGAAGATGGGTGAGAATCTCGTATCGGAATCGATTAAAGGCGAACGCTCGATGTCGCAGGGCTTTGTTGCTCAGTATGCAGCAGAAGCCGCCCTGCGTACGGAGGGCGTTGCTCGTCTTACGGCATCTGTCCCGGTCGTGCTCAAGGAATCGCTTGGTTTCGCGCACGAGGGAAAAGGTGTGCTCGTCCAGTTTTCAGAGAACGAGGAAGGCTTCGTTTCCGTAACTGTCTATCCCGTCGTTTATTATGGTATGATTATTCCAGAGGTGGCCTGGGCGATCCAGGAGCGCGTCAAGGAAGATGTTGAAAAGTATACAGGTCTTGTTGTGGAGTCTGTAAACGTCCATGTCTGTGGCGTGGTGTTAAGAGAGGAGAACAACTCATGAACCGAATCATTCGCTTTGTCCTGATCGTTTATTCTACGATCCTCGCGATATTGTCCCTGCTTTTGCTTTATGCACTTGCCGATGACGGTATCTTCGCTGACTTGCTTTCACCTTTGGCCAATATCGTTACCGACCCGTACAAGAAGTACATCTATCTTGCCGTACTTCTTGTTATCCTGATCTCCTGTGTCATCACGGTTACTTACTGCCTGCTGAACGGTCGTCTCAGCAAGACGCGTATCCGTCAGACAGAGATCGGTTATGTTGAGATCGGTGTTGACGCGATCGAAAGTATCGCTTTAAACTCCGCAAAGAGTGCACAGGCAGGTATCAAGGCCGCTCGCGCACGTGTATCCTCGGCGAAAAATAATGCGATCCGCGTTTACTTAAGTGCCGTTCTTTATTCAAACGTAGAAGTTCCTTCGACAATGGGTAAAGTTCAGGAGCGTATTAAGAAAGATATTGAACGTTATACCGGTATTACAGTTGAGAATGTTTCCGTTAAGGTAAGTCGCGTAGAGCCTGTAGTTGCAAAGGTGGAACGTTAACGAATGAGAGCCCTGTTCGTCAAATTCTTCGATATGTTAAAAGACAAGAATTCCGGCAAGATCGGCGCCGGGATCGCGTTTGTCTTTGCGTTGTTTTTGGTGATCTTCGGTTTTCTCAAGACATTATTTATTATCATTCTGACCGTGATCGGCTACGTCGTTGGCGCGTTGCTTTTCTCGGATAAGAATAAAGTTAAGGACTGGATGGATAAGATCCTTCCGCCCGGGAGGTTTCGATGAGCAGAAGAGAAGCACGTGAAGCTGCTTTCGCATTTTTATATCAGTTGAATTTCAGAAACGAGCCCGTTTCCGAGCAGAAAGAGATGTACCTTCAGCTGCATCCGCTCGATGACGGTGATCTTCCGTATTTTGACGAGATCACAAACGGTGTTTTCGAAAAGAAAGACGAGCTCGACAATGAATATTCTAAGTATCTGAAAGACTGGAAACTCAGCCGTCTTCCGAAGGTCGACGTTATTCTTCTTCGTATTGCCGTTTATGAGATGCTTCATGTGGAAGATATCCCTGTAAGCGTTTCGATCAACGAGGCTGTCGTTCTTGCCAAGAAGTACAGCTCTGAGGAATCCAAGAGTTATATCAACGCTGTTCTCGGAAAAATAGGTAACGATCTGGATAAATAATGGAACAGACAGTATTTTCCGTATCGGAATTGAATGCGTACGTAAGCACACTGCTCAGTAGTGACGGTGTGCTTTGTCAGTTGTGCGTAAAAGGTGAGATCTCCGGTTATAAGCGATATCCGTCAGGTCACGCGTATTTCCAGTTGAAAGACGCCAACAGTTCTGTTTCCTGCGTGATGTTCAAAGGAAACTTCTATCACATCCAATTCGTTCCGGAAAACGGCATGAAAGTCCGTATCTACGGTCGTGCCGCGCTTTATTCCGTCGACGGAAAGTTCCAGGTCGTCGTCTCCATGATGGAAGAAGACGGGCTCGGAGAACTTTTCAAGGAGTTCGAGTTAAGAAAAGCAAAGATGGCCGCGGAAGGTCTCTTTGACGAAGAACATAAGAAACCGATCCCTTATCTTCCGAAGAGGATCGGTGTCGTGACATCTCCGAAAGGCGCCGTTATCCGGGATATCCTGAATGTCCTGAACAGACGCTTCCCGAACTACGATCTTCTGATCGCGCCGTCTGCCGTGCAGGGAAAAGAAGCCTCCACGGAACTGATCCGCGCCTTAAAGCTTTTAGATGAACGAGACGATATCGATGTTATCATCATTGCTCGTGGCGGCGGTTCCATGGAAGACCTGTGGTGCTTTAATGACGAAGCGCTCGGACGAGCGGTATATAACGCGAAAACTCCGGTCATCTCCGCTGTCGGTCATGAGACCGACTTTACGATCTGCGACTTCTGCGCGGATCTTCGAGCGCCGACACCTTCGGCGGCTGCCGAACTTGTCCTTCCGAACAAAGAAGAAGTCGCTTCACGTCTGGATGTCTCCGGCGGAAAGCTGGCTCTTGCGATGAAGAACTTCATTAAGAATAAACGCTTCATGCTCGACAGTCTTTCGAAGCATAGAGCACTTGTTGAACCGAAGTTTCGGATAGAAAAGGAAATGCAGCGCTGCGATATGCTGTATGGAAAACTGAATGAGCGTTTCACGACAGCTTTTGAGAAGAAGAACAGTGCTTTTGCCACGGACCTGGCAAAGCTCGAAGCACTCGATCCGATGAAGGTCCTGCTTCGCGGATATGCCCGTGCTACCGATAAGGATGGCCGGACAGTTGATTCTGTGAAATGTGTTAATATAATGGAAGAGGTTTTGATCTCGGTTTCGGACGGTGTGATCCGTACGAATGTGACGGGAATTGAGGCAAAAGAGGGTTAAAGAATGGCTGAGAAAAAGAATGACATGACTTATGAGCAGGCAGTTGCCGAACTGGAAGAGATCATCAGAAAACTAGAGTCGGGTGAAGCGACTCTGGATGAATCGATCGCGCTGTATTCTCGTGGCATGGAGCTGTCTAAGTTCTGCAAAGACAAGCTGGATTCGATCGTGAAGAAGATCAGCATCCTCGGACAGGATGGTTCGAGCGAAAGTGCTTTTGGAGAAGAATAATGACAGAGAAGATTTCCTTTTTTATGAAGAAATATCAGGACCGCATCGAAGAACTCCTTCTGGATGTTTTTCCTTCCGAGCTTTCTGATGACCCGACCGTAAAGGCTGCGATGTACAGCCTTCTGGCGGGTGGTAAGCGCATCCGTCCGGTTCTGATGTACATGGTCGCCGAGATGCTCAAGCTCGATCTTGAAGATGTTGACGATTTTGCAGCGGCAATGGAGATGGTCCACACATATTCTCTGATCCATGACGATCTTCCGTGCATGGACGATGACTGTTTAAGAAGAGGCAAGCCGACATGCCATATCGCGCATGGTGAGGCGTTCGCGCTTCTTGCCGGTGACGCGCTCCTTAACAGAGCTTTTGAGCGTGTTCTTCTGGCGGTAACTAAGAACCCGAAGACAGCTTCGGCGGCTTCTTATTTTGCAGGTAATACCGGTATCCTCGGAATGATCGGTGGACAGAGCATCGACCTTGCGTCTGAAGGAAAGAAGATCGAGACAGGACTTCTCTGTGAGCTTCACGAGAAGAAGACAGGCGCTCTGATCAATGCTTCCTGCCTGATCCCGTATTTCATCTACGCGGCCGATAAGGGCGAGGATAAGAAGCTTTACGATCTTATCCACCGTTTCTCCGCTGGCACGGGTCTCGGTTTCCAGATCAAGGACGACCTTTTGGATGTACAGGCAGACGAACAAGTCCTCGGTAAAAGCACCGGTAAGGACGCAAGAGATAATAAGTCTACATTTGTTACTGTTTTCGGCGAAAAGAGCGCGCAGCAGATGCTCGACGATACATACGCTGATGTGTATGCCGCTCTGGATGAATTGTCCGCGCTCGGATTTGATGTAACGGCACTTCGCCAGTTCAGTGATGTTTTGCAGAATAGGGTGCAGTGATCTATGAAACCTACACCGATACTTGATAACATTAAGAACCCGAATGATGTAGCGGGACTCAGCTTAGAGCAGAGTAATGAACTTGCGAAAGAACTTCGCGAGGTCATTATCGATCGTGTCAGCCAAAACGGCGGACATCTCGCTTCGAGCCTGGGTGTCGTTGATCTTACGATCGCGCTTCTTTCCGAGTTCAGTCTTCCGCACGACCAGATCGTTTGGGACGTCGGACATCAGGCATATGCATATAAACTTCTGACCGGAAGAAAAGACCGTTTTGACACGCTTCGTAAGTATGGCGGTGTCGCGGGTTTCCCGAAGAGAAGTGAAAGTGAATACGATGTCTTCGGTGTAGGACACAGCAGTACTTCCGTATCTGCTGCTCTTGGACTTCTTCGCGCGAAAAAACTTAAGGGCGACGACGGTCATGTCATTGCCGTGATCGGTGATGGCGCGATGACCGGTGGTATGGCTTTTGAGGCCTTAGATGATACCGGCCATTTCAATGAAAACCTGATCGTTATCTTGAACGATAACGAAATGTCGATCGATAAGAACGTAGGCGGCCTTTCCAAGGCGCTTTCCAACCTTCGTTCTTCGGCAGGATATATCCGTACGAAGGGTAAGATCGAAAGATTCCTTTTGCATATCCCACTGATCGGAAAGCCGATCGCCAAGTTCATCGTTGCGATCAAGACATGGATCCGTCTTTTGATCCGCAGAAACAGTAAGCCCGTTATTTTCGAAGATCTGGGATTCCAGTACTTCGGTCCTTTTGACGGTCATGACATCAAGCTTTTAAAGAAGAAATTAAAGATCGCCAAGCAGGTGAAAGGACCGGTCCTTCTGCATATTGCGACGGAAAAGGGAAAGGGCTATAAGCTTGCCGAAGAGAATCCATCTTCGTATCATGGCGTAGGTCCTTTTGACAGAGAAAAGGGAGTTCAACCTTCCGATAAGAAGACATTTACGGACTCCTTCTCCGAAAGCGTGATCGCCTGCGGCCAGAGACATGAGGATCTCATCGCGATCTGTGCAGGCATGATGACCAGCACCGGTCTCGCGAACTTCCGAAAGAGCATGAAACTCCGTTTCTTCGACGTCGGTATTGCCGAGCAGCACGCGGTAACGATGGCCGCAGGTATGGCAGTAAACGGATTTGTTCCTGTCGTTGCCCTGTACTCGACATTTGCCCAGCGCGCGTATGACCAGCTCCTTCACGATGTATGTCTTCAGAACCTGCATGTAGTTATGGCTTTGGACCGTGCCGGTATCGTCGGTGCCGATGGTATGACCCATCAGGGTATCTACGATATCTCCATGATGCTCTCCATGCCGAACACCACGCTGCTTTCACCGTGCAATTACAAAGAACTTGACCGCATGCTCGAGTATGCCGTCTCTGAGGCGACCGGTCTTGTGGCGGTCAGATATCCTCGTGGTTGCGAAAGTGAAAAACTCGCGGCGATCCCTTCAACAGAAGGCTTCGGGCCTCGTGTTATCCGTGAGGGCAGTAATGTCGCGATCCTTTCTCTCGGAATTATGGCCGAGCAGGCTTTAGAAGCGGCGGAAGTGCTTTCCGAGAAGGGTATTGATGCTCGTGTCATTGATGTGCGATGCGTAAAACCTGTGGATATTTCCGCTTGGAAAGAACTGCTCTCCGACATTGACCGTGTCGTTACGATCGAGGATGGCATCGCTCACGCAGGCTTCGGTTCCTATCTGCTTTCTGCTTTGGAAGAAGAAGGCGGATTTAAGTGCGTCAGTGATTTCACGATCCTTGGTGTCAGCGATCATCCGCTGGAAGCAGGCGACAGAAAGGTCCTTCTTGAAAATGAAGGCATGGACAGCAAAGCCATTGTGGACGCGGTTTTCAAGAACTGGATCTGATCGTTCCACTGAAAAGTTTTCAACTGCTCATATAACATCATGCGCGAACCCCGAATTCTCTGTATAATGCATTCAAGGACGCTTTTTGCATAAATACTGTATAAATCTATGATTTGAGGTATAATTATGCAAGAATATGGAGATCCGATAAAGAAGGGAATGGGTAGACCACAATGAAATTCGGTTTTCAGATCAATGAAGAAAAAGACCCGAACTTCGATTTTTCTGCATATGCGATCGATGTCATTCAGAGCAAAGGCGGGGAAGTCGTTTTAAGCGATACCTATATTGATACGCGACTCAAAGAGATTCCGGGTGTTACATTTGCTACCTATGAAGACTGCGACATCATCTTTTCGCTCGGTGGCGACGGAACTTTCCTTCGCGCTGCGCAGAAGTATCTTAAGTACAATGTCCCGATGATCGGCGTGAACCTCGGAAGTATCGGATTTATGACCGAGATAAATAAAGAAGACTTCGAGGATGCCGTAGATCGTCTGATGGCCGGTAAATACACACGCGAGCTTCGTTCCCAGCTGGACGTTACTCTGATGTCCGAAGACGGAACGATCAAGGAGCATGGCGTCTGCTTAAACGACGCGGTCATCGCACGTGGGTTGAACATGCATGTCGTCACACTTGATCTTCTGATCGACCATGATCACGTAGAACGTCTTTCCGGTGATGGTGTCATCCTTTCGACTGCGACAGGTTCTACCGCTTACTGCCTTGCCGCGGGCGGCCCGATCGTAAAGCCGGAACTGGATATCTTCATGGTCACTCCGATCTGCCCGCATACACTTCATAACAGAACATATATCGTTTCCGGCGACAGCACGCTGGAGATCATCATCGAGCGTTTCTCCGAGCCGCCGATCATCTCGCTCGACGGCCGCCCGAATATCGAGCTTTCCTATCACGACCGTATCCTGATCAAAAAATCAGAGCAGGATGTCGTTGTGGCGAAACTCGGTTATAAGAACTTCTATCAGACCGTAAGACAGAAGATCCGTGCAAGAGGTAGTTTCTATGAAGATGGCGAAAAATGAACGACAGGAAGCAATGCTTCGTCTGGTCCGTGCAAAAGAGATCAGTACGCAGGAAGAACTGGCAAAAGCACTTGAGTCCGAAGGCTGGCAGGTAACACAGGCGACGGTTTCCCGTGATATCAAAGATCTCGGGATCATTAAGGTCACACTTCCTTCCGGCGGAACCAAGTACAGTGTCCTTGACCGTACCGGTGATGTCGCTCCGGGAAGACTTCTTTCCGTTTTCGCGCATTCCGTACTTTCCAGTGATGTAGCCATGAACCTTGTCGTCATCCGTACGCTTCCGGGTATGGCAAATGCCGCGGCTTCCGCGCTTGATTCCATCCATCTTTCTGGTGTCGTCGGATCGATCGCCGGTGACGATACCGTATTTGTCGCCACCCCGAGTCCCGAGGATGCTCTCGCGATCCAGGCGACCATTAAAGATATGAACAACCGTATCAACGCGGATTTGTAAGAGAGGTCATTTGTGTTAGTCAGTCTCACGATACAAGATTTTGCCATAGTCGAGTATGCGTCTTTTACACCGGGAAAAGGACTTAACATCCTGACCGGTGAGACCGGCGCGGGTAAATCTTTGATCATTGACGCGATCAGCGCTCTGCTTGGTCATCGTATCGGAAGAGAGTATGTCCGTAAGGATTGTGATAAGGCCGTTATCGAGGCTGTTTTTGACGGAATCAGTTCTGTTGTACCTTCTGAAGTGATCGATGAGTTTGGTATCGAAGTCGAAGAGGATACTCTGATCCTTCTTCGTGAGATCAGTAAAGACGGCAGAAGCATCGTCCGTATCAACGGCCGCGTAATGCCTGTTTCCGTGCTTAAGAGCATCGGTTCCTATCTTGTCGATATTCACGGTCAACACGACCAGCAGACGATCTTCGACAGTTCCAAGCATCTTGGTATCCTGGATGATTATTCCGGCGATGCGATCAAGCCGCATATTGCCGCTTTTTCCGAGAAACTTAATGAATACCGTGAGATCCTCAACATGCGCAAGCAGTATGAAAGTGATCCTGAAAAGAGCCGCCAGATGCAGGATTTATTGGTGTATCAGATCAAAGAGATCGAGGACGGTGCTTTTAGAGAAGGCGAGGAAGAAGAACTCGTCGAAAAGCTCAAGGTGCTCAAACAGGAGGAGAAGAGACGTTTCCATCTGTCCTTCGTCCAGGGCGCGCTGTCGACCGAAGACTCGGAGTCTCCGCTTTCTGCGCTTCAGACGGCGGCCGAACACCTCGACGCGCTTTCTCAGATCGATCCTGCCTTTTCCGAAAACGCGCAGCAGATGCACTCTTTGGTCATGGATCTCGAAGGTCTGCATGATTCTCTCGGATCCGAGGATGCTCTCGGCGCTGAGTCTTATGACGAGGTTGAGGATCGTCTCGAAAAGCTCCGTTCATGCGCGGTGAAGTACGGCGGTTCCGTTTCTGCGATGAACGAATTCCTGGATTCCGCGAAGAACCGTCTGGAAATGCTCCGTGAGGGTGATACAAAGATCAAGCAGTTAAATGTCGAGCGTTCTCGTATTGAAAAAGAACTGATCGCGCTTGCCGATAAGATCCACGAGATCCGAGTTGAAGCAGGGAAGAGGCTGTCCGCGGATATTGTTTCCGAAGTTCAGTTTCTCGGACTTTCCAACGCGACTTTCGATGTTTCGTTCACGAAGCGCCCGAAGGAGCGTTTCTTCAGTAAGACCGGATATGATGAAGTGGAGTTTCTTTTCTCCGCGAATAAAGGTGAAGACTTAAAGCCTCTTTCCAAGACGGCATCCGGCGGTGAAGCGGCACGTATCATGCTGGCGATCAAAACGATCCTGGCAAGAGCCGACGCGACACCGGTCCTTATCTTCGATGAAGTCGACTCGGGTATTTCCGGTGAAGCGGCTAAGGCGGTATCTCAGTCTATGAAGAAGCTTTCGAAGTTCCACCAGGTATTCTGCGTAACGCATATGGGTCAGATCGCTGCCGCGGCAGATCAGCATTTCTTCATTTCCAAAGACCAGAGCGGCGAGCGCACGAAAACGAATATCGCTGAACTCGGGGATTCCGGACGCATCATGGAAGTTGCCAGACTGCTTTCCGGTAACTCTGCTGACGAACAATCTCAGAGATTAGCTAAAAGCCTCATTGAAGAAAGACGATGATCAGCTGATCAGATTCTTCATATCTTCAGGCATCTCAGATGTGAATTCCATCCATTCATTTGTGATCGGGTGATAAAAGCCCAGTTTGCAGGCGTGAAGTGCCTGTCTGTTTATGAGTTTCTCGTTTTCGATATGTGGCATATCCGGGTTCGGGAAATCGTTGGAAGCGGGTCCGTAAAGTCCGTCGCCAACGAGCGGGTGACCGAGGTAAAGAGAGTGGACTCGAATCTGGTGGCATCTTCCTGTCTCAAGCTTATATGAGACCACGGAAAGGTTTCGATCCGGAAGAGTCCGGATCGTCTTGTAGTGTGTAATCGAAGGATGCCCGTCTTCTCGGACGATACGGATCATGATCGAGTTTTCGTCTCGCCCGATCGGCTTGTCTATCGTTCCTTCTTCAGGATCAAAGGTTCCGTAAACGATTCCCACATATTCCTTTTCCATCTTGTTTTTCGAGACTGTGTTATGCGCATATCCGTTCTTGGCGATAACGATCAGACCTGATGTTTCACGGTCCAGTCTCATGATCGGGTGCAGTCTCTGATCGCAAAGTCTCTGGATCAGAGAGTCATCCATATGCTGCCAGGACGGGTGGGTGACAAGGTTTCCGGGTTTTTCGCAGACGACGATCCAGTCATCCTCGTAGTAGATCTTTATATCCGTGTCGGGTTTCGTGTGAATGATCCCTTCGGCGTCATCATAGATGATGTGGACTTCATCGCCGGTTTCGGGTTCTGCGATCATGCGGGCTTTAAATCCGTTCAGGTACAGTTCGCCGTAAAGACGTATGCGTTTGCACAGAAGATTGGACATCTGATATCTGTCTCTCAGGATGTCATAGATCTTCCTGCCACTGTCTTCCGGTTGGATTTTAAACGTAAGCTGCATGTTACCCCCATTAAGTCAAAGTCGGTTCTCATTTTAACTGCTAAACAGGTAAAAAGGAAGTGAAGAGGAGTCGGGTGGGTGCCTTCGGTCAAATGATTTTCATTTTGCCTAAAAACTGTGTCGATTTTGTTATTTTTCAGGGTAACTTGACAAGAATTTTCCTCTTTTCCATTGAGCGAAATTCCTTGATATGTTATCCTACCATGTGGGAGGTGAGTCAACTGTGGGAAAACAAAAAATGACTCCGGAAGAAATGAGCGCAAAGCTCGATGAAGTTCTTTCGAAATACAAGGGCCAGGGCCAGAAGGCTTTGATGGCCACATTGCAGCAGGCGCAGGAAATTTACGGCTATCTGCCGCTTCCTGTCCAGAGAAAAGTAGCGGATGCACTTGAGGTATCTGTTGCTGAGGTTTACGGCGTAATTTCGTTCTATTCTTTCTTCTCGCTTAAGCCGAAGGGAGAAAACGCGATCAGCGTATGCCTGGGTACAGCTTGCTATGTTAAAGGTTCGCAGGCCCTGCTCGACAAGATCGAGGATGTACTGGGCATTAAGAACGGTGATGTTACCAAAGATGGTAAGTTCTCCATTTCTGCGTGCCGTTGCGTAGGTGCCTGTGGTTTGGCACCGGTTATCATGGTCGGTGACGATGTATATGGTCGTCTGACACCGGATGAGATTCCCGGTATTATTGCAAAGTATAAGGAGGCTTAATCATGGATTTATTTCGTGCGCACGTCCTTGTTTGCTGTGGTACAGGATGCACATCTTCAAACTCCGCGAAGATTCTCGAGCAGTTTGAACAGCAGATTCCGGCTCAGGGACTTGAAAAAGAAGTAAAAGTAGTACAGACAGGATGCTTCGGCCTTTGCGCCCAGGGTCCTATCGTAGTTATCTATCCGGAAGGCGTTATGTACTATCGCGTAACACCTGAGGATGTTACAGAGATCGTAAGCGAGCACCTGCTCAAGGGTCGTTATGTAGAGCGTCTCATGGCTCCGAAGCATGATGGTGCTGTTGAAGAAAAGACAGCTGCTGAAGACAGCAACTTCTTTAAGAAGCAGATGCGTATCGCTCTTCGTAACTGCGGTAACATCAATCCGGAAAATATTGATGAGTATATCGCTCATGACGGTTATCAGGCTCTTGGTAAGATCCTTACCGAGAAGAGAGATCCGGATGAGATCATCGAAGAGATCATTAAGTCCGGTCTTCGTGGCCGTGGCGGCGGCGGATTCCCGACAGGTATGAAGTGGAAGTTCGCTTCCGGTAACAGAGGTCAGGGCATCACAAAGTATGTTTGCTGTAACGCCGACGAAGGTGACCCGGGTGCGTTCATGGATCGTTCCATCCTCGAGGGTGACCCGCATAGCGTAATCGAGGCTATGGCTATCGCTGCTTACTGCATCGACGCTCACCAGGGTTATGTTTATATCCGTGCTGAGTACCCGATCGCTGTTAAGAGACTCCAGATCGCTATCGATCAGGCAAGAGAATACGGACTGCTCGGTGAGAACATCTTCGATTCCGGCTTCTCCTTCGACCTCGATATCCGTCTCGGCGCAGGCGCATTCGTTTGCGGTGAGGAAACAGCTCTCATGCGTTCTATCGAAGGTAAGCGTGGTAATCCGACACCTCGTCCGCCGTTCCCGGCTATCAAGGGTCTGTTCGGAAAGCCGACAATCCTCAACAACGTTGAGACATATGCAAATATCCCGGTTATCCTGAACAAGGGTGCTGACTGGTTCGCTTCCATCGGTACAGAAAAGTCCAAGGGTACTAAGGTATTCGCTCTTGGCGGTAAGGTAAACAACGTTGGTCTCGTTGAGATCCCGATGGGTACAACAGTACGTGAGATCGTATATGATATCGGTGGCGGTATCCCGAACGGTAAGGCCTTCAAGGCAGTTCAGACCGGTGGTCCGTCCGGCGGATGTATCCCGGCATCTCTCCTTGACACACCGATCGACTACGATAACCTCGTAGCAGCCGGCTCCATGATGGGTTCCGGTGGTATGATCGTCATGGATGAAGATACATGTATGGTTGATATCGCGAAGTTCTTCCTCGAGTTCACGGTTGATGAGTCTTGCGGTAAGTGTTCTCCGTGCCGTATCGGTACAAAGAGAATGTTTGAACTTCTTACAAAGATCACTGATGGTACAGGTACTCTCGAAGATATCGACTCCCTCGAAGAGATCGCTCTTTCCTTGAAGAATGGTTCTCTCTGTGCTCTTGGTCAGACAGCAGCAAACCCGATCCTCTCTACATTGAAGCACTTCCGTGAAGAATATGTAGAGCACGTAGTAGATAAGAAGTGCCGTTGCCACGTATGTAAGGGCCTCACAGAATACTACATCGATCCTGAGATCTGTAAGAAGTGTTCTCTGTGCGCTAAGAAGTGCCCGGTCAACGCTATCACAGGTGAAGTTGGTAAGGTAGCTTACTCTATCGATACGACAAAGTGCATCAAGTGCGGCGCTTGTATCGAGAACTGTAAGTTCAAGGCTGTTCAGAAGAGATAATTCAAGTGACGATTAAATTCGATAAAGGAGTGTGAAACAATATGGATATGGTCAATGTAACCATTGATGGGGTTTCGGTACAGGTTCCTTCGAACTACACCGTTCTTGAAGCAGCTAAAAAAGCCGGCGTTAAGATCCCGACCCTGTGTTATTTAAAAGATGTCAACGAAGTTGGCGCCTGCCGCGTCTGCCTCGTTGAAGTTGAGAAGGCTCGTGCCCTCGCAGCTGCCTGCGTTATGCCGGTAAGCGAAGGTATGGTCGTTCATACAAACAGCAAGAAGGTTCGTGATACCAGAAGAGCAACTCTCGAGATGATCCTTTCCGATCATAACCGTGACTGCCTGTCCTGTATCCGTAACCAGAACTGCGAACTCCAGACTCTCGCTGAAGAGTATGGAATCCGTAAGGTAACTTTCGAAGGTGAGAAGAGCCCGTCCATCCTGGATGACAAGTCTTTCTCCATCGTTCGTGATGGCAGCAAGTGCGTTAAGTGCGGACGTTGCG
>JAFZWA010000008.1 GCA_017617525.1 Clostridiales bacterium
GACCGCGATCCTGATGCTGTTCTTCAGAAAAATCGGCGCGGATATCGACTATGTTATCCCGAACCGCTTAAGCGAAGGCTACGGAATCTCCGACGGCCTTCTGGATCGTATCCGCGAAAAGAAAGCGGATCTTCTGATCACCGTGGACTGCGGTGTCGCAAACGCCGAGTCGGTGGAACAGCTTGTCAACGAGGGCATGGACGTCATCGTTACCGACCACCACGAAGTCAAAGAGGAGCTTCCCCCGGCGCTCGCCATCATCGACGCGAAAAGAACCGATAACACCTATCCTTTCATCCACCTTTGTGGCGCAGGCGTTGCCCTGAAGCTCGTTGCCGCGCTTGAACCGAACTTTCCGGAGAAGGTCGGAAAAGAAGAGTGGAGGAACTACCTCGACATCGTCACGATCGGCACGATCGCGGATGTCGTCAGCCTCACCGGCGAAAACAGAACGATCGTCAAAGAGGGCCTCACCGCCTTAAGTAATACCAAACGTCCGGGACTTCGCGCGCTGCTGATG
Source organism: Clostridiales bacterium (assembly GCA_017617525.1). Taxonomy (GTDB): domain Bacteria; phylum Bacillota; class Clostridia; order Saccharofermentanales; family Saccharofermentanaceae; genus Scatonaster. Next base: position 521 of record JAFZWA010000008.1, read on the forward strand.
CAGGTCAAGAGTAATGCGGGAGCTGCCGGTAACGGCGCGTATGCCGGATCTCGAAATGGTGCAGCAAACCCCTTGATGGACACGAACATCCCGCTTTCCGTTTCTACGGGCGACATTTCTTTCCAGATCTCTCCGAAGATCAACGCATGCGGCCGCCTCGGTGAAGCGGACCGCGCGCTGGAACTTCTTCTGACGCAGGATCCTTCCCGCGCGATCGCACTGACCGATGAACTCATTTCCGAGAACTCACGCCGTCAGGAACTCGAGCAGTCGCTCGTTGACGAAGCCGTCGCACAGATCGAAGCCGATCAGGAACTGATCACGAACATGAAAAACGCGTCCATGCCGATCATCGTGGTCGGTGAGAACTGGCACCTCGGCATCCTCGGAATCGTCGCCAACCGACTCGTGAACCGCTACCAGAGAACGGCGATCGTGTTCGCGGAAGAGGACGGGATCCTAAAGGGGAGCTGCCGCACCGCGGGCGACTTTCCGATCCTGGAATGCCTGAAATCTTGCGGTGAAACAGTGTTACAGTATGGCGGACACAAGAGAGCCGCCGGTGTTTCCGTAGAAAAAGAAAGATTCCCGGAATTCAAAAAGCGGGTAAGTGCTTTTGCCGAAGAAAGAAACACCGAAAAGGACATTCTCTGCACCGACATCGACATGGTCATCACGCCGAAGGACGTTTCTCTTTCCACGGCAAAAGAACTCGCCGGGCTCGAGCCGTTCGGTGAGGGCAACCGAGAACCCGTATTCCTTTTGTCCGGCTTGAAGGTTCTCTCCCCGAAGACTGTCGGCGCGGGAAACCGTCATCTCAAGCTCGTGCTGAGCTATAAGGACGAGGAGAGCGGAAACGTGAAAAACTACGACGCGATCGCGTTCGGCGCGGGTGAATGGGCCGATATGTTCGCCGAAGGAAGCTCCGTCGACGTCCTGGTCGAGATGGGCATCAATGTCTGGAACGGAAACGAGAGCCTCTCGCTCCGCGTCGCGGATATGCATTTCAGTAAGATTGGGAAGATCATCTGGGATACCCCGGAGGTCCTGGAAAACCTCTATCGCAATAAGCTTCCGCTGAAGCAGATCGCCCTGATCGGCAAGTGCAAGGAAGAAGACCTGCGCCCGACAGGCGAAGAGATGGGGATCCTTTACCGCCATTTCCAGCAAAACTGCAAAGACGAGACGAATATCGTCGACCTTAACCTTCTCGCCAGACTTCTGACGGGCAAATACAGAAAGCCGCTCCATGCCTTTAAGATCGCTCGCGCACTGGACATTTTCAGCGAGGCGGGGCTCCTGAAGATGGTGCGCATCAATGACGAAAGAATATGTTTTTCCTTGCTATCTGTCGTTGACAGGGTTAAACTCGAAACAACAAAAACATTTCAAGTGCTTTTTGGGGATATGACAAAATGAGTGGAGACAACAAGAAAATCGAAGAGATGGCGCCCGAAGTAGAGGAGCTTTTCGCGCAGCTTCGCGATGAGGCAATGCCGGAGGATGTAAGCGAAGAGATCCTCGACATGCTCGACGAAGTCATCACGAAATATAAGTCCTATTCGGAAAAAGACGAGTCGGACCGCATCCGCCGCGCCTTCGTTTTCGCGTACAAAGCACACAGCTCGCAGAAGAGAAAATCCGGTGAACCGTATATCATCCACCCGATCGCGACCGCGCAGATCCTGACGGAACTCGAAGTCGATACCGATACGCTGGTGGCCGCGTTCCTGCACGATACCGTTGAAGATACGCCCGTAACAAGCGAACTTGTCGCCGAGATCTTCGGTGAAGACGTTTCGCTTCTTGTCGACGGCGTTACCAAACTCGGCCGTATCCCGTATTCGTCAAAAGAAGAGCAGCAGGCGGAGAACATGCGTAAGATGTTCCTGGCGATGGCCAAGGACATCCGCGTTATCCTCATCAAGCTTGCTGACCGTCTCCATAACATGCGTACCATGAAGCACCAGAATCCGGAGCGCCAGAAGGAGATCTCCATGGAGACCCGTGATATCTACGCGCCTCTGGCACACCGTCTCGGTATCTATAAGATCAAGTGGGAACTTGAGGACCTTTGCCTTCGCTACACGGATCCGGACGCGTATTACGAGCTCGTCGGCGCGATCTCCCAGAAGAGATCCGAGAGAGAAAAGTTCCTCGAAAACGTCGTCGGTGAGATGAGCGAAAGGATCTCGAAGATGGGCATCCACGCCGAGATCGAAGGAAGACCGAAGCACTTCTACAGCATCTACAATAAGATGAAGAAACAGGACAAGCACCTCGATCAGATCTACGATATCTTCGCGTGCAGAATCATTGTCGACACCGTATCGGACTGCTACGCGGTATTGGGTCTCGTTCACGAGATGTATTACCCGATGCCGGGCCGTTTCAAGGACTATATCGCGATGCCGAAGCCGAACATGTACCAGTCGCTTCACACGACGGTCATCGGTAAGGAAGGTATCCCGTTTGAAGTACAGATCAGAACGTTGGCGATGCACAGGACCGCGGAATACGGTATCGCCGCGCACTGGAAATACAAAGAGAGCGGCAACTCCAACACCAAGCAGAAAAATACGTCTTTCGACAACAAGCTTTCGTGGCTGCGTCAGATCCTCGACTGGCAGGGCGAGTCCAAGGACGCGGGTGAATACCTCGACTCCTTAAAGACCGGTCTTGTCGCGGAGGAAGTATTCGTATTTACTCCGAAGGGAGACGTTATCTCGCTGCCGCTGCATTCGTGCCCGATCGACTTCGCGTACACGATCCACAGTGGTATCGGTAACCGAATGTACGGCGCGAAAGTCAACGGCCGACTCGTTCCGCTTTCCTATGAACTTCAAAACGGCGATATCGTCGAGATCCTGGCGTCCGACCAGATCAAGGGACCGTCTCGTGACTGGCTGAAGATGGTCAAGACATCCGCCGCGAAATCGAAGATCAATTCGTGGTACAAGAAAGAATCCAGAGACGAAAATATCCTGATCGGTAAGGAATCGCTCGAGCGTGAGATGAAGAAGCTCGGCTTTACGCCGCAACAGCTCCTGCAGAAACCGTTTGTCGAGACGATCCTCAAAAAGACCGCGCAGAATACACTCGACGACCTTTACGCGTCCATCGGTTACGGCGTCATCACGGCGCAGAAAGTCGTCGGACGTCTTCGTGACGAATACATCAAATCTCTTCCGGAGGACGAAAGATTCGAACTCGGTTACCGTGTTACGGGCAACGGTCAGGTCGTTTATCAGCCGATCGCCAAGGAGATACTGGACGAAAAGAACCTGACGGCAGGACCGGCGCTTTCCGCGTCTTCGCAGGAACAACACATCTCCGGCAAGCGTGCTTCGGCAAAAGCACATCAGGACACGGGCGTTGTGGTCACGGGTATCGACAACTGCCTCGTGCATCTTTCCAGATGCTGTAATCCGGTCCCGGGCGATGAGATCATCGGATACATCACGCGCGGTAACGGTGTCGGCGTCCACAGAAAAGACTGCAGCAACATAAGAAATATCCTTCGTAACGCCACCGCGTCAACACGCGCGGCAGAGCGTGCGTCGCGTCTGATCGAAGTCTACTGGGCGAACCAGGAGCATACCAAGGCGATCTATCCGGTCGAGTTTACGGTCATCGCGCACGACCGTCGTCACCTTCTGGCGGACATCAGTAACGCGATCGCCGAGGAGCGCATCCCGATCACATCGGCATCCATGTCCGCGATGAAAGACATCACGGCGCGTTTCACGATGACGATCGAAGTCAAAGACCAGGAACAGCTCGACCGCGTATTCGGACGCATCAAGGCGATCCGTGACGTTATCGAGGTAAGAAAAGGAAGCTGAGAAAAAGCCCGACGCATCGAGTGACAATAATGTCATTAGCTTTTCGACTAACCAAGGTATAATGAAGACAACCAGACAACTGCCGAATCGCTGAAGACTGCTTTTATACTGAGCGTAAACTGACATTCATCGACAGATAGACGTGGACTTTAAAGTTCGCGCAAAAGAGAGTTTCGGAATAGATTCGTATTTAATGACCGTGCAAACGGCTAGGGTTCAATTGTCGGGAGGGGTTGCCGATGTTGATGAATGGGAATGGCAAAAATCAAGAGAACAAAAAGAAAAACGCGATCGTTCTTCTGATCGCTTCTGTCCTGTCTGCCGCTATTTTGACGACAGGCTGCGGCGGATATTCCGATCCGAAGGATGAGACTACCGCCTCAAAAGAGACGACGGAGATCGAGACAACAAAAGAGGATCCGGCGGATGACGTGGATGACACGGAGGACGCGGATACTACTTCGGAAGATCCGGATGAAGGCGGGCACGTCCCGGTTACAAAGGTCGATCAGATCACGGACAAGATGTTTCAAAATCTGCGCGCCAAAGGTGAGGATTACTTTCAGACTTCTGTGGCCGATACTCTTCCGGACGGCGTGACTATCAAGGACCTTAACTATCTGGACATTTATATCCTCAAAGATCATGAGGCAGAGGAGGACGACGAGAACCCGTACGTATGCAGTCTCCTCTATCAGGTCATTTTTACGGATGAAACGGGTGATGCTGCGGTTGAAGATTGTTTCTTCTGGATAGCCGGATTCCGCGGTCTGTATCAGGATGGAAATGTCGATCAGACAAGTATGTTCGATCCGGGAATAAAAGTATGCTTTGATACCTGGAGTGTCAACGGTTTCGAGTCGACCGATTCTTTTGAGGACTTCTTGTGGTATGGTCGAGTATCGTATGAAAATAAAAACTTTAGCGATCAAAAGCCGCTTCTTCCGGTCAATGGAAAAGAGTATGAGTCGAAATTGCCGTGTGGTGGTATTAATTCCCTGAGTGAACTCACAAAAGGTGAGTTGAGATTTATGGATGAGTACAGTCGCCAGGCCTTCGAAGAATCGTATATCCCCGAAGGCGCTGCTCTTAAAGAACTGGAACTGCTCGGTCAGTTCAGGTCGGAATACTGCGGAGATTATTACCACTATAATCTTGTGGTCATGGTCTATAAGGCGCATCTCACATTCGAAGAAGACGGGGAGACAAAGGAATCCGTTCATTACTGGTATCAGGGTTTCTGGAATCCGTATCATTATGGAGAAATTCATCTGGATAAGCCGGTCACACCGGGTCCGGATACGATCAAACCCTGCGGTCTTGAGGTTCGTGGCTGCAGAAGCATGCAGGAACTCTACACGGAGATGCGCGAAGACTATAACGTTAAAGAAATTGACGAGAACACCATTCCGAAAGACGCCTGACACCTTTGGAAATGACAGTACATCCCTTTGAACGACAGTAGGAGGAGTGCGACTATGTCTAAAGATACAGATAAAACCACAAACGAAAAAACAAATAACGAGGCAAAGCGTTTTTCCCGCGCGAAAATCGCCGTGGTCGCGGCCTTCTGTGTCCTTGGCGCAGCGGTGATCGTGAAAGGTGCTTTTCTCGTATTAAAAGAAAAAGACGACGACAAGGTCGACACTGAGTATCTCGAACAGATGCACGATAATACCGTTCTGGAGCAGCAGGAGACGGATCCGCTTCAGAAGTATATTGATGCGGCAAAGGATTACAATGATCCGAACGTTTTGGTCCCGCATAATGATATCGAACATTTCTATGAGGAACAGCAGGGTGTCACTTATGATTCCGAGTTCACCGTCCCCGAAGCCGATGAAATGGATCGCTGCCAGGTGACCGACGATATGCTGGCCTATATGAAGGAACAGGCTGACGAACAATTCTACCACTGGGATATCAACCAGATACCGTTTGGTTTTGAGGTGGAAGATTATCACTATGTCGGCATGGTGGTCGATCGTACGTCGGATGAATACAAGGAAGCCTTAATGACCCTTTACTATCAGATCACGATCTCAGAGGGTACGGGCGACGATATAAAGTACCATCACTACTTCTGGTCGATGGAATTTGCCGTGGATTACGAGGATAACAAAGCGCAGATCATGGTGTTGGGATCTACCGGAGGAAGAACGATCTATTTCGGGAAATGGGCTGTTTCCGGGATCTCTTCGATCGATATCGATATCATGCGAAAGGAAAAAAACACGGGGAGACTCGTGGAAACCAATACCGTCGATCCTGACCTGTTTTCCCCGCTTCCCGGTGAAGATGAATACATAACGCCGCGTCTTGAAAGAGTGACTTGCTATGACGAGATCAACGAGGGCCAGCGGAACTTTATGATCGATCAGACGATGCTGATGATGGATTTCTACTTCCGTCCGAAGGATACCGACCTTGAACGGATCCGTTACAGAGGAATGGTCATCGCGTCGAAAGGAGACTCCAGCACTGTCTACACGATCATTGAAGTAGAAGCGACAATGAATAAAGGAACGCCCGATGAAGAGTACTTGAAGTACTACTGGTACATCGGCTATAAGGAAGTGTATAAGACAGGTGAACTCGACGATAATTATGTCGAGCGTCCGAGTGTGAAGATCCCTGTCGAAGGCTGGAACGGAACCGGATTTACGGATATCAATGATCTGCGAAAAGCAATCATCGAGGAGAACGAGAACTGCGAGTTCGACCTGCATTTTGAAGAATAAAAAAGCCTACGCCGCATAGCTTGGGTCGACGTGGCTTTTCAAGGAAACAGGGAAGAAAAAGAAGCGGGAGTTTCCCGCTTCTTTTTTAGATCTCCATAATGCTGATCATGATCAAAGGACGCCTCTTTGTGCTCTCGTAGAGCATGCTCTTCAAGGCATCTCTGATGTGATTGGACTCGACGGCTTCACGGATCGATTTGGTCGATTTCTGTGACTCCAGACGGTGCAGATAGTTATAAAGCTTCTGCGCGCATTCATGCTGGATCGGACCGGCTTCACTGTCGAAAAGGAACCCGACGGACTGCATGACCGGCGGGCACAAAAGCTTTCCGGATACCTTCGAGATAACGATCGAAACGGAAACGACACCGTCATCCGCGAGGACGCGTCTGTCTCTGAATACGCGGTTGTCGATATCGGCCGCGCCGGCACCGTCGATCAGGACAGGTGCTGCCGGAACATAACCGTTGATCTTCGCGGAATCCGCTGTCAGTTCAAGTACGTCACCATTATTCAAGATGAAAGTTCTCGATTCCGGTGTGCCGAGTCTCTGTGCCAGTTCCGCGTGACGGAAAAGCATTCTGTATTCACCGTGGCACGGTACGAAGAACTTCGGCTTTACGAGTGTATGGATGAGCGTGAGTTCGTCGAGGTAGGCGTGGCCCGAAACGTGCACGTCCGCGAGCGATTCGTAGATGACGTGCGCGCCTCTTCGGAACAGCTCATTGATAACACGGTAGATCGGCTTTTCGTTACCCGGGATCGGGTGCGCGGAAAGGATGACCGTATCGCCCGCGTGGATATCTACGACGCGGTGGGAAGCAAATGCCATACGTGAAAGCGCCGACATCGGCTCGGCCTGAGAACCTGTCGTCAGGATAACGACCTCTTCCGGCTCGTATTTGTTGATGTCGTTAATGTCGATGAGCGTGCTTGGGTTCATTGTGATGTAGCCCAGGGAATTCGCGACGGAGAAGGTGTTCAGCATCGATCTTCCGATGAGAGCGACCTTTCGGTTATACATCTCCGCGGCGGTGAAGATCTGCTGCATTCTGTGAACGTGCGAAGAGAAGGTCGCGATGATGATCCTTCCGGTCGTGTTCTGGAAGATCCTCTGGAACGATTCGCCCACGTGCTTTTCGGACGGGGAGGAGCCCGGGATCTCGACGTTTGTGCTCTCGGCGAGCATCAGGAGAACACCCTGACGGCCATATTCGGCAAATCTTCCGAGGTCGATCGGATCGCCGTTGATCGGCGTAAAGTCGATCTTAAAGTCACCTGTGTGGATGATGTTTCCGATCGGTGTTCGGATCGCGAACGCGAAGGCATCCGCGATACTGTGGTTGACGCGGATGAACTCGACGGAGAAGGAAGATCCGGCCTTGATCGTGTCGCCGGCCGCGCAGTAAACGAGCTCGATGCCGCGGGTTCCGACGCCGCCTTCCATGAGCTTATGGCGCGCAAGTTCGATGGTGAGCTTACCGCCGTAAAGCGGGCATTTCAGCTCGCGCATCAGGAAGGGAAGCGAACCGATGTGGTCTTCATGTCCGTGTGTCAGGAAGATACCTCTGACGCGGTCCTTGTTCTGAAACACGTACGTGTAATCCTGGATAACGGAGTCGACGCCGAGCATGCTCTCTTCCGGGAACGCGACACCGACATCGACGATGATGATGTCGTTTCCGTACTCGAAAAGCGTCATGTTCTTGCCGATCTCCTGCATGCCGCCCAGAGGAATGACCTTGAGCTTATGCGTTTCTTTCTTGCTGGCAAACGCTCTCTCCGCGTCTTTTACGGTCTGCAGGAATGTGGAGTTGATCTGGGACAGTACTTCATCCGATGCCGATGTAAAAGCACTCTTCTTGGCTTTCACGTTGCCCCCGCGGCCCAGGGGCTTACTGGACTTGAGCTTACCGGTGCTTTTCGCGCGGGAAACGGTAGCGCCTTTTCCGGATGCCTTAGAAGATCCGGAGCGCGACGCGGTCTTTCGGGAAGCGATCTTCCGGGAAGACGGGGACGGGCCCTTTCTGCCGGTTTTGGACGCAGAAGGAAGTCGGACGGCGTTATTGTATTTCGCGCCTTCCGAAGCGCCCTTAGCGAGCGACTTTCGATTGTTGGGTTGTGTCATATATACCTCTCTCCGTTCGCCGTATAACCTCGTTTCGAGCGCTCTACGTGAACATGAAGATTTTTAATTTACAATATAAACTTTATAGCCGCTCTTGGACGACATATGCTCGCCGTTTTCAGCGAAGATATCGATGTGATGACCGTTAACACCGGAGCCCTTGTCTTCGACGGTGTAGTAGCCGTCTCCGCCGAGCGGGTCGTTCTCGATGTAGATCTTTGTTCCGGCAGGGAGTACGCCCCAGTCGGCAGCGACAGTTCTGCCCTCAACGGCAGTGGTTCTTGTCGCGGTCGTACGGTTATCCGTGCCTTCGCCGGCCCAGTCAGGTCCGTAGAAGGTGATCTTAAAGTCAGAACCTACCAGTGTCATACCGTCTTTGCTGCCGCCGCCGGAAGAGGAAGGAGCCGGTGTAGGTGTGGCCTTCGGCTTCGGAGTCGGTGTCGCGGAAGAACTCTGCTTCGGCTTTGGTGTAGGTGTCGGTTTCGGTGTAGGTGTAGCTTTTGCCTTCGGAGTCGGTGTTGCCGGCTTATAGGCAGAGCAGAAGGAGCACTTTACGTAGGTGCCCTTGATGGTCTTAAACCAATCGTTACTTGTCTTGGCGACGACTTCGATCGGATCGCCGAGCTTAAGTGTCTTGGTGATCTCAAACTCTGTGCCCGGGCCTGTTCTAACGTTCACTTCACCTGTGGCATAAACGATGTCGCTATAAGGCTTTTCCGTCCATTGCGGCTCAGGTGTCGGAGTCGGCATAGGAGTGGCCGTCGGTGTCGGAACGTGTGTCGGCGTAGGTGTGGCAACCGGTTCTGTCGGCTCTGTCGGATCCGTCGGATCTGCCGCGTCTGTAACGGAAGGATCTGTAGATTCCGGAACCGTAGTCTCAGGTGCCTGTGTCTCAGTTTCTGTTGTTTCGGGGACAGTCATCGTTTCGGTAACATCCTTTTCTTCCAGGGAAGGATCGGTGACCGTGCCGCCTGTGAGAGTTCCGTCTTCGGAGAAGGAATAGTAGTCAGGCGTGAGCATATCGTAGTTTTCGCCCTCGGTCTTGACGGAAGAATCCGCAAGGAAAGAGTCCGCGCCTACAACGCAGGAGAATGCGAGCAATATAACGATCGCCGTACCGATCCCGTAGGACACACGGTTCGTGTTTCGGTGAGCGTTCTTTTTCTCTTTACCGAAAAACTTCACTATCTTCTCCTTTCGAAATTCTTTCCCTCAGACAATAGTTACCTGTATTTTACCATAAAGGTCTAAAAAGCGCAAAAATCAGCCCTTTTTGAGGCATGGGAGGGGGTGAAAAAGTTAGATTGTCAAAGAAATAATTCGTGCTCAAACGGGCACGAATTATCCTTCTGAAACATTTGTATTCATCGATGTTTCCGTTCCTCAGGAAACGCTTCCGCGCTTGGCGTCGACAGATACCGTAGCGCCTTCCTTGAGAAGCTTGGTGCAGTTCTCGCAGGACAGGATCGCCGGGATATCCAGTGCCATAGCGACTGTAGCGGCATGAGAAGCGGAGTCGTCATCCTCGACGATCAGTGCTTTTGCGTGCTTGATAAAAGGCATCATCTTGTTGTTGGTGTAGGGAGCTACGAGGATGATGCTGTCGTCTTCGGAAAGCGGGAGCTGCTCATCGAGGTGCTCCGGATCCTTGACGATGTAAACGGTGCCGGTGACCAGAGAGCCCTGCTCGTCAGATGTCGGCTGGCCGTTGCCGTGTACGATGGACTTGCCGAGCGCCTGTACACGGATGGTGTTTGTCGTACCGCTCATGCCGACCGGCGTACCACCTGTCATAACGACGAGGTCGCCGTCATTTAAGAAACCGCACTTCTTCGCGGCATCGATACCTACACCGAACAGTTCGTCGGTGGTGGCAACTTCCGGAACGAGGATCGGGTAAACGCCCCAGCTGAGGTTGAGCTGGCGCTGAACACGCGGGAAGAGAGTACCTGCAACGATCGGGCTGGCCGGACGGAAGCGGGAGATCTGACGGGCGGTTCTACCACCATGAGTTACGGTAACGATCGCCTTGGCATTCAGGTCCATGGCCGTCGTGCATGTTGCGTGGGAGATCGCGTTTGCGACCGAAGGCATCATGGTCGGCTTGGACTTGCTGAACTGATACCAGTAATCGATCGATTCTTCTGTCTGCTCGGCGATCTGAACCATCATCTTCAGCGCTTCGACCGGATACTTACCGTTTGCCGTCTCACCGGAGAGCATGACTGCGGAAGTACCGTCGTAGATCGCGTTCGCTACGTCGGAAACCTCGGCTCTTGTCGGACGCGGGTTTCTGATCATGGAGTCGAGCATCTGTGTCGCCGTGATGGAGATCTTACCGGCGGTATGGCACTGCTGGATGCATCTCTTCTGAACGATCGGAACGTTTGCCGCCGGGATCTCAACGCCGAGGTCACCTCTTGCAACCATGATACCGTTACTTACCTTAAGGATCTCGTCGAAGTTCTGGATACCTTCGTTGTTCTCGATCTTCGCGATGATGTTGATGCCGTGATCGCCGTTCTTTTCGAGGATGTGGCGAATCTCCTGGACGTCCTTGGCCTTTCTTACGAAAGAAGCGGCGATGAAGTCGAATTCATTTTTTACCGCGAAAAGGATATCTTCCTTATCTTTTGCGGTCAGTGCCGGCAGGCAGAGCTCTGCGTCCGGAACGTTTACGCTCTTTTTCGTAGATACCGGGCCGCCGTTACTTACTGTGCAGTAGATGTCGCCGCCTTCGATGTGGTCGACGATGAGCTCGATGAGACCGTCATCGATGAGGATCCTGGAACCTTCTTTAACGTCGCCCGCGAGATCTTTGTACGAAACAGAGAATTCCTTATCGGTACCGATGACGTCCTTTTCACGGATGACGACTTCGGAACCTTCGATGAAGTTTGTCTTTCCGCCTTCAAATTCACCGGTTCTGATCTCCGGACCCTTGGTATCGAGAAGAAGCGCGACCGGAAGATCGAGTTCCTCACGGATCCTCTTTACACGATCGATTCTCTGCTGGTGCTCTTCGTATGAGCCGTGGGAAAAGTTAAGTCTCGCGACGTTCATTCCCGCGAGCATCAGATCTCTTACTACCTCATCGGAATCCGCCGCCGGACCCAGGGTACAGATAATCTTTGTTTTACGCATACACATAGTTTGTCTCCTTATTGTATCGCCACTGCTCGAAAAGCACTCGGGCGCAGCGGTTTGGTTGCTTTTTCTGCGACGAATCAGTATCTCCTGCGAAACAATTTTCGTCACCTATAAGATACCACCACCGCTTTGTCAATTCTACACAAAAGGTGTTGTGCGATTTGACAAAAAAGAGAGAGCGGCGAGGGGAGGAATCCTCGACGCTCTCTTTAGAAGCCTTGATTCAAAAGGCTTTACGAAACATCTAACTTATTTTCCAGCGCTTCCTGAAGTACCTGTGAGAAATTGATGTGCTGCTTGGTCGCGGCCCGGTTCAGCCACTCAGGGATCGTAAGTGTTTTCTTTACGGCTCTTTTGCCGAACTTCTTTCTATATTCCTTTGTGTCACAGAGAACATAGGAGACAAAGGCGTTTTTCTTGTGTTTTACTTTGTCGATCGGAGTCGCCTTCGGAGCATCAATGCCTGTTTCTTCGAAATTTGTGTAGATCATCAAAGCAAGCGCGTCTGTTGCCATGTGAATAGCATCGGTGAGATCGTTACCGCATGTGAAGCATCCCTCGATGTCAGGGAAGACGACAGAATACAGACCACCATCCTCTTCCTCGAATACGGCCGGATAAGCATACATTGAGTTTTTCTTCATGTCACATCACCTCGCAGTACAAGACCAACATCTACATGATAACACGTATAATACGTATTAGCAAACAGTTGTTGAAAAAGAAAAGACCGCAACTATGCAATGAGCCCTGTTTGACGTTTGGAGGTTTTAGAGAAGGAAAATGACGAATAGAATCTCAGATTTTGCACGAAAGGCACTATATTCTCCATTCTGTTCGAATTTTTCAAAAAAGATCAAACAAAACGGAAAATAGAGGCGAAAAAGCACTTTGACCTCCGATTCGTTGGTAATATGCGAGCCGTTGATATGGGAAATGTCCAATGGAAGATCTCCATTGGACATTCTGACCGCTTATTCACAAAAAACATCAAATGGCTGCCGCGTAATAACCACAAAAGTGGCTTTGAGACAGGCTCCTTTTTCTTAAAACTCATCTTCTTCGAAATCGCTGAAATCGTCATTCGGATCTGCCGATTCCCACAGCGGCTTACTTGCGGTCGGCGCTTCGTATACGGGAGCGTCTGCTTTTAAGAACTGCTGTGCTTCCGGATCGATCGGGCCCGTCGGGAGATCGTCCCCGAACATCATCGCGATCTCGGCTTCGATCGGGTCAAACGCGGGCTTCGGCTCCGGCTTCTTGGCTTCAGGCTTCGGCTGAGAATTGAGACCCAAAGGACGACGAGGAGCATCTCCCATGATTCCCGGGATCGCCGCTCCGCCCAGCAGGACACCGTCTGCGAGCGCCGCATTCATGCCGGACATCGGATCCGTGCTTGCCGCGTTCGGATTTTTGGTGAATGCGATACCCTCTTCCTTCAGCTCCTTGGCGATCTTCTTTGCCGCCTCGTCCGCGAGCTTATCTTCCGGCTTCGGGATGTATCTTTCCAGAGGTCTTGAAGGAACGGTCTTAAGCGCATGGTTCGAAAACTCGATCATGCTCTTGTCGTGTGTGAACAAAGCCATGGAAGCTTCGCAGTACGAGTCAATGATCGGACTGGCTCCACCGATGGCACCGAAATCTTCGGTCGTCGTCATTGTGACACCGAGTCCGTACTTTTCGATATCATCACGGCTGTCACCGATGTTATTTGATTTGTTGAGCAGGAGCGCCATCAGAGCGAACGCGCTGCCGATGCCCCATGCTATACCGAATACAACTGCTAAAAACCAAAACATAATCGATCACTCCTGTCTCTTTTTCGTGAAGAAGAACAGGGAAGCGGACTGCGAAAGACGCAGCTGCTTGACGGCCTTCGACAAGAACCTGTAGCCGACGGTAAATAGCGCAACAGTCGCCACGACCATGAGTGCAAGGACGATCGTTCGCGGATCTCTTCGAGATGCGTTGTAGCGATACGAGTTGGAATATTCGTACGGATCGCTGAAAAATGCCGGTACGATCCAGAGTTTGAGCGCCGCGATGAACAGTGCCGACAGAATGATCGAGAGCATTACCGTGAAGAACCAGAACAGCTTTTCGTTCCACGGCGCGCCGCAGACGACCTTGCCGGTCTGTCCGTTGACGAGGACCGTGTTCTGGAAGCCTCTGTACTTGTATGTAACGAACCATACAGGAAGCATCGCGTATCTGACGTCTCTGTCGATCAGATCCATCTGCCTCGTTCCGGCCAAACGTTTGCCGGAACCGCCGAATGTCTTCATGGCCTCGAAATTAAACTCTTCGTGGCAGCGCTTGGCGACGATCTCCTCGAGCTGGACGTTCGTGATATCGGATGTGTTGGAATAAAAACCGAGGAGATAATCTTCGTCGAAATTCTTCATATCCGAAAAATCGAAAGGCTCGAGACGCTGTGTGATCTTCGGTGAAAGCATCTGAGATCCGTCGACCGGAAGGTTCTGGACGATGATGTTGCCGGAACGGCCGAAATAACGTGTTTCATAGGAATATCTGTCCTTCTTGAAACGCGCGCTGTACATGTTCGCTTCCGCGTGTCTCGCGTCAACGAGCCAGTACGGAACATAGATGCCGTGAACGGCGTTCGGCTCGAAGTTTTTAACTTCCTTCGGGATGAAAAGACCTTTCGAGAATTGCGCTCTTATAAGCTCGACCGCCTTTTCCTTCGTGATCTGGAACGGCATGATGAACTCCGGTGCTTTTTCCTTGGAAATACGGTTGAAAACAACACTCGGGCTTCCGCAGTAAATGCACTTGGTGGAGACCTCGGTGCCGTTGATGGTGATCTCACCGCCGCAGGAGCTGCAGGTGTAGATGTAGCAGTCAATGAATTCTTCTTTTACGTCGTTGCCCAAGATCTCGTCTTCTTCGCTCATGACGCCGTAGATCTCTGAAGCATCGACCGCGCGTTTGTCTTCGGAATATGCTTTTGCCTCGGACTCGACTTCTTCAGCGGTCCAGGAGCTTCCGCAGCTTCGGCATACGACACGCTGCGTAGCCGGATCAAAGACCAGCGGCGCGGCGCAGTTCTTACATAAAGTAGCCATGAAATGTTTCTCCCTGTTTTACCCGTCTTTTTCAAATTCCGCACGGGAGACCTCTCCTGCACGAAAACCTAAATAAATTATAACATATCGACCGTTTGCAACACGTGTGGGAAAAGTAAATTAGAAAAGCCTATTTCGGCGCGAAAAGCACTGGTGTCGCATCCGTGATCTTCCCCCGTTCTGAATTATCGATCCCGGGCAGATGACTTGCCAAAACAGATAAAGAGCGCGCTTGAGAACGTAAAGGAATTTGTATAAAAAATCTTCTGAAAAACGGGTGACATAAGAAGGCGGTTGGTCTATGATGTAGGGGTAATGAAAATCATTTCGCAAAGAAGAGTATTTCTTTTCGAAAAGCATTCCCGGACAGGGTGGCTCCTGTCCCTCGGAAATCGATCTGCGTGGCAGGGTGGCACCTGTCCGAAAGCGCAGAACATGTCGGGGTGGCACCTGACGAAGATGACCGGTGCTTTTGGAGAAGAAGGAAATTCAGAGGGAACGTGGTTTTTATGCAAGGCTTTTTAAGATGAATGATTCGGGAGAGGGCCCGACTAAGGGTGCTCCGCAGAAAATTTCGCGAGGGAGGATTATTGCAATGTTTGTACCTGGAAAATGGTCGGAGGACATCTGTGTCCGCGACTTTATCAACAAGAACTATACTCCGTACGATGGAGACGAGTCGTTCCTGGCGGGACCTACTCAGGCGACCACAGATCTGTGGAATAAGATCCTGGAACTCCGCAAGAAGGAAAAAGAGAACGGCGGCGTCCTTGATATCGACGAGCACACCATTTCTACCATTACTTCCCATGCCCCGGGATATATCGACAAAGACAAAGAAAAGATCGTCGGCCTGCAGACCGATGCTCCGCTGAAGCGCGCGATCATGCCGTTTGGCGGTATCCGTATGGTCAGATCTTCTCTCGACGCTTACGCAAGAGAGATGGATCCGGAGGTCGAAAGAGTCTTCCAATATAGAAAAACGCATAACGACGGCGTTTTTGACGCTTATACACCGGAGATGCAGCGCGCGCGTCACGCAGGTATCCTGACCGGTCTTCCGGACGCATACGGCCGTGGACGTATCATCGGTGACTATCGCCGTATCCCGCTTTACGGAACGGCTTTCCTCATTGCCCAGAAGAGAAAGGCAAAGGACCAGATCCTTCCTGACGTCATGGACGTCGAGACGATCCAGCAGAGAGAAGAGATCTCCGAGCAGGTCAAGAGCCTTTACGAGCTGACGAAGATGGCGCAGAGCTACGGCTTCGACATCTCCCGTGCCGCGAGAAACTTCACGGAAGCAGTTCAGTGGCTGTACTTCGGTTACCTTGGCGTTGTCAAAGAGCAGAACGGCGCGGCCATGTCTTTGGGCCGTGTTTCCACCTTCCTCGACATCTACGCGGAAGAGGAACTGAAGAACGGTACCATGACCGAGTCCGAGATCCAGGAAGTCGTTGACCACTTCATCATGAAGCTTCGTATCGTACGCTTCCTCAGAACACCTGCTTATGACGAGCTTTTCTCCGGCGACCCGACATGGATCACCGAGTCCATCGGCGGTATCGGTCTCGATGGCCGTCACATGGTCACCAAGATGAGCTACCGTTTCCTGCATACGCTCGAGAACATCGGATCTGCTCCGGAACCGAACATGACGATCCTGTGGAGCCCGAACCTTCCTGAGAACTTTAAAAAGTACTGCGCGAAGATCTCCATCAACACTTCCTCCATCCAGTATGAGAGCGACGAGCTGATGAGAGAAAAGTTCGGCGACGATTATGCGATCGCGTGCTGTGTTTCCGCGATGCGTGTCGGTAAGCAGATGCAGTTCTTCGGTGCCCGCGCTAACTTGGCAAAAGCACTGCTCTATTCCATTAACGGCGGACGTGACGAGAAGAGCGGCGACCAGGTAGGTCCGGTTCGAAATCCGATCACTTCCGAATATCTCGATTACGATGAGGTCATGGCGCGTTTCGACGAGACATGCGCTTGGCTTTCCAAGCTTTATATCAACACACTGAACGTCATCCACTACATGCATGACAAGTACTGCTACGAGCGTCTCGAGATGGCGCTTCACGATGAAAAGATCGACAGAACCATGGCTTGTGGTCTTTCCGGTCTTTCCGTTATCGCGGACAGCCTTTCCGCGATCAAGTACGCGAAGGTGAAGCCGATCCGAAATGAACTCGGTCTGGCAGTCGATTTTGAGATCACAGGTGATTATCCGCAGTACGGTAACGACAACCCGAAGGTCGACCGTATCGCCGC
>JAFZWA010000039.1 GCA_017617525.1 Clostridiales bacterium
ATGGTGTAGATAATGCCGCCACTAAGGATCAGGATGAACATCCAGAAATCGTTCTTCACCATGCCCGGAACGAAAAGAAGTCCGCTCCAGCCGATCAGAAAATAAAGCGTAAAGTGTATGGCGCGGAATCTCGCGGGGCCGAAGATACTGATGAACGTGATGCCCGTAACGATCAGGCCCCACTGAATACAGAACATGACGATCCCCTTTGTATCGCCCCAGTAGACGAGGCACAAAGGCGCGAACGTACCGCCGATCAGAAGATAGATCGAGGCATAATCGAATCGGCGCCAGAGCTTCTTCACGGCAAGACCGTGCTTCCAGGAATGGTAAAGGCAGCTCATGGTGAAAAGAAGGATCATGCAGATGCCGTAAAAGCACGACGCCATGACTTTCATCGAGGTATCCGACTTAAGGAGCATCGCGACAAAGGCAGCGATCGACAGCGCCGCGCCGATCCCGTGCGTGACCGCGTTGCCGATCTCCTCGAGGAGCGTCAGCTTCGGCGGTTCATTTCTCTTTTTGATCTCTTCCTTGGTCATACGCATATTCTATTCGTACGACAGGTGCTTTTCAAGAGGAAGGAGCCTATGGAAAAAGCCCTGTTTTCCGCGCCAAAAGCACCTGTCCGGGCGCCTTTTCACACCCCTTCGGGTATTGAGAGAAACCGCCGTCTGTGTTATATTTTCTTTATTAGTGAGGTATGGGAATGAAAATCTGTGCATTTATCGGTGATATGTATCGTGACTACTCGTCTGCATTGATCCTGGCGATTCGGGATTATGCGCTCAGTCGCGGCCATAAGGTCGATGTTTTCGGTAACTGTTCGGTTCCGAGTGAGAACCCTCTCCACGCTGAAGGCTTAAAGAAGATCCTCTCTCTTCCGAACTATTCCGACTACGACGGCATCATCCTGAGTTCGGATACGCTGCATCACGCAGGTCTGAATTACGAGCTTTTGGAAAACCTCACTTCTTATCCCGACCTTCCCCCTATCGTAAGCGTCCGCGCCGAAGAACCGGGCTTTTACTCGGTCATCCCGGATAACCGGCAGATCATGTACGAGATCTCCAAGTACGTGATCGGCAAATGCAATTGCGGAGATATCGGTTTTGTTATGGGAAGAGAAGATCTGAAAGATTCCCACGAACGTCTGGCCGGCTTTGAAGACGCGATGCATGAAGCCGGGTACAAGATCTCGACAAAAATGGTCTTCCACGGAAACTACTGGACGGATCAGGGACCGCAGACCGCGGACTTTTTCATCAGGGAAGACGGAAGTCTGCCGCGCGCGATCATCTGCTCGAATGACTACATGGCCATCGCGCTGATCGATGAGCTGATGCTCCGCGGATATTCCATCCCGAAAGATACGATCATCACGGGTGTCGACAACCTCGACGCTTCCGGTGTTCACGTTCCTTCGGTAACGACTTCGGATATTCCCGAATCCGTATTAGGTAAGACCGCCATTGAATGCCTTGAAAAGATCATTTCCGGAGAGAACGTGGATATTTCCACTACTGTTCCCGGACGTCTGATCCTGCGTGAGAGTTCCGGTGAGCATATGCAGGACCGCGATATCGACGATATTCACCGCCGACTGGACGAACTGCAGAGAAACTACTACGACAAGACCCGCGCGTTTGTCCTTCTCAGTTCCGACTACGAAGACGTTCTCTCATACGATGCCTGCACCAACTACACGCTTGAGAATCTGAACTCTTTCGGCATCTACAAGGAGATCTACCTCTGTAAATACTGCGAGACCGATATGCAACTCATCGGCTACTGCAAAGACAAAAAATGCATGCAGGCCAAAATTTCTTTCCCGAACGAACAGCTTCTGCCTTCCGAGTTTGAAAGCGATGATCCGGATCTTCGTATCTTCCTTCCGATCTTCTATAAGAGTGAAGTTTTCGGATACGCCGTATTCGTCCTTGATCCTGCTTCCAAATATATCCTCGACGAAAAACTCGAGTTCACCATGGTACTCCTCGGTCAGACGATCAGCCGTCTGCGTCTTTACGACAGACTCTTCGAAGCAAACACCGTTATGGATCTTTACGTCAAAGACGCATTGACCGGTCTTTTGAATCGTCGCGGTTTTGAGCAGGGTATCGCCAAGTACTTTACCGACAAAAAGATCGGTGAAAACAAGATCGCTGTAGCCAGCATCGATATGGATGGTCTTAAAGACATCAACGATAATCTCGGACATGCCGCCGGTGACGAAGCGCTGAAAGGCATCGCTCACTGCCTGGAGTCCGTCCTCAACGAAGGTGAGATCGCCGCGAGGATCGGCGGTGACGAATTCGTTGCCGTACTCGTCCTCAACAGTCCGGCGCGTATCGGTCAGTTCATCCGAAGCTTCCGAAATGCAATTAAAAAGGCAAATCAGGAAGGCAATCACGAGTTTACTCTCAGCGCGAGTATCGGTACCTCCGAAGTGTCTGACTGGGATACTCTCATGGAGTGTATGAGCAAGGCCGATAAGATCATGTACATCGAGAAGAAGACCAAGAAACATCGCACTTGAGGAATCGTAATGGAAGAAAATAAGCGTTCATTTCTTTGGGATAATGCGAAGGGGCTTCTGATCTTTTTTGTTGTATTCGGACACTTCATCTTCAGCTTTTACGACAGCCCTTCGATTTTTCTGATCATCACGACCATCTATACTTTTCACATGCCGGCCTTTGCCTTTATTTCCGGACGTTTCACAAAAGAAAAAACGAACTTCCGAAAACTCATCATCGCGTATGTGATCTTCAACGGACTCTTTATTTTCTGCTCTCTTTATGAGAAAGGAACATTCAAACTGATCGAGCCCTACTATATCTGCTGGTATCTGGTCGCTCTGTGCGTCTGGCGACTTGTCACGCCGCAGATCGCGAAACACAAGTTCACGCTTCCCGTTCTGATCGTTATCTCCCTGATATGCGGATTTTCCGAAGAGATCACAAATGTTCTCGCTGCCTCGCGCATTCTTGCTTTCTGGCCGTTCTTCATGTGCGGATATCTCCTGAAAGATTTTGATTTCGAAAAAGCGCGGAAAACGATCAAGCCCATCTACGGCATCTTTTTCGGGATGAGCTTTCTCATTTTGATCCTTCAGGGTTCACTCCTTCTGGATATTGCCGAAAATGACTTCTTGATGGCTCACTATCCGGAACCGATGAATCTCGTGATTCGAATCTTCCTCTTTTTCTGCGCTTCTTGCGCGATCTTTTCGATCATCTTCACTTTGCCGGATAAGAAGATCCCGCTTATTTCTTCCTGGGGAAGAAACTCCATGTCGATCTTTCTTATCCACCGCTTCTTCACCCTTTTCATTCCGGAATGCTATCCGTCTGATCTGAACGATATCGTTATCCTTTCCATATCTTTTGCTTTATCCTTTCTCTTCTGTCTGCTTCTCGGTAATGATCATGTCTCTTCTGTTTTGAACCGAATCCTCTCACCGACAGACAAGACCGAGCATGCCGTAAGAAGCACTGTCATCGCTCTTATTTCCTGCTCGATCGCCGCCGTGATGATCACCTCGGCCGTATTACCGTATCTCTCCGGATCCGACGACACGGAGACTACTCAGACAACTAAGAAACATCCCATCTATCGCGTGATGTCGGATACTGATAAAAAAAGATTCGACGATTCCTTCAAGATCATCTTTGCCGGTGACCTGATCCTTCTGGAAGACCAGGTCAAGCTGGGCTATGACAAGGAAACGGGCACCTATGATTACAATGATCTTTTCGAATATACAAAAGACGAGATCTCATCGGCGGATCTTGCGATCGGCGTTTTGGAAGGACCTCTTGTCGATTCTCCGGAGCAATATTCCGTAGGTAATTTCGACGACGGAAAAAAGATCTATCTCGGGTTCCCGGATGCATGGGCCGAAGCGATCCGAGATGCCGGTTTCGATCTGGTCACGACAGCGAATAATCATATGCTGGACCGCGGAGAAGAAGTAACATACCGTACGATGGATAAACTGGATGAGCTCGGTCTTGATTACACCGGAACTTACAGGAACCCGGCTGAAAAGGAATCCAACCACATTCACATGATCGAACAAGACGGTCTTCGTATCGCCGTACTCTCCTATACTTTCGGCATGAATCGCCATGAAACGCATGATCTGATCACCGGAGAACTGTCGCACATCTCTTCTTTCCTTGTGGATCCGAATGACGAAATGTACGAGCAGGTCAAAGCCTCCGTGAAAGAAGATTTTGACGCGGCAAAAGCACTGGAGCCTGATCTGATCCTGGTCCTTCCGCACATGGGAACGCAGTTCCTCGATGCGCCGGATGAATACCAGACGACCTGGCATGATAACTTCGTGGAATTCGGCGCGGACATTATCCTTTCCGATCACACGCACACCGTGCAGCCGGCTTTTCTGGAACAGGCAGACGATCGCACTGTCTTCACCGCTTACTGCCCGGGAAATTACGCAGATATATTCCGTGAATATAACGGTGACGCGACCGCTCTTGTCGAAGTCTATATCGACCGCGAGACGAAGCGTCCGATCGGCGGCGGAATCGTACCGATGTGGGTCTCCTGTCAGAACGACGGAAACTACCGTCCTGTACCGGTCTACGATATCGTCACGGATCCTTCTTTGCAGTCGGTATACTCCACATACGATATGCAGCGCGTGAAAGAAGTTCATGAACACATCACGGGTGTCATGCTCGATACTCCGCTTTCTCTTGATATGGTCGAACCCGTGCATTACTTTGACGAAAACGGATACATGAGAACCGTGGTCGACCCGATCGAACTTACTTCCGAGATGGACGAAAGTCCGTTTATGCAGGAGATCCGATCCTCCTCTTCCGTATGTTTTATTGGTGACAGCATCACTCACGGAACAAAGATCGGCGGTGTCCCGTGGTATGAGCCGCTTCTTCCCTATATCGAAGCAGACGTCTTAAACTTCTCCGCCGGCGGCTGGTCGACGGTCGATCTTCTTGATCATAAAGATGAGATCCCGAAGGCAGATCTTTATGTCGTCGCGATCGGAACCAACGATTTCAGTTGTGAAGATCCGGCGCTCGGCGCGCTCAATGAAACTGACTACATCGCGAATCTGGCTGAACTCAAAAGCAGTATCCTGAGTAAATCACCGAATGCCCGTTTCATCTTTATCGATCCCTGGATCTCTATCTCCATAGATAAGATCAAACCTGTTCTGAGCGAACAGATCGACCGTAAGCGCGGTCTCTTCTGTTCGGCTCTGAAAGAATACTGCCTTTCCGAAGGCGACTCTTATGTCAACGTGAATGACTATCTCGCGCCTCGTTTTCTTTTAGAACCTACTTCAGATTATCTGGTCGACTGGATCCATCCGTCGCGGCAGACAGGCATATATCTTTACTGTGAAGCGGTGCTTATCTCAAGCTACGAAGACAAGTAATAAAGCCGGAATACAATAGCGCACATGCCGGCGCTTAGGGGAGCGCGCACCGACATGTGCGTCAATGGGTTATGCTGTACCTGAAATCAATCAGAGTGAGCAGCGCAGGAACTGGGATGTTGTTGTGATGATCAGCTCGCCGTTCTTTTCGATCTGCTCTTTAAAATACGCCTTGATCTTATCCTGGTATTTGCAGAAGAACTTCTCCTGTCCTTCGAAGGTATCCTTCATCTTCAAAAGAAGATCGTCAGCTTCCGCATAGCGGAAATCACATGTCAGTTCCACTGTATCTACCTTTGCGAAATACTTGCTGAGCATCGCGAAGAAATCGTCGCGTTTTCCTTCCTGTTCGGAGATCGATTCTTCGATAAACGGAGCGTCGATACCGGCTTCTTTCATGGCCTTTTCGAAGAACAGGTTCCAGGAACCTACATCCGGTCCGTTGACGGAGAATACGCCATCCTTCGCGAGCACTTTTGATGCCTTTTCCACGAGTGCTTCCGGGTTTTTGAGTTCGAAATACAGATAGTGAGCGATGATGTGATCGTATGCCTTTTCGCTCTCGATCAGATCCCATGCGGCACTCTTCTCAAGGTCTTCGAAAGTCAGGTCGATCTTTACGCCGGAAGGAAGATCCTTCTCGTTTTCTTTGAGATAGTTCTCAAAGTCATCTGCCCAGCTGCCGCGGATATCGTAACCGAAGATCTCAGAACCCTCCGGAATGTCTTTCCAGTTGTTTCTCCAGAGCTTGGAGAAGCCGCATCCGAGATCGAGGATCTTCTCGTCTTTTTTGAAGTTCATGGAATTAAATACTGTGACGTACCAGTCCTGTCCGGGAACGGTGTGCTGAAGTGCCAGCCAGTGGCCTCTGTCGGCTTCCTGATCGATGGTAACACTCTGAACGATCCCCGCTACATCGTCCCAGTCGAGAGCGTCCGCGTTCTGCGCCAGAGTTCTCTTGATCGTGTCGATGACCATCTCGATGCGGTAACGCTTTTCTTCCATGACCTTAAGCTGCATCTCGAGCGCTTCCTTAATGTCCTTGGCGTCACCGGCAACAAGGTTGTCACGGATCTCTTCGAGAGAAAAACCGATCTGCTTCAGAGCAACGATCTTCTCCAGGACCTGCAGTGCGGCTTTGTCATAGAGACGATAGTTACCTTCGGAATAATCGGTCGGTTTCAGTAATCCTTTTTCATCATAAAGGCGGACCGCTTTCTGAGACACACCTGCCTTCTTAGCGATCTCACCGGATGTCATTTTCTTGTCCATTTTTCGGACCTCCTTCATCTTTGATGATCTCACCTTAACGGGTGACCCAAGGGAAGGGTCAAGGGGGTTTTGAAAAATTTTTTCGGACTTATTTCAGGTCGTTGATGTAATCACAAGCGCGGATCGCCGCGTAAGCACCATCGGCGCACGCAGTTGTAACCTGACGAAGTGTCTTCTGGCAGCAGTCACCGGCAACGAACAGACCCGGTGTCTTTGTATTTACGATGTTCTCGGGAACGAAATATCCTCTGCTGTCGAGTTCCGCGAATTCGGCAAAAGCACCGTTCTCCGGCACGAGTCCGACCGCGAGGAATACACCGTCACATGCGGCTACCTTCTTCTCACCGTTTTCTTCATAGGAGACACCGGTAAGAGTTCCGTCCTCGGAAGTTTCGTAGGCAAGTACTTTTGTAGAGGTATGGGCTTCGACATTCTCTTTAGGAAGCACCTGATCCTGAAGCTTCTGGTCTGCCGTGAATTTCGGAAGATCCTGAAGGAGGATGAGCTTCTTTACGATGTTGACGAGCATCGCGGACTCAACAAACGCGGAGTTACCGCCACCGACCATGACTACGGTCTTGTCTCTGTAGAATTCGCCGTCGCAGACCGCGCAGAAACTGATGGAAGATCCGATGAGATTCTCTTCACCCGGAAGTCCCAGTGTTCTGTGTGTGGTACCTGTCGCGAGGATAACGGTCTTTCCTTCGAACTTGTTGCCGTCTTCTGTCAGTACGACGAACCCTTCGGATGTCTTTTCGATGCCGGTTACATTTTCCATAGCGACTTCCGCGCCCTGACCCATGGCCTGGTCGAGAAGCTTGTCGCCGAACTCGTCACCGCTGATCGAATCGAATCCCGGGATGTTCTCTACTTTTGGTGAATTGACGATCTGTCCGCCGAAAACGGATTTCTCGATCACCATGACTGTTTTCAGATTTCGCCGTCCATAGATAGCGGCGGTAAGACCCGCAGGTCCACCGCCGACTACAATAATATCGTACATATTATGCTCCTGTTGTTACGCTTGCTTCTTTATGTGCGTTCATCCAGTCAGCTGCCGCTGTGTCGCCTACATATCTTGTTCCGTCCGGGTCGATGATCGTAGGTGTCTGCTGGATATTCAGCTCTCTGGCAAGATCCATGTTCTCGGAGCAGTTTACCAGGTTGTATTCGATCTTCGCGAGCTTGAACTTCTGCTCTGCGCCTTTGCACTTCGGGCAGTGATCCTTCACGTACATTGTCGGAACTACCGCGCCTGTGCTTTCTGTTTCTGCCTTCGGAGCGCTCTCTGTATCACATACAGTGATCTTTTCCGGAACCGAGTATACCGGTGTGGACATCGGGCCGTTGTGGCAAAGGCAGGAGTGACCGATATCGTATTCGACACGATCCTGATATTCCTGAGCCTTACCGTCGTTCCAGTTCTGGATCGGACGATAGTAACCGGTGATACGGCTGTATACTTCTGTCTTCTGTCCGCACTCCGGGCACTCGAAGACTTCACCTGTGATGTAACCGTGGTTCTTACATACGGAGTATGTCGGAGACATCGTGTAGTACGGGAGTCTGTAGTTCTCGGCGATCTTACGGACGAGAGTTGCTGCTGCCTTCCAATCCGGGAGCTTCTCACCGAGGAACGCGTGGAATACTGTACCGGATGTATAGAGTGTCTGCAGGTTATCCTGAACATCGAGAGCAGAGAAGATATCCTCTGTGTAGCCTACCGGCAGGTGAGAAGAGTTGGTGTAATACGGTGTACCGTTCTCGTTTGCCGTGATGATGTCCGGGAACTGTTCCTTATCGTGCTTAGCGAATCTGTATGTTGTAGACTCAGCCGGTGTTGCCTCGAGGTTGTAAAGGTCGCCGTACTTCTCCTGATAGTCGGAGAGCTTTTCTCTCATGTGGTTGAGTACCTTAGCGGCGAACTCCTGTGTCTCTTTGTGAGTAAGATCCATCTTCAGCCACTTCGCGTTGAGACCTACTTCGTTCATACCGATCAGACCGATCGTGGAGAAGTGGTTGTCGAATGTGCCGAGGTATCTCTTCGTGTACGGATAAAGTCCTGTTTCGAGGAGCTTCGTGATAACGGTTCTCTTCGTCTTCAGAGATCTTGCGGAAAGATCCATGAGTCTGTCGAGACGCTTGAAGAAATCTGCCTCATCTACTGCCTGGTAAGCGATACGCGGCAGGTTGATCGTTACAACGCCTACGGAACCTGTGGACTCACCGGAACCGAAGAATCCGCCGGACTTCTTACGAAGTTCACGAAGGTCGAGTCTCAAGCGGCAGCACATGGAACGTACATCGCTCGGCTCCATGTCGGAGTTGATGTAGTTGGAGAAATACGGTGTGCCGTACTTCGCGGTCATTTCGAACAGGAGCTTGTTGTTCTCTGTCTCGTCCCAGTTGAAGTCTCTTGTGATGGAGTATGTCGGGATCGGGTACTGGAAGCCACGGCCGTTCGCATCGCCCTCGATCATGATGTCGATGAAGGCCTTGTTGACCATATCCATTTCTTTCTGGCACTCACCGTAGGTGAAGTCTACCTGCTTGCCGCCTACCCAGCACTGTTCGTCCTTCATATCTCTCGGAACGACCCAGTCGAGTGTGATGTTGGTAAACGGAGACTGTGTGCCCCATCTGGACGGTGTGTTAACGCCGAAGATGAAGGACTGGATGCACTGCTTAACTTCTTTCTGGGTCAGGTTATCGATCTTAACAAACGGAGCCAGATATGTATCGAAGGAAGAGAATGCCTGAGCGCCTGCCCACTCGTTCTGCATGATACCTAAGAAGTTGACCATCTGGTTGCAGAGTGTGGAGAGGTGGCCTGCCGGAGCGGATGTGATCTTACCGACTACGCCGCCGAGGCCTTCCTGGATGAGCTGCTTAAGGGACCATCCTGCGCAGTAACCTGTCAGCATGGAAAGGTCGTGGATATGGATCTCAGCTTTTCTATGTGCGTCTGCGATCTCTTCGTCGTAGATCTCAGAGAGCCAGTAGTTTGCTGTGATAGCACCGGAGTTAGAGAGGATGAGACCACCTACGCTGTATGTAACGGTGGAGTTCTCTTTTACACGCCAGTCGTTGATCTGCAGATAGTTATCAACGATGTCCTTATAGTTGAGCATCGCGTTTCTGACGTTACGAACCTTCTCACGGTTCTTTCTGTAAAGGATGTAAGCCTTTGCTACGTCTGTGAAACCTGCTTCGGAGAGGATCTTCTCGACGCTGTCCTGAATGTCTTCTACCGAAATGACATCGTCCTTGATCTTCTCTTCAAAATCACTTGTTACACGAAGAGCCAGCATATCGATCACACTTGGGTGATACTGCTTTTTACATGCGATGAATGCTTTCTCGATTGCTGCGCTGATCTTTGTTACGTTAAAATCTACTACTACTCCGTCTCTCTTTGATACCCGATACATAAAGCCCGCTCCTCCAAATCTTGTTTTTGCGAAGGTCTCGAAAAACCTTTTCGCTACCCCTCAACGGCTGATATATCAACGATACCACTACGGGCTAAAAAGTCAATATCTTGTGAGTGAGAAAATGCTCAAACACAAGATATTGTATGTTACGTTTTCATTACGTATTTGATTTTTTCGTCAGACCCCTCGAAGATCCGCTCCTTTTACGCTCGATTTTACGATTTCCAGGAAAGATTTCATCTGTTCCTTCGAACAGGCCTCCAAACCGCTGAATTTTACTGTCTCTCTGTCCACAAAACCCTGCAGATAGTAGCGTTCCGCGCCTGAGATCCACTCGGCGATCTTTCTCATGGAGTCTTCATCATGGAACTGTTTGACCACGGTCGTTCGGAATTCGTAGGGCACTTTCCCCTCCAAAAGAAACTTTACGCTCTCCTTGACCTTGGATGTATCAAAATCCGGAAGGCCGATGGTAACGCCGTACTTATCCGGGCTGTTCTTGATGTCCATCGCGACATAGTCGACCAGGCCGGCTTCGACGAGCTCCTTTAAGCGGTCCGGGTGGTTTCCGTTCGTGTCGAGCTTGATCTTATACCCCATTTCCCTGATCTTCTCCATCACGGGAGCGATGTCTTTGCGAAGGAGCGGCTCGCCGCCGGTGAACACAACGCCGTCGAGAAGTCCTTTTCGCTTGGAAAGAAAGTCATATAATTCGTTTTCATCCATGACTTCCGGCGCGTTCATATCCAGGAGCTCCGAGTTGTGGCAAAAGGGGCATCTCATGTCGCAACCGCCCAGAAATACCGTGCAGGCCACCTGTCCCGGAAAGTCCAGAAGTGTCATTTTCATTAGTCCGTGTATCTTCATTTTTGCACCAAAATCCTTTATTCTACGCACAATTTTATCATATTTGCCTAAATACAAGTGTGAAAAACGTGTGTTCGTTATTGAAATTGCCTCCCAGCCGTGTATAATGAAAATAGTTATTGTATTTTAATATTTGGGTACAAGGTGGTAGGTATGTCAAATTTTTTCGATGCATTGACCGGTAAGTCGGATGGAAAATTCACCCGTCCGGCGGTCGAGTTATCTGGTGCAGGCGGTTCCCTCGGGAACATGCCGGAAGATCCGGAAGACAAGAAAGGTCGCAGATTCTTCGCTGCGGATGCCAAGAATTCTTCGGCAGCGCAGTTGGCAAGAGAACGTGCCGCTGCTGCGAAAGCTCAGATCGAGTACCGCAAGCAGATGGAAGAAGAGCGCAAGGCCAAGGAAGCCGCTGCAAAGGCTGAGGAAGAAAACAAAGAGTCTGCGGTTGTCGTTCAGAACACAAGAACAGTCCGTTCTTTCCAGGAAGCGACAAGCGGAATCCGCGTTCCGAACCCGACATCGCAAGGCCGTCCCGGTTCCATCGTTCGCAACAACGAGATGGAGAATGTAAATCCGGAAGCACTGAGAAGATCCTTCAACAGAAATAAATCTTCCGCTACGATCGCCGCTGAAAAAGCACAGCTCGAGTTCAACCAGGCGAAGAACCGTGAGGCTCGCGCCGTTCAGGAAGCGACAGACGCAGCCGCTAAGGCTGAGGAAGCAAGAAATGCCGTAGCGAAGTCCGGCGAACTTCTCGAAGCTGCAGTTAAGGCCGAGAATGAAGCTGCTGAAGCAGCCAAGACCGCTGAGGAGGAATACCTCGCAGCGATGGAGGCCGCCAAGGACGCGCAGGCCGCAGCTAACGAAGCTGAGCAGGTAGCGAGAGCCGCCATGAAGAAGGCGAACGAAGCAGTAAGATTCGCTTCTCAGAAGAAGACCGAGCAGGACGCGAAGTTCACCGCGAGAAGAGCTCGTGAGGAAGCAAGAAAGGCTGCTGAGGAATCCGAGAAGGAAGCCAAGAATGCCGCGACTCATGCCGAGGAACTCGTAAAGAGCACCGAAAAGAAGGCTGAGGAAGCTAAGCAGCTGACCAAGAAGGCTGAGGAGATCTACGAGATCGCCAATAAGAGAAAGCTCGAAGAAGACGAGAGAGTCGCTGCCGAGAAAGCCGAAGAAGCTGCCAAGATCGCAGCCGCGAAGGCAAGAGAAAAGGCAGAAGCTGCCGCCAAGCGTGCTGAAGAAGCCATGGCTGCCGCCAGAAAAGCTGAAGAAGAAGCAAAACTTGCTCTTCAGATGGCTGAGGAAGAAGCGAAAAAGGCAGAAGAACTTGCCAAGAAGAAGGCAGAATTTACACCGGCTCCGGAGATTGCCGCTACAGGAACAGACGACTGATCTTATCCTGACAACTAAAAACGAAAATGAAGGGACATCCGCTAGGATGTCCCTTTTTTAACTCTGTTACAAATGCCCTTTACTCAATACTCTTCAAGGATTCAGTCATGTCGATCCGGCGGATCTTTCCGCGCATCATGAAGTCGACCAGAAGCGAGAACAGCATGACCATAAGAAGCGAATAAACGTAGCTCTGCGGGAGAATGAGGATCTTATATGCCACGATGTCCATCTTGATCTGCGAGATGACGAAGCGGTGCAGAAGCACGCCCAGCGGAACTCCGAAAACAAACCCGAACAGGCAGAGGATAAAATTCTCACGGAATACATAGCTTCCCGTCTCCCCTCGCCTAAAGCCGAGGACCTTAAGGGTCGCGATCTCTCTCGTTCTTTCGGAGATGTTGATGTTGTTGAGGTTAAAGAGCACGATGAACGCGAGGAGCGCGGCGCACACGATGATCAGCACGACCACGTAATCCATCTTCTCCATTGTCTCGGAAAAGTTCTTTCTGCCCTCGTCCATGATGGTCCATGCCTGAATATTGTGAGCCGATCCGATCGCGGAGCCGTACTCGTAGGACTTCCCTTCAGCAACTCTTATCAGCGCGCTGTTCGGCGCGTATTCTTCGCCAAAAGCACTTTCGTACGTCTCGTTGTTCATGATGACGTAGTGATATGTGTAGTTGTCGAAGATATATCCGATCCTACAAGTGACCGATCTTCCCTCTTCTCCGTATTCAAGCGTGATCGAATCTCCGACGGAAAGCGAATTGCTCTCGGCAAGCTTCAGGCTGACTCCGACTTCACCGGTATCCGGAAGCGAATACTCGGTACTTCCCTTATGCGGATTTACAAACTGCGTGAAACTCGGATCGTCCGCAACGTAGATCTCAACGTCACGGATGGCAGTCTTGCTCGTGTGTTTCACTCTCTCGGTCCGGATCAGGATCTTCTCCGTCTCGATCTGTGCTTTTGCATCGGCATTATCCAGGATCTCCTGCATCTGCTCTCTTGTCGTGCCGGGATCGAAATTCACCGCGACATCGTACGTCATGATCTCATCGAACTGGAAGTTGATGAGATTGTTGATCGAGTCCTTAAGGCCGAAGCCCGTAATAAGAAGCGCGGTGCATCCGGCGATGCCGATGATCATCATCCACATTCTCTTTTTGAAGCGGAAGATGTTTCTCGCGGAGACCTTATGCAGGAAAGAAAGGCGCTTCCAGACCGGAGTGATGTACTCC
Organism: Clostridiales bacterium; assembly: GCA_017617525.1. GTDB lineage: Bacteria > Bacillota > Clostridia > Saccharofermentanales > Saccharofermentanaceae > Scatonaster. The sequence continues at coordinate 13,644 of JAFZWA010000039.1, forward strand.
AGGAAGATGCGTTTACCGGACGGCGGCGCCTTCGGGCGGACAAGTTCCGCCGGCGTTTCGGTAAATTCCGTAAAGCAGGTCACGATCGTCACACCGACCGAACACAGGATCGATACGAAAAGTGAGATCAGGAACAGCGGGATCTCCGTCGTGAATGTGATCGGAGCAAAGCCGTACATGACGTCATAGACTTTCCAGATGATATAAGGAAACACTTTCGTTCCGGCCAAAAAACCTCCGACTGCGCCGATCACGGAAGCGGATCCGGAATAGATGATGTACTTAAGAATAATGGAAAACTTCGAATAACCCACCGCGCGCATCGTGCCGATCTCGGATCTTTCGTCAGAGACCATTCTCTGCATCGTGGTCGAGCAGACCAATGCCGCCAGAGCGAAAAAGAAGATCGGGAATACCGAAGCGACACCATCAACGATCTTCGCGTCGTTTTCGAAACTGACATAGCCGACGTTGGTATCGCGGCCGAGGATATAGTACTCGGGAGATACCTGAAGTCCCATCGCGTTCAGAAGATCGCAGCGCTTCTTCACTACTTCTTCGACACGCGGCTTCAGGGTCTTTTCAAAGCCGGAAGTGAGTTCTTCGTATTCATCGGAATATGCTTCTTTATCTTCATCAAGTTTCAGGAACACTTCCGAATACGCCTGGATCTCCAGCGCGTCCTTCTTTGTATAAGCGAAAAAGTCGATCGAACCGTCACCGATCTCGGTCGTGCCTTTCTGGAAGTTCATGTAGTACGGAGATCTCACACGTCCGACCACTTCATATTCCTGATACGAGAAACCTTCGCCCTCGGAAAGAATGAGCGTGTCACCGATGTAGTCGGGCTTACAGGCGTAGGCATCGACCACGATCTCATTTGCCTTTTCGGGAAGTCTTCCCTCGATCAGATCGAGCTTGTTGACCTCCTCGGTCATCGTGTGGAAACGAACGACCGATACGAGTTCTTTTTCTTCGTCCTGCGCATTCTTTCTGGAAATGATCCCGTCCTTATAGGCGGCGGCCTCGGCAGAACGAACGCCCGGAAGATCAGCTATTTCCTTTGCGTCATCTTCGTCAAATCCGACTGTCGAAAGGATACGGAAATCAAAAAGCGCCTGCTCTCTTACATACTTGTCGCCGGTCGTCAAAAATGCCGGCATAGTGCTTTTCAAGCCGGCGAAAAAACCGACGCCCAGCGCGATGATCGCGAGGATCGCCAGGTATCTCATCAGGCTGCCTTTTATGCATCGGAAAACGATCTTCCAGTAACTTTTCTTCATGATCGGCTCACCATTCGATCTCTTCAACGGACATCGGATTCTCGTTGACTTCGTTGCTCACGATCTTTCCGTTCTTGATGCGGATCACGCGGTTCGCCATCGCGGCCAGCGTGGAGTTATGCGTAATGATGACCACCGTCATGTTGCGTTCGGTGCAGAGTCTCGCGAGAAGCCTGAGGATCGACTTACCGGTCTGATAATCGAGCGCGCCTGTCGGTTCGTCACAAAGCAGAAGCTTCGGGTTCTTGGCGACCGCTCTGGCAATGGCAACACGCTGCTGCTCACCGCCGGAAAGCTGCGCGGGGAAGTTCTTTTTACGATCCGAAAGACCGACGTCTTCGAGGATCTCCTCCGGATCCATCGGATCTTTGACCAATTGGGAAGCCATCTCGACATTTTCGATCGCGGTAAGATTCGGAATCAGGTTATAAAACTGGAAAACAAAGCCGACGTCGGAACGACGGTAGTTCGCGAGCTCCTTTTCGCGGAAAGCAGAGATCTCCTGCCCGTCGAGAAGCACGGTGCCGCTCGTTAATGTGTCCATGCCTCCCAGGATATTCAGAAGCGTGGTCTTTCCCGCGCCCGACTGGCCGAGGATCACGCATAGCTCGCCTTTTTCGATGGAAAAGTCCGTGCCGTCCAGCGCGTGCACTTCCACATCACCGGTCTTATAGATCTTCTTTACGTCCTGAAATTCAATATATGCCATGCTGATTCCCTATCCCCTCATCCGGCGTATCGATTGTTCTATTCAATTATACTTCTCGATCAAGGTCTGTTCTATTACCGCTTTTCCGAGTAATGTGATCGCCTGCTTCGGGCAGAGGTTGACGCATCTGTAGCACATCGTGCACTGTCCCTGAGAAACAGCCTTGTTATCGACGATCTTAATGTTCTTCATCGGACAGAGCTGCTCGCATTTTCCGCAGCCGATGCATACATCCTTATCGATCTTCAGCTTATCCGAATACTTCTTGGTCATGTGACCGAAGTAAAGTCTCTGGCCGAAGAAACCCGCGATGCGGTAGAAGATGTTGATGCCCTCCTTCGTGGGCTTTCCTTCTTTATAGAGTTTCGCCGCGTTTACGGCCTTTTCTTCCGCGGTCTTTACGAGCTCACGGTTCTTTTCGAAAGGCTTCTTCAGCGCCTTCTCATCGCAGATGCTGTCCGGCATGCGAAGATGAAGACCTCCTGTGATCTTCGCTCCGTAGTTTTTCAGAAGACGACCGAGGATACCGGCTCCGTCGCCGCTGAACATGCCCATCGTACAGATGACAAAGACTTTCTTATCGTTCCACAGATCCTTGTTTTCCGTGATGAAATCACGAAGGATCTTCGGGACCGTGCTGTACTGGACAGGGTAAGAAAAGACGAGCTCATCCTCGCCCTTCACCGCCTCGATGATACCATCATCCTCAATGGAAAGAACACGAGTGCTTTTATCGTATTCTGCGCAAAAAACTTCCGCGGCACGTTTGGAATTTCCCGTTCCGCTAAAATAGATCCCCAACATTTCTCTTATCCTTCCTTGATGATCTCCATGAAGACGTCTACATCATTTCGATCATATTCTTTGAAACCGCAGGCCTCATAAACATGGATCGCGCGCGGGTTATCGACAAATACACCTAAGTAGATGCGTCGAAGGCCCAGGTCGTTGAACCCGTAATCGATGCATCTCTTAAGAGCCTCTGTTCCATATCCCTTGTTCTGCATGGAATAGGTCATGACGATCCCCCATTCCGCTTCATCACCTTCCCGGTTGAAAAACTCGGTGTTTCCGATAAAGCGGCCGGAACTCTTTTCGATCATCGAGAACATGGTCGCGTTACTGTCCAGCTTTTCCTGCATGTAGGCGCGCTCTTCTTCCTCGGTGTACGGCTCACGACGATCTGCGATATACTTCGCGACGCGGTCGATATCGTTGATCATCTCCAGGTAATCCGGCACCAGATCCAAAGTGGGCTTAATGAAAAGTATGTTTTCAGATTCAAATACAGTTTCCATAGTATATAGTTTACACCATCGCGGTTGAACGGAAAATGACCGAACAGTTCGGAAAATAAACCGCGTGTATATTCCAAAAAGAAAAGGCAGCCTTTACGCTGCCTTCTCTGCGCTTTCTTCAGTTTGTGCCGCGATCTCTTCTTCCCAGAACGTTTTCTCCGGCCAGTTCGAATCGTCGAATACCTCTCGGATCACGCTGCTGTAATACTCCGCTTTCTTAAGGCAGGTCTCGGAAAGATCCTTGGATTGCATTACCGATGTCATCAGCTGGGATCTGTCCTTCGGAGCCCAAATGATCGATTTCTCCGTAGCAACATACTCCTTGTTCTGCGCGAATTGTTCTTTTGACTTATCCTCGTCCACGTACCCGCTATAAAAGAATTCGACGGGATTCAGTTCATCCCATTTTTCTTCCGAAAAATCGGGGGTCTCGAAATTCTCGTAGTAGTTCTTCAGTTTCAGGTCTGTTGCCGAGAAGATGGCATCGAGAAGACGCTCTCCGACAAGCGCGACGTTTTTATCATTTCTGCATTCCAGCGCGACATGGAAGAAATAGTCTTCACCTGTTCGAAGTACACTCATTTCGTCCCAGAGCGGCCAGTCGCAAAGAACGATATCAAAGCCGGTGTAGTAGCCGTAATTCAGCTGATCGAAATATCCTTCCGGGAATTGACCGAGGACTTTCTCGACCTGATCGAGCGCGGACTTTAAATGCTCGGCACTGCTCACATCGCCTCTTCCGAGGTATTCGGGGAGATCCTCTCCGACATGGATGTAAACGCCGTATTTATTTCCGATCTCGCAGGCACGCTCGTAAAGATCTTTCATCTCGGAAGAACCGGAATACGGAGTCTGCTGATGTGCTTTTGAATTGTCATGTGCAAAAGAACTAAGACGCTCGTCCAGTTCCGCGCCCTGAGGGAGCGCTTTCGGAATCTCCGTCGCATGGTTATAGATGATGACATCATATGAAAGCATCTTGTCAGAATCAAAATCGTACTCGACCTCGACCGCGTCCAATCTCACCGTTATGTCGCAGACCGACACTCTGGATGCAAGATAGGGCTTGTCGTTTCGGATCATGACACAAAGCTGATCGTAAAAGGCATCTTCCGGAATGTCGGAGATCTGATCCATGATCGCGTTTGTCCACTGGGATCTCTGCGAATACTCCACAAGAACGTCGTTGATCTCCGGATTTTTCACCGCCGGCTCATACATATGGTTGTAACCTAAGTGGATCTGCTGCAGTATTTGGCAGAATACCTTATCCTCCTTCCAATTCTTTCCTTTTACATGTTCATAAAGATGGACAAGCACATCCTCAAAACAGATGAAATCCTCCGGCTGATCGATCCTCGCATATGTGTCGTAATTGAAGGAATCAAAGACTTTGCAGATCTCCTCATCAGAGTATCCGGCGTCCTTGAGCATGTCAATAAAACGCTTGGTCGAATCCTTGGAGAAGAACAGTGTATCCAGCGCCTCGCTTCCGTAGATCCACTCAAGTCCCGTAAGGAAACAGCTCTCGCTGAAATAGGCTCTCGGACTTCTTCCGAAGTATTTACTCATGTAAAGCTCGGCACCGCCCTCGGTGATGAAGCTCGCATAGATCACCTTGTAGTTATAAGACTGGTTATTTAAGTTTTCTTCTTCTGTATAGTCATCCGGATAAGCAAATCTTTCACCTGTATAGAACATATCCGGCGATTCTTCTCCTTCGACAAACGCATCCAGGAAGTGCGTCATCTCGTGATAGATCGTCGTATATGTAGTTTCGGTCTTGTAGACGCTTCCGTCACCGGTGATACGGATAGTATCGCCCGGCGCGTTGAAATCACCGCCCGCATCTTCGATCGGCATCGAGATCATACGAAGATCCTTTACCTTTTCCAGAAAAGATTCTTCATATTCTTCGGTAAGATGATCGGCAATGATCGGAAAATAGTGCAGGGCATAGCCGCGCCAATCGCCCATCTTCGGGTTGTTGACGACGCAGTCCGCGTACTTGATGAAAAGGTCATATCTTCCGTGAAGCTCTTTTTCGGAAACACCGAGTTCCGAAGCAAGTTCTTTTGCTTCTTTTTCGATCGGATCCATCGGTTTCGCTTCGGTTTGGCTCGGAGTTTCTTCCGAGCCGATACTGCTCGGATCTTCTTCCGTTTCAGAGACCTCTGTCGAATCTGCCGTATTATCTCTTTTGTCAGTCTTTCGGCAGGCCGTGCCCACTATGATCTCGAGCAGCACGATACATGCCAGAAGAACGCATCCTACTTTCTGTGAACGTAACATAGAAATACCCCACCTTCGTTATTTCTAGTCGGATTATACACATGGGAAAGCACTCGCAAGTGACATATTAGAAATAATCAGAAAATCTGTACTTTCAGCCTTTTCAGGCCTCGCGAAAAGCACCGTTCAGGCGTCCAGGAATTCTCTTAACCGGGGAAGGAGTTTTTCGGCTTCTTTTCGCCCCGTCTGATAAGCTTTTTCCAGCTTTTCCGGGTTCTTTTCCGACTTTCCGAGACCAAGCGGTTCCGGCGGACGGATCACGAAAACATCGCCCTTCTTCTCCTTCTCTTCGATATCCTTGACCTGACGGTTATAGATCTCGTGGCGGGTGGCCATTCCTTGGGCGATCGCCGGATATTTACGAAGCGCGAATACCAGAAGACCGTTTGCTTTCTTCTTTACAAAGCCCTTCGGCTGCGTCAGGATGACCACATTTTTCTCGTATCCGATGCTCTCCATATACTCGAGCGGGATGGAATTTGAGACGCCTCCGTCAAGATATTGACGATCATCTATATGAACGGGCCTGGATACGATCGGCATAGACGCGGAAGCGCGCATCCAGAGAAGATCCTTCTCTTTTCCGTCTGAACATTTGTGGAAAACACATTTACCTGTTTCTACGTCTGTCGCGCCGATATAGAATTCCATCGGGTCGGATGCAAATGTCTCTTTGTCGAAGGGATCCAGCTCATCCGGAAGCTCACGATAGCAGAAATCCGCCCCGTAAAGATCACCTGTCTTGATCCAGGAACGGATGCTGCAGAACCTTTTGTCCCTGCAGTACTTTTTGTTATAACGGATCGCTCTTCCGATCTGGCGGGATTTGTAATTACAGCCGAAAGCCGCGCCTGCGGAAATACCCGCAGTTGCCGCGAAACGGATGTCATTTTCCATGAATACATCAATGACTCCGCAGGTAAACATGCCGCGCATCGCGCCGCCTTCTAAAACTAATCCGATTTCAGACATTTTGTTATTGTTCCTTATCCTCGTTCATTCAAAATCAGCTGGACTCTGTCCTGAGCGATCTTGATCACTTGATCAAGGCTCTTCTGACCTAAGAAATAAGCCGGCATTTCTTCTATAAGTACGAGATTGATATCGGCATCTTCAGTCGTGGCAGAAGAACAGCTCAGTATCGTATTCTCGAGAACGTCAATGTGCTCTTTTGTGTACTTGACTCTGTTTGCAGGGGTTTCTTTGAAGTAACCTCCAAAAAGGCTGCTGACAGTGGTTTGGTTATAGTATTCGATTGCCGCTTCTCCGGTCGATCTGAAGTATTCACGGTTCAAGACAAAGCTTCCGCTCATTGAATACTCTTTCTGAATGTCATCAGACATAAGAAGTTTTACGAAGTCTACACAAGCATCGACATCGTAGGCATGTACAGATACGGCAATTGAAGAAGAGACAACTGTTACAGGTCCGCGTCCGTCTAAGGAAGGCAATCCGAGGATGGAACTGCCGGATTCGAGTTGCTGTAAAGTGATGAGATAATCAGCGAAATTGCGGCTTTGCGTATATATAGCCGGTTGTGTATATTCAAACATTCCGGCACCATATGAATCAAAGGATGAACTGGCCCCCTCATCCCAGGTTTTGGATTTTTCAGGGACGTTATTCTTAACAAAATCTGCAATCGCCGCAAATTCAGACACCGAGAAATCCGCCTTGCCATCCTTGATAAACTTATTTCTCGATGCGTTAAAAAGACAAGTGAAATAGTACGGTTGCCCGTATGAGATAACATCTATCCCGTTAAGCGGACCTTTCAGGAAATCAACATATTCATCTGTTGTAAAACCATAACCTGAGGATCCTGCATATGCACTGTCAGTGAATATTCCGCTGATACCGAAGCATAAGGGTAGGTTATATAACTTCCCGTCAACTTTTGCATTATCGACAATGTTAGTAAAGTATTTGTCAGAATCAAGATTTTCAACATAAGGAGAAAGATCAATCAGATATTTGCTGCTATTAAGCCGATCTATCTGGCTTATATCAAGACACATATCCGGTCCGTCTCCGCTTTGTAAGTCTATGGCGAGTTTATTTGAAATGTCAGAATCCCGTTCGTTTTCTGACCTGGAAAGCTCATCATCGCTGTTTATATCGTTGAGATTGGTAGAGCCGCTACTGTAACGGTCGGTTACTTCGATAAAATACTTGTCATTTGTCTCGTTGTATTTTGCCAGCGCATCACACATAGCCTCATCCAGATATCCGCTTGGCGAGTAGAGTTCAAGGATCCTCTTGCCTGCATGAGGGTTTTTATCGGCTTTTGTAAACTCAATGATCTCGAAAGCGGACGCACTCCAGTCGCTGAAACTGGAAAAAGGTGTCGGATCGTATTTTTCACCGTAAAGGATGAACGCGTCTTCGCTGATCTGACCAAGCGTGTAATCCATGAGAGAATTTCTGTTTGCCGAACACCAGCTGTAGTTGAAGAACTCTTCTTTCGTCTTATTCTTTATATCGATCTTTGATATTCCTGTTGGCGAAGCAGAATAAATATTCCCGTCTGAACCGTTGATCATGTTAGAGATGGAATAAGAATCAAGCCAATCGAATTCTGTCGGATCCAACTTCTTTAATTCACCTTTCTTCAGGTCCAGTTCCAGATAATCGTAACCGAGATCCAAAGCAATGAAAACAACTGCTTTATCTTCACCTTTAGGAATAATGTTTTCAACAGAGTATAAGTTGCTTCCTTCTTCGATCTTGATCGCTTTTTCATTTCCCGCAGGATCTGTCACAAAGAGATATCCCTCCGGCGGATATGTGTCCCAGTTTATCGATGCCTGTATCTGATAATCTCCGATAATGAACATTTGTGGTGATCGCATATAATCTTCTTTATTGGTGACACTTATGACATCGCCGGTAAGAGGATCTATCAAGTATTCCTTGATGATCTGTCCGTTTGTTTCAATATCTGAAGATCTGGTGTCGACTACGATATTACCGCCAAAATAAACGACTCCCTCCAGGACTTCCCCATCTTCGAAATAATGAAGAAGATCGATGATCTTTTTGGTCTCACCGCTTTTCTTTTCGACAACTACAACATTTGAGATAAGCAGTTTAAGATAAGACTCATATTCCCAGTCGTAATCTTCCGGAGGCTCATAATTGCCCTGTGTGATAAAAACATAGTTTTCTTCGTCTGAACCTGCCAGCTGTGAGTGTATGGATTGCGTTTTTCTGTCAGGATCCACACCGTTGTCGATCTTGAAAGTTTTTGTTTCAAACCACGGCGTATTTTCTTCGATCAGTTTGCCACTATGACTGACTTCCGTTTTTTGTTTCTTTCCACATGATGCAGTTGAGATCATGAATGATAAAGCAAGTACAGCAGCTACCGTCTTGCGTAGATTTGTTGACATTTCTCATTCCTCACTACAGGTCATCAAAGTCTTTTGGTGACACGCATTATATGGAATCACCACAAGTGAATTATCAATACAAATTATTATATCATTATGTGCTAAAGGCGAAATCCTGCCGACATTTTGTCGGCGTAATTTATCAGTATGTATGAAGTATTGCGATTACTCACTATCAAAGATATACATCACGGCAACATCAATGAAATCGAGACTTTTTTAACACAATCCGATTTGCTGGCAGAAAAGATAATTCAGTATGAATCATCCGTTGTGAAACAGTTATCTGCTTGAAATAAACACAATTTGATGACGTAGAAAGGAGCGATATTATGAAAACTATTAAATTATACTATCTCCCCGATGGTACTAAACTCGAGAAAGCAATTCAGAACTGCAAGGGTGATGTTTTTCTTGAACTCCCGGACAAAACACGATGCAATCTTAAGCAGGATCACGGGCTAACAGCGTTCATCTCCTCCATCAAACCACAGCATGTTAATATGAATCTCGAATACACGGAATCGGATGATATTCCCATCCTTATTGCAGCCTTAGCCTAAAGGATTACAAGCACCATATATTTAAACTGAAATCAAATACCGCAAAAGCCGTCAATGCACGGCTTTTTTAAAATTTCCCCGACAAAGGGAAGCCCTCTGTCATAGGTATTATATCATGCATACAAAGACATCTTTGAACCTAATCTACAAACTTGAATTTATCGCGTCAGCATTTCAATCGCTTCATCTTCGGTTGCGACAAAGAACA
>JAFZWA010000009.1 GCA_017617525.1 Clostridiales bacterium
GCTTTTTCTTCTGCCGCTTCAGCAGCAGCTGCTCTCTTCGCGGCTCTGGCCTTCGCTCTCTTTTCCGCTTCTTCCTCTTTCATCCTCTCCTGCTTTCTCTTTTCCAGCCACGGGATCAGGCTCTCGTGATACAGGATCGCGCATACAGCCGTGAACGGAATGGAGATCAGGATACCGATAGGTCCGAAGATCTTTCCGCCGATAACGATGGAGATCAGGGAGATGACAGCCGGAACGCCGAGCGAGTCACCAAAGAGGTGCGGCTTAACGACATAACCGTCGATCGTCTGAAGAACGCATGTAAAGATAACGAAGATGACCGCGTACATCGGATCTTCGACCAGAAGGATAAACGCGCCCATCGCGCCACCGACGATCGGACCGAAGGTCGGCAGGATATTCGTGACACCGACGATCACCGAGATAAGGGTAACGTTCGGAAGGCCCGCGATCAGCATGAAGATCGCGTTGGCAATACCGACACAGATCGCCTCGACGATCGTATAACTGATGTATTTACTGAAGATCGCGTTGCTTCTTCTTAAAAAGTTCGTATGTCTCTCGTACTGCTCGTCCGTAAGTATGGCGTGGCGGAACTTGTCGACACCGCGGAAAAGTCTCTTCTTTCCTGCGATGAAGTAGACCGCGAGGATGATGCCGATGAACAGGTTGACCAGGATATTCCAAACACTCATGACTGTGTTCATCGCCCAGTTCAGGTTCTTCGTCAGATCCGAGATCAGCTTCTCAACATGCTCGTAGATATTGCTCGTCCACTTCGTGGCGTTGAGATGGATGTTATACTGAGCCGCGAACTCATCGAGATCCGCCAGCTTCTCCTCGATCTGCGAAGAGTAGTTCTGCGCGTTGGATATGAAATTCGTGATACTCGCAAACATCGACGGAAGCACGAACCACAGGAACAGTGAGATCAAAAGGAGCACGATGAGGATCGCGACAACGACGGCCAAAGCATAGCGCAGTCTCGGTTTTTCGATCTTCTTGAATACTTTGGTTTCGAAAAATACGACGAGCAGATCGATCAGGTAAGCGAGGATCAGACCGATGATGATCGGCGAAACGATCGCCATAACGCGGTTAAACCAGGCCTCGACAGCCGGTAGATTCGTCAGCGTGAGATAAGCTACGACACCCACGACCGCCGCGAACGCGTATGCACCCCATCGATTACTTAATGCTTTTTTGATCCTGCCCAAAGTATTGTCTCCTTAAAACGTCAGTGTCCCTATTATAAGACCTCGCGCGCAATAAATAAACCTCAAATGTCAATGTGAGGCATGAAAGCGTAAGAATATCACACTTTTTCGTTGGAAGAAGCACTCAGGTCGCGCTTTCCTGCTCGGCGGTATAGAGGAATCTTCCGATCTGGTCCGCAAGGAAATTACCGCTGTCCATGATGTCATGCGTCAGCTCGGTAACGATAAATCCGTAGATGCGGTTTCTGTAGAAGATCGGGATCGGCACGCTCTCACGGCACTTCGACGGAAGATCGGCACGTCGGAACATCTGCTCGGTCATGCCCTCTTGTCTTTCCACCGGGATCACGAAAAGCTCGCCTTCCTTCAGTACACAGCGAAGACGGATCTTTTCCGGAAAATACTCGACCTTGCCCTCTTCGTATTCCACGCTCTCATTGAAAAGGAAAAGCGCGGCATTCTTAAGTCCGAGACCATTAAAGTGGCTGATGATGCGGTTCTCCATAGTCGCGAGGTCGGCCTTCTCGTCTCCGAGATCCGTAACGTCGATCGCGAAATCCGTAAAGCTCTTCTGGAACGCACTTCTCTGTTCATTTCCCTCGATGATGCGCTCTGCCTGAGCCGTGATCGCCTTATCTCGCATAAGAGTAAAGAGACGGTTGATGAACTGGTTTGCTCCGCCGATATTCGCGCTCTGCTCGATATTGACGCTTGCCTGAAGTCGCGCGATCGACTGCAGGAGCTTACCGGCATCCGTATAATCCATGGCGCCGTTGCTGAAGAAGATCTCGATGAGATCCTGTGCTTCCTGGAAATCTTCCACGCTCATATAGCGCTCTTTGACGCCAAGCAGGATCTTTCCGATGAACTCTGCGAAAAGCCTCTGCAGGTTAACAGATTCACGGCTGATGTACTCGTATCTGTAGCGATAGAAGCAGTCGTTGAACATTCTGTTGATGAAGGCCGGATCGACATTTCTCATCTCCAGCTTCGTGTATTCATACATTTCGTACGAAAAGGACTCTCTTCCGTAAAGACGTGTGGGGATCTCCACCGAACGGATCTCTCCGCCGTCCATCTGCTCCAGAAGAAGGTTCAGCGCCTGTCTTCCCAGGGTAATGTCCGCGACACCGATCGACGAAAGCGCAGGGATCATGCGGCCTGCCATCGTCGTATTATCGAATGCGAATACCATGATGTCCTTTCCCGGAACCAGTCTTCTCGCTTCCATTTCCTCATAGAGAGCAACCGCGACAGAGTCGTTGACGCAGAAGATCGCCTGTACCTCCGGATTTCGGTCGAGAAGTGCTTTTGCCTCATCACGACAATTAACGGACATGTCCGTCGCCTGGTAATTTTCTTCGGTAAAAGAAATGCCGTTTTCGAGGAGAAGCTTCGAATAGATCTCTCTTCTCTTTACGGAGTCACGGCTATCCGGGCGGCCTCCGAGCATGCAGAACTTCGAAAAGCCATGCACGTTGATCAGGCAGTCCACGGCTTCCTTGATGCCGCTCTCATTGTTGTAATTGACGGATGAAAAATTGACGATATCCGAAGCCGCGAAAACGATCGGCTTATTCTCGATCTGCGATCCGTAGCGCTGCAGGATCTTCTCGGCCTTGGCGTTTTCCATACTGCCGAGACAGATGATCAGGCCGTCGAACTTGCACTGCTTTTCGAGAAGATAAACGGAGTTATAGTTCGTAAAATAGCTGTGATGATGCGGGTCTTTATCCTGCATGCCGTCATAGCGTCCGGAAATAACGACCAGGTCGATATCCTTGTGCTGGCGGACACCACTCTGAACGTTCTGAATGAACTCCTCGCCGAAATCCGTATACATGTTTTCGAGCACGAGGCCGATCGTTCTCTTTCCTTTACTGGCTTTCATCACGCTGTTTCAACCCTTTCTGTCAGATACCGGAGACGGGATCACTCCATCAGTTCCGGTGCGGGTTTCGAGAAGAGATATCCCTGAGAATAATCAACATCGTAACCGAGGAGTTTCTTCTGGATCTCCTCATTCTCAACAAACTCGGCGATGATGCTGATATTGATCGACGACATCGATTTCCATCCGGAAATGAGCGCCAGCAGGATCTCGGACTCCGGATCGTCGCAGCACTTTCTGATGATCGATCCGTCGATCTTCAGGTAATCCGCGTGGATACTGAGCAGGTGCTGCAGATTGGAGAAACCGGCACCGAAATCATCGATCGCGACTTTGCCGCCGAATTCATGGACACGGTCGACAAAACCGACCAGCTCGTTATAGTCATCGATATCTTCACTCTCGAGGATCTCGAATACGAAATTCTCCGGATACGGAACGGAAGACAGGTTATCGTAGATCAGCTCGAGAACTTCCTTGTTCTTGATGTCACGATAACTGATGTTGATGCTGACGCTGATCTCTTCCTTGTAGCGGAAGCGGTCGAATACTTTCTTGATCATGATCTTACTGATCGCGTCATAAAGAACACCGAAAGATCTGGCCACCTCGAGGAAGCTTCCCGGGTAGTACAGTTTTCCGTTCTCGTCTTCAATACGCATCAGCGACTCATAGTGATGGATGTTTCCTTCCTTATTGTCGTGGATGCCCTGGAAATACGGGATGATCTTATCGTTGTTGATTGCGTAGTTGATGACACTAACCATGTGGTAGCGCTCGCGGATGCTCTCCTCGTCGACGTCGTTTTCTTCCGATGCCTCATAGACGGAGAACTGCATGTTCTTCGTCCGCATCTCCATTCTCGCGGAGTTATACATCGCCATGTAATTCTCTTCGTCACAACCGTCGAGTACAGTGAAGATCGGTACGATCGAGATCAGCTCCTCGGTATATTCGAAAAGTTCTTTCTGCAAAGACTCCATGTCATGAACAAAGTTCGAAAGTGTCGTTCTGTAGGAAGGCACGGCGATAGCGATCATCCAGTGATCGATCATGTACATGTGGTATTTGCGAGAATTCGCGAAGTCAAAGCACTTGCGGATATAGTTCTTATACGTCAGGTCGACGAGATGCTGCGAGAATACTCTCTCCATCTCGGACTGCTCGAGGACCGTGATCACGCAGATCCTGTCATAGCCTTTGCTCTTGATATCGATGCTGAGCGCCGCCTCATTCGGGATCTCATCACTTTCGGAATAGAGGATGATCCTCTCACATTCGCGTACGAAAGCAAGTACCTTTTCCGCTTCTTCCTTATCCTCATTTTCCTGGATCCTGCCCTCGATCTCGATCAGGATATTGAGCATCGCGCGGCTGTCTCGAGACAGAGCCTCCGTGTGTGAGAACGAGTACGGGTTATATTCCTGCGTGCAGGGCTTTTCGCCTAATACGGATACTACAAAAGCACCGCCGCCGAGAACGTTTCTGCCGTTGGAGAAAACGATCTCACCTGCCGTTACGCATCCGCACATATTCGAATTCTCATACGGCGCGAGCTCCCACTTGGCACAGTTCAAGAATCCCGATGTTCTGACATTGCTGATATAACCGAAGACGGTCTCAGCCTTTACGAAGTTTTCCACACGCTGGAAAAGCGCACGGTTATCGGAAATGATCTTACCGTCGTGAACGAATGCTCTCTTGATGAGTTTTCCCGGACGGATGTTGAATCCCGCGAAAAGATGATCCTTCTTCGTCTTCGTATCTACATCCTCACGGATCGAATACTCCTGCATATTGGCCGGATCGCCCTTCGGGAATTCGTGATCCAGACTTACGTCCTTTTTGTACTGCAGCTGGATCGGAATGTTCTCTTCATCCGCATAGACGAACGGGAACATGTAAAGGATCTCCGGGTGCTCATCCAGGAGTCCGTTGATTCCGAGCTGGCAAACATCTACCGAGCTTTTTCCGTTGATGGAAAGGATACCGGACTTGAACGCGTCCGTGATCTCAGAATCTTCGCCGATGGCCTGTACGCCCGTGGCAAAAGAACTGTAGCTCTCGAGTTTATCACCGGAGATCGCCGCGATCATGATCGATCGGTCAGACCAGCCGTTCTCGTTAAATACGAAGCCATCTGCCGCGGTAGCAGTCGGTCCGGAAGTCGGAAGGGATGCCACACCACCGGTCATCGGAACGCTCGGGAAGAAGTCATTACATCTGTCTACGAAGAGATTGGCATCCTTGAACTGTCCCGGGAAGAATGTCAGAAGAAGCTTGGTATTGTCTTCAACAAATTCCTTCTTGACCAAACCACAGAGCATGTCCACCGGAAGCGGCATGCCGTTATAGTCATCCATGATCGGGATCATCTCCGAATGCACGGTCGCGTCGGACATGGTAGATACGGAAATGACGCATCGGTTCGACGCGTAATAACCTTTGTTTACGATAGCGGAACAGCTTGTACCGAAGATAACAGCCTGCGGAACAAGCTCTTTAACAAAACGCGCGAGCTCCACCGCCTCGTCGGCCAGGTGGATCGCCGTATGAATGCGAATGAGAATATCACCCTGTTCAGCCGAAAGATTCAGCTGTTTCAAGGTGCTTGAAAGTCTCGCTCTGGAAATGTACTGAAAATTCCAGGTGAACATACCGACCTCTATTCCCTCCGCGACATTAGTCAATTATCATTATACTCTGCTCAAAAAGGAAATTCACCACACAAATTAAAGGAATTTGAGAACAAATCGTTAAGAAAAAGCGGGGGACTTGATGTCCCCCGCCGATGCATTTATTTAGATATCCTCATCATCTGTACCCGAGTCTCCACCGGAGCCTCCTCCCGAAGTCGTTAAGATATCCTCTTCCTGAAACACGATGATCTCCAGAATCATTTCCTCATACTTTCCCATATCAGTTTCCTCCCTTGATCACGCATTCTTACTCTCAAGATAACCTTCAATATAGCTCCACAAATTGTACAAGGAGCACATTGCGTCTTTCTTGGCGGTAGTTGCATTCGGATTATCCAGAGAAGCATACACGTAGCCTAAGGCTGAAACTCTCACTGTCAATGCTTCGCTGTCTCCCACCGTACCGGTGATCGTGATCATATCATCCAGATTCTGGAGATAAAGACCCGTGATCCTGATCTTATACTCGCCTTCTCCGGATTTCTGTGCGGTAAACGTCTTTCCCGCATATGTGCACGAAGCAGAAAGATCAGAGGTAACACCATCTTTCAACTTGATCGTTACTTCGATGTCGGTCGTGGAATCAAGGATCAGTTTATACTTGACACTGTCAATGCTTGGGCCGACTTGTTTAGAAGATTTGAAACCGGCGGTTTCGATCTTCTCTTTGAACGAATTGTAGTACGTATCATCAAAAGAGTAGCTGAACAGATTCGGCATCTCGGCATAACCGTTCGCACCGCCAAGATTCCAACCATGGAGTTCATGCAGATACTGCTGTACGAGATATCCATATCCTCCTAATGCTGGAATCAGATTCGCCGCGCTGTAATCTGTGCGGCCGGGCGTTTTAAAATACGAATCCAGGTAGTTTGCAACAGAAAATGCCTTGGTGCTTGTCAGCGATCCTCCTGTATATGTGAGTACAGGGACGATCTCCTCCGCCATCTGTATCGACGAAAGTTTGCAGGTAAAACCATAGCAAGTAATATCGTTAACAGTTTCGGTAAAATCTGCGTCAAAGGTGTCCGTCTGCGTATTTCCGCCTCTTCCGGGAACAACAAATGTAACCTTCGCAGATGCTTTCTGTTCATCGGTAAGAGCACTCAGATCTGCATAGACGTTCAGACCGATCTGGCCATCCAGCGTAACGCTGCATCCTACAAAGCCTATCGTATTTTCCTCAATGATGACTTCACCACTTGTGGAGCTGCTTGAATCCTTATCAGTATTGATCCTGTACCCCGGCAAATCCGAGAAGAAATATGCCGTCGGATTTGAACCATATGGATAATGTCCCGGGAAGTTCGATGTGACTACTGCCGGAATCGGATCCTCTGTAGTAACACCAATCTTTGTTTCTTCGTACAACATTGAATAGACGCTAACGCGCTCTCCCGAACACAGATACAGATTATCTCCCGTATTCCCGGAGATGTTTACAGTGCCTGCGATTTCAAAGATTCCGTATCCACCGGTAGATTCATCTTTCTGATAGACACCGCCTCCGTGTACTCCTGCGGTATTCCCGGTAATGGTGATTCCATCCATCGAATTGACTCGGACTATGTTTGCATTATAAAGTCCGCCGCCATAAGAACCGGCCGTGTTTCCCGAAAGCTCGCAGAGTTCATTGTAATAGATTCGGAAAAACAGATCCTTACTGGCATTGTATACGCCGCCACCATACTCAGCTGAATTGCCGGATACCTTGGTTCCTGCAAGTGTGCTGTATGTAACATTTTCATCCAAATAGACTCCGCCGCCTTTTGAAGTCGCGCGATTTCCGGAAATGGTAATACCTTGAAGGTTCAAACGAGCCGGGTATTCACAGTAGAATCCGCCGCCGTTTACTGCATAGCCTCCGGTGATCTTACCTGTTTTATTCGGACTCGAATCTTGGATCAATAACTCGAACCTGGTTACTGTACCTGCCTGATATTCCGGATCTGTCGGGTCTCCCGTAACGAAAAATACATGTCCGTCTTCTTCAGCAGAACTCAAGTTTCTGTCGATCGTATGACCATTAAGATCAATACCTCTGGTAACATTAATCTTCAAACTGCCTTCTCCCGGCAACGCAACATAGTCCCTGTCCAACACGATGGTGGTTGTACTGGTATCGATCAGCTCCTGAAGATCAGCAAAACTTCCCGGTGCATTCGGATCTGTATCCGCGGAGACCAAAAACGGAACCATGGTCACGACCATAGCCGCGCTCAGCAGAGCAGATATAAGTCTTTTCTTCCCCATAATAATGCCTCCAAAACCAAACTTACCTATCATTATACATTGCATTGGAGAAGAAAACACCATAAGAATTAAAGATTTTTAATTGCAAAGAAAATAAAAAAACGGGGGACTTTTCGTCCCCCGCCTGTGATGTCGTCAAACTTCTTCCTCATCTCCGATAACATCATCGTTTCCCGATAGAGTGACAATATCATCGCTCTGGAACTCAATGATCTCAAGGATCAACTTTTCATATTCTTCCATATCGGTTTCCTCCTTGTTTACTCACTGATAGCGAGCATACTGCTCAGCGAAGTACCAATAGTAATAAATCGACAGCATCGCGTTTTCTTTAGCTGTCAGAGGAGCATTCGCAACGTGTTTTGCCAGAGCAGCATGTACATAACTCAAGGCAGATAAGGTTACTGAGAACTCTCCTCCACATTCTCCGGAAATCGTTAATTCAGTATCAAGATCGAGTGCACTAATGTTGGAGATTCTGATTCTGTAACGTCCATCATCCAACTTACCTGCTTTATATGTCTTCCCGTTATACTCACATGTTGCAGTCAGTTTTTCTTCCGTTCCTTCTTTGAGTGTAAAGAAAACTAAAACAGAATTTGTTGTATCGAATTCCAGACTAACTGACACTTTCGCGACGTTGGTCACGCTCATGTCGGACTTGCTGACAGCGGTAGTGCCGTTGAGTGCTTCCGTTACATTTGAATCTGTATACACCTTGCCCTTCACATTAGGCATTTCTGCATATCCGCTGTCTCCGATAGCCCAACCCTTTACACTTGAAAGCCACGGCTGCAGGAAGTGTCCGAAGTTACAGACAGCAGGAATGAAGTCCGGCCCGAGCGGGTTGTCTCCCGGGGCCCACTGATATGTTTCAAGGTACTGCTTGACAGAATATTTACCCGTTAATGGCTCAGTGCATCCATCATACGTGAGGCTAACAGAGACTTCCTCCGCCATCTGCACGGCAGAAAGACTGCATGCAAAACCTTGGTATGTTTTACTTCCTTCGGTTGTCGTATAAGTAGCTTCGACATCCTCAACGACCTTTGCGCCTCTTCCCGGAACGTTAAATGACATTCTGGCAGATGCTTGTTGCTCAGCAGAAAGAGAACTCAAATCTGCATATACGATAAGGTTAATACTTCCATCGAGAGAGACACTGCAACCAGTCAATTTTACAACAGAAACCGGCTGCTCCGAAGATTCGAGCTGAAGCTCGTTGGACGCTAACTCGATTTTGTATCCTGTGTTACTGAAGAAATTAGTTTTTGAAGCATAAGTCCCCAATCCAGATGTGAAAACAACCGGTTCATCCGCACTAGGTACCAACTCGGTATTAACGCCAATATAAGCACCCGTGCTGGAACCTGTAACATTAATCTTTGTACCTGCACAAAGATAGATATCATCTCCGGTATTTCCAACAACCATAGCATCTCCCGCTAACTTAAGAGTTCCGACATTGTATATGGCGCTACCTTTGTCAGCCGAATTAGAGGAAATCGTGCAATCTTGGATTATTACCGTACCTTCATTGTAAATGCCTCCGCCGTTACCTGTCGCTGTATTGCTAACAAGTGCGCCGCCTGTAAATTCAAGAGTTCCGCCTTCTTCAACTCTGATTCCGGCACCATCTACACCGCTTCCGCCTTTGATGGTACCAGGGCCGGCAATGTAAAACCTCTCGCCATTTCCTATGGTAATAACAGTACCTTGACCCTTTGCGTCGATTGTATGACCATTGAGATTAATACCTCCGAAATGCATATCCGCACTCCAGGTAAGACTAGAGTCGCCTTCTTTCCACTCGTAGTCTTTGGTAATAGTTGGCATTGCTCTTTGGTTAATTAAAGCTTGCAGTTCGGTAAACGAACCTGGCTCTTCATCAGCATGCACGATCATCGGGAACATGGCTACGAGCATAGCTACGCTCACGATTAGTGATACTATCTTCTTTTTCTTTCCCATTTAAGTCCCTCCTTATAGCATCCCCTTACAAGGTTGCGGGTAATGAGTATTAGA
>JAFZWA010000040.1 GCA_017617525.1 Clostridiales bacterium
GTTCCCACTACTTCAAGATGACTGAGAAAATCTGGTAATTTAATTGAGTTATTCATATTGTACCTCCATTAGAATTTGGTAATAAGAAACCAAGACGACAGTTTGCCGGATCGTCTAAAAGATTGGTTTCATGCTGGTTTTTGAGAAGGTGTTTTGCGCGCGCCGCACTAACTCGTTCCATCTAATTAATCACTAATTTTTGATAAATTACTCACTCGCTGTCGAGATTTTTTTATTTTTTCTTTTCAGCCGGCTATTATTTCGTTGATTAGGGAACAGGAAAATGAATCAGTCTCGTCTGTTGACCTTCGTATCTCAAAGATTATATAATGCAACCGCATAAAGAATTGACATTTTATTTCGCAGATTTCATATTTTCATCACGAACAGCTTATCCGACATAAAGTCCCAAATTACCGCTTCGGCTTACATGGTTCCGAGCAGGAACGAATCGGTGAACAATATGGATAGTAAGGATATTTCGTTTAAGTCTCTGGCAGGAAAAACAGGCCTGAATCTTTTTGACATGAAGGACATGGAAAAGGCCATCGCGTGCAATATCGACGCCTATGAAGGCTACCGGCTTTACGATGTTCTTTTCGGAAAGCACAATACGCCCGAAGTCATGAGAAAACTCTGGATCTCTTCTCTTCACACACTCTCCGACACCGCCATGATCGTCATCGATAGCGAAGATATCAACGGCATGGCATTTTTCATCCCGCCGGGATATAAGGGCATGCCGATCATGCCGTATCTCAAGTCAGGCGGACTTAAGATGCCTCTTTCGACACTCTATCCGCAGGCGCGTTACGAGAGCTTTTGCATGCAGATGAAAAAGCGCCACACCGGCCACAACAGCTGGTATCTTTTCGATCTTGTCGTACGTCAGGAAAAGCAGCTCCAGGGCGTTGCCAAGAGCATGCTTGTTCCCTTCTTCAACTATCTGGACGAGACAAAGCAGGACATCTATCTGGAAACGCATGCCGATAAAAATGTTCCGTTCTATAAACACTTCGGATTTGATGTAGTCGAGACCGGATATGTTCCGGGAAGTAAGCTGACGCACTACGGTATGCTCCGACGCCATAAATAACGGCAGGGCAAGTTCTTTACGCGCGGATCTTCCTTATCCATAAGACAGTCAGGATCGTCATCTTTTCCCCTTCGTCTAATAACTAAATATACTTCCTTTTTATGCACTTCGATTATACACGACAGTCATATTTTTTTGTCGTAGATTACTAATCTCTCACATAGCTATACTGTCACTCGGTGACAGGAAAACACCCGTATAATCGGTCATATCTTTTATTTGGAGGTATTGGATATGCACAAATTCAAAAGAGCATGTTGTGCGCTAATGGCAGGCGCACTGACAGTCTCGGTCCTTGCGGCCACGGGCTGTTGGAATGACAGAAAGATGGGAGGAACCTCTTCGAAAGAGAGCGGGGTCGTAAGTTCTGACACTGTTGACGAAAACTCAGACATTGCCGACCCGACGGACGGTGTCCTGCAGAATCAGTCTTCTGAATCTGAGGCAAAAGCACTTGCAATGAGCCTCGGTCTTTCAGAAGAAGATCTTCGTGGAAGATACGATCTGTTTCTGAAGTATGCCGACATTGTGACGAACAATCCGAAACTGTTCGAGTACAGAGGTTTTGTGATCGATCTGTTCCCGATGGTCGCTGATCATCTGGATGCTGAGGATGAGGAGTATTTCCTTTCGAAACTGAAAGATCTTCTGTTCGAATCGGTAGCCTTGGCAGGCCCCGCGGGCGAGTTCTTCGCCTGGGATGACAAGATCCGCATCTTCGGTGACGGCATCCTCTATGAGACAGAAGCGACCGCGAGTACGGTCATGCACGAACTTACTCACTTCGTCGACGCTTATGCCGACGGTGAAAACGAAGGAAGCTACGCGCTTATTAACGGCCGTCTGGCATCGAAAGACGATGTTTCCGAAGATGAGTGGATGCAGGCAAAGGACTTCTATAATACAAGCTTCATTACGGAAGGCGGAGCAGAGCTTTACAATGGTAAGTATTACTCGAAGCATCCGACATCTTATGAGCTTCCGACCGCTTTCCTTACGGGCTTTGAACGTATCTACGGAAGCGACGCGCTGGATGATCTTTTCTTCAGCAGCAACTCTACGCTAAAGTTTTTCGACATCATGAAGGACGCAGGATATGAGGATAAGGATATCCTCGATGTGATCGTGTCTTTCAATGCATATACACATGACTATACCGAGCTCCCGGAGAATGCATGGCGAATGGAAGACGTCCTGATCGATCTTTACGAGCACGCGAAAGATACAGATTGGAAAGATGATGAGGTTTTCTGCCAGATCTTAAGACAGATCAATCAGAAAATGACAGATAATGTCCCGCTGAAGCACGAGGAAGTAAATGAAATTCTTCACACCAAATGCGACCTTTGCGCGTTCATGGAAAACATCATGAATCAGGTCGATCAGGGATCGAATCCGAGCCCCATCGACATCGGTGTGATCATCATGAATGACAAGCCGTATCTGACACTTGGTCTGGAGCGTACCGACGATGTCGAAAAGGACCGTGCAACAACACTTCTGGTCGACTACGATTTCGATAACGGCAAAGTGCTATCGTATGAGTACTATGTCCGTTCGTATCCGGTAACACTTCCTAAGCCATTGCCGGCAGGTTCTGAACTTGACGAACGTCTTGCTTCCCTTGTTCACGACAATACCGCGCTGCACAATCAGACCGCTTATTCCGGCTCTGCTGAGCTTCAGGCATTGTACGATCGTGCCGCGAAAATCGGAAACAAGTATGGTGTATATATCCGACTCGGTGAGGATCTCCCGCCGTACGCAATGCCGTATGTTTTCGAACTTGAGGAAGAGTATGATGTACAGAAGATCAGCGATACTCTGGATCACGTAGAAAGCGCTCTTTCGAAGTTCCCGGAAGGCTTCTTCGATCAGCTCAACTACGGTTCCTATAAGGGCCTTGAGATCGACATCTTTAAGTGGCCGCTTTATTCGGAGTTGAACGCTTTCTGGACGGAAGACGGTTACATCATGGCCTATTCGATGAACTGCCTGTGTACGGATGATCTTAACGAACAGGAACAGGGTCTTGTCGAAGCGATCTTCACTGCTGCAGACCTCAGAGTCAGAGCGTATAACGACAACTTCGAAAACCCGTCATTCTCCGAAAAGGCGTGGAAGGAAAACAATCCGGAGAACTTCTACTACTCCGGATATATGGCATCTGAATACGCGGATGAATACTACGAAACTTTCAAGGATTATGTCATGTCCGAAAGAAGTTTGATCTCCGCGAAGATCGACAGACCGATGCTTATGGAAGCACTCGTGGACAATAAAGAAATGACACCTGAATGTCTCGCAAAAGCAGAGTTCTTCAGCCAGGCGATCAGAGACGCGTTCGATGATTCCACATGGCCGGAACAGACAACATGGGAAGCAGCACTTAATTCTGCAAAGAGTAACGAAAAGGCAGCATAAAAGCCGATAAAACACTTCACCAAAAAATCCCGTCTGAGCATGCTGTTCAGGCGGGATTCCTCTTTGTCTTTTAGATGAACTCCGGCGGATCAAATACAAATCCGTTATCGATAAGAAGATCGATCAGAGTCCGGAAATATCCGGGCACGAGTTCTTCTGTTTCGTCATGCGCGTGGATGATGATCAGGTGACTTCCGTCCTCGTCCGAAAGAAGTGATTTGCCAAGTACGGGATCCACTTCACGGGTTCTTTTCAAGATGTCTTCGAACGTCACACCGCTGTCCGGGCGGATCAGATATTCTTCAAAATCGTATGTCCAGAAAGTATCGATATCCTTATCAAGTCCCATGTCTTTCCAGAAGACATAAGGGATCTGGGTGTCCTTTACTTTATGATAACCATGCGTGCGGAAATACTCCTGCAGCGCGTCTTTATTGTCGCCGCCTTTATCACCGTACGGAAAGCGGAACGGACGGTATACTCTTTCAACTCCCGCGTCCTGATAGAGCTTATCCAGGATGGCTTCATTCTTCTCGATCTCCGCGATCGCTTCCTCCATGGTGAGCTTGGAAAAGAACGGATGTGAGTAACTGTGGTTGCCGACGATGATGCCGTTTTTCACCGCGTAAAGAGCATTCTCATAGTACTCTTCTACTCTCTGTCCCCACGCGAACATGATCGCCGGGATCTTCTTTTCAGAAAGATAATCCACGATCGCGGGTGTGTTTTTTGAAGCGATATCATCTATCGTCAGGACTGCGTGTTTCATTTATGTTTTTCCTCCGAATAACTGTCGATCTTTATAGGGTTCAACAGTGATGTTTGTATTATACAACTTAATCATTTTCCGTGCGCCGGACACCGCATCTGAAATGTTATAATGAAAACGTTGTTAATGGCATAAATGGGGATGGAAAAACGGAGGTTAAAATGGCAAAGACAATTTCCTTAAGCGAACTGAAACCCGGAGACATTATCCTTTTGCATAAACCAAAAGGATCGAAGATCTCTTTTATCATCGGTCTTCTGACACACTCGAAGGTCAGTCACACCGCGATGGTCGACTACAACCCGGCTTATTTTCTCGAGGAAGGCGCACACGGCGCAAGTCAGGGCAACCTGACAAGCGAAAAAGGAAGGGCTCTCTACATCCGAAGACTCAATACCGAACCGGATACTTCCAAGGTGTGTGACATTGCCTGGGAATACATTAAATCAGGACATCCGTATCCGATGTCGAATCTGGTCTTTATGGGAATCTATATGCTGACCAGTGACTTTATTCCAAACACGTTGGAAGGCGGTATCGTAAAAGAGATCCTGAAACTTGCGACATATGAACTGATGCGTCTTTTCAACTGGAAGCAGCAGCCCGACACGAAGTTCCCGCCGATGGTCTGCTCTCAGTTCGCGGCTTTCTGCTACGATCAGGCGGCATTGAATTACGGTCCGGAATATAAGATCCACTACAAGGACAGCATCAATACCGAATTCACACTCCTTCAGAAGATCCTGGATCAGCTCGGTGGAGCAAGTGACAAGGTCTATGCACTGGAAGCGCCTGAGGAAAAGATGCTTCTTCGCGCAGAGGATATGACGGCTGCCGCCGAAGAATACTGCGGACAGCTGATCGAGCAGATGCAGCAGAAGCACCTTCTTACTGCTCCTTCCGAAGTTTCCGACTCTGTCATCGCCGCGCTGTATCAATATGGTAGAGAATTCTTAAAGCTGTTCGCCGGCAAAGAGTATCCGGACAAAGATCACGCGACTGCAGATGAGATCAAGGAAGTTCTGAGCGGGCTCTTGCAGTTCCAGGAAGCCTTCATCACACCGGGTGATCTTCTCTCGAATACGGAGAATCTTATGGACATGGGTGAGCTGGTCTATACGGAAGCTGAACTCGCCAAGTATATGAATACAAATGCAGACTGATCTGCAAACATCTGCTTTCATTCCACAAGATAAATAAGACGAGGGGACTAATCTTCAAGTTCTGAAAGATTAGTCCCCTTTGCTTGCTTCTATGGCAGGCGATTGTTTACTTCTTTTTGATCGGGATCCAAAGTTCGCAGATCAGTCCCGGACGGCCTTTCGCGTCGTCGAAGTAGAGCTCGTAGTCGGCTTCATCTACTGCCTCATAACCGCTCTGCGGGAGGAACTCCTTATAGAACTTCTCCCATGTCTCGCCGATGACATCCGGAGTGTCACCAATGCAGTCGAATACGACGTAGGTTCCGGGTTTAACGTCCCAGATCTCAAAGCCCTTGCCTTCAAGCGCTTTTGCATCGAAATCGGGCGTATCCTCATCGATCAGGATGCCGATGCCGTACTTAAAGGTTGTCGATCCTTCCGGCGTCGGCGTGCAGAGACCATAGAGATCACGGTTGCCGTCTTCTTTTAACATCCAGATCGGTCCGAGCAGCTGGTTCTGATTGCATTCTGCCCAGAAATCCGGGATCTCGTGGTTGTCATCGTCGTTGATGATCTCCGTCTTAAATGTTCTTGTCAGTGCGATAAACTTCTTTGCTTCTGTCTGTACGATTCTATAATCCATACTTTTACCTCCATCAACAGTGAGTCTTATATTCAGGGGGCTGAACAGTACGAGTTTGCCGGACTCTTCTCTGGCGGTCTTCGGTGCGACGCCGTGGAATCTCGTGAACGCTTTCGTAAAACTCTCCGGCGTCTCATAGCCGTACTTCAAAGCGATGTCTGTGATCTTACCGTCGGTCTCGATGATCTCTCTTCCTGCCAGGGAAAGTCTTCTGTTTCGGATGTAAGCATTAGCCGTGATCCCCGTAAGAAAACTGAATGCTCTATGAAACTCGTATGCCGAAGTGTGCACGTGCTTCGCAACGTCTTCATAGTTGATCTCCTCAAGGAGATGGTCTTCCATATAGGTGATTGCTTCCTGCATTGCTGCGATCCATTCCATACTTTCGTCCTCCTGTTGATGCTATTGTACGGAAGATCCTTTTTCGGTACATTTCCTTCTTTGCGAAGTTCTGTCAGGTGGAAAACGCGATTGATGTCTTATCTAGATTATATCTTTTTTTCTTCGGAAATTAACGAGATAATATATTGGTGGTTATCCTTAAGTACAACCGAGGAGGATATAGAAGTGGAACGAAGAGAACAGGTGATCCTGACCAATATGTGTATGATCTACGACGGCACAAAAGTGCTGGTCGAAGAAAAAGTCGGAAAAGGCGCGGACGGAATCATCTTCCCCGGCGGTCACGTGGAAGAAAATGAAGCGATCGTTGATTCGGTCATCCGTGAGATGAAAGAAGAGACCGGGCTTACGATCGAAAAACCGAAGCTCTGCGGCGTGAAGGAATGGCTCAATGAGGACGGTTCCCGCTATGTTGTTTTCCTCTTTAAAACAGATCGTTTCTCCGGTGAACTCTCCTCTTCTTCCGAAGGAAAAGTTTTCTGGATGGAAAGAAGCGAAGTCCTGAAGGCAAATTGGATCTGGCAGATGGATGAGCTTCTGAAGATCATGGCAGACGGCGAGTATACGGAGCTGTATCTGGATCACGAAAAGAACTGGTCACCTGTTCTCAAGTAACCAGTTCATGAGGTGTAATTTCATCAAAGGACCATAATGATCGCGGCCACGGCCAGGATGCCGTGATTTCAGTACCCGACAGGGTGTGTCTGGTTGTATTTTACCTCTTTGTTCTCTTCATATACTTCTCGCGTATCGACGCTTCTTCGCTTCGGATCGCTTTTAAGATCTGCTCTTTTTCGTCCTGGATCTTTAATGCTTTATCCATCGTGTCGGTGATGTGTGCCCTCTTTGTTTCGAGCATCTTGTCGCCTTCTTTTTGGGAATTGCGGATATGGGAAATGACCGCTATGATCAACATGACCGCAAAGACGATAAGGTACATGATACCGATCACTTTGAATGTCAGGTTTATGTTTTCCGCCGTAAGCGGAAGCCTGTCATCGTCATCGTCAAAGAATACGGCAAATACTATAGCCAACGGTATGCCAAGGATCGTTACGATCACTTCCCAGCTGAACAGCCTCTTGGATTTCGGGTGACGTGCTTCATTTTCCCGAAGCTTCTGGACATACTCCTCGGCCTTTTCCAGATCCTTCTGACTTGCGCGAAGCTCTGCTTCTGCTCTAATGAGGTGACGAACCTTATCGCAGTACGCGACGATATTTTTAGAAAGCGAGCCCTTCGGCTGTGCCTTCGTAAGATCGGAAACCAGCGGATGTGTAGAGATCTGATCCAGATATTCTTCACTCATTGAGTCTTCAGCACGGAACAAAGCCTCTTCAACACTTGCACATTCGAACTCTTTGTAGAAGGATCGGAGGACCTCTGCGGGCTCATTCTTCTCTTCTGCCGAGGTCGGAACAAAGCTCGCCGCAAGCTTCTCGGACGTAGCCTTCTCCTTCTTCTTTTCCGGCTTGACTTCCTCTTTTGTGGGCATCTCAAGCACTTCGGAATAGTGGCGCTTTTCTGTTGGAGCTTGTGTCTTTTCAGGTGCAGCAACGGGAACTTCAGCCGGCGCTTTTTCAATAGTGACTGAAGGAATATCGGTCGACTTCGGAACAGACACATGAAGATCTACACCGGTATTCGCGGCTTCGGAACGACCGCATTCAGGACAGACATAACGGCCGGAAAAGCTGTCAAATTCCAGTTCCTTCGCGCAGGAAGGACACATCCTTACTTCACTCATATTCAACCTCAAACCCTTTTCGTTTCAGAAAAAACGATCTTCCGATCTTTCACGGTTACAGTATAGCAGAGGAATATAGTCGCAATAAATAATAAAAAAGCCTATTGACACGTTCAGACTATCGGAGTAGTATGGACTATAGAAATAGTCTGGAGGTTTCGTTATGAAGGAGAAACTATTTGACAGCGAAGCAAAAGTCATGGAGATCATCTGGGCAAAGGGCCCGATCTCCGCAAAGGAGATCAGCCTGATCGCCGCGGACTCCATCGGTTGGAATAAAAATACGACTTACACGGTCATCAAGAAAATCGAGGCAAAAGGCTTCATCCGAAGAGATGAGCCCGGCTTTATCTGCACGGCTCTGGTCTCTCAGGAGGAAGTCCAGAAAACTGAAGCAAAGTCTCTTCTCGACAAGGTTTTCGGCGGCTCTCGAAAAGCACTTTTCTCGGCGCTTCTCGAGGACGAGAAACTTTCGGATAAAGAGATCAAAGAGCTTCGTGATCTGATCGACAAAAGGTGATTCCCTATGCTCGGAAGTGTATGCTACTGGATCTTTAATATGAGCATCATCGCCTCATTTATGGGGCTTCTGGTGCTGCTCGTAAGACGGTTCAAAGGGATCCCCAGAAGGCTCCTTGTGTTTCTCTGGGCAGTTCCTTTCATTCGCATGTGCTTTCCGATCGGGATCAACAGCAAATACAGTCTTCTGACATTGATATCGAAAGTCACGACAAGATCGGTACCCGTGTCTTCACCTTCCGGCGACATATCGATGTCCTTTACGAACACGATCCAGCAGGCGGAAAGCTATTCTCCGTTCACCTTCAAAAGCAACCTCGTGGAGAATATCTTTAACGTCGCGGGCCTGATCTGGATCATCGGCGCGCTTGCGATCATCATCGCCCTGATCATCATTTACGTCGCCACAAAACACGAGATCAAAGACGCGACGCCTTTAAGCAAAAATGTATATCTTTCCGGGAAAGTCGAAAGCCCGGCGGTATATGGGATCATCCGCCCGAAGATCATTCTTCCGGAAGCCTATTCCGAACGTGACCTGACGTATATCCTTCAGCACGAACGGACGCATATCCGCCGCAAAGACAACCTCTGGAGGCTCCTTGGATTCATGGCTGCCGCCGTCCACTGGTTCAATCCTCTTTCCTGGATATTCCTTAGATCATTTCTTTCCGATCTGGAGCTTGCCTGCGACGAATCGGCCGTCGCCGCATACACGACCGAAGAACGGAAAGCCTACGCGACCGCACTTCTGGACAGCGCAAAAAGCAAGAGTCTGTTTGTCTCTGCTTTCGGGGGAGCAAAAGTACGGATGCGCATCGAAAATGTACTGTCATACAAAAAGATGACAGTCGTCTCGACCGCCGGATTTACGATACTGATCCTGGCGATCATGTATGCACTGCTCACCAACGCAGGCTGAAGAAAGGATGTTTACCATGAGAAAGATCATAGCCGTACTATTGTTTATCTGCATGCTGACGGCGCTCACCGCATGCACGGGAAAGAAAACCGACACATCAGCGAAGGACAAGGAGAAAATGGAAGAACTGTTTCAGAAAGTGTGTTCTGCCGACGAGGCGCTGAAGCTCTCGAAAGAGTCAGATGTTGTCGTCATGGAAGATCTCAAGTGTACTTCGGGAAAAGCAGTCTGGGATGACTTCTACGAGTCTGTCTCCGCGGGAAAGTCCGCGTCAGTTCTTTGCGCGAAATATTACACCATCGACAAGGAACACATGAGCGAAGAACTTTATGAGCAGGAGAAAGACGATTATCCATGTCTGTACTTTACTCTTCTCGAATACGACGGGAACACGTTCTCGATCAAAGTCAGATTGAGCTCTTCGGAGAAAAATGAAAGAGAAGATTCGTACAAATATCTCCAGCACTTCACCGGGAACGCACCCGCGACCGCATTGTACTCCACTTATGATTACTATGTTCTTGTTGACGAAAAAGCGGAGAACTGGGAAGAGATCGAAGCCGGTCTTTTCAGTTCACAATATGGAACCTATAGAAAGCACGATATCATTTATGCAGACTACAAATGAGGATCTCGACACGCAAAAAGAAAGAACCCCTGACCGGGGTTCTTTTTTCGTCTGCTTTTTTGCTTTTTCGTCAGAGCGTGAATTCGATGATGTTACTGACTCGGATATAGATGCCATCGATAAATGCGTCAAGATACACGGAATACGTTCCGCTTTCACCGCAAAATGTGATTCGTGATTTTTCAAGCGTCAGTATCGGTTCACCTGTTTCAGGATCTACCGCACTTGCTTCAAGGATCGTTTCCCCGTTCCTCTCCACGTGCCATCCAAG
Organism: Clostridiales bacterium; assembly: GCA_017617525.1. Classification (GTDB taxonomy): domain Bacteria; phylum Bacillota; class Clostridia; order Saccharofermentanales; family Saccharofermentanaceae; genus Scatonaster. The sequence continues at coordinate 10,564 of JAFZWA010000040.1, forward strand.
ATTATGGTATCCCGGGAAGTCATCACGGGTGATGGAATAATCGTCATTGAGCACCAGCGTAAATACCTCTTCGATCCCGATCTCTTCCGTGCGTCTTTCCTTGTAAGTGAGGTAGTGAAAAACTTCACTTCCGCCATTGAGCGTATAATCACAGGAACAGTCCTCAAAACAAAGATCCGTCGACCATCCGACCAGACCGCCTTGCTCACTAGGCGGGTCGTTATTGATATTTCCCTGCGCATAGACATTCGTCCACTTTTCACCGCCGATAACTTCTCCTCCGCATATCCCCAGACAATCTGTGCCGGTGACTTCCGCGTCAACAAACGAGATATTCCTCATCGACAGATTCGAGCTGTAGCCGACAAAACCACAGGTATCGTATCCGCCTTTGATCTTCATTCCCTTGATGGTATGTCCCTGACCATCGATGACACCTGCGTATTCATGCGGATTTCCGGAAGCAAACTCTACCCATCCCATCGGAGCCCAATCGTACCCCGTCAGATCGATATCCGCTTCGAGATACAATTCGGTATAAGTGAAAAAGGCATTTCTTGTGTTTATGTAGTACACAACGGATGCCAGCTGTTCCGGAGTAGATACGCGAAAAGCACCGTCAACTCTATTCAGCCAGTCATAGTCGACCAGCTGCATGATGCTTCCTGTATCATTCTGCTTTTCCCACGCGGAAAGATTCTTATCTTCTTTCTTATCGAAACTCTCCTCTGTTTCCGAAGCCGTAGCCGTGTGTCTTATCTTTCTCGACTGTCTCGTGTTTTGTTTCTTCTCAGTCGTTTTACAACCCGAAAGACCCGGGAGCATGGCCGCGATCAGGAGTGCTGCCATTGCACTTCTCTTTTTCATTTTCTCTTTTTTCCTTTCCCTTCGATCAAGACTCGATCTTCTTTTCGGCTTCCGCGATCTTCGGATACAGATCGTCAAGAACAGCTTCTCCTTTTTGGATCGTTTCTTCGAATTTCCTTATCGTCGTTTCGCTCATCGCGGTCGTGCCCGCATATTTCACGACTTTCGTTTCCTCATGGGAGAAAGAACTCGTAACAGGCCCCATGAAGGCACCGCACATCACTACGGCAATAATCAGGAACAGCGCAGCTCCGGCGCCGCCGGATCCTTTTATGAGTGCAAAAAAGATGACACAGACGAGAACGATTACGATCGAACCACTTACGAGCTTTTCAATTAAAAGCGCGGATTCCTTCTCCTCGGTTTTCTTTCTGCTCGCCTCGCGACTGACCGATTTCGTCAGCGCCTCAAATTCCTCAACTATCTTTCCGGAATCTTCCTGACCATTCGGAGTTGCCGGCGTCCCGGCCTCCTCGGCCGCCTTGACCTCAGAATCCATCTGAGAAGAAGCGGATGACTCTTTCAGTTTTGCGGAAGGCGCCGGGGGCCTTAAGTAACGGGAATACTCTGCCGGTCGTCCTGCTGATCTTGAGTTTCCGAGCATCTGGTATGCCTCACGGATACCGGTTGCGATCTTGCAGTATTTTTCCACATCCGAAATGAATTCGCCGTTCTCATCGGAAAGCTGTGCGGAAAGATCGTCCCACTTCGATAGTTCGGCTATCTTTTTCATCACTTCGGTATTTTTCCTGTTTTTCAAAAGATGACTTGCTATATTCTGACATCCGATCTCGCAGCGGATCTCACGAAGCGTCAGGCGCGGGTCATCCGGCTTTTCTTCTTTCAGGATCGAGATCTTCTTTTTTGCCATAGAAAAAGCACTGTTCCCGATCGCTTCATCTACTTCTTCGAGAGTTGCTTTTTTCTGATCGATCGCACCGCAAAAAGGACAGAAGATCTGCTTATTTGTCGCATCGTACTTGAGGTTCGCGCCACACTTCGGACATGTTTTTGCTTCGATCATGACTTTGTATCTCCCCCTCTTGCTGTTGCCATCTTATTTCGGAACGTTCTTCCGAAACTATGCTTCTATTCTATCACGTTCTTTCTGTATTTAAGTACCTGTAGTATAAAAGATACGCATTCATATTCCGTCGATGATACAATGAAAGAACAGAAATGAGGAGACAGAATAATGAGTGACTTAAAGATCGTACCTTTACCGAAAGAAAAGTGGCAGGGAACTCCGATCCTGATGAGATATACGACCGAAGAATATTTCGATGTTGAGATCACGGAGGATCAAAATTCCTACCACTTAGACATGGTAAAGAAAAAGTTTGAAACACCGGTAACACACAGCCCGGAAGAATATGATTTCCCGGACGGACTTTACGCGGAACATTGGGTAGGCGCAGAGGCCTGGGGCATCGTCTCGGAAGACGGCGAAAAGATCCTCGCGTGCATCGAGTGCTGTCCGGAAGAATGGAGCAACCGACTTCTGGTCACGGAACTGTGGGTCGCAGATGAACTGCATCGTCAGGGCATCGGTACGAAGCTGATGAACATCGTAAAAGAAAAGGCCGAAAGGGACGGCCGACGCGCGATCATGCTGGAGACCCAGACATGCAATGTGCGCGCGATTGCCTTCTACAAAAGCCAGGGATTCCAGCTGATGGGCATCGATACATGTTGCTACGGAAACCTCGACATCAAGCGTCACGAAGTCCGTCTCAACCTGGTGTACTACATCAAGCCGGACATCATTCGCGCGACAAAAGATGACCTTTCTGAGATCCTGGATCTTCAGTATCTCGCTTATCAGAGCGAGGCGGCGCTTTTCGGTTCGAAGGATATTCCTCCGCTGAAAGAAACACTTGAAGAAGTTCAGGAAGAACTGAAAAAGGGCATCATCCTGAAGATGGTATCTGAAGACGGAAAGATCATCGGATCCGTTCGTTCCTACGCTAAGGACAATACCGCGTACATCGGAAAGCTCATGGTCCATCCGGACTTTAGATCCCGCGGCTACGGAAGCCGTCTTCTCAAGGAGATCGAAAGATGCTATATTAACAAGCGTTTCGAACTTTTCACCAGTACGAGAAGCGTAGATAACATCCGTCTTTACGAGAAATGCGGATACAAGATCTTCGACAGAAAGCCTGTCACGGACGAACTGGAATTCGTGTATATGGAAAAGGAGCCCATCGACTGAACGATGTACAAGGTAACCTTCAACGATAAAGAGATCACCGTTACGACGGAAAGCTCTCTGTTTTCTCCTAAAGAAGCGGACAGAGGTACGCTTGCCATGCTTTCTCATGTGGAGTTTCAAAAAGAGGACAAGGTCCTTGATCTCGGTTGCGGATGCGGTATCGTATCTCTCGCGGCTGCCGCTTTCGGCGTGGAACCCGGCAACATCGTTCTCACGGACGTCGATATGCTCGCCGTAAAGACCGCCGAAAAGAACATGAAAGCGAACGGCTTTATCGGCGCGGTTTTTGTCTCAGGGGACGCGCTTACGAACGTCCCGGGATCCGACTTCGACCTGATTCTTTCCAATCCACCGTATCACACGGATTTCAAAGTCGCCAAGACCTTTATCGAAAAGGGCTTTAACCGGCTTAAGATCGGCGGCAGGATGTTCATGGTCACCAAGAGAAAAGACTGGTACAAGAATAAACTGATCGCGATCTTCGGAGGCGTGAAGATCTACGAAGACGACGGATACTTCGTTTTTGAAGCGCAAAAGAGAAGCGCCATGTATGCCGGAAAAAAGAAGAAATGACTTAGAGGCGGACCTTGGAAAAACCGGTCGAGATTGAAGTCATGTATAAAAAATAATAAAATAATGAACTGTGGATAGCGAAAAAGCTTCCACAGTTTTCTTTTTTGAGTCGGAGGGACTTCGTGAATACGATCAAGGTTCTTTATATCGATCCGGGAACGGGTGGAATGCTTTTCACCGTGTTCTTTGCTATATTCGGCGTCGTCTTTTTCTCCGCGAGAACCGCTTTTGACAAGATAAAGTTCAAGATCAGCGGCGGCAAACAGGCCAAGATCAGTAAAGAAAAGATCCCGCTCGTCATCTTTTCCGACCACAAAAGATACTGGACGACATTCGAACCGATCGTCGAA
>JAFZWA010000041.1 GCA_017617525.1 Clostridiales bacterium
TCGAAGACTTGACCGAAGGAATCTCTTCTGCCGGGATGAAAGGCACTTCGACCGTGGAAAAATACTTCGCGGTCTTTTCCGCTTCGATAACGTATCGGATGCGGAAAGCTCTTCTCAGCGCAAGGATGATCATGATCACCGCGAGAACGCCGAAGAAAATGATCACGCCGATCAGTTCTTTTCGAATGGACGCGTAGTCATAAAGGTGATTATCCGGATTCAGGATCGTCTTATTGAGATATTCCTTATCGTTGTACTTACTTGCCTGATCGAAGATGGCGATGGCACTGATCGTAAGCGCACCGAGTGCGGCTACGACATAACAGAAGAAGATCCTCTTCTGCATGTCGAGATTCTTCTTCTCGTAATAGCTCGGGTTATTGTGACCCTTGGTGATCTCACTCGAAATGCTGTAGAAACGGTCGCCGGCGAGTACTTTTGCAAAGACATCGGAACTGCCGCAGTAATTACAGTGACCCGCGAAATAATCCTTCTTCTCAACAGGCGCGCCGCAGTTCTTGCACTCGCAGAGCGTTGTCTTACTGAAAAGCTCGATCTTAGTCTTGCCATCGATATTCTTAAAAGAATACTTCTTCATGTAAAGCACTTTGTAAAGCGCAAGCTCGATCCTTACGAGCCATGCGGGCTTACCCGTTACCTCGGCAAGATCCGAAAAATCGATGACGCCGTCAAGAGATTGTTCGAAGTAGCTCGAATAGAAATAAGCGTTACCGATCATCATTCGAGAGAACGAAACGACGACCAGCGCAACGATCGCATACTCAAGCCACTCGATACAGCCCGGCATCGCCTTGCAGTGAAGGAACGTGTCCATGTCATCGTGATAGGTGGCAAAGAGGTCAAGCATAACGGTCACCGACATAAAGATGAGGGCGACCGCTGCAATGATCAAGAGAACATTCTTGATCTTAAATATCTTCAAAAGTTTTTCTTTAACGTACATGTGTTTTCCTTGAATCTTTTACGGCTTGTTCGGATAAATGTCTCCAAGATCGATATCGCCACTTTCGGTGATGATATCTACAGATTCAAATTCTATCACATCCATGATCAGTTCTTCATATTCTCTCATTGTTTCAGCCTCCTTATTACATAGTCAGCCAATAAGCGTAAGCAGCATCACAGTAATCGTAATAGGCCACCATCGCATACTTCTTGGCCTCCGGATAATTACCGGACAAAATCGCGTCAACATAAGACAGTGTGCAAACTTGTGCGCCTACGATGTCGGACTGGGATTTATAGCTGAACGGGGTAATTCCATTGATCGTGTACTGGTACCAGGTTTCACCGTTTATCGTCACCTCAGTAAATGCGCTAACCGGGAAATTGGACGGAACCGAAGAGAATTTGAAGTACAAGTTGATCTTCGTTTTTGCGTTCAGCGTCATTGAATATGCCACATTCTCAAGGTTGCTAAGTCCCGTCGGATATACGAAAGCGTACTGGGAAGTGATACCCGCTACACGAGAAATATCAGAACCGTCCGCGGCATATGCATTTGCGCAGGTAATAGGATTATGATTGGTTTTCTTATCAGTCCAACCACCCGGCAGAGACTGCTGCTGTTGCATATAATAGCCGTAATTCATAATGGCACCTGCCAGCGAAACTACCGTAGACTGGTACTTGTCACTGTACTTACGAATATACTGGCAGTAACTTTGAGCCGAATATGTGTCTTTAGTCGTACTGGTGCCGTTCTCTCCGAAATGAAGAGTTGCCGTGATGTCATCCGCAACCTCCAATGCATTGATCGGGCAAGTAAATGCATAAGCCGATAAGTCGCGCATCTTGTTTTCCGCTTCGCTCAGATCAACAGTGATCTTTCTTCCGTCCGAAATCACAAAATCCATGTACGCCCCGGTCATATCCGTTCCCGTCGGAACATAAACATAGAACTTTACACCGATTTGATCAGAAAGACAGATCGAATGTCCCATGAATGTAGGGTTTGCATAATCCGTGGTGCTCTTCGGATACTGGCTTGTAAAAGAAGCATCCGTAAATGTACTATCCGGAGAATGGTCAGGGAAGTTTTCATCACATCTCAGGCGCCAGTTCATTGTATGCCTGATCTCAGCTGTACCACCATTTGTGGTATAAGTCATTTGATATCCGCTATCCCAAGTAGCGTCCACATTGTAGTAGTAGTCGCCGATCTTTACGATGTTCCAGGCATGTCCGCCTCGCGGAGTATCTCCTGCGATGATTCTGTTTGGAACACCCGCTTGCCAGAGCATTCTGTAAAGAAGATTGGCATATCCCTGACAGACAGCTGTTCCCTCACACAGCGCCGCATAAGCAGTATATTTCAGTTTGTGAGAATTATCGTTCAAGTTTGCATAGTCATATTCTACATTTTCGACGATATAGTCATAGATAGCGATAAACTTGTCGTAATCCGACTTGCCATCCAGTTTGAGAGAAGCAAGTACCTGGTCGACCTTGGCAGTAAGTTCGTCCTCCTGCTCCTTTGTTGTGTAGTATGAAAAGGAGTACCTGAGGATAAAACGATTAATCCCATCGACGGGATCAACTCCATACTCAATTCCCGCATAGTGATAGCGGTTATAATCTCCTTCGGTTCCAACGCCTGTCTCTTCAAATACACCGTGGTAGATTTCATTAAATACCGTGTTCAGATTCTTATCCCCGTAAGATAGATCATATGGAACATATATATCACTTACTCGGTCTGCAAACTGCTTACGAACATATTTAATTGCATCTTCAACGTTTGTAAAATATGTTGTTTCTGTCGAATCGCCTGTATCTGCCGGAACCGGATCGTCCATCTTGTAGGACAACGGTGCTTTTACCGCATCCGCCATGACAGTTGCCGGGATCAATGTGATCACCATGCAGATAGTAAGTAATACTGACAGCCACTTTTTATTCAGATTTATGTGATTTGCCTTGTTGTTCATAATTCATGGCCCTCCCCTATCGTATTATCTCATGATTATTTTACTGGTATATTACCCCAATATCAACTTTTGGTAGTTTTTCACCAAGAATTCTGTCAATTTTGCTTTACTTTTATACGTTTTATAAATCTAATTTAGGGGTGAGTAGTGCTATAATTACAACGATGTTTTTAATCGGACACCACGTCATCACGTTGAAAACACACACAAAACTGAATTTTTTAGGAGAAATGAATTATGAAGACAGTTAAGAAAATGGCTGCAATCGTTCTCGTAGGCGCTATGGCTCTTTCCATCGCTGCTTGCAAGAAGAGCGCAAAGAAGGTATCCGTTGATGATTTCAAGAAGGCTTGCGAAGAAGTTGGTCTGACAGTTGAAGACCTTGGTGCTTCTGACGGCGTTAAGGAGCAGTACGAAGCTGCAAACTCTGACGGCACACTCGATGTTTCTTACATCGTTTGCGAGAACACAGATGATGCTAAGAAGGGTTTCGACATGATCTCCAGCAGTGCTGATTCCGCTAAGGACATGGGCGCTGACGTTAGCACAAGCAGCAATAAGGTCGAGGTTTCTCTCGAAGGTTTGCTGTACATGTATGCTGTACGCAATGGTGATACTGTCATCACAGTCTCCGGTTCCGGTGAAGAACAGGCAAGCACAGCTAAGGACCTCGTTAAGAAGCTCGGTATCTAATCTGTAGTTTTAACTAGTTCAACAAAAAGATGGTCTCGGGAAACCGGGACCATCTTTTTTTGCCCATTTCTTGTACTCTTCTCAGATCCCGCGGTCCACCTTAAAGGTGCTTCCGGTCGGGGTCTTCTCAACATGGATCTGTTGAGGGATTCCTGCGATCAGCTCCTGTCTGTGGCTGATGACACCGACAAGTTTGTTCGCGCTTGTGAGTCGTGTGAGGACCTCGAGCGTGCTTTCGATCGACTTCTGATCGAGGGTTCCGAAGCCTTCATCTACGAACAGCGCATCCATCTGGACACCACCGAGGTTTGAGGAAACGGTATCTGAAAGACCCAGCGCCAGACTCAGGGAAGCCTTGAAGCTTTCGCCGCCGGAGAGATTTCCAACCGGTCTTGCTTTACCTGTATAGTGATCGAAAACTTCAAGATCCAGGAAGGTATTACTCTTAAGAGTGATCTGATCTTTCTTTCTTCTCAGTTCATACTGCTGGTCACTCATCGGAAGCAGTCGTCTGTTTGCCGCCGCGATGATGCCGTCAAAGCCGGCTGCCTGGATGTACTGTTCCAGAGTGATCTTTCCGTTTCTCGTCGTTCCTCTTACAAGTTTATACAGTTTTTCGCAGATCACGTACTCGTGTCGGAAAGACTCGAAGTCATTACTCTGCGCAGCGATATTCTTCTTTTTCTCAGCATTGGTCGCGATGCGGTTCGAGATCGCGTTTTCTGCTTTTCGAAGATCCGTTACTGCGATTTCCTGCGTTGCGCAAAGAGTCTTCAGTTCTTCTTCATCTACAAGGACTCTGCCCTTTGCGTCTTTTTCGGCCTGTTCAAGCTGTGTCTTATTTGTCGCCTGTGCCGTTTTATACTCGTTGATCTCATTTTCCGTCTGAGTAAGAGTTTCTTCATCGGCAACAAGCGCGAGCATTTCTTCACAGGACGCAAACTTTGTTTCCACAAGCTTTTTGTTCAGCGAATCCAGAAGATCCTTTTCGGTCTTCTTCTGTACCTGGAGGTTTTCTTCGAGAGTCTTGATCTCCGCGGTAACCGCCGCCAGATCTTGAACGGCTTTATTCTTCGCTTCCGTGGACGTCTTAATGAGATCCGTGATCTCATCATAGACCTTCTTCGCTTCTGCTTTTTCCTTTTCAGCCGTCTTCTTATCCGGATAACTCAGAGAAGCGAGTTCTTTCAGAGTCGTCTGATTGGCAACGATCGAAGATTCGTTGGCACTCTTCTTCTTAGCCAGTTCTTCCTTTTCAGCGGATATCGAATTCAGGCTTTCCATTGTCGCATCGTATTCGGTTTTAGATTTCGCCAGAAGCTCGCACTCTTTCTGAAGAGAATTCTGCAGAACGACATTTTCCTGGATCTTTGCCGTCAGAACCGCGTCCGCGTTCTTCAGATCAGAAAGAAGTTCATCGAGTTCTTTGTCGTCTGTCGAAACAGCCAGGAGCTCATGTTGGAGACACTCGCGGGAAGCCTTGACCATCTGATTTTCGTAATCTGAAAGAGCGTTTCTGGCGACTTCCGCCACTGTGACCGCCTTGTTCTTCTTTTCGAGACCTTCGCTCTCACGCGCCTTGATCTCCTCGAGTTTTTCTTCCGTGATCGACTCATCGGGAAGAACCGCCAGTTCCGGATGGTGTTCGGATCCGCAGACCGGACACTTCTGTCCTTCTCTAAGATCCTTTGCGAGGATGCCCGCACGGCAGTACTCGAGGATCTTCTCGGCGTGGTCAAATTCGCGCTTCAACTCGTCATATTCATCAGAAAGAATTACAAGAGCATCCTGCTTCTCTTTCAGATCAGCGGCGCGTTTTGCGCGATCTTTTACCTGAACATCGAGGATCGCCTTCACATCAGAAGAAAGCTGCCCGCACTGTTTTCCGAAGGTAGCCGCAGCCTCTTTTTCCAGCGGCTTTCCTTCAAGAGACGCGATCGTCGTTTTGAGTTCTTCGCTTCTGGATTTCAGCGCGGTCTCTTTTTCTTTCAGCGCATTTTCCTGCTCGGCGATCTTCTTTCTCTCTTCGTCCAAAGATACAAGAGCTTTCTCGCACTGATCCTTCTTGTCGTACTGCTTTTCATCCTCGGTGATCTTGAGGATCTTTTTCTTGAGCTCGTCTGCCTCGCCGCTTCTTGCTTCGGCAGCCTTGAGCTGCTCGTCCAAAAGGTCTGCCTGCTTTTTTGTGCCTTCCTTCAAGGACGTTTTTGTGACGATCAGTTCTTCCGTCTTCTTTGCCTCGGAGGACTTATTATTCCACGAAACATAAAGCGGATTTACTTCACGGGACGCCGCTTTCTGACGGATCAGGATCGCTTCGGTTTCAGTCATCTTCGCCGCACGCTCAGACAGCTCGATCTTCTCTTTAAGAAGAGCTTCGAGTCTTGCGATGAACGCGTTATTCGTCTGCGCCTGGGCAAGTTTTTCTTTATTCTTATTGAGCTCGACTTCGGCCTTTATGAGATCTTTTGAGATCGCGTCTTTTCCGGAAGACTCGGACGCGATCGCTTTGTCGATCATGTCGACGAGCATCTGGATATCCCAGACCTTGTCTTTATCCGACGTCTTCTGCTTCAGTTCCTCAAGTTCCGGAAATACCGGATCGTCAGATGCCACGTTTACATCATTAAAGTACTGGGCAATGCTCTGGGCAATGCTGTCGGCCTTGTCCTTATTGGCATCCATTTTTCCCTTAAGGATCCCTTCCATGCGCTGATAGCCGGATGTCAGGAAAATGGTACGAAGGATCTCCGTTCTCTTATCCGTCTTGGCGTTGAGAAGATCGAAGAACTCGCCCTGGGCGATCATGGCAATCTGCTTGAACTGGTTGACATCGATATTCAGAAGTTCCCTGACCTTGGCGTTAACATTTGTCAGCCCTTCGATCGGAGGCTGTCCGTCCTCCTGAAACTTCGCCTTTTCACCTTCTGTGACGAAGCCTTCCCCACGCTGTTTTTTTCGCGTATAAGATGGCCATCTGCAGATGGTATAGGATCTTCCCTGATGATCGAAATGGAATTCCACGAAACTTTCCACATCATCACTTGCGTATTCACTTCGAAGGTACTGCTCGTCACGGTTGGACATACTTGTCTTTCCGAAAAGGGCAAAGCAGATTGCGTCAAAGATCATGGTCTTTCCCGCGCCGGTATTACCCGAGATCAGGAAAAGTCCCTTTTCATCGAAATCTTCGAAGTTGATCTCCGGCATCTTTCCGGCGTAAGGGCCGAATGCACTGATTATTAATTTAGTCGGCTTCATCAATAACACCCGCCTCTCTTGCTGCCATACGCATCACGGCCATTTCTTCCTCCGTGATCTCAACGCCGTAGACCTTCTCGTAGAATTCCGAGATCAGGTCTTTAAAATCCCTGCCTTCCGCGATCTTGGAGATATCGACCTGCTCGATCTCATGCGAATGCGAATTGTCGAAGTCGATCTTCACGGTATTCGGATAGGTCTGCTGAAGGATCCCCATGACGTCGTTGATGATGTCCTCGTCCGTGAGCGTCGCGTAGATAAAGTCCTCTGTATCGCAGACATTTTCGGGCTTAAGAAGGTCCGAAAGATTTCCTCTGATATGACGCATGTTTCTCTTTGGCACAAGCGGGATCAGATCGATCTTTACGTTTTTGCCGTCGAGAGTAATGAGCGGAACACTCTTTTCGTTATCGACCTCGCTCAGCGAATACTTAAGAGGTGATCCGGCATAGCGGACCTCTTCTCTTCCGACACGCTGCGGAGAATGGATATGGCCGAGCGCCACATAATCGAACTTGTCAAAAAGGTCATAACCGATCTTTTCAACCGTACCGACACTTAACGTGGCGACGCCCTCAGAGCCTCCGAAGGAGGGATCTGCGCCCTTTCCGGAGACGAACTGGTGCGCGAGAAGGACATTACAAGCATTCTCATCGATGTCCGTGTGATCGAGTATCACGCGAACGGCATCCTCATAATTCTCGATAGTCTCCTCAAGATAGTAGTGCCTTACCTGCGAGGCCTTTACGAACGGCAGGAGATAGAAATTCACTTGCTTATCCCCGTCGGAAACGACCTGCTTTTCCAAGGTTCCTTTAAAAACGGCGGAGATATATACCTTGCGGCTCTCAAAGAAGGTCTTTCCGAAATTCAGACGGTCATCCGAATCGTGGTTACCGGAGATCATGAAGGTCTGAACATTCTTTTCCGCGAGGCTGCTCAGGAAACTGTCCAGAAGTCTGGTCGCGGCTTCGCTCGGAATGGCCTTGTCATAGACATCTCCGGAGATCAGGACGGCATCCGCCGACTCCTTGTCGACGATGTCCAGGATCTGGTCCAATATGTATTTCTGGTCACTGATCAGGTCAAAATCACCTAAGGTCTTTCCCAGGTGAAGATCTCCCAGATGAACAAGTTTCATATAAAGATCACCTCCGTTTGCGATCTTAAGGCCGAACAACGGTGCTTTTCGCGCGGCAGCGAAGAGCACGTTTGAATGAAAATTCACTGACTATAGTATAAACCATTTTGTTGTCCAAATATTGTAACTGCATGGACTTGACAACGACTTTTTTCAGTTCCGGTTTCCGGAAGGCAGGAACAATATCGAGAATTGCCGTAACAATTGAAGTAAAACCCTGTTAATGATAATATAGACATTCGTGGGCGAGTGCATTTTTTGACTTGGCAGATCGACCGCTTTCGAGGAAAAAGAAGAGGAAAAGAAATGGAACAAATCATGCGTCTTTATATCGATCCGGGAACGGGTGGAATGCTTTTCACCGTGTTCTTTGCTATATTCGGCGTCGTTTTCTTCTCCGCGAGAACCGCTTTTGACAAGATAAAGTTCAAGATCAGCGGCGGCAAACAGGCCAAGATCAGTAAAGAAAAGATCCCGCTCGTCATCTTTTCCGACCACAAAAGATACTGGACGACATTCGAACCGATCGTCGAA
>JAFZWA010000010.1 GCA_017617525.1 Clostridiales bacterium
GGAGCATAGCATCCGGTCATGCCCGAGTTTGCCGCATTTACTATCGCATCACACTTGAGTGTAGTAATATCTCCCTGCCAGAGATAGATCCCATCCTCGACCTCCGGAAGATCAGAGATATCCGTGATTCCTTTCTCTGAAGTCGCCGAAGTAAGATACTCATCCTGGATCTTGATGAAATCCTCGTCAATGGCTCCGGGAGATCTCACATTCATGAGACTTCGAAGGAGCCTTCTCTGCTCATCTACGGAATCAGGAATACCGATCGCCTGATACTCCGGGTTCTCATCAAGAAGCATCTTTATTAACTTGATCCGTCTTTCTTCCTGGTTCATTTTTTGCCCCTGTACTTCAAACCGAATTCTTTCATTGATTCGATCACTACTTTCAGGTCATTCCCTTTATCGGTCAGAGAATACTCTACCTTGGGCGGCACCTCCGGATACACCTTGCGGTTGATGATTCCGTCTTTTTCAAGATCTCTGAGATTCTCGGTAAGCACTTTGGCAGAGATGCCGACGACACTTCTCGTAAGTTCGTTATATCGCTTCGTGCCGGTGAGAAGTTCCCTCAAGATAATGATCTTCCACTTGTTTGCAATAAGAGAAGCCGTATATTCCACAGGACAATCAGTAAATGTCTTCGTCATAGTTTTCTACCTCCGTGTCTCAATTATATTCACTAACAGTACTAATGGAAAGTGACTTTCTATTGGTAAGTGTACAAGACCTTCTCACACAATGTAAGTATGCACATTTTTGTAAGATACTTACCTGGAGGTAAGAATTAAGGAATCATCTTCAAATAGTTCTTCACGGTCTCTTCCGGCCTTGAGATTCAAGTTTCCTTCCGTACAGACGAAGAACTGCATCATCGCATGCTTGTGCGACGATGCATCCATCGTATCTGTGACGATCGATATCCTGTCTGTATCCCAGTAGATCTGATTCATTTCCACTTCACTTTACACGACGTGATCCGAGCACCGTCTCTTGTCACATAAAACAGATCCCCATCCTCGGTACTCTGCTTCTCAATATTCAGCTTTTCACCTTCGAAAGATTGGTTGCTGTAATGGATCTCCAGTTTCTCCGGATCGTGGTCCTTGAAGTGCTCCACATCGTAGGTATTCAGCATGAAGCGGACATATTCTATGTTATTCGTGTGATAGCAGTAATCGAGGCTTGTTGATCGTACGACGACCGATTCCACAAGTTCGCCGCTTTCTTTAGGGAATCGCGAGAACTCGAGGCCTTCTGTTCTCACAGGATTTTCCATATCTTCCGAGAAACCGACGGTATCCGCTTTTCGGATCCTTCCGCTCTGAAGGTCAATTGCCGCGAGTTCTGTTCTCGCTTTGAGAAGGAGTTCTCCGCTTCTTGCTCGAACGATCGTATCTATGTTCAGTTTTACAGCGGAATGATCTGAGATATAGCAGTTCACCGTAAACTCTTCTCTCCAGACGGGTCTTCGCTGGAAACGGATATTGTTCTTCACGATCAGCCACATGGCCTTATATTTCTCCATGGCCACGATCCCGTCGATCCCGAGATCACCCATCAGCTCAGTAACTGCATTCTCGACGATCTCATCGGCGGCCAGTATCGAGAGTTTGAGTTTCCCGTCACACATGCTCCCTGAAACATAGGAATTCTTTTCGTATATCATGTTATGTCTCCTTACTATTGCAGCAAAGATTATAGCACAGAAGCATCCGGGTAATTAATACACGGATGCCTCTGAACTTGTGAATCGCCACATGCCGTTTTCCTTTCTTAAAGTGAAATCGCCCTGAAGACGCCATGTATGCTTTCCGCCACCGTATACTGCCGCAAGCACTCTGCTCTTTCCGATCAAGGTAGCTGTATCACCATCTACATGGACTGTGATTCCATCATGCTCGGCGGAAAAATAGTTGAAAGTACCACTCAACAGTCCTTTCAAAAACTCATCGACAGACTGTTTCACTCCGGTCATGTGAAGAAGATAGTAGTCCTCCGACATCAGACTTCGAAGCCCGTCCGCGTCCTTTTCGATCATGCACGTCCAGTATTTCTCATACATTTCACGGATCGTATTTTCGTCATTCATTCTTTCTGCTCCCTCGGATCGAGCATCTTGATCACTTTCGCAGGCACGCCTCCGACTACGGCATAGTCCGGAACATCTTTGGTCACTACGGCGCCTGCCGCTACCACCGCATATTCTCCAACGGTGACACCCGGACAGTTCGTCTCTTATCTTTCCGGGATGCGGGAAGACTTAAAGCGTGCGATCGAACAGGGACAGAACTTCAGTGCGAAGTATAAGGATAATATCACGATCAGTCTGATGGTACGACAAGCCGTTTACTTCCTTCCGGAAGCGATCCGTCTTCTGGAAGAAAGCGACAGCGGAGTACAAATCACCCCGGTCTTCCAATACGACAACGGACTGGATTCGTTCATGAAGAACGAGACAGATGTTCTTTTCGCGCTGAAAGAACAGGCCCGGCAGCTTGCAGGTGTTCAGGTCCACGATCTTTTCGAGAGCCATATCTATCTGATCTGCGGAAGAAACGATCCACTGGCATCGAAAAACCTGATCACGGAAAAAGATCTCTATGGAAGATCACTCATGGTAGGAGGCGGTTCGCCGCCCGCGCTTCGGGCCGTACAGCAGCGTCTCATCTCTTCCGGACGAATCGATTATTTCAACAGTTCCGATCACGATACCACGCTGACGAATGTTGCCGCGGGAAAGGGCATCTGCCTGGCGCCCGGATTTCTAAACGACCACAGCGGTCAATTTTCATGGATCCCATTCGACTGCAAAGAGACATTCTCATGTGTGCTTCTGACTCATAAGAATGATAATCGGGAAGAACTGGCGGATTTTATAAAGACTCTGCAAAAACTGTATAAGGAAGCAGTAGCTTTTCCTTTGTAATACTGAAGAATGTTCTTACGAGAGTTGAAACGATAACAGTTCAATTCTTCCACTTCCGGAATAACGAAAATACAAAGGCCGGACACCCACAGGTACAGGAAGCTCAGTTTCTTTATCTTTCCATTTTTTTGTTGCACAGATTGGTATTTTCGAAAGAACGGGGCCGTTGATGTCGACCATGATTTCAAAAGCACCTTCCCCTTTTCCACGATAACGCAAGGATAGAGTTATCGGTCCTTCAAAAGAGAATGATCTATAACCGATCAGCGTATTGTCAGCAATAAAACTGATATATCTCTCACCATCACCTGAAGATACACGAGGTTCCTTTGTTTTTGCTTTTTTGTTGCTGCCATGCGTCATCTTTCCGTTAGTGAGAATACAACAGATTCCTGCGGGGTACTCACCTTCCGCCCGAAGAGGACATCCATTCAGCCCGCAAGAACTGATCTGAACCTGAGGAATGCTTCCGTCCGGTCGGATCTCGACCGGCTCGGCACACGCTTGCCGGCTGTAATCAGAGCAATGTGTCAGTCGATGGTAGAAGACATACCACTTGCCGTTGATCGATTCCATAGACCCATGATTCGTTCCGGTATGGTTCAATCTGTCTTCCTTCTTGCGTCCGAGAAAGCCGATGTCTCCATTGGATACGATCGTTCCGCCATATTGAAAACCACCGTCCGGTTTATCCGAGAACGCATAGCACAATTCATGATTGTTTATCGAAGAGTATATAAAGTAGTATTTTTCTCCGTTTTTCCGCATGGAGCTGCCTTCGAAAAACAAGTGCTCTTTATACTCTTCTCCGCTTATGGAGTGATCGATGCGCACAGGAGCTGATGTTGCCGTTAACATATCATCTGAAAGTGTCACATGATATGCACCGAGAATTCCCTCAGGTACATACTCTCTCTGTTTTTTTGACCGTCCGAAGAATCTCTTGTACAATTTGTTTTTCAACGGACCGAAACGTATCCCTTCAAACCAAGGCCAATAGGTTCCGTAATAAAGTCGGATCACACCGTTATCGTTGATCACGGAAGGATCAAAACATACATACCGCATAAGAGGCGACCCATCCGGATTTCGTACTACGCCAAGATAAGTGAACTTCCCATCAGGGGTATCTGAAACTGCCACACTTACCGGATTATAATATCCACCAAGGCCTTTATGTCCGGCCATACAGTAGTACAAATAAAAGCGACCGTCGTTACCTTTCACACAATCAGGAGCAAACATATATTTCATTTTCTTGCTATATAGGGGATCTTGTTTAGCTGAATAATTGGGACCTTTACTGGTCCAGTTGCCCAGATCGTCGACAGGAGCCGACCATACTTCGTAATCAAGCATACAGAAGGTCTTTCCACCTTCTTTATCATGGCTGCCGTAAAGATATACACGGTCACCGAAAACGTGTGGCTCGCCATCCGGAATATATTCCGAAAGTGGAAGGATAGGGTTGAATGCTTGTTTTTTCATATAGTGTCTCCCACGAGTATGCGGTCATTTTTTGATTTCACTTTAGTGCGTTTTGTTGCGATATAGTTTGGTAAACCCGAAAAGATTATGCTCTTTTCATTACCATTCTGACTATTGAGACAGGAGTGCCAAGAGTCCATTCCTTTTTGCATCCGTCAAATTCAAAACCATATTTGTGATA
>JAFZWA010000042.1 GCA_017617525.1 Clostridiales bacterium
GCACTTTCTTGCGTTTTTTCGCTAAAAATGCGCCCAGATTGACGGCTGTTGTGGTTTTTCCCACGCCACCTTTTTGATTTACGATAGAAATTACGTATGCCATATGTGCTCCTTATCATCCTTATTATCATAATATTATCAGAAAAAACGCGCGCACTATATGTCAGTTGCTTTACACTTTTCGAAGAAAAATTCAGAAAAACTTCAAAATTGCATATGAACATTGTCAGTTTTTGTATCGTATCCGGATAATGTTTCACGTGAAACATTATCCGAACATGTTTCATGGTGCAAATTCAAAATCCAAAAATGTTGTTTTTCATAATTCAATTGTTTCACGTGAAACAATCAATGATACAAATCGAAACAAATAAAAAGAACTCCGTTTTTGATGCGGAGTTCTTTCTGTTGCTATTGATTTCAGAATAATATTTCTATAAATTACATATCCAGCTGAGCGAATTTTGCATTTGCCTGGATGAACTCTTTTCTCGGTTCAACCTGATCACCCATGAGAAGTGTCATCGCTTCATCTGCTGCCTGAGCATCTTCGATGGTAACTTTCAGAAGTTTTCTGGTAGCCGGGTTCATTGTTGTCTCCCAAAGCTGCTCGGAACTCATCTCACCGAGACCCTTATAACGCTGGATCTTAGGCTCTTTCCAACCTGTTTTCTGCTTGATCTCTTCGACTTCCTTATCGTCATAAGCGTAGTAACCTTCGTTGCCCTGATATACGCGATAGAGCGGCGGGCAGGCGATATAGGCATATCCGAGTTCTACGAGAGGTCTCAGATAGCGGAAGAAGAAGGTGAGAAGAAGTGTTCTGATGTGAGATCCGTCGACATCAGCATCAGCCATGATGATGACTTTGTGATAACGGAGCTTCTCAGGATCGAAGTCTTCACCAATACCTGCGCCGAGTGCCATAACGACCGGCTGCAGCTTCTCGTTTCCGTATACCTTATCGATACGGGCTTTTTCTACATTGAGCATCTTACCCCAGAGCGGGAGGATCGCCTGATACTTTCTCTCACGTCCCTGCTTAGCGGAACCGCCAGCCGAGTCACCCTCTACGATGAAGATCTCACAGAATGTAGGATCTTTCTCCTGGCAGTCAGCGAGCTTACCCGGAAGTGCTGTGGACTCGAAGACGCTCTTTCTTCTCGTCATATCACGGGCTTTTCTAGCAGCCTCACGGGCTCTGGAAGCCGACAGGCACTTGTCCATAACGATCTTGGCAACGTTCGGATTTTCCTCGAGATACTGGGCTAGTTTTTCAGACATGACAGTCTCTACAAGCGTTCTGATTTCGGCATTTCCCAACTTTGACTTTGTTTGACCTTCAAACTGAGGTTCCGGAAGTTTGACGCTGATGATGGCTCCGATACCTTCTCTGGTGTCTTCACCCTGGAGGTTTCTATCGGAATCCTTAATGTACTTATACTTTCTGGCATAGTCGTTAATGACCTTTGTCAGCGCGCTCTTAAAGCCTGTCAGGTGAGAACCACCTTCTACTGTCGCGATGTTATTCGCGTAGGAATAGACGTTCTCGGCGAAGGAATCGTTATACTGGATAGCGACCTCTACGAAGCATTCTCCGCTTCTCTGAGCGATATAGATCGGCGGCTTGTGAAGCGCCTCTCTGTGGCGGTTTAAGTACTCTACGAAGGAGATGATACCACCGTCATAGTGGAGTACCTTATCTACCGGTTCCTCTGCGCGATCGTCGCGGAGGATGATGGTGATTTCTCTATTCAGGAAAGCCATTTCACGATAACGTGTGATCATGGCATCGAAGTCGAAACGGCAGTCCGGGAAGATCTCCGGGTCCGGTGTGAATACAGTTGTCGTACCTGTATCGTTCTCGTCGCATTTTCCGACGATCTCGAGGGGAGAGGTGGTCTTACCACGCTCGAACTCGATGTGATAGATATTGCCCTCACGACGGACTTCTACGACCATCTTAGAGGCAAGGGCGTTAACTACGGAAGCACCTACACCGTGAAGACCGCCGGAAACGCTGTATGCGCCGCCGCCGAACTTACCGCCGGCATGGAGTACCGTATGTACGACTTCAACGGTAGGAATGCCCATTTTCGGGTGAATACCGACCGGAATACCGGAACCGTTATCCGTTACCGTAACAGAACCGTCTGTATTTACTGTAACTTTGATGGTATCGCAGCGGCCGGCGAGCGCCTCGTCGACAGAGTTCGCTACGATCTCGTATACGAGGTGGTGAAGACCTCTAAGGGTCGTATCACCAATGTACATGCCCGGACGCTTTCTGACGGCTTCCAGACCCTCCAGGACCTGAATATCTTCTTCGTTATATTCTTTCTTGTTCGTGGTATCGAAATCATCCTGTCCCTGGGTGGCCTGTTCGAGATCCTCGAGGGAGTCCTCTTTGTAATCTTCGGTCAAAGCTCTCGGGTCAGCAGCCAGGTTTACGAGACCATCTGTCTCTTCCTGAACTTCATAGTAGAATTCTCTCTGTTCTTCCGGCTGATTCTGCTTCTCATTTTCGGCTGAAGTGTTCTGCAGATTCTTCTCGTCGTCCATTTTTCTTCTTTCCTTCCTTCATTTTCCCGAAGATAGACTAAGATCGGGAAAACCGCTGATATATCTAGATCTGTAACACTGTTACTGTACAGTATCCGGCTTCGTTTTGGCGCTTTCGATGCGCTTTTTGAGTGTCACTACCGAGAGAGGGGAGACGTATGTCCGATCATCTGTTAAGATCAGGGATCTCGGGATCTCTTCCGAGACATATTCGAGGATGTTTTCTTCTTCCTGCTGCCGCAGAAAATCATTCATATCCGAAGACGAAGCTTGTACGGTCTCGAGGTTGACCAATCCGATGATCGAATCGATTAGTATCGTATATTCTCCGCCGATATGAACGAACATCTAAACGCCCCTTTAACACTATCAGTTTTGACCATAACATTATACCATAAAAGACACTGAAAAGGTCAATTTTCTACCCGTTTTCTATTCTCTGTACAGTGCCTTCAGATACCTCAAAAAAGGCGATCTTCGACGCTTTTTCCAGAGAATCCGCAAGTTCCTGTTCGATGAAGGATTTATCGGTGCAGGTAATGAAGATCTGGGCGTCTCCGATCTCGGACAAAAGGCACTTTCTTCTTTTGGCGTCCAGTTCCCCGAAAACATCGTCCAAAAGCAGGACAGGAGAGTCATTTGTCTCTTCTCGCATGATGTCCAGTTCGGCCAGTTTCATGGACAGAGCCGCCGATCTTTGCTGTCCCTGGGAGGCAAACATACGAAGACCGTCTCCATCTAAGGACATGAGAAGATCGTCCCTCTGCGGGCCGTGATTGGTCGTTCCCCGGAAGAAATCCTCCTCAATGGAATTGTCCCACTTGGAGATCAGGGCTTCTATGATCTCCTCATCCGAGTTCTTTTCGAACATATCGATGGGTACGCATGTTTTATACTTTACGAAAAGCGACTCGCTTCCGTTTGAGATCTTCTCGTGATGGATCTTGGCGAACTTCGCGATACGAAGTGAGAAGAGGTAGCGGTCACGCATGATCTTTACCGCGGATCTGGCCATCGGTTCATGCCAGATCGACATTTCTTCCTTGATCGCATCGGAAAGCACCTTATTATTGCCGGAACGCGCGTTTTTAATGATGCGGTTACGGTTCATGAGTAAACGGACATAATTGGACAGCTCGTAAAAATATGATGGCTTTACGGACGAAAGAAGGACATTTAAATATTTTCTTCGGATCGAAGGGCCCTCTTTGATCAGCATCAGGTCTTCAGGAGCAAATATAACAGCGTTAAAAATCCCGTAATAATCGGCTAATTTATCAAAAGGAACATCATCATGACAAACGATCTTTTTTGCGCGTTTGGAAGACACATCGTCGCTTAAACCGTCATCATACATGACAGAAACGGACTCATCGTACGCATTAAATGAGGCGGTCAGATTCAGTTTGACCTTATATCTGTGCTCACCGTGAAGGATCATGTCACTGTCCTTGGAAGTCCTGTGCGAGTGAGTCGAAGTACAAAGATAGATCGACTCTAATATGTTGGTCTTTCCCTGGGCATTTGATCCATAGAAAACATTAACAGAAGGCTCGACCTTAAGATCAAGCCTTCTGTAATTCCTGAAGTTTTCTAGTTCAATGGAACGTATATACATGCCTTACGTCCTTAGGAAAATGCTTGCGAAAGAGATTACTTACGCAGCGGCAGGATAAGATATGTATAACCGTCTCCCTCTACCGGAACAACAACGGACGGGCCATTTGCACCGGAGAAGAGGAATTTTACAGTATCTTCATCGATGGCACGAAGCGCATCCATGATGTACTTGTGATTGAAATCTACGTTAATGAGTTCACCTGTGATCTGGCAGTTGACTTCTTCACGGAGATTACCGAGCTCAGTGCTGGAACGGATCACGAGAGTTTCTTCATTATCCATGGAAAGATTTACCGGGCAGCGACGGTCTTCCTTCTGAATAATCAGGGAAGCACGCTCTACGGCGTTCAATACGGCATTCTTATCAACGATCATCGTTGTGGAAGAATTCTTCGGTACGATTGCGTGGTAATCCAGGAATTCACCATTGATCAAACGAGATACTATTCTGAACTTGCCTGTATCGAAGAGGATGTGGTTTGTGGAAGCGTAGATAACGACTTCCGCGTCCTTACCGGTAAGAATACGAGCTGCCTCGTGAAGTGCTTTTCCCGGAATAAGGAACTTCATAACAGGAAGGTCTTCGCCGATCTCCTGCTTTCTGTGTGCCATTCTGAAACCGTCGATAGATACGACATTGATGTTCTTTCCGTCGGATTCGAAAAGGGAACCGTTGAGGATCGGACGTCCTTCATCAGTAGAGATCGCGAAGATCGTCTGGCTGATCATATCTCTTAAGATCTCCTGGTTGAGGATGATCTTGTTGTCGTCACCAACTACCGGGATCGTCGGGAATCCTTCTGCGGAAATACCGTTGATCGAGAACTTGGATGTACCGCTCTCAATATCGATCACCATTCTCTCATTGGAAGAAATGGCAACTTCTTCGTCCGGAAGCTTTCTGATGATCTCACCGAAAACCTTGGAAGGAATAACGATGGATCCTTCCTCCATAACATCTGCTTCTACAAGTGCTTCAATACCTGTCTCTAAATCATAGCCTGTGAGCTTAACTCCCTTGGAAGAGGCTTCAATTAAAATTCCATCTAATATAGGTAAAGTAGAACGAGTTGAAACTGCTTTCTGAACGATCGAGATGGCTTCGACCAGATTGTCTCTTGAAATAACAAGTTTCATGCGTTTCATTCCTCCGTCTGTATTTATCAAATAACACTATATATTATACAGGAAAATTACAAAAATGCTACAAAGAAAACTCGAAAAGGCATAGAAAATATGGTTATTTTCAAGTTTTCACATTGTCTGAAAGTTTTCCACTTATTTCACAAAAAATCAAAAACAGAAAAAAGGGGAGGAAGGTCGTACCGGACCTGTTTAACAAAGATACAAGCAAGAAGAAAAGTAATTCTCCTTCATATTATTATAGTCTGTGTAAACGGTGAAAAAGTACTTCAAAGCCCTTTATATCAACGTTTTTGAAGTTCAAAACAAGTGAAAAGTAAAGTGCAAAAAAGAGGAGGTTATCAACTCTATTCACAAGACGGGAATATCCACAAATAGTGCACTTGTTTTCCTACGGAAGTTTTCCACAATTGAACGCTTTATAGTGGAAAACTTTAGTTAAAGAGACGCTTTTTAATGGAGTCGATGCGGATCGAAGTTTCGGAGTTAGAATCTTTCAGTTCTAATTCAATTTTGTTACAAGCGTGCAGAACTGTGGAGTGGTCTTTGCCACCAAAAAACTCTCCGATCTTCGGATAGGTCATGTTCAATTCAGAACGGCAGAGGAACATGCAGATCTGACGCGGCACGATGATATCCTTGCTGCGTTTGTTGGACATGATGTCGTTGACTGTGATGTTATAGGCGCGTGCGACGACTTCGACGATGATGTCCGGAGTTACCTGCTTGGCCTGCTTCGGAGCGATCATGTCCTTAAGTGCGATCTTCGCGTCATCAAGTGTAAAGGAATTTGCCAGGAAGCAGTAAGCGACGACTGTTTTAAAAGCTCCATCGAGCTCACGGATGTTCGAAGCAAAGTTAGATGCGATGTAATCCACGATATCGTCGGAAAGGTTGATGTGCTCATCCTGCATCCTTCTGTTAAGGATCGCGATACGTGTTTCATAGTCTGCCGGCTGGATATCAACGATCAGACCGGAAGAGAAGCGGGAACGAAGTCTTTCTTCGAGGGAAGAGAGGCTTTGCGGCGGCTTATCACAGGTCATGAGGATCATTTTGCCGGATTCGTAGAGTTCATTGAAGGTGTGGAAGAACTCGACCTGAGTCTGTTCTTTTCTCTCGAGAAACTGGATATCGTCGATCAGGAGGAAGTCCGCGTTTCTGTACTTTTCACGGAAATCATCGTATTTACCGCTCTGGATCGTCGCGATAAACTCGTTAACGAAGCGTTCGCAGTTGACGTAAACGACCTTTTTCGTAGGCATTTTCGCTTTTACGGCGTTACCTACCGCGTGCATCAGGTGCGTCTTACCAAGTCCGGATCCGCCGTAGAGGAAGATCGGGTTATACTGCTTGCCGCCGTCAGCAACAGAAACACAGGCTGCGTGAGCGAAGCGGTTTCCGGCACCGACGATAAAGGAATCGAATGTATAAGCGGAATTCAACTGGGAAACAGAAGATTCCGAAGTAACCGGCGGGGTAGAAGAAGAGTGCTGGTGGATCATATCCAGAGTTAAGGAAGAATCCGGAAGCTCGACTTTGACGTCAAGTTCTTTTCCGATCGCGACGGAAATACAGTTGCGGATCAAGGGGATCATCGGTGTGATCTGTTCCTGGGAAAAGGCGTCCGGAGTCGTGAGGATAAGAATATCGTTATTCGCAAATGCAGGAGTTACAGGCTGGAAGAATGTCTTGTACTTAACTTCAGACACTTCATCCTTCAGCAAAGCCATTGTTTGACTCCAGATCTTATTTGCATCCATCCTTGTTTCACCCACTGCTTAAATTTCTTCGCGCTCATTTGAGTCCCCCCGCGAAGATAAAAAAAGTAGAATCATCATATCAGAATTTTCCACTTTCTGAAAGTATCTGATATAATTATTCGCAAAGAATTTTACCAATGGGGAATATATGTTTAGAAAAAGAAACGGTGACATCAACTGGAGAAATATCATTCTTCTTGCGGTGGCGTTTATCTGCCTCGTCGTGGGTGTCATCCTGCTTTTGATGGATCCGCTCAAGGATATGAAACGTCAAAAGCTGACTGACGATATGCATGAAAGCATCGTTGAGGCCGGACAGACGACTTTTGTCGTAAAGAGCTCCGGTAACGAAGTCAGCGGTGAAGAGTTCGAATATTACTACGGTGAAGAGTACGAAGAAGGCGGCGCTGCCGACTATAAGACGATCGTCGCAGAACTTCCCGATGAGGTCGTTCTGACCGCGCTCGGCACGATCCGTATCCCCTCTATTGACGTAGATATCCCGCTTTGGGACGACGCGACCATCGTTTCCCTTCGTTACGGCGCCGGCCGATTGAAAGGCACTGCCGATCCGGGCCAGGAAGGAAACATGACGATCCTCGGACACAGAATGAGAGCCGAAGGAAAGCTTTTCCATGCGCTTGGCGACGTAAAGATCGGTGACACGATCGAGATCAACGGTATCGACGGTAAAAACTACGTTTACGTCGTCGACACGATCCACGAAATGGTAACTCCGGAGGATCTGGACCTTTATATCGATATTGATGACGGTACGGGAAAACAGGTCACTCTTGTAACATGCACTCCGCTCGGTGTCGCGACACACAGACTTCTGGTCGTCGGACACCTTAAGGAATGAGGCGGAGGTAGTTATGGCATCGATCCGGTTTCACATCGCAGTATTTTCCGCAAAGTGCACGCATCTGGCTCTGCGCCTGATGGGAAGAGGCGCGACCACACTTCCGGGAAAGGTCGCCGTTAAGGTCGATCCGAAGATACTGAAAAAGCTCTGTTCGGGCCGCGACTGCGTCACCATTACCGGTACGAACGGTAAGACCACCACAACGCACATGATCACCGATATCTTCAGAAACTGCGGCTATACCGTCGTGACGAACGTATCCGGCGCAAACCTTCTTTCCGGTGTAACGACTTCCATGATCTTCGGCATGAAGGACATGAAGAAGGCCGAAAAGGAAGGGAAAAAGATCATCTGCGTGCTGGAGACAGACGAAGCGGCCTACGGAAAGATCGCCTGCCAGATCATGCCGAAAGTATCGGTCGTCACGAACCTTTTCCGTGACCAGCTCGACCGTTTCGGCGAACTCGCGCACACCCGTGAACTGATCGCGAAGGGACTGGATTCCTGCGAGGCACAGATTCTTCTCAACAGCGACGATTCCCTCGTTTCCGAGCTCTACAAGGGAAGAGAAGGAAGAACGGTCTTCTATGGTCTTTCTGAAGAATCCATGCACTACAATAACGTCACGTATCCGGACAAATCCGGCGTGCTTCCGGCATCCTCGGACGCGGAATACTGCACGGGCTGTAAGACGAAATACACTTACACGGCCCGCTCTTTCGGGCACCTCGGTTCTTTTTCCTGCAGCAAGTGCGGAAAGAAGAGACAGTCTCCGAGATTCTTCGTTAAGTACGATCTTTCGAAGAATCCGTCGGACGAAGGCTATGAGCTTTCGCTCTGCGACGGCGGCGCAAACGGCGATAAGGCTACTGCGGAAGGTGCTTCCGGTCTGATCGAAAAGCGCGTGAAGCTTCCGATCCCGGGTATGCATAATTTCTATAACTCGATCGCCGCGGTCTCCGCCTGCGTTTGCATGGGTGAGAAAATCGGCGATACGGAAGGTCTTTCTTTTGATAAATGCGCGGCGGCTCTCGAGCACGTCGAAGCGGCATTCGGCCGTATGGAAAAGATCAGTATCGGCGATAAGAAGATCTGCGTACTGCTCGTAAAGAACCCGGTCGGACTTGACCGTGCGCTCTCTTTCGTAGCCGGTGCTTCAGACGCCGAAGGAATCTACATGCTTTTAAACAGTAATATCGCGGACGGAAAAGATGTTTCTTGGATCTGGGACGTCGATTTCGAATCCAAGGATTTCCCTGAGAAAGTCTATGTTTCGGGCGACCGCTATGGTGACATGATGCTCCGTATCGTCTATTCCGGCGTAGACCGCTCGCGCATCATCGCCAAACCGATGGAAGAATGCGCGGAACTTCTCGATCAGGCGATCTCTGATTCGACTCCGGGAAAATGCCTTTATATCCTGCCGAACTACACCTCGATGCTGGCGCTTCGATCGATCCTGGTCAAACGCTATCACCTGAAGGACTTCTGGAAATGACGAAAGGAAAGTGCTTTTGAAAATGGATAACACGGAAAAAGAACTTCGCATATGTCATATGTATCCGGATCTCCTGAATCTCTACGGAGATCGGGGAAATGTCCTGAGCCTGATCAGAAGGGCCGAACTTAGAGGCATTAAGGCCAAGCTGGTTCCGGTTTCGATCGGCGACGATTTCAATGAGAACGATTTCGATATCGTATTCCTCGGCGGCGGCCAGGACGCGGAGCAGAACGTGATCCGTAAGGATTTTGTTGAAGTGAAGGGGCCGAAGGTAAAGGAAGCCATCGAAAACGGCATGGTCTTCCTCTGTATCTGCGGCGGCTATCAGATGCTCGGAAAGTACTACCAGGAGCACGACGGCACGAAGATCGAATGCTTAAACGCGATCGATATCTACACGGTCGGCGAGGATGTCCGATATATCCAGGATACGATCTACGAAGCAGACTTTCTGAAAGAAGACGGGAACTCGAACAGTGCCTTGCTTTACGGATTTGAGAACCACAGCGGAAGAACGTATCTGGGACCTACGGTCAAGCCGATGGCAAAGGTCGTCGAGGGCGCCGGAAATAACGGAAAAGACGGATACGAGGGCGCGATCTATAATAACGTGTACTGCACCTATTCGCACGGAAGCTTCCTGCCGAAGAATCCGCGCATGACCGACCATCTCCTGCGTCTCGCGCTGAAGCGCAGATACGGAGAGGATTACGAACTGCCGGAGCTTTCGACGGAAACTGAGGACTTCGCCCGCGCGGCACTTCTGAAGTATAAGGAGAAGGGCAATACCGCTCCGTAAGTTCAAAGAAGGATAGATTTATTACCATCAATGAATGGAAAAGGCACCGCGAAAACGGTGCCTTGTTGTTTACAGGTGCTTTTCGAAAGGATCAGGTCGCGCGGTCACGGCCGAGATTCTTCGATGTGTAGAGACGATCGTCTGCGGTGTGGATCAGGTCGGCAACATTGCTGCTGTCCTTGTAGCAGGAAATACCCATGCTGGCCGTAAGTCTTACCGGAGTCGATCTTTCATCGAGTACGATCGGGGCTTCGGAAAGCGCCAGACGTACACGCTCGGCCTGCTTCTTCGCGCCCTTGAGAGGAGTGTCCGGAAGGAGCATCATGAACTCGTCTCCGCCGATACGGAAGACCATGTCGGACTTTCTGCACTGGGAGGTGAGGATGCCGGCGACGAGGCGCAGAACGTCATCACCCTTGTTGTGACCGAATTCATCGTTGATCTTCTTGAAGAAGTCGATATCCAAGGAGATCAGTGAGAATGTATCGTCCGGATCGTTCTTCTTTTTGTAGTTTCTGCGATCGTACTGAGAAGCGGTCTTCTCGATCATCTCGTAGAAATAACGGCGATTGAAAAGACCCGTCAGATCGTCGACCTGCGACAGTCTCTTCAGTTTTTCATTGGTGCGGCTCAGCTCTTCTTCCACGATCTTAAGCGCGGTGATGTTGCGGCTGATGCCCCAGGTGCCGATTACTTTGTCGTTCTCGTCGATGATCGGGTATTTGGAAGCGGAATACCAGACGATGGAACCATCCGGTTTCTCGAGCTTTTCGATATTGGAAATGAGAGGGATCCGAGTCTCCATGATCTCCATCTCTTCTCTTTTAGAACGTGCGGCAAAATCCTTCGGGAAATAATCGGCATCCGTTTTGCCTACCATTTCGCGTGGGTCACTGATGCCGAACTGCGCGGCGTGGGAACGGTTATTCCAGACGAAGCGGGAGTGAGCGTCTTTGAAATAAATGGTATCGTTGGAATAGTCGCGGATGACTTCCAAAATCTTTTCGTTGGAAAAGTTAGGATCCAATTTTTTCTTAGCCATAAATGAAGCTCCTTACCAATCTCTTTTCCCAAACCGTCTTCTAATTACTTCTTCAAAATCCATTTTCTCCCACGTTTCACATTATCTCAAAAAAAATGGAAAAAAGAAATAGAGAAAAGCATTTCTTCGTGGTTTCTGCTATACTGTGACTGTAATTTACGAAGAAACGGTGACCTTATGAAGCTGGAAATCATGGATACCACCCTTCGGGATGGTGAACAGACCCCGGGAGTTTCGTTTTCTCCCAGTGAAAAATTGAGCATTGCCAAGATCCTTCTCGACGAAGTCAAAGTCGACCGAGTCGAGGTCACCTCCGCGCGTATTTCCGACGGTGATTTTGAGGCGCTTCAGCGCATCACGGAATGGGCAAAAGGAAAGGGTTATCTCGATAAGGTCGAGGTACTCGCTTTTGTCGATCGAGGACATTCTCTTTCCTGGATCGAAAATGCCGGCGGACGCGTGATCAATCTCCTTTGCAAAAGCTCTCTTCACCACCTCACCGCGCAGCTCGGAAAGACACCGGAGCAGCACGTCGGCGAGATCAGAAGAGTCATTGAAGACGCGGCTTTCCGCGACATGAAGGTCAACATCTATCTGGAAGACTGGTCTAACGGCGTCCAGAGTGATTTTGAATACGTAAAGATGCTCGTTTCCGAGCTTTCCGTCCTGCCTGTCGAAAGGATCATGCTGGCGGATACGCTTGGTGTTCTGACACCGGATATGACTTTCGAGTATGTCAAAAAGATGGTCGATCTTTTCCCGGAGGTCCATTTCGATTTCCACGCGCACAACGACTACGACATGTCGGTCGGAAATACCATCATGGCCGTAAAAGCAGGCGCGAAGGGCGTTCACGTTACCGTTAACGGCCTGGGCGAACGCGCCGGTAACGCGCCTCTTGCTTCGATCGTAGGCGCGGTCG
This sequence comes from Clostridiales bacterium, assembly GCA_017617525.1. GTDB lineage: Bacteria > Bacillota > Clostridia > Saccharofermentanales > Saccharofermentanaceae > Scatonaster. Next base: position 12,218 of record JAFZWA010000042.1, read on the forward strand.
CCGACTTCTGCGATAAAAGATCGATCGACGTCAATGAAACGGCACTTGAGCATGTCAGTAAGATGGTCGAGTCCTTTTCGGGCATGCGTATTCCGAAGAACCAGCCAATCACCGGCGCGGCCGTATTTACGCAGACTTGCGGCGTTCACGCGGACGGCGACACGAAGGATTCCCTGTACTGCAATAAGCTCGCTCCGGAGCGGTTCGGACGTATGCGTCAGTACGCGCTCGGTAAGTCCAGCGGACGCGCGAGCATAGCGAAGAACTTAGAAGAGATCGGTCTGAACCTGGATCAGGAATCTCTGGAAAAAGTAACTGCCAGGATCGTTGAGATGGGTGATAACAAAGAGAGCATCATGACCGACGAGCTCCCGTACATCGTTGCCGACGTTCTCGGTAAAGGAAACGGCGAGTCGAACGTGAAGATCCTGAACTACTACGTCTGCCACGCAAGAGACTTAAATCCCGTAGCGACGATGCGTATCCAGATCGACGATAAAGTACACGAAGCGAGTGCTTCCGGTGAAGGTCAGTTCGACGCCTTCATGAGAGCGCTTCAGAAGATCTATCAACAGTTCGGAAGAACGCTCCCGTTCTTCGCCGACTATACCGTTACGATCCCGCCGGGAGGCCGTACGAACGCGTTCGTCGAGAGTGTCATCACATGGCGCGACGGCGAGCACGAGTTTAAGACCAGAGGTCTCGATCGAGATCAGGTCGCGGCGGCGATCAAGGCCACGGCAAAGATGCTCAACATCATTTACGAGCAGGAACAGCTGGGCGAGCAGGACGTACATTGATGAGAGTCAAGAAAAGCGGCCGGATGGAAATCATCCGGCCGCATATTTTTAGTGTTATCGGGATCATTTCGCGAAGTATTTAAAGAAGATCGAATCCTCGTAATCGTATACGAAGAACTGGTCTTTTACGGTCTGAAGTTCAGACGCGTATTTGATGTTTCCGAACGATCCGATCAGGTCTTTTTCCGCGACAGTCGGCTCATCCGAAAGATTCATCGGATACGAGGTCAGCGCGGAATAGAGGATGTAGTTTCCGGGCGTGTACGCGGCGACGACCATAAGGATCAGAACGAGTCTTCCCGCGATGGCTTTTTTCAACTTAAGATCTTTTCTTCGGCACATCTCGAAATTGTCGGTGACGAACATGACGACATAAAGACCGATCATGAACATCGGCGCCATGCTTCCTCGCATCAGGAAATCGTTGGCGATGCTGATCTTATAGATCGGCAGGATCAAAAGCGTGATGAACGCGGTCCAGAGCATCGGATCTTTCTTGTGCTTTCTGATGATCAGGATGAACCAGAAAACGAAATCGAAGAGGACGAACATGATGTAGTCCTTAAGAAGATGAAGCGGAGTATAGAATTTCCAGATGAATCCGTCCGCGCCGGTGGCATTCGGATTCGCGGTATAAAGCGATCCGAAAAGCACCAGACAGATGATCGGCGGAATGATATTCTGCGGAGTGAAGACGGTCTTCAGGATCGATTTGAGGAAAGGTGCTTTTGCGGCGGTATCTTCGGAGTTTTCGTCAGCGCCGTTTCTATTTCTGCTCGTCATGATGATCTTGCAGACGCACATCGGGAAAATGCCGATCGTGGCCCATGGTGAATAGCAGAACATCAGACCGCCCAGAAGACCGATGCTTTGGCCATTTGGCGCAAGGAGAAGAAGCGTCGTGATCATCCAGCCCGGGATGCTCTGGTTAAAAACATTCATGATCTGGAAGAAGTTGCTGTGGATAAAGAGGTGCTTCGTCCAGCCCTCCCAGGTGGTTCCCGTTCCGGTGATCCTGTTGATCACGTACGGAATGACGTCAAATCCGGCGAACAGGATCAGGCAGAAAAACAGTACCTTCGACGAGCGCTTGTAAAGCAGGGAAGCGCCGAGAGAAACGAGGAACAGTCCGATGCCCGTCCAGATGAAAAGCACGATCCTCGCGGCCATAAGTCCGAAGAGCTTTCCGAAAAGCGCCGGTACCATCCAGAACGCGAAGTAATAGGCAAACGCCGCGGTCCCGGAGCCGAGGTTTGCCGCGACGGCGGGATTCTGCTGCGTGGAGAAATCGTAGATAACCGGCCACTTGTACTCGACCAGATCATTTAGGATCGCATATCTGACGCGGTGGTCGGCCGAGCAGTTGCCGAATTCGCTGACACCGCCCCAGTAAAGAAGGATAGGGATCAAGATGATGACGAAGATCAGATAGGATGGATTGATGACTATCGATCTATCAGATTCTTTAAGTGAAACAGGGTCCTTTTTCATGCTACGCATGGTCAGGTAAACGGCGCCGATCAGGCCTGCCGAGAAGAGAACTGCCCACCAGATCTTCAGATATCCGAAAATGAAGATCACTACCGGAAGCGCCAGATAGATAAGCGCCGCAAGATAGAAACTTCTTACGTTTATGGATAAGGGATGACGGCGGCTTTCTTTAAGGGAACTTACTTCCTGCATCTTATGCCTCCGAACCGCTGTTCAGATCGGGGATCTGGTCACGGATATATTTGACGATATCCTGCATTCTACTTTCTTTCCAGGCTTCTTCTTTTTCCTTTTCGGCCAGCGGACAGAGGATAAAGAAGTCCAGTGTTTCACCCGGAACTCTTCCTGTACGGAGCGGCTCTTCGAAGTGTGCTTTCCACTCTTCTTCGGTCGCGTCCTTAAAACGCTTCGGGTCGAGATATCTCATCTGACGGCGTGTCGCGGCGATATGCATCTTCGCCGAAAGCGGCGACAGGAGCTTATATTCGTCTTCCGGAACGTCCTGGAAGATGACCGGAAGTTCACCGAGATCGACATGTTCTTCACCGCGAAGGATGTCGATACCGTAAGGGGTGAATGAGAACTCCTTTTCGGATAGTTTAAGGGAAAGGAGAAGTCCTTTTTCCGTATTGTACTGAGAGCGCTGATAGTCGGTATCGAAGATGAAGTTACCGAGTGAATAGAAGATGGCTTTATCACCGACCATCTCGTAATTCATCGGAACGTGCGGGTGGTGCGAGACGACGATGTCCGCGCCCATCTCAAGATACAGGTGATATCTGTCTCTGGTGTAAGGAGACGGAAGCGGCGTGAATTCCTCGCCCGCGTGCGCGACAACAATGCACCAGCGGCAGGTCTTTTTGATCTTCGTAATTGCGTCCTGAATGGCATCCAGATCACTCCAGCTGAAGCAGCCGGCTTCATCTTCCGTTGCTTTTCGACAGGCACGCTGATAACCGACGCCGAACATGCCGATACCGCCTGCTTCGGGAAGTGTCAGGATCTTTCTTGCCTCCGTGATATTCATGCCGGCGCCGATGGTTTGGATGCCGCGTTTTTCGGCCTCTTTCAGCGTCGACGCGATGCCTTCCACGCCTGCGTCTTTGATGTGGTTGTTGCAGATATTCCAGATATCACAGTGATTTTCCGAAAGGAAATCGGCGACGGCCGGCTCCATGAAATGGAGGAGCTGCTTGGCGCCTTCGTTGACTTCATTTTTCGGGCACTCCATGATCGGTCCTTCGACATTGGCGATCACGTGGTCGGCAAAAGAAAGGACGTCTTTAACGCGCTTTGATAGGAGCTTCGGATCTTCCCACTTGTGATCCATGTAACGGTCGAATCCGATATCACCGGTGAAGACGAGTGTGGTCTCGCCTTTGACTAACTGGCAGAACTTTTCGCCACGTGCCTCAAAATCCTTGAAGTGCGTGTAGGACGCTGCGGCCGGGGACATGATGCATGCCTTGCCCGATGGTGTGATCCTTCTTGCCATCTCGACGGATTCCTTGATGTCGGAAACGAGGTGGCAGTAGGGAAGGTCGCCGACCTCATCGTAGATGCGCTTGCCGCTTTCGTAAGCACAGATGTACCGGTACTCCGAATGCTCCTTGATGAAGGCGATGAGCGTGGTGTAGTCGATGCCGCGATCCATGCCGCCGATCAGGAGCGTGCCTGTATTTTTGATGCTGGTCGCAGCCTGAATGGTCGCCTGCGGGATCGTGGAAATCGAGTCGTTATAGAAATCGATGCCGTCGAAGTTTCCGACGAACTCGAGACGGTGGTGAAGACCGGTAAAGGTCTCGATGCTCTTTCTTACTTTCTCGGGATCAAGTCCCAGCACTTCCGTGCAGATACGGTAAACGAAGGTCGCGTTGAACCGGTTGTGATTGCCTTTGAGCTGCATGTTAAACTGCATCGCTTCGTTGAAATTCAGAAGGTTCTTTTTCGCTTTCGTCTCGATCGGCGGAACGTCATTTCCGTAGAAAAGATAGTCTTCCGGACCCTGATGGATCGTGATGTTCTTCTTCGCGTTGAAGTAGTTTTCCATCGTGATATATCGGTCGAGATGATCCTCATAGAGATTGAGGAATACGGCGATATGCGGAGAGAACTCAAGATCCGAGAGCTGATGACAGGACAGTTCGTAAACGATCAGGGTCTCGTCGTGGATCTCATCGTAGTAGTCAAAGCAGGGAAGTCCGATATTTCCGCAGAGAATCGCGTTGCCGTTTCTTACGTCGTGAAGGACGTGATAAAGAAGTGAGGAAGTGGTGCTTTTGCCTTTGGTACCGGTAACGCCGATGACCTTGGATCCGAACTCTTCCATGAAAAGACGTGTCTGGGAAATATACTTGGGTTCATCGGCATGAGTGATGATGCCCGGACTTTTCAAGATGTAATCGAAATCACTTGCGCGCTTTAAGATCTCATCTTCCGAACCCTCGACCATTTCATAGGCCGCGCCGGGGCAGTGCTCCAGGAGGAACTTTTCGGAAGACTTTCCTTCTCTTCCTTTTCCCCAGATGAGAATTCGTTTGTTATCGAGCTTTTCCGTGATCTTCATGCGTCTTACTCCTTATATATGCAAACACATTTTACCAAATTTTCAAAAATGGTGAGTATTTTTCGGAACTGATGTCATTAATGAAGTGAATGCAATAATTTTGACGCTAGATACCTACTCAAAATCCAGATAGGATAGCGGCGGGTTCCCGTCCCAAATCCCGCCCTGTCTCCCTGCTCCTGCGGACCACGGAAAAGCAGTTTATGTACCCACTGCTTCCGTGGTTCCTCTTTTCATCTTTCTCCAGATCGTGAAATACATCGTCGTGAAGCAGATGCTCGCTCCGATCATCTGACTGAAAAACTCTGCCCAGAAAACACCGTCAACGCCCATTCCGATATTCGGAAGAAGAAGCGTCAGAGGGGTGACCAGTAGGATCTTTCGAAGCATGGAAAAGAACAGCGCCCGTTTCGGACAGTTCAGCGCGACAAAGGTGGTCTGTCCGCTCATCTGAAGTGCCATGAACGGGAACGCGCCGAAGTAGATGCGCGCGCAGTGAACGGTCAGGTCGATCAGTTCCTCGTCATCGGAAAAGATACGGAAGACCGGTCCCGGAATAAAGAGCATCGCGAGCCACAAAAGGACATTGACGATCAGGCCGCTGATGAAGATGAAGCGGATGCATTCGGAGACACGCTTATTCTGCTTCGCGCCGTAGTTATAGCTCATGACATTCTGTCCCGCGGCGGTAACTCCGCTGTTCGGAAGACTCATGATCTCTCGAACCGAATTCGCCAGGCTCATCGCGCCGACATAGAGCGTACTGAGCTCGCCGCCGAAGCTTTTGAGCATGATGTTTACGACCGCCTGCGTCATACTGGTCGTGACCTTAAACGTAAATCCGGTCGCGCCGAGTTTGATGAGTCCCGGGAGCTGTTTTCTGTCGATGAGAAGACGCTTCAGGCGAAGCGGAGGCCTTTTGCCTCGAAGGAAGATAATGACCCACAGGGCGCTCGCGCTCTGGGAAATGACCGTCGCGAGAGCCGCGCCTTTGATGCCCATATCGAATACGAAGATGAAGAGCGGGTCGAGCGCGATATTCAGGACGGCGCCGAGAACAACGGTGGCCATACCGATCTTCGGAAAGCCCTGCGCCGTGATGAACGGGTTCATGCCGAGGCTGATCAGCACGGGGATCGTGCCGATGACGTAGATGCGGAAATAGTCGACTGCGTAGGGAAGCGAGGATTCGTCACCGCCGAGGATCTCGAGGATCCAGGGAGCGATGGCAAAAAGAGTCACGGTCAGGACCGCGCCGATGATCAGAAGAAGCGAAAAGGAAGTCGCCATCATGCGCTCTGCTTTTCCGTCTTTATGCTCGCCTCTGGCGATCGTGGCAAGTGTAGTACCGCCTGTGCTGCAGAGGTTGGCAAACGCGCTGATGAAGGTGATCAACGGGAAGCACACGCCAAGGCCCGTGATAGCGAGAGTTCCGGTCTCGCCCATGTGGCCGATATAAGCTCTGTCGACGATGTTATAGAGTACAACGACCAGCTCGGCCAGCATGATCGGAAGACCGAGTTTTAAGATCAGAAGAGGGACATTTCCCTTGGAGAAGTCGCCTTGTTTAGTTTTCGCGCATGGCTCACTCATACATATGACCGGTCGATCTTAATGACACAGAAGTGGTGAGGGTGCTTTTCGAGCATCTTCTTCTGGACGCTCTGGATCAGTTCTTTTTCCGAAGTGGTCACATCGTGCGGGACGACCATGTCGAAAATGAGGTTCGTGTGGCTATCGCCCGGAACCATGCGGAAATCATGGATCGTGATGCGCTCGTCGAGCTCTTTGACGATCTCTTTTGCTTCGTCCTGAAGCTTCATGAGATCCTTGTTTTTCGTATCGATCGGATCCATGTGGATGACGGCCTCGCAGTCGAGTTCTTTGGCCAGATCGTACTCGATATTGTCGATGACGTCATGGACATAGAACATGTCTTGGAAAGCGGAAACTTCGGCGTGAAGGGAGACCATCTTTCTGCCCGGACCGTAGTCGTGAACGACCACATCGTGGATGCCGCTGATGGCTTCGTGGGACATGACGATCTCTTCGATCTTGTCGATGAATTCTTTGGACGGCGGAGTGCCGAGGAGCGGCTCGATGGTTTCTCTCGCGGCATTGATTCCGGAGTAGAGGATAAAGACCGCAAGCGCAACACCGATATACGCGTCGACCGGAAGGTCGGTGAATTTCGTGGAGATAACGGCGAGAAGTACAACGGATGTGGAGATCATGTCGTTTCTGCTGTCGATCGCTGTCGCGCGCATCGCCGAGGAGTCAATGATCTTCGCCCATTTGAAGTTGTAGTACATCATGTAGGCTTTTACCAGAAGGGAAGCGATCAGCATCGCGACGGCAAGGACCGTGCAGTCGACCGCTGTCGGGTGGATGATGCCCTCGATCGAGGATTTACCGAGCTCGAAGCCCATGATGCAGATTAGAAGGGAAACGATGAGACCGGAGATGTACTCGAGACGGCCGTGTCCGAACGGATGGTCGGCGTCCGGTGCTTTTCCCGCGAGACGAAAACCGATCATCGTGATGATCGAAGATCCCGCGTCGGAGAGGTTGTTCAAAGCGTCACCGACGATGGCGATGGAGTGTGTCAGGATACCCATGACGAGCTTTCCGATGAAAAGCATGATGTTGAAGAAAATACCGCACGCGCCGCAGATACTTCCGACGTCACGGCGCACCTGAGGCTGCTTCGGCTGATCGATATTCTTCACCAGTTTTCGGATCAAAAAGGAAACCATGGTTTCTCCCTTCCTACTTTCCTTCACGTTTCCATACATTATAACAGGGTTTTCAGAAGTGGGGGTGAAAAAGCGGTACGGAATATGGTTGGTTTCGGTGTGAATAAGGGGATTCATGCGCTTTTTGTTGTAAAATGGAGGGGATGAAAATTCAAAGTTGAGGAGCCTTATGGATCGATCTTCGGAAAAAGAACTGGAACGCATCGCCCGGCTTTCGGGGCTGACGCTGTCGGCGGAGGAGAAAGACATTCTCTTTGCCGACCTGTCACGCATCGTTCCTTATATGGAGCGCATCTCGGAACTGGATACTTCCGGCGCGGAGGATGCTCCTGAAGATACCGACAACGAGGCTCATTTCCGTGAAGATACGGAAAAAGCACCTTCCCTTGCCTCTGAGATCTTAGATCAGGCGCCACAGGCGAAAGACGGCATGTTCAATGTGCCTAGGATCGTGTAAGGGGGCGCCGATGGATAGAAAAGAGATCTTTACCCTCACAGCGACTGAATTGGCACAGAAGATCCGGGAGCAAAAAGTGACCTCGGAAGAAGTCGTTCACGCCGTTTTCGAAAATATAGACGAGCATGAATGTAATATACATGCCTACCTCGATTTTTGGAAGGAAGAATCGCTTAAAAAAGCGCGCAAAATAGACGAAACGATTGCAAACAGGGGGGTTCTGGAAGACCTTTCTGATCTTCCGCTTCTCGGTGTACCCGTCGCGGTAAAGGACAATCTCCTGCTTTCCGGGAAGAAAACGACCTGCGGATCGAAGATGCTGCAGGAGTTCGTTGCCCCGTATTCGGCGACATGCGTCGAAAAACTCGAAAAAGCAGGGGCGATCATCATCGGAAAAACGAATATGGACGAGTTCGGAATGGGCGCGTCCACGGAGCATTCCTTCTACGGAGCGACACGGAATCCGAAGGATCCGACTCGAGTACCGGGCGGTTCGTCCGGAGGATCCGCCGCCGCGGTCGCGTACGGAGGAGCGTTTGCCGCGCTCGGAACAGATACCGGAGGATCCATCCGTCAGCCGGCAGCTTTCTGCGGGCTCGTCGGCCTTCGTCCGACCTATGGATCGGTCTCCAGACACGGTCTTACCGCCTTTGCTTCCTCGATGGATGCAGCTGGCCCGATCACACGCTCAACACGCGATGCCGCAGCGCTTTTTAACATTGTTATCGGACCTGATGAAAAGGATCAGACCTCGGTTTCGACCCCGAAAGTGGACCTTGAGAAGATGGAGAGCTACGACCTTTGCGGAAAACGAATTGCGATCCCGAAGCAGCTCTTTTCGGAAGAAACAAAAGAGAATAATGAGGCGATGTCCCGCGCGGTCGAATTCTGCAGGGAAAACGGCGCCCTGGTCGAGAAGATCGATATGCCGATCCTAGATTATGCCATCGCGATCTACTATATCCTTTCCTCGGCGGAAGCATCCGCCAACCTTTCGCGCTATGACGGAATCCGTTACGGATACAGAGCTTCCGGGGCGGAAGACATCACGGAGCTTTACAGAAAGACCAGGACCGAGGGCTTCGGAAAAGAGGTCAAAAGAAGGATCCTTCTCGGAAACTATGTCCTTTCCTCCGAGCACTTCAACGACTGTTACCGTCAGGCAGAACGTGCCCGCAACATGCTGAAAAAAGCCTTTGACGAGGCATTTTCGAAATACGATCTGCTCCTCTGCCCGACAGCGCCGGGCGAGGCGCCGCTTCTCGGTGAAATCGATAAAGACCCGCTTTCTACATATATCGCTGACCTTTGCACGGTACCTGCGAGCCTCGCGGGACTTCCCGCGGTCAGCCTGCCTTTCGCGGCCACGGAAAAAGCACTTCCCGTCGGCATCCAGTTCATCGGTCCGCGTTTCGGTGAACAGGAGATCCTGGGCGCTGCCCGATTCCTTGAGAAAGGAGGGCAGAAGCGATGAAAGATTTCGAGACCGTGATCGGACTGGAAGTCCATGTTGAATTAAAGACGAGATCGAAGATCTTCTGCTCCTGCCCGACGACCTTCGGCGCGCCGCCGAATGCCCATATCTGCGAGGTCTGCGCGGGACTTCCGGGCGCGCTTCCTCTCCTGAATAAGAAGGTTTTGGACTATGCCATCATGACATCGCTTGCCCTAAACTGCGAAGTCGAAAGGAAGAGCCGTTTTGATCGAAAGAACTACTTTTATCCGGACCTTCCGAAAGGATATCAGATCTCCCAGCTTTATTCCCCGATCGGAAGAAACGGCTATCTGGAGATCGAAAAACCGGAGAAAAAACGTATCCGTATCCACGAGCTTCACATGGAAGACGATGCGGGAAAACTGATCCATAATGACATCGATGACCGCACATCCATCGACCTTTCCAGGTGCGGCGTGCCGCTTCTGGAGATCGTCACCGAGCCTGATTTCCGATCCGAAGAAGAGGTGGTCTCTTTCCTGGAAGCACTTCGCACGATGTTGAAAGCACTGGGCGTTTCCGACTGTAAGATGCAGGAAGGATCGCTCCGCGCGGACGTCAATCTTTCCGTAAGAGCCATCGGCGAAGAAGCCCTCGGCACGAGAACAGAGATGAAGAATCTTTCTTCCTTCCGCGCGGTCAGTAAGGCGATAGAATTTGAGGCGGCCCGCCAGTGGGAGATCGTCCGAAACGGCGGAATCATCGAGCGCGAGACGCGCCGCTGGGACGAAGAAAAAGAGCAGTCGCTCTCGATGCGAAAGAAAGAAGACGCCGCGGAATATAAGTATTTCCCGGAGCCGGACATTCCGGTGATCCTGATCTCCGATGAAAAGATCGATGAGATTCGATCTGTTCTCCCGGAGCTCCCGAGTCAGAAATACCACCGATATATCGAAGAACTGAAACTGCCCGACTACGATGCCGGCATACTGTCCGCAAATAAAGAGACCGCGGTGCTTTTCGAGAAGACGGCGGAGATCTGCGGAGACCCGAAGGACGCTTCCAACTGGATCATGGTGGACCTCATGAAGCTTTTAAACGACACCGGCACGCTCCCGGAGGACATGGTGATCCGCGAAGAATCCCTCGGCGAGATCATCGTTATGGTCAAAGAGGGAAAGATCTCACGAGCATCCGGAAAAGAGATCCTGAAGGCGGCATTTGTTGAAGACGCGATCCCGAAGGAATACGCGGATGCCCATGATCTGTGGCTCATTTCCGATCCGAAGCTCCTGGAAGACGCGGTCGACAAGGTCATATCCGCAAACGAAAAGTCCGTTGGTGAGTACCTTTCGGGCAAAACGAAAAACTTCCGGTTCCTCTTGGGACAGTCGATGCGCGAAACTAAGGGAAAAGCCGATCCGGCGCTTCTTTCCGAGATCCTGAAAAACAAGCTCGCGCTACTTTAATTGACCACGATTTTACACCGTCGGGACGGCGACAAGTTCCGCTTTTTATGAGAAAATAAATCCATGGACGATAAGGAAAGAAACTTTTACGATAAGATCAAAGACGCAGTCAGCGCCTACGTGCTTCACGATCCGAACGCACAGGCGGCGACCGCTTTCGACCGCGAAAAAAGAATGAAGTCGGTCGATGACAAGACTCTTTCCATGTTCAGGGAATCTGCGGAAGCAGGTCATCCGTTTTCCTGTTTTAATCTCGGGCGCTGCTATGAGACCGGATCCGGTGTTGAGAAGGATCTGGAGCAGGCCTATGAATGGTATCGAAAAGCAGCTGCCGGCGGCGATGTAAACGCGTGGCTCGCGCTCGCGAAGATGTTCGATACCGGAACTTATGTCGACAAAGACCCGAAGGAAGCCGCCATGTGGCTTTCCCGCGCGGCGAATAAAGAGCATCCGATCGCCATGATCGGCATGGGTCAGAAATATACCCGAGGAGACGGCGTCGAAAGAGATCACCAAAAAGCACTGGAGCTTTTCAAAGAGGCGAGAAAGCTGGCGCCGGGCATCGGAAGCTACATCCTCGGTGAGGCCATCGGCGACGGTATCGGTTGTAAAAAAGACTACGCCGAAGCAGTCAAACTTTTTGAGGAAGCCCATGAACACAAATTTCCGCTTGGCACCTACAATCTCGGCATGATGCTCGAGATGGGTCTGGGCTGCGAAAAGGATGAAAAGAGAGGCTTCGAACTCATCAAGCAGGCCGCGGACGAGGGCATCCCGGAGGCGATGTACAGGATCGCTTTCCACTACCGGGAAGGCACTTCCGAAGCCAAGCAGGATGATAAGCTCGCGTTCGAGTATTTCAAAAAAGCGGCGGATAAAGATTTCCCGCCGGCACTGGTCGAAGTGGGCCTTTGCTACGAAAACGGCGTGGGCACCGAGATGAATAAAGAAGAGGCCTTTAAGTGCTACGAAAAGGGCGCGAAGGCAGGACTTCACACGGCGATCGTCTGCCTCGGCGTATGCTACCGCTCCGGTATCGGATGTGAAGTGAACGAAGAAAAAGCAATGGAGCTGATGGAAGATGCCGTCGCGCTCGGAAATACCCGCGCGTATCACCTGATGGCCAGCTTCCTTTTCGAAGAGAATCCTTACGACGAACGCGCCATGAACCTCGAGATGGTGGCCGCAAAGGCCGGATTCGCGAGATCGTCGATGTTCCTCGGCGGATTCTTCGTCCAGAACAGCGATATGGGGCCGAATAAGGACAGAGCCGAGCATTATTTCCGTCTTGCGGCCCGCGAGGGTGACGGCACGGCGATGTTCGAGCTCGCCGAGATCATCGACACGGAAGAGAATAAAGACAACGAAAAGGTCCAGAAAGAGCTTGCTGCGCTTTATGCGGCAAGTGCCGACTCGGGGCATCCTCTCGCGGCATATAAGATGGCGCAGAAGTATAAGGATCCTTCCTCCTGCAAGACTCCCGAAGAAGCCGAGATCAATGAGACTCACTACATGTGCATCGCGGCGACCGGAGGAATTCCCGACGCGGCAAAAGAGATCGGCGAAAAAAGCTTCTGGGGCGATAAGATGCGCGTCAGTTTCCCGTCGGCGTGCGCCCTTTACCGCTTGGCGGCAGAGGACCTCGGGGATTCCGGACTTATGGCCAAATACGCCTACACCAGACTCATCATTCTCGGTGACTGGCTCTATAAGCAGACGGGATTTCTCAACAAGGGCATGATCCCCGCTGCGGAAGCAGAGAGAAAGAAGCTCCGGGAGAACAAGGATTTCGTGGAGGCCGTTCTGACGCTTAATAACCTTGCCGCGGAAAATGTTCCGGAGGCGCGTTTGTTCCGTCCTTTGGTAAAAGCACTTTTCTTCGGCTCTGATCTTTCTGACGAAGAGGACAGGTCGGATCTTCAGTTTATCGACGAGCAGCCGGATTCTCGGGAAAAGAAATATGTGAAGGGCCTGATCGCCGCGATCGTCCATCAGGATCAGCCGAAAGAAGCGATCGATATCCTTTCGGACGCGAGAGAAAACTACGGCGTCGGAAATGTAAACTATATCCTCGGAAACCTTTACGAGACTCTGGCAAAGGGTCCGCGCAAGATGAGAAAGACGGATGTCCCCGTCCTTGTCGCGCCTGGAAATAAGTGGACGAGGAAAAAGAAAAATACGAAAGAAGATTACTTAAGGTCGGCGCAGGCCTACTATCTTGATGCATACTCAAAAGGTGAATCCAAGTCGGCCGCGATGTTCGATTATTCCGCGGATCAGCTGCTCGCGGATGCCAAGCAGAGATGCCTGACCGCAAGCGGGCTCGTTCTTCTTATTTCGATCCCGCTTCTGTATCTGTTGTTTTTGATGAATCACGAAGGACCCATGACATCACAGGAGAAGTGGGATATTCTTTTCAAGCTCATCGGTATCGTGTTCCTGGTCTACCTGGGACTCTTCATACTGTATGAGGTATTGACCTTCGTGAAGAAACTGCAATATAAAAAGAAATCCGGAAGAACGTTAAAGGAGATGAAGAAATAAGTGTCTGTACATGTAGTTCTTTTTGAGCCGGAGATCCCTCAGAATACGGGAAATATCCTTCGTACCTGCGTGGCTGCGAATACGCATGTTCATATCATCAAACCGCTGGGTTTCGAGCTTAGTAAGGAGACGCTGAAAAGATCCGCATCCAATCATCTCGATCACGCGGACTACACTCTCTACGAGAATTTCGAGGATTTCGAATCGAAGAATCCCGGCACGTATTTCTACATGACCCGCTACGGCAAAAAGCCACACAGCAGCTACGATTTCGCGTCCGTAAAAGACGATATCTATCTGATCTTCGGAAAGGAGAGCACGGGCATCCCGTACGACCGCCTTCGCGATCATCTGGACTACTGTTTCCGTATTCCCATGTCCGGAAACTGCAGAAGCCTGAACCTCTCCAACGCCGTTGCCATCGCGCTTTACGAAGTCATGCGCCAACTGGATTATCCGGACCTGTCGCTGACCGAAGTCCAAAAAGGTGAGGACTTCCTGGAGTCCTTCGACATCCGCCCGTTCAGAAAGGAATAAGTTATGGAAGATCCCGAGCGAAAAGCACTACCCGAGGAAGAGATCGGTGAGGAGAAGGAGCCCGCTACGGAAGCTCCGGAGGAAGAAGTCGCCTCGGACACTTCTGAAGAAGTTGTTGCTTCGGAACCGCAGAAGCCGGAAAAACCGAAGAGACCGGTCCTGGGCTGGCTCGCGACCCTCTGGCTTCCGCTCGATATGCTCATTTCCGAGGGCTGTTTCGCGCTTCTGGTCGGGAACTCACTTACTTATTACACAGGTGTTCTTGCCCTGAGCATGGCGTTTTTCGTGACAGCCCTGATCCTTCTGGTCCCGAAAAAGAAGTTCAAGGTCATTTCCATCGGCGTCATTACTCACTTATTGACGATCATCTATATTTCGCAATACATCTACTTCAAGATCTTCGGTACGATCTTCGTATGGGCGTCCATCTCCTCCGGAGGCGCGGGCGCTGTTGCCGAGTATAACGGCGTTGTACGAAATGCCATGCTCCACGGTTGGTGGGGGATCCTGATCCTCATCCTTCCGTCCGTGATCTACTGGCCGGTGATCCGAAGATTCGTAAAAGAGATCCCCGTTCCCGGAAGAAAGCAGCTGCTCGCGGCTGCCGCCGCATTTGTTGTCATAACGCTTGTCGGAACTCTTCAGATCCTGTCCGACAGAAAAGGCGCGTCAAATCCGCGCCGCCTGTATCTTTCGGAGTTCTCGCAGGACGCTTCGCTTCGTACCTTCGGTCTGGCACCGACGATGGCGCTGGACCTTCGCATGAATGTCCTGGGCATCAAAAAAGAGGAAAAGGTCAATGTCGACGTCAGCGATATCGTGATCGAGACGAAAGCGCCGGACCAGGCAACGCCTGCTCCGACGGCGACTCCGATCCCGACACCGGAACCGACCCGCGCCCCTGATGCGACACCTACACCTACTCCCGCGCCCACACCGACGCCGACTCCGTATCCGAAGAATGTCCTGGATATCGATTTCGATCTGGATGAAGAAAATAAGACCTACCGCTCCATGAACGAGTTCTTTTCGCAAAGACAGCCGACGACCATGAACGAGTACACCGGCATGTTCGAGGGAAAGAACCTGATCCTTTTGACGGCGGAAGCTTTTTCCGGCTACGTCATCGATCCGGAACTGACACCGACGCTCTACAAGCTTTCGACGGAAGGTTTTGTTTTCAACAATTTCTACACACCGATCTGGTACGTATCCACATCGGACGGCGAGTTCGTCGAGACCACGGGACTGATCCCGAAATCCGGTACCTGGAGCTACACGAGGATCGCGAAAAACTACATGCCTTTCGCGTTCGGTAACCAGTTCGCCGCACTGGGGTATAAGACTTACGCTTTCCACGATCACACCTACACGTACTACCACAGAGACCGCTCGTATCCGGTCATGGGCTACACGTATTACGGTGTCGGAAACGGACTTGATATCGAGCAGACCTGGCCGGAGTCCGATGTTGAGATGATCGAGGAGACCGTCGATTACTATCTCGACGGCAGTGGGGATCCGTTCCACGTTTACTACATGACGGTCAGCGGCCATCTTCCGTATTCGTACGGCGACAACAAGATGAGCACGAAGAACAGAGACCTCGTAAAGGATCTGGATTACAGTACTGCCGTAAAAGCATACATTGCCTGCCAGATCGAGCTCGACCGCGCGCTGGAGCTTCTGATCCGGAAACTGGATGAAGCGGGAGAACTTGAGAACACGGTCATCGCTCTTGGCGCGGATCACTATCCTTACGGTCTGGACCCGAGTCAGTACAATGAGCTTTGCGGAAAGAAGATGACGGATCCGTTCACTCGTTATGAGAACGCCTTTATCCTCTGGAGCGGCGACATGACGGAGCCTGTGGTGGTCGATGAATACTGCAGCAGTCTGGACATCGCGCCGACGCTCGCGAACCTTTTCGGACTTCCTTATGATTCACGTCTTTACATCGGCACGGACGTCTTTGCGCCGGAACCGAACTACGTTATCTTCAGCGACAAGAGTTTCATCAACGACAAGATCATGTACAACGCAGGAAGCGGCACGGTCACGCCGCTTGTCGACGAGGACATCACGCCGGAGTATGTAAAGGAATGCATCGAGTATGTAAGTGAGCTTTACACGAATTCCGGAAACATCATCGAAAAGGACTACTACGGATATCTGTTCCCGGACGGGGCACCATGGCTCATGACGGATCAGGCAGATACAAAAGATCCGTCTGACGTTTCAGATCAGACGGATCAGGAAGACACTTCGCAGGGCGGATAAACGATCATTTTGCACGTTTCTTTCTTGCCTCGAAAAGACTCTGGTCGGCATCCTGGATCAGTTCGGAAGCATCCAGCTGATCTTCGTATGTCGAGTATCCGTAACACATCGTAAAGTGATACTTTTCCTCATCGATCACAAGCGGCTTTTTCTTAAGTTTCTCGTTGATTCGGGACGTCAGTGTTTTTGCGCCGGAAAGGGCGGTATCTGAAAGGATCAGGGCGAACTCATCGTTTCCGACACGGAATACGTCATCGGCACAGCGTGTGCTGGATCTTAAGATATCCGCGATGTACTGAAGGACGATATCGCCGCTTGCCGGACCGTGATCCGAACAGAACTTTGTGAAATGATTGACGTCCATAAGAACGATGGTAAAGCCCGCGCTGTAGCCTCTTCCGCGGACACGGGAGAACAGGCGCATGTTGCGCTTTACGATCTCTTCGAAATACTTTCTGTTATAAAGTCCGGTGACCTCGTCGACGGTGGAGAGATAGTGGATCTTCGCGTTGAGATCGTCGCAGAGCTTATCTTTCTGCTTGAGCTTCTGCTCGGTGGATTTTTCTTCCGTGATATCTCTCGTGATGCTCCAGGTACCGCGAACGTTTCCGTCCTGATCGATCAGAGGATAGACCGAAGTGGTAAGCCAGATCGTCTCGACAGTCGTGCGCTTTCCGGAAAGCTGGAAATACTTTTCGAGATTAAGAACGGGCGTTTTCTCTTCCATGACACGGTCTTCCACCTCAGCATGTGCGGAGGCTTCTTCCGCGGGAACGAAATCTTCGAGTCTTTTGCCCTTGACCTCATCCGATGTCTTATAACCGAGAAGACGCGCGAACGAAGAAGAGCAGAGCACATAGCGGAGTTCCTTGTTCTTGAAACAGACGGAATAATCGACTTGGTTGAGAAGGACGCGGAAAAGCATCTCCTCCGAAAAGTCCTTGAAAAACTCTTGCGAGAAAGCGTCTTCTTTTTTCATATGGCCCTCCCCCTCTTCAGAAAGAAGATCAGCGTGCGACCGAAACGACTACGACTACACCGACCAGGATAAACAGGATGCAGCATGCGACAGTCGTGACTTTAGTTACCTCATGGGATTCGAAGATCACCGGGAAATGGTTCTTCATGAAAAGTACATACTTGTCCCAAAGATCGGAAAACCATACGGCGATCTTACGGAAAGTAACACGCAGTTTCTCCCCGAATTTCATATCTTTTCTGTATACCAACTGCTCGTCGGAATAAGAAAACATTTCTTTTACTTCTTCTTCGGAAATGATAGTCGCGTTCGCGGGTGCCGTAGGACGGACATCCGTATCTGAACTCGCGCATTCCTGATCGATGGAAACGAACATGCCGTTGGAACGGAAAGGATCTTTTTTCTGGTCTACGACCACACTCGGTGTCTTCCACGCGGGAACGGCGCTCGGGGAAACTGTATGAAGATCTTCCATCAGAGGATTTTCCACAGTCGAAACCGGGGCAGAGTATTCTTCCCGGACTTCAGAAAATGCTTCTTCAGGCAGTTCTTTGCGAGCAGTTTTACGCATGGTGACTCCTTTCCCGGCAACAGATTAAGGTTAGTATATCATTATTTGGCGGATTATTCAGCCGATCCCCGAAATTATATAGAATTAGTAGGGGTAAGAGAGAGAATTCTCCTGTCATTTTGAGGTATAATAGATGCAACTGTGAATTGGGGGTCTGTAATAGTGGATCGTGTTTACTTCGACATGGGAGTGTTTACGTTCTGGTCCGACGAGTCGCTTGACAATAAGCGTCTTATCGCCAAGGGCGGAGTTCTCGTGTCCGATGACGCGGCATTGAAGGACGTCATGGACGGAACCGACCCACTCGATATGGACCTCGTTGAAATGCTCACGAACCTGGAAGAGGACGGATTTGAACTGAATATCTGTGATACCCTTTCGGTAGCGGAGATCCAGGATCTGCTCGAAAACTTAGGGATCGGAGATTTCTTTCACAATATCGTCAGCGCGCAAAGCGCCAGACCGTTTGCCAACAGCTTGAATAAGCTTCGCGGCAATGAAGATTTTTCGATCTTTGTCGGAACGGATAAAACGGTGATCGAAGCCTGTGACATGGCGCAGATCCCGGTGGTCGCTTACGGCGAGAAATACGCGGAAGTGATCAGGGATGCGTTCTGCGGAGCAAGATATCCGCTGGAGATCGAAGACCAGATCTACACCACGATGGTCGTTCATTATGTAGCCAGAAGAACGATCGAAAAGAACGCGAGACTTCTGGGTATCGACGGCATCGATTTTGCGGGAAAGAAGTTTTTCACCGCCAAGCTCTGCCGGTACTTCGATATCCTCGGCAAGGAGTACAACATCGTCTATCTCGAGGATTACCATCGTGCGGTCGAGGCGAGCTACAAGGGAGAAAACCCGGTCGAGGCCTACTACTTTAACGGATTCAATACCGAGAAGCTCATCTCTGAGGTAATAAAGCCGTTTAAGCGTGAGGGAAAGATCGACAAAGTGGTCTACTGCCTGGACAGTACCAATGATTCGTTCGTCAACGAAAGACACTATGAGCTTTCGGAGGAGGGCGTGATGATACTGATCGGCACCATGATGTACAGAGAACCGTTGATCCGCTATTTTGACACAACGGTGTACATGAGGGTGGATTATCGTGAATCGGAACACAGAGCTTCTCTTGAGGAAGCGCCGATTTACGGAGAGGACCCGGTCGAGGTCTATAAAACAAAACAGATACCGGCGCAGAAGATGTATATTCAGCGCCACGACCCTTTCGAGGGAAGAGATTTTGTCATCGATAATTCGAACTATCATCGTCCGTTTTTTATCGTGTGAGGAGGGTTAGGAGATGATTATGCAGAGAGTGCTGGTCATTGGCTGCGGCAAATTGGCTCGTGCCGTCATACCATTGCTTTCAAAAAACGCGGAGTGTTTCCGTGAGATCTGCTTAAGCGGCAGATCCAAGGAAAAGTGCGATCAATACAAGAAAAAATACAGCAGCGATAAGCAGAAGATCGTTACGGCATACGCGGATATCCGCAACATGGAAAAGACGCTCCTGATGGCGAAGATCTATCATCCGGATCTGGTCATCAATCTGGCTCCGTCGTCCCTGAATCTTCAGGTCATGGACCTGTGCCTTGCCATGGGCGCGAATTATATTGACGCGTCTCTATATATTCCGAAGGGATCTTCCACCTGCGATATCGACGCGGAATACGCCTACGATAAGAAGTTCCGTGAAAAGGAGCTGACGGCGATCATCGGCTGCGGTTTCAACCCCGGCGTGATCGACGCGTTTGCCCAGTATGTCGCGATCAAGCAGATGGATGACATCCGTACGATCGATATCATCGACATGAACGCGGGTACCAACGCACACCCGTATCTGATGAATACACCGATGATGACGAGCCTTCGTCAGATCTCTTCCGAGAGCCGCATGTGGTCCAACGGCAATATCGTAAAAGTACCGCCGATGAGCACTCAGGCGAAGTATTCCTTCCCGGAGATCGGCAAGAGAAATCTGTACATGGTCGACCACGAAGTCATCGACGCGCTTTCCGGCGAAGTTCCGGATGCTTCGATGATCCGTTATTTCTCGGCATTTAAGCGTCCGTTCCTTTCGATGGTCAAGATCCTGCGCGAAGTAGGTATGACCAGCACGACTCCGGTCGATATCGACGGCCAGCAGATCGCGCCACTGGATTTCCTTTCCGAAGTCATGCCGCAGCAGGAAGACCTCGTAGCAACGGCTCGCGGTAAGACAGGTGTCGGTATGCTGATCCACGGAAGTAAAGAAGGTGTCGGCAAGCAGTGCCTCGTCTACACACTGATCGACCATCAGGAATGCTTTGAAAAATTCGGCGCTTCCGCTACGGATTTCATGGGAGCCGCTGCGCTCGTATCCGGCGCGGTCATGCTTTCGATGGGTCCCTGGATGAGTCCGGGTGTACACATGGTCTCTGAATTCGACCCGCTCCCGTTCCTTAAGGAGATCCAGCACCAGGGTCTGGCTTATAAACTCTTGGAGAATGCTCCGGAACTGGATGTTGTGTCCGGATCTTCCGATGACGAAGAAGAGTGATCCTTTCTTCGCGCGTAAAGCACTGCCAGCAAAATAAATGAAAGACCGCTGATCCATCCGCCCGCTGCGCTTCCCGGCGCGGTGTAGTGCAGGTGGATCACGTAGTTTCCGGCGGAAACATCCGCGCAGAGCCATGCGTCGCGATATGCGCGCACAGTCGTTTTTTCACCGTTTAAGTAGAGCGACCAGCCCTTTTCGTACGGAATATTCGAAAGAAGTGTCGCGTCGGAAGACACGAGGGCTTCAGCCGTAACGCCGTCGGCGTCTTTTTCCATGGAAGTGATTCCGAAGTTGGCGGCCTCGGTATAGCGGGCCCAGTTAAATGAATTGAGATATCCGAATTTAACAGAAGAATTGACGAGATCTCCGGCGCTTGGGGAGACGAACTTTAAGGTAAGGGTCTGGCCGACGTTATATGATCCGAGATCGATCAGGACGGTGTCCTTATTTTCGGAAACGGTCGTGATGTAACGGCCGTCGACATAGACATCGACCGCATGGCTGTTTTTCGGTGTGGTCAGCGCGCAGTATAAAGTATCCGTGAAAAGCGTGGACACCGTGCAGGTAAATGTCTGCGTGTCCAGGTGCTGCGGAGCGTCCGCCGGCGTCTCCTGAAACGGCGTGATCGAAAGAGACGGCCAGAGGGTGTAGAACCACTCGTTATAAAACTCGAAGATCGAAGAAAAAGAAGACGCTTTTCCTACCGGGATCATCGCGTTGATAGGATCTTCGGGAGAAAGTTCTCCGGTCGTAGACGTGCTTTGCGGCGCGACGACAAAAAGAGACGGGGACGTGTGCAGAAGAAGGTCCATCGCCTCGCAGGAAAAAGTCACGTCGGTCCGGTATTTATTCGTATCGCTTCCCAGCTCACGCAAAAACGCGGAAGACGGCTCGCCCTTTACGGCATACGGGATCTGAATAAACTGTGGAAGCAGGATGAAAGCGCAAAGGCCTAAGGCCAGAAGAGAATGAAGAGAGGTCTTTTTCAGGATGCCGGAGCTCCTTGAAAGAACAAGGAAAAGAAGTAACAGCGGGATCACGATCAGGTCCCACGCGGCACTTGTGAGCAGGCAGAAGACAAGACTGAAGATATAGACCAGAGAAAGTCTCGAATCGTTATTTCTGTGTCTGCCCAAAAGGCACAGAAGAGCGATCGGGAAGAAGAAAAACGTATCTGCGACCGGGAATCGAAGGAGCAGACAAAGAAGAAAACAAACACCCGAATAAAGAAGTCCGGGAAGGCCGTATCTTATGATGTTTCTGTTCTTTTCCTTTCGGAAGACGGTGATCAGATGTGAAAAGAACGCGCCTGAAAGAGAAAGACGGAAAGCGTCAAGGATGACCAGCGCCTGCGGGTGCAAAGACTTGGGAAGAAGAGAAACGGGGTATGTAAGTATGCCGCCGAAACCCTTAAGATAAACGCGGTATATGCTCGTTCCCATGCCGTCATCGAAGGTATAGTTTCCGAAATCCGCGCGGGTGATCCGTTCACGGAAGACCTTCAGGGCCGAAAGTTCACCAAGTCCGTAGCCGAGGGGATTGATCTCATAGATGTTCGTCAATATAAATACGGCAAGCCACAGGGCAAAGCAAACCGAACCGCACAGAAGCGGTCGGGAGAAGGATATCCCGAGTTTTACCGCAGACGTTTTTTCGGAAGTGCTTTTGTCGCTCATAAAGGTCCCTTCGTTTTCATCACAAAGCGCGAAAAGCGCTTCGCCTCACCTGTATCTGTCCCCCATGATAACACACGGCAAGTTGAAATACTCTTGAAAATCTGTTATATTCGTCATTAATTACTTACTATAAAACATTTGAGCACAGTTTTAGCCGAAGCCGCAAATAGCGACATCTTCGGAATACAGGAAGGAAAGGAACGAACGTGCCTGACGACAGTATAGGTCGAATTATTCTTGACCTGGTCATAGTTTTAATTTTCATTCTCATTAACGCCTTTTTCTCGGCTGCGGAAATGGCGGTAATTTCTCTTAATGACGCAAAGATCAAAAAACAGGCGGAAGACGGCGACAAGAAGTCGAAAAGAGTTCTCCGCTTTATCGAAAATCCCGCTTCATTTCTGGCGACCATCCAGGTCGGCGTAACGCTTGCGGGATTCCTGGCCAGTGCTTTTGCCGCGAACAGATTCACAGGAAGACTCACAAACTGGCTCGATCCGGACGGAAAGTATTCTTTCCTCGGCACCGTATGCACAGTCCTCGTTACTCTGATCCTGTCGTATTTCTCGCTGGTACTCGGCGAACTCGTTCCGAAGCGCATCGCGCAGAACAATGCCGAAAAACTGGCATTCCGCTCCGCTTCGATCGTCCGCACATTCGGTACGATCATGAAGCCGTTCGTCAGATTCCTGACGATCTCGACGAATGCCGTACTTCGACTTCTCCACATCGATCCGGAGGTCAAGGAGACCAACGTTACCGAGGAAGAGATCCGTATGCTCGTAGACGTAGGATCCGAGGAAGGCTCCATCGAGGATTCCGAAAAGCAGATGATCCAGAACATCTTCGAGTTCAACGACAAGGACGTCGCGGAGATCATGACACACAGAAAACAGGTCGTGGCGCTGCCGATCGACTCGTCTTACGAAGAGGTCATGGATGTGGCCACAAACGAGAAGTATACACGTATCCCGGTCTATAAAGAGACCATCGACGAGATCGTCGGTATCCTCCACATCAAGGACCTTCTCGGCGTTTCCAACGAAGACGGCGATTTTTCTCTGGAAAAGATCATGAGACCGCCGCTTTTCGTGCATGAAACAAAGAAGATCTCGGACCTTTTCCATGAGATGAAAAAGGGTAAGATGCAGCTGGCTGTTATCGTTGACGAATACGGCGGAACGATGGGTATCGCGACGATCGAGGATATGCTCGAGGAGATCGTAGGTAACATCACGGACGAATTCGACGAAGAAGAACAGGAGCTTCTGACCATGAACGACGGCGGATTCCTTGTACGCGGCGACATGACATTAAGTGACCTCGAAGAAGCGATCGGCGTCGACCTCGACAGTGAAGACTACGATACCATCGCTGGATTGACATTAAGCCTTCTCGACCGTGTTCCGGACCATGGAGAGACTCCGGAAGTACAGTACAAGAACCTTAAGATCAAGGTCATTCAGGTAGAAGAAAACTGGATCTCAAAACTCCTCCTGCACGTCATTCCGGAAGAGCCGGATGAGGAAGAAGAGGAAGACGAAGAGTGATCCTTAACGGTTTACCCTAAAGGATCAGGCCGCAAAAGCAAAGTAAAGAATAACCACGACTCCGAGGAGGATACGGTAGTAACCGAACACCTTGTAGTCGTGTTTTTTTACGAAGTTCATGAGCGCGCGAATCACGACGAGTGATACGAGGAAAGCGATCGCGCATCCTACGAGAAGCGTGATGATCTCCGTCGAAGTAAAATCGAATCCGAACTTTAAGATCTTGATGAGGCTCATTCCGAACATGACCGGTACGGCCATGAAGAAAGTAAATTCCGCGGCGGTCGTTCTGTTGATGCCGATCGAAAGGGAACCGATGATGGTCGAACCGGAACGGGATGTTCCCGGGATGAGGGAAAGGCACTGGAAAAGGCCGATGATGAAGGCGTCCTTGAAGGACAGGTCATCGACGGACTCGACACGCGGGAGCTTGTTCTTTCTGCTCTGCTCGACGATGATGAGGATGAGACCATAAGCAGCAAGCGCCGCGCCGATCACGTAAGGTGTCTGAAGATGCGCTTCGACATAGTCGTCGAAAAGCATGGTGACGATAAAGCCCGGGATGCAGGCAACAACGACTTTGAACCACATCATGAAGATGTCCTTTTTGATGTAGCACTTCTTTTCTGCCATGCCCGGCTGCTCGCCGTAACCGAAAGGCCAGAGACGTTTCCAGAAACTGACGACGACCGCCATGATCGCGCCGAGCTGGATCAGGATAAAGAACATATTCTTGAACTCTTCGCTCTGGGCCATCGGCATGATCTCGTCAACGAGGAGCATATGCGCTGTCGAACTGACCGGGAGCCACTCGGTAATGCCCTCGACGATGCCGATGATGATGAGTTTGATCCATTCGAATACTGTCATTTTACGTCCACCTTTGGTAATATGGTTTCCAGTATAGCACAATATTGAAAAGGCGGAGAGGCAGGAGTGCCTGCCGGGGAGATCCGCCGCTATGGGGATCAAATGGAAAAAGAAAGAAGAAAACTGCATCCGAGATTTAAATACGCGGTCCTTTTCCTAACGCTTTTTATGGTCGAAGTCCTGATCGCGATCTTTACCAGAGGTGTCGTCCGCGCCTATCTCGGCGACGTGCTCGTCATCCCGGCGCTCTACTTTTTCCTCCGTGCCATGTTCTTCCCGAAGGATGGGATCTTCTCGGTCTATGTGCTTCCTTTCGTCTGCTATTTCACCGGCTGGCTCGTCGAAGTCCTTCAGGCTCTTTCCGTGCCAAAAGCACTTGGGCTTTCGGCTTCTTCTTTCCCGGGCGTGATCGTCGGCGGAACTTACGACCACAAAGACGGTCTCTGCTATTTTCTGGGACTTCTTCTGATCGGCTTGTTCCTGGCGCTCGAAACGCACTGGAAGGATGACCGCCGCTGGTTTTACCCGATCGCCGTCTTCCTTCACTGGACATGGGGTTATTTTCAGACATGCGCAGGCTTTTTCGTATTTCTCTGGTACCGGAAATGCCGCCACTTTTACTACAAGGGAGTTGTCCGGACGATCTGGACAAAAACATCGGCCGTTTCTTTGGGCATGTTCATCTTTACTCCGAGGGAACCGGACAAAGATGACCAGAGCGATTGGGCAAAAAGGACCCGCGCTTATAACGAGAGAGTTGCGATCCATGAATACGGCCACACCTTCCAGTCCCTGCTTCTGGGTCCCTTCTATCTGTTGGTCATCGGTCTTCCGTCGACGATCTGGGCGAGCAGCAAGAATCTTTCCCGGTTAAGAAGAGAGAAAAATATCCCGTATTCGAGACTCTATTGTGAAAAATGGGCTTCCAAATGGGGCGAGAAGGTCTCCAAAGAAGAAGCAGACTGGACCTGATGATCAAACATCTTTGCAAGTCCTCCCTTTTCTGATTGCAAAAAGTTCTAAAACAGCACATTTTTGTGCATATTACGGATATAAATGACAGGTGCTTTTGGAGTATTATAACGGCATGATATTTTCAAAAAGCAACGGGAGGCGCCACCATGCAAAATGAAATGATTTTGGTCCTTGATTTCGGAGGTCAGTATAACCAGCTGATCGCAAGAAGAGTTCGTGAACTGAATGTTTACTGCGAAGTACATCCCTACAACATGCCGATCGAAAAGATCCGCGAGATGAACCCCAAGGGCATCATTTTCACAGGTGGACCGAGCAATGTCTGCGACGACGACGCTCCGCGCTGCGATAAGGAGATCTTCGAACTCGGTATTCCGGTACTCGGCATCTGCTACGGCGCACAGCTGATGAACTATCTCCTCGGCGGCAAGGTCGCTACCGCTCCCGTAAGAGAATATGGTCACACGGAAGTTGACGTCGATAACGAGACAGCGCTTTTCCGTCATGTATCCAGTAAGACAGTCTGCTGGATGAGCCACACGGTCTACATCGCAGAAGCCGCTCCGGGATTCACGGTCACCGCGACCACTAAGGTCTGCCCGGTCGCTGCCGCCCAGAATGTTGAAAAGGGCCTTTACTGCGTACAGTTCCACCCGGAAGTTTCCCACACGGTCGAAGGCAACAAGATGCTCGAGAACTTCCTTAAGCGCGTATGTAAGTGCAAGTGCGACTGGAAGATGGACTCCTTCGTCGAGACATCCATCCGTGAGATCCGTGAGAAAGTCGGATCCGGCCGCGTGCTCTGCGCTCTGTCCGGCGGTGTTGACTCTTCCGTTGCCGCGGTTCTTCTTTCTAAGGCAGTCGGTAAGCAGCTGACCTGCGTATTCGTTGACCACGGACTTCTTCGTAAGAACGAAGGCGACGAGGTAGAAGCCGTATTCGGTCCGGAGGGTCCTTATGATCTGAACTTCATCCGCGTAAATGCCCAGGAGCGTTTCTACAGCAAGCTCGCAGGCGTTACTGAGCCGGAGAAGAAGAGAAAGATCATCGGTGAAGAGTTCATCCGTGTATTCGAAGAAGAAGCGAAAAAGATCGGTGCGGTCGACTTCCTCGTCCAGGGCACGATCTATCCTGACGTTATTGAATCCGGCCTCGGTAAAAGCGCCGTCATCAAGTCCCACCACAACGTCGGCGGACTTCCGGACTGCGTTGATTTCAAAGAGATCATCGAGCCGCTGCGTCTCCTCTTTAAGGACGAAGTAAGAAAGGCCGGCCTCGAGCTTGGCATTCCGGAGAACCTCGTATTCCGTCAGCCGTTCCCGGGTCCGGGTCTCGCGATCCGTATCATCGGCGATGTAACCGCCGAGAAAGTCCGACTTGTGCAGGATGCTGACGCGATCTTCCGTCAGGAGATGGCAAAGGCAGGCCTCGACAGAAATGCGAACCAGTACTTCGCGGCCCTCACGAATATGCGTTCCGTCGGCTGCATGGGTGATGAAAGAACATACGATTATGCCTGTGTTATCCGCGCGGTAACGACGACCGACTTCATGACGGCTGAGTTCGCCGAACTTCCGTGGAGCCTGATCGGACGTGTTTCTTCCCGTATCGTAAATGAGGTCAAGGGCATTAACCGAGTCCTCTACGATTGCACGGGCAAGCCGCCGGCCACGATCGAACTCGAATAATGGAAAATCCTTTGAAAGCCCCTATTTGTAGGGCTTTCATTTTTGTATGTTCCCAAAATGTTCCCAAGACTCATTATTTGGGTTAGCGAAGGCTGTTCGCAATCTCATCCTTGA
>JAFZWA010000043.1 GCA_017617525.1 Clostridiales bacterium
GCGTCAACAGCAACACCGTTCGGATCTTCCCAATCCGGAGCGATAACCGGGCACTGCTTAGCCGGAGCTGTGAAACGAGCGTTCTTATGAGCAGCGACTTCTGTGGAATCCGGTGTCCAGTCCTTGCCCTGCCAGTCGATGAGGTGCGAAGGAGCATCGTAGCCGATGCCTTCCCACCAGATGTCGCCATCGTCTGTAAGAGCGCAGTTTGTGAAGATAGTATTCTCTCTGCAGGAGAGCATAGCGTTCGGGTTGGACTCCATGGATGTTCCCGGAGCTACACCGAAGAAACCTGCTTCCGGATTGAGAGCGTGGAGACGTCCGTCAGAACCGAACTTCATCCAAGCGATATCGTCGCCGAGTGTCTGAACCTTCCAGCCCGGGATCGTCGGAACGAGCATTGCCAGGTTGGTCTTACCGCAAGCAGACGGGAAAGCGCCGCAGATGTGCTTGACGTTGCCGTTCGGATCTGTGAGCTTCAAGATGAGCATGTGCTCAGCCAGCCAGCCCTCTTCACGAGCGAGAACGGAAGCAATACGGAGAGCGAAGCACTTCTTACCGAGAAGAGCGTTTCCGCCGTAACCGGAACCATAGGACCAGATAAGTTTTTCTTCCGGGAAGTGAGCGATGTACTTCTTGTCCATCGGAGCGCACGGCCATGTGGTCGTGTCCTTAGCGCCATTCTCCAGAGGAGAACCGACGGAGTGAATGCACGGGATAAACTCGCCGTCAGATCCGAGCTGCTCAAGTACAGCATTACCGACACGAGTCATGATCATCATGTTGACAACTACGTATGCGCTGTCTGTGATCTCGATACCGATCTTGGAGATCGGGGAACCTACAGGACCCATGGAGAACGGGATAACGTACATTGTACGACCGTGCATGCAGCCTGTGGAGAGCTCTGTGAGAGTCTTCTTAAGTTCAACGGGATCGATCCAGTTGTTTGTCGGGCCTGCATCGTCTTCACTCTTGGAAGCGATATAAGTACGGCCTTCTACACGAGCTACGTCAGACGGATCGGATCTGAACAGATAGCACCCCGGGTGCTTAGCTTCGCTTAATTTTGTTGCCATTCCACTGGCTACCATTGCGTCGAGCAGTTCCTGCTTTTCTGCCTCGGTACCTTCAATCCAGCGGATCGCGTCAGGTTGAGTCATCTTGGCGATCTCGTCAACCCAGTTCTGCAGTTTAACATTAGTTGTCATATGCATTACTCCTTCCGTATTTTAATCCGTATTTTTTGTATGTTCGGGACATACTATGGATTCGGTATTTGGCCTTGCGATAATTGGTCTGAAAAGCCTTGCTGAAATAATCGCAAATCACTACAAATCATAGCACAGATCGCCCCGAAAGACAATAAAAACACCCCGGTGAGAAAGGAGAAACACCGGGGTGAAAAAGAAAGGAAAAAGAAACTGAAGTAATTAATTAGTCTTTTGCAACAGAGGATGAGAAGCTGTACTGCTTAACGACTTCCTCATTCTCATAGATCTTGGTCTGCCACTTGTTAGCTGTCTGCAGAACCATCGTGTACGGATTCTCTTTTCCGTCGATCAGTTCCATGTTGTCCTGATAGCTGATTGCCTGAGCTTCGTCATCAGAAAGAAGCATGTACTGGGAAACCAGGAAGAGAGATCTTACGCCTACGCTCATGTGAACGAGCTTCGGGTTGATCGTATATGTCGGAGCTACGGAGAGGGAACGTCCGCCGAAGGACAGACCCAGTGTAGAAGAAGATGTCTTTTCTTCGAGGAGGAAGAGAGGCTTGCCTTCAACGCCGACCTTACCAACATCGTGGAACAGAGCCATAACGATCGCGGACTCATCGTCGAGCTGCGGCATCAGAGTATCTTTGATACGGAGAAGCTGCTTAGCAACACCAACGGAGTGGATCAGAAGACCTTTTTCAAATGCGAGAGGTCCTTCGATCTCAGCCGGAGCTGTGAGCCAGGATGTACGGTTCTCGAGGAAATCGATGAAGTGATCGAATTCAGTCTTTCTCTTAATGATCTTAGACTTCAGATCTGCGTAAAGTTCATCAACATTATCTTTTGTTACCATGATCATCGGCATGATTGCGCCAACTACAGTTCCCTTAGCAGTAACACCGCTGCCGGAAGAAGATGAAGTTGTGGGAACACCCTGTACGTTTCCCTGACCGTCTGTAAAATCATACTTACACTTCGGACATCTGATCGCCTGATTCGCAATCGTCATACCACAATCTGGACACTTTTTCATATGAACCTCCTTTGATGCAAATCCTTTATTTGTATAGGATTCACATCCTTCACGTTTCCTTTCGGGATGTTTATGTGATTATTCTACAACGGATTCTATCTTCAGACAACCTCAAAGACATTTGAAGTCAACAAAAAACGAAATTTTAACAGGTTGTTCATTTTTTGCGGAATTTTGGAGGATGGTTGACCTTGTAATGGCGGTGAAGACCGCGGAAGTAGGTTCCCAGATGGAACTGTTTCGGGAAGTACTGCATGCGGTTATAAAGGTGCGCGGTGAGCACCATCTCAAGTTCCTGCGGGTTGACCTGACGGTTCTGGTTCATCATGAAGTCCGTGGTACCCGGAGCCTCGAAGTAGAAGCGGTAGTTCGCTCCGTACGCGTCACCAAGACCGAGGATGTGACCGAACTCATGCGCGCATTCCTGCTGGAACGCGTGACGGTCGGCGTTCTGTCTGATCGTCGCGATGCCCGGGTGTTTTCTGGACCAGTTAAGTGTGAGGGCTTCCGGCTGGAAGCTCTTAAAGAATCCCCATCCCCAGCGCCAGATCGGACTTGTGACGTAGCCGGCACGGCTTTCGGAGTAGGACATTTTTACCTTAAGGAAACGCTGATGCGGATAATCGTTTACCGCCTGCGGTGTCTGATAACGGACGAATTCCAGCGTGACACGGGCAGAGGAAGGATCCGGCTGCATCTGCTCATCGAGAGGGTTATTATCCTGCGTGAGAACACGGTAGCTCGCGTGCGCTCTGGCAAGCTCGTAGCCGTCGTCTTCAAGCCAGGACATCGGGTATTTTCCGGACCAGTTTCTTCGGATGCCCGCTTCGGCGACATCGGCGTAGGTAATGTTGGTTCCCGGATAGTAGCGGAACATCTTGGAGGAGTAGCGAACGAACACACGAATACGCACGCTGTTTCCGTTAAGGATCAGCTGCACGGGCACCTTGTTCGGATGCGGATACCTGATCGGATATCGCTTGGACAGGGTGCGGGAAACTATGTCACGTTTTGTGTTCGGGTCATAGACATGTTTCATGTTTCTTCTCCAAAGTCCGATTTTCCCTCATTCTATCAACAGAATACCACGAAATGAAAGGAAAGAGTATAATATAGACGTTCAAGCACCTTTAGGGAGAGATGAAGATGAAACTCGAAGGCAAGACTTTCAAGATGAATGTGGTACTTCAGATCCACGTTGTAGAGCACGTAAACGCCAAGGCTTCTTTTGTAAAAGAACTCGACGAGGCGCTGGTCCAGCTCTGCCGCGAGATGAATGTTCCTTTCCCGCTGTGGCTTTCGAAGAACACCAGGGAGTTTGCCCAGTTCCATCAGACGACGTTCTTCGAAGATCAGTTCTCCGACAACAAGGTCCCGTTTGACCGGTTCATGATCAAGATGATCGGATAGTGCTTTTCGAGAAGAATAGAGAGAAGAGGCCTTTCGGCCGATAAGGAGTATAGAATGCGTATCGATAAATATCTGAAAGTTTCCCGTGTGGTCAAAAGAAGGACAGTCGCTAATGAGGTCTGCTCCGCGGGTCGTGTTCTGATCAACGACAAGGTTGCCAAGCCGGGAACGGAGGTCAAGGTCGGCGATATCGTCACGATCAAGTTCGGTAACGGTGAGACGCGTTTCAAGATCCTGACCATCAAGGAGACCGTCCGAAAAGAAGAGGCTTCCGAGATGTACGAGCTTCTCGAGGGCACCGAGGTCGAGTAACTTACAATTCAGTTACAAATGCTTCGAAAGAAGATACAGAAGTGCTTTTTTGTGAGATAAATATGGTAAGAAAATATCTTATCTCAAAGGAAAGGACTCTATGAAGCACAGACAGCGCAAATCTCCGGTTTGGAAAGTCATCGTATTCGTATTCTTCGTGATCGTGTTTTCGATGGTACTCGTTCGCCTCAATAAAGAGCGCGAGATGCGTGAGCGTGTGGAAAAGAGATCTGCGGAACTGGAAGTCGCGGCGGCGCAGGCAAGTGCCGAATACGCCGATACTGTGGACAGGACACGTAATGCCGGTTCCGATGACTATGTAGAAGAGATTGCGCGAGAGTCGCTGGGCATGGTCATGCCGGGCGAGACGGTCTTCAGAACATCTGAAGAGTAATACCGATTAGAGTTTGAAAAAAGAAAGACTGCCTCGGATTTCCTCGGCAGTCTTTTTGTTTTATTTATTTCTTTTCGGATCAGAATTCGTGACGCGCCTGCATCGCTTTGGAGAGCGTAACGTCGTCCGCGTATTCCAGGTCAGAGCCCATCGGAAGTCCGGAGGCGATACGTGTGACCTTGATGCCCGAAGGCTTGATCAAACGGCCGAGATACATCGCGGTCGCTTCGCCTTCCGCGGTCTGGTTGGTCGCGATGATGACCTCTTTCGTTTCCGGGTTCTCGCGAAGTCTCTGGATGAGTTCCTTGATCTTGATCTCATCCAGTCCGACGTTATTCAGCGGAGAATATACGCCGTGCAGAACGTGGTAAAGACCGTTATAGTCGCGCATTCTCTCCATCGTGGAAACATCTCTCGGATTCTCGACGACACAGATCGTGCTCTTGTCACGCTTGGGATCCGCGCAGATCGGGCAGACCTCGGTATCCGTGAAGTTCTGGCAGACAGAACAAAGACGGGTAGAAGTCCTTGCCTCCATGAGCGCGTCCGAAAGAGATTTTACGTCTTCCTGCTGCATGGCGAGAATATGAAAAGCCAGGCGCTGGGCTGATTTCGGCCCGACGCCCGGAAGTTTTCCCAATTCAGAGATCAGTTTTGCGACACTCGGAGAGTACCTTGCCATAATCTATTCCTTCCGAAAGCGGGATCAGAACGGGAGCTTCGCTCCGCCTGTTGCCTTCGCCATCTTCTCCGAAGAGATATCAGCGAGCTTTCTTGCTGCTTCGTTGTAAGCGGCAATGATCAGATCCTGGAGCATCTCAACATCGTCCGGATCAACCGCGGACGGATCGATCGTAAGAGACTTGATCTCGTGAGTACCGGAGATAACGATCTTAACGACTCCGCCACCTGCCGTAGCGTCTACTTCGAGTGCATCGATCTCAGCCTTTGCCGCTTCGATGTCACGCTGCATCTTCTGTGCCTGCTGCATAATGGCGCCCATGTTACCGCCGCCCATGCCGCCGAATCCACCTCGAAATCCTTTTGCCATATTCTTTTCCTCCTTAAATATCTAATGACATAAAACTACATATCTTTTACATGTGTCAATGGGATACCGTTTTCCTCACTGACTTTTTCTACCGCTTTTACCCAGTCCGGACGTTCGGGAGCGCCTGTCGCGCTTTCTCCTGATCCGGAAGAATCCTTCGTGTCAAAAGCCTGCTGTGTCACTACATTGACATGCAGAAGCGACGGCTCGTGCTTCTGGCAGATCGACAGGAGATGGGTCATGATGATCGGGTTTCCGCGGATATCGTCGATACTCTGCGAGAAACTGTCCGGCATGATGCACCAGACTGTCTGGTCTTCCCAGGAGAGCTTGCAGTCGCACATATACATATATTCGAAAGTATAGTCTTTCTTCAGATAATCCAGAAATTCAGTTCTTGCCGCGCCAAAAGCATCTCCGCCGTTTCCGTGGATGACCTTCTGCAGGTTCGAAACCGGGGCCTTGGCAGGTGCTTTGGAAGGAGCGGAAACATCGTCCGGCATCAGGATATCGTTCGGCATATCCGGAACGCGTACTTCCGGTTGTCTTGCGGCCTTCGCGAGATTGGTGTTCTGGCCCTCGCTTACATGCTCGGATGAGAATGCCTTGTGAAGATTCGGGGATGTCGGCTGCGTCTTGGCAAGCTCAGCGGCATCCGGGATATCGTCCTGCGGGATCTCTTCCGGTACGTCAGCATCTGACGGTGCCGGGATATCGGGGGCAGAATCCGCCATGAAGTCCATATCCGGAGCCGGCGGGGGAGCTGTGATATCGTCAAGTACCGGAGGCGGAGTGACAGCCTTCGGCTCAGCGGCTTTCGGTTCTTCGGCCTTTGCCTCGGCGGACTTTTCTTCCGCAGGCTTCGCGATAGCCGGGATCGGCTTATCTGCGATCGGTTTATCAATGACCGGCGGAGGCGTCATTGCCTTGGCAATGGCAGGAACCGATTCGGGCTCCTTTGGTGCCGGGTCAGGCGCCGGAGCAGCTTCCGGGACCGGTGCCGGTTTTACTTCTTCTTTTATTTCAGCAGGAGCCGGTGCATCCGTCTTCAGAGGCGGAACGACCGGTGGAGCGATCTTGTTTCCTCTTGCCGCGAGACGCAGCATCATGATCTCAAACGAAGTTCTTGCGGACGGAGACCACTTCAGTTCGTTGGTCAGATCCGAAAGACGAGAGATAAAGAAGAGGAGAGTGGTCGAATCGGTGCGGGAGCCAAGTGCTTTCATAGCGGCGATCGCGGAAGATGTCGATTCGATCAGAGTCTGCGGAGCAGGGGAGACCTGGGTGATCAGGATGTTTCTGAAATACTGGGCCAGATCGAGATTAAAGCGGATCAGGTCGCGGCCGTCCATCGCGAGCTCTCTGCAAAGCGGGAGGATATCCGCGGCGCGGCCTTCGAGAAGGGCAGTCGCGAACTTATTGAGGAAGGCTTCGTCTACGATACCGGTGATCCGGAGGATATCATCTCTTGTGATCATCTTTCCGCCCGAGGTCGTGCTGACCTGGTCGAGAAGAGATACGGAGTCACGGAGTGCGCCGTCGCCGATCGTAGCGATCGCGGAAAGCGCGTCCGGCTCGATCGAGATGTTCTGCTTTTCGGAAATATACGAAAGACGTTTTACGATACTTTCGTTACTGATACGACGGAAGTCATAGCGCTGGCAGCGGGAAAGGATCGTCGCGGGGATCCTGTGCGGCTCGGTGGTCGCCAGAAGGAATACCGCGTGGGCCGGCGGCTCTTCGAGAGTTTTCAGCAGAGCGTTAAACGCGCCTGTCGAGAGCATGTGGACCTCGTCGATGATGTATACTTTGTACTTGGCTTTCGCCGGCATGAACATGACTTCGTCACAGATGCGGCGGATGTTGTCGACACTGTTGTTACTGGCGGCGTCCATTTCGATGACGTCGAGAAGAGAGCCGTCGATGACGCCTTTACAGATCTCGCATTCGTTACACGGGTTGCCGTTTACGGGGTGCTGACAGTTGATCGCGCGGGAGAAGACCTTCGCGATGGAAGTCTTACCCGTGCCTCGGGTTCCGCAGAAAAGGTACGCGTGGCCGATCTTTCCGAGAATGACGGACTGGCGAAGAGCCGCAACCGCATGTTCCTGCTCGACGATATCGTCGAAGTTCATAGGACGGTAGAGTCTGTACAGTGCGACATGTTCCATAGGGCCCTCCTTCTTTTCAAGCGGAAAACTAAAAATCGTCCCGGCTGGACTACAGTCGGGGCAAGCACCCTTGCGGCACATGCGAGTGACCGCTTACTGCTGCTTCCTTCCGGACCTGACAGGGTTCACAGGCTCGCATCGCACAAGACCCACCGCCAACTGTAGACCACC
>JAFZWA010000044.1 GCA_017617525.1 Clostridiales bacterium
GCTTTAAGACCAAGGCGATCATGAACTTCCTGCTTTATAACTTCCCGCTGTACTCCGAGCATCTGTGGTATCTGGGATCGCTCCTGTACGCGCTTTTGATCCTCATGATCCTGAACAAACTGAAGGTTCTGAAATACGCCATGTATCTGGCGCCGGCTCTCGTTGCCGCCTATGTTGTTCTGGCACATATGGGCGTCGGTGAATTCTACCAGCTCCGAAACGCGATCTTCATCGGTCTCGGCTACACCATGATGGGCATGCTGATCCGAAAGTACGAAAAGAAGATCCTTTCTATCAAGCACATCGGACTGATCCTGGTGGTTCTTTTCGCGGCATGTTCGTTTGCTTCCATCTACGAACTGAATCACTATAAGCAGGGCACCGCCGTTCCGTTCATCGGCGCGGAGATCATGACCTATGTGATCGTTCTTCTTTGCCTGAGATTCCCGAATTTCGGCGTCAACACCTTCGCCGAGAAGTTCGGCAGAGAATGCTCGCTTCCGATCTACATCATGCACATCGCGCTCATTCAGGTTTGCCTCATGACCAATAACGATAAGTTCTTCGGTCAGGTCGGCGCCTTCACGATTTTCGCAGTCACCGCCGCGATCTGTGGAGCATACGTGAGCATCAAAAAAGCCGCGCTTTCCACAAGGGAAAAGACAACGGCTTAACCTCCTGGTTTCCATGCGTGTGAAAAGGAACCATCTCAAAACCATGAGATGGTTCCTTTTTCTTTTGAGAGAGGACTGATCGAATTGGTTGTTAAGTTTATTGAAAAGCCCATTGGTAATCTCAAGTGCTTTTCGCACGTAAATGTCTAATCCGACTTCGTCATTTGACGTTTCGAGATTTTAGAGAAGGAAAATGGAGAATAGAATCTCTGATTCCGCTCGAAAAGCACCGTATTCTCCATTTTGTTTGTAAAATTTTCAAAAAATCGAACAGAACGGAAAATGGAGCCCCCACAGTGCTTTTTGCTCAGATTCATTGGTAATAATCAAGCCCGCGAGACAGAAAATGTCCAATGGAAGCCCACCATTGGACATTTTGATCTCGGATACACATAAAACATCAAATGAAAAGAAAACTGAACCTACCTCACATCTCCATCGAACAGTCCCGATCTTCTTTCGAGCACCAGGTTCTTCAGAAGGTATACGACCGACGCGGCGGCGATCGTACTGACGATCACGGCCGGCAGATACACCGCGATGCCGTACCTGGTGTAGAGGAAGAACAGGCGGTAGTTCATTAAGTAATTGAGCATGATGGTCTCCAGCGAGATCTTTCCGAGGAACTTCAGGACAGGATTATCGAGTTTGAAGCGGGAGAGCAGCGTCAGCACGAGAATGATGAATACGATCTCGTAGATCGTCTCCACGGAAAGGCCCTTGAGCTTATCAAGGAGCGGGTGCTTCGAATAGCTGTCCGAATAGTAGACCTGATCCGCGATCATTCCTCTGTGGATATAGTCCAGGATGATCACGAGCGCGAACGAGGACAGAAGGATCGCGGTATAGGCCTTCTTGATGATCGCATTGACGCGCTCTTCCTTATACGCGTAGAGCATGCCGAGCGGGAACATCAGGACCGTGTTGTACCACCATTCGCCTTTGAACCAATAGGACATGAGCGGTGAATCGGAATGCCCCGCAGAAAGACCGATCGCGATCAGCACGAAAACGATGCCTGTCATGATAATGATTCCCGTACGGGCGCTTTTCACGCGGGCAAAAACGATACGGAAGGCAATGTAGAGGATCATGATCTCGACGGCAAACCACATCTGGTTATTTACGAGGAACAGTCCGAAGAACGCGCAGATGACTTCCACGAAGGTGAAGTGGTTGCCGTAGCGGATGTTATTCAGAAGCGCGTCAGTAAGGTAGATGTAGTTACAGATAAAGAAGGGCACGAGCACCGTAAAGATCCTTCGCTTCATGAAGCCTTTGGTGTAGTTCTCATCGGTCATCCATCTCTTCACAAGACCGAATCCGGAACAGAAGAAGAAGAAAGCGACCGCAAGGATGCCATAGAAGAAAAAGTGGAAGAACTCCTTCATTTCTGTATCCAGCACTTCG
Organism: Clostridiales bacterium; assembly: GCA_017617525.1. Classification (GTDB taxonomy): domain Bacteria; phylum Bacillota; class Clostridia; order Saccharofermentanales; family Saccharofermentanaceae; genus Scatonaster. The sequence goes on from JAFZWA010000044.1 coordinate 2,085, forward strand.
AAGTGGACCAGCGTAACAACCGTCTGGTGGAAGATAATAAAGAGCGCAAGGAAGCCCTGGATCTCTTTGCTTACGATCCGGTCGAAGAAAGGTCCTTCCTCCGAAGGTCTTCTTTTTGTATTTAGAATCAGTATCGCTCCAAGGAGAGCTAAGCTGATATAAAAGATAATCGTAAAATTCACTTTGGCTTCTCCTTATTACTTCGTTAGGCTGATTACGTTCAGTGTCAGGGATATCATCAGAAGGACCAGTACGATCAGTATGATGACCAGAAGTCGGCTTCGTTCTCGTTTGTGCCGCAGCTCTTCGTCACTCAGTTCGACCGATTCTTTTACGATCTTCTGGGCTTCCTCCCGGGTAAGAGGCTCATCTTCGCCCTTCCTTTCACCCGCGAGAAGCTCCATGATCGATATATCCAGTATCTGGGAGATCGGTTCAAGCATGGAGATATCGGGAAAACTGAGCCCTCGCTCCCATTTCGAGACCGCCTTGTCCGTGACATTCAATGCCTCGGCGAGCTGTTTCTGGGTGAGTCCTTTTTCCTTACGAAGTTCAGTGATCAGTTGTCCTGTTCGTTCTTTGTCCATACCTTAACCGTCAACTTAAGAGTCTATAAAAAGTATGAGGTATTTAAGAGGAGAAATCAAGAAAACCACGATGTTTGTAACAGTGTTGCATAAGAAAGTTTTTCCGATTCTTTGGCAAAAGCACCTGTCGTGTTATACTGTTTTTATCTGGGACAAAATGGCGGTTTCGGCAGGGGCAATTGAATGACCGGAACAAATACGCAGGATTGGCAAGGGGTATAAAATGGCAAAGGTTCAGAGGTATTCCGAAAAGAAGAAGGCTTTCTATAGAAAGCCCGTGTTCGTTACAGCAGCCGCGCTGATATCGGCATCGGTATTATTCGCGGGATGTTCCTATATTCAGGATAATTTTTTTCCGACCACCGTTTATGAAACAGAAAGCACGACCGCGACAGGTATCCAGTTGTCTGTCGATCCGGATGCGGTCGTTTCTCCGGAATCTGTCGGAGAAGCCAGCTTCATCACCACAACGGAAACGACTATCCCGTCCTTCGAGGGTGCGTTTTACAAGCAGATCCCGGAGGCCCCGAGTGAATTGACGGTGGATTCGTTTGCCGGAATTACCGAAGACAAAAAACTCGAAGACCTGGAAAAGGAATTCGGCCCCTGGGCGAGACAAGACGGCCGTTTCTACGTGTGGATCCTTGCTGACAGAACAGAAGTATGGGTAGACTTTTTCGACTCGATCGAAACATATCCGGATTCAGAAACACCGAATGTAAAGGAACCCAGCTACACTGTGAGGAATGTTTTTCATATCGACGGAATCGAGCAAACTCTGCTTTGCACGTATTATGATAATGGAGGATACTCTGATCTGGATTGGTTTGATTACAAACTAAACTGTCTTGTTGAAAGAGAATTCGGACCGGAATTGGAAAACGGCTGGTATATCCTGGAAAAAGACGGAGCTTACTACATCATCATCTCTGTCGGACGAAGAGAAGCGAGGGACAGCAGGACCTGGCTTTACAGATTCAGGATCGACAAATTCGATGCCGGCGGTGAATTGCTGACGCTGGAGATAGACTCCGAGTACTACGAGGAGGAAAGACCGGAGATCGGACCCTACCCGCATCCTTGCTGTGGAATAAAGATCGATAAACTCCCACCGGATATTCTCGTTCAGACAAGAACCGAAAAGCGGATCCCGTTCAAGGGTACGCTCATTTTGGAAGATGAATGAACATCAGCAGCAGAATCTGAATCGTTATACCGAACTGGCGGACCGTGCCCGTCAGTCCGGTTTTTATACGTATTCGACTTTCCATTCGAGAGAAACGTCGAGCCTTGCTTTTGATGTCGCGTCGGAAAAAGAACTGAAGATCTGGGGCGGTACTGAGAACAGCGAGCGCGTCATCGTACGCTTCGGAGATCCGGAGGAACTCGGCTTTGAAGAAGACTTCCCCATCCGGATCCTTTTTATCGAACCCAAGCAGGCGAAGTATTCCGAGACCCTGACACATAGGGATTTTCTCGGCGCGATCCTCAACCTCGGCATCGAACGCGATATGGTCGGGGATATCCTGGTGCAGAACAATTCCGCTTATTGCTTCGTGCTCGAAAAGCTTGCTGACGTTTTCTGCAGTGATCTCGACCGCGTCAAGCATACCGCCGTCAGCTGCAAGATCGTTGACGAAGTTCCGGTGGACTTTCTTCCGAAGCTGAAAGAAGAAAACATCACGGTCACATCACCCAGGCTCGATGCCATCCTCGCGAAGGTATATCACCTGTCCCGTACCGATGCAAAAGAACTCTTTGACATGGAAAAAGTGATCCTCAACGGTCGTATCTGCAAAAACCCCGAGACCATCCTCAAGGAAAACAGCAGTGTTGCCATCCGCGGCTACGGGAAACTGGAGTATCATGGGGAAGAACGAATGACGAAAAAAGGAAAGACCGGTATCACCATCTGGCGGTATATTTAAGTAGATACCGGAAAAGGAGAAACCAATTGAACGAAGAATATAAAGCTGCAGTTGCGGTATTTGAAAAATACGGTTTAGGCGAGATCCAAGGAACGATCGAGCCTGTGTCCGGAGGTCTGATGCACAAGATGTACAAGGTGAAGACAGCTTCGGCAACTTATGCCCTAAAGTGTTTAAATCCGGAGATCATGAAGCGTCCGGGAGTTCTTAGTAACTACGCCGTTGCGGAAGATCTGGAACGCATTCTTGAAGAGAATAAACTTCCCATCGTTCCCGCGCTTTCTTTTGACGGAAAGAAGATGCTCGCAGAAGAGGGAAGATATTTCTATGTCTACAATTGGCAGGAAGGAAGTATCACCGATTCGCGCGCGATCCAAAAGGAGCAGGCCTTTAAGGCAGGCGAGATCTTAGGAAAGATCCACGCCATCGATGCGCAAAATGTCGAGCCGGAAGAACCGGAAGAAAGCACGATCGATTTTCGCGCGTTCCTTAAGGTCGCGGAAGAAAAGAACAGTCCTATCGCGCCGTTCCTGAAAGAGAATCTGGACCTTCTGGAAAACGCGCAGGAAGGATTGAACGAGGCAAGAGCAAGCCTTCCGGCTATGCGCGCGATCGACAACGGAGATATGGATCCGAAGAACATCATGTGGCATAACGGTGAAGCCCATGTGATCGATCTGGAATGCCTGAGCCGCGGGAATCCGATCGCCACTTGTCTGGACCTTGGTCTTCAGTGGTCAGGTACCGTAGATCAGAACTTTAATCCCGACAATCTTAGGGCGTTTTTCAACGGATATCTCAGTGCCTACGACAACGGCTTCCGTTCGTATGAGGATCTTTTCGGAATCGCCTATGCATGGGTGGAGTGGCTGGAATATAACATCCGCCGCGCGCTCGGTATGGAGAGCGATCGAGAAGAGGAGATCCGCCTGGGCGAAGATGAAGTGCGAAATACGATCGGAAGGATCCGTTATCTTCACGACATCGAAGATGATGTTCGAAAAGCACTGGCAGATCTTCCCGATCCGGATCCAACGCGTTATGCGACGCACGATGACCGTCTCTGCTATATCGATCTTGTTTTCGAAGGCGAACTCAAAAACATCCCCGAGTATGCACTCCCGAAGGGATACCGTTTCGTGAACTACAGTGAAGGGGATAAAGCCGCGTGGATCGACATTGAATTATCGTGCGGAGAGGTCTTAAGTAAAGAACATGGAGAAGAGTGCTGGGCGCGTTACTATGCAGGAAAAGAATCCGAGCTTCCGGACCGAATGATTTTCATCGAAAACGAAGCCGGTGAAAAGATCGCCACCGCCACGGCGTTTTACGATATACACGGAAATACCGTTCCCGGCGAAGGACAACTTCACTGGGTGGGTATAAAGAAAGAAGAGCAGGGCAAAGGCCTTTCCAAGCCGCTGATCACGCATACGCTGAACCTCATGAAGGATCTCGGCTACAACCGCACGAAGATCCATACACAGACGAATACCTGGCTGGCATGTAAAGTATATTCCGACCTTGGTTTTCAACCTGAAAAGGAGAGCCTTATCCGGAACCGCTTCGGATGGAAAATGGTACAGCTTCTTAACATGAAAAGACCTCGGAAGTGATACACTTCCGGGGCCTTCTCAGTTTAGTTCAATTAGTGATAAGACTCTCGTTTATCAGATTTGGATAAGATCGAACCACTTATATTCGTACTTATATTCTTTGTGTGTCTTTACACCGGCACATTTTGTGCATACCTCGGTGACAGTGCGTTCGTATTTGTAAGTGACAATAGAGCTGCTTACACCTGATGTTTTTTCAACCAGTTTCCATGCACTGTACTGCGTAGTGATGTACTTGTGTCCTTCACAACTATTCCCCTTAAGGAATTCATGTGTGCTCAATGTGCTGACTTTTGCAGCAGGCTTTGTTGCCTTGTTAAAAGCTGCCAGTGAAACGGACATCATGGCGACAAGTGCCAATGCGATGATTCTTCTTTTTCTCATAATATATTCCTCCAGTTATGTTTAAGATGGATCAGTTTAATTGAAGTTTTCTTCGATCAGAATTCAATCAGACCAAAGAAATAACTCGAGGTTTTTTTGGTTTCTGTGCGAGTTCTTGTTTTGCCGCAGTATGTGCATTTCTCGTAAACCGTGCGTTCATATGTGTTCGCAGTCATAAAAGGGTTGCCGTGTATCCATTCAGAGGAAATCAGTGTCCAATCTCCATAGCTCAAGACAATATAGTTGTGTTGACATTCTACTTCCTGATGAACGGGATATCGTGCGCTTGAAATACTGGTTTTAGCGGGTTTGAACGGCGCTGTAAATGCTGTAAGTGAGAAAAACAGCATGACAATAAATGCCAATGAAATGACTCTGGCTCTTTTCATAATCTTAACCTCCAATTTTTCCGTTTCGGAACATGTTCTTATTCCGACAAGCTTGCCAATTACACATTAATATAGGGAAGAAATAGAAGTCAACAATATATAAGAACAATGACAAAAGAGTCACGCAGGATAAGGATTAAATAACAAGTTTTTCGGCATGGTTGCAGACATTTATACTATCACTCTATTGGTCTGCTTCCTGCCTTGGACTACAATTGAATTATGTAGTCAGGGCAACTGACTGCATGAGATTTTCATAGTGAGGTGAATGGAATATGATTCGTGAAGCAACAGTGAATGATGCAGAAAGAACGGCCGAGATCGAGGTGATCAGCAGTCGTTATGCGTATATGGGTGTTGTTTCCGATGAGTGTTTATTCAAAGATCTGACCGTTGAGAGTCGTATCCCGGTTTACCAGAGATGGATCTCTGAAAAAAGATTCGCATTGTATGTCTACGAAGATTCCGATACAGGCGAGATCAAGGGAATGATGGGCATCGGCAGATGCGAAGATGAAGATATGACGAATGCCTTTGAACTGCATTTCATTTATCTGGATCCGGACTATGTCAGAATGGGTATCGGAACCGAGATGCTGAAGTTCTTTGAAAACGAAGGCAAGGAGCAGGGCTTTACGGAATTCGTGATCTGGGTCTTGGAAGAAAACGAGATGGGCAGGAGGTTTTACGAGAAGAACAACTACCACCTCGACGGGAAGGATAAGATCTTCAAGCGCTGGAATAAGCGTGAAATCAGATATGTGAAAAACTGATTAATTGCAACAGGACACCAAAAAAGTACCCCGTAAAACGCGGTACTGTTTGTTGAGAGATACCGCTAACTGGATTAATATTATTACCGTAAGCACGCAAGAAGTGTGCCAGAGGAGGGACAAAATGAAAAATCCGGTTGCAAAAGCATGGGGCTGCGTGGGAATCATGATGATCGGTGTTGCTCTGTTTATGACATCGATGGCATTCATCAATGACGAGACGCTCATGTATCTATTTATTTTCCTGGGTGTCGCTGTCGTAATAAGCGGAGTCGTTCTGCATTATAAGACAGTAAGATGTCCGCACTGCGGATCTCACTTAGGAAGATTGTACGGACCGCGTTGCCCGTTCTGCGGTGAAGATTATAAGAAGATCGACTAATGGAAAAGCACCCTGTATCAGAAATGATGCAGGGTGTTCTTTTATTGCAGAATATACGCGAATGACTGACAGTTAACGTCTCAACTCATATCGAAGCTGCTTGAATTCGCCTCCACGGGTGATCGTTCTGGTTTCGCCGGTCCGGACAAATCCGTTTTTCTCATAGAATCTTCGTGCGTTTGTATTTACTTCCAGCACCCAAAGAAAGATGCTCTCAGAACGATTGGCTTTAATGAAGTCGATGAACAGTCGTCCGAGTCCTTTTCCTCGATGCTCGCTCAGGATGTAGATGCTTTCGATCTCGAGGGCGCTATTGCTTTTATGTGTCTTAACGATCCCGGCGGCCTGATCAGATTCTTCCAGAAGGAAGTATGTGCAGGTATCATCCTGTATGGATTCCAAAAACTCGTTTCTTCTTTTTATATTCGTATCGCTGTCGATATATTCATCAGAAAAGATGCCGCGGTATGCGGACTTCCATGCATCGGAATGCACCTTGCCGACTATATCTGCATCTTCTCGGGAAGCTATTCTTACATTCATTATCAATCCTTCCTTTACACATACGATTATATCATTGGAAGAAAAAACTATTGACTCTCACGTTACGTTATAGTTTATAGTGTAACTACCGAGGGAGGAAAAGACCATGATGACAGTACATGAAGTAAGCAAACTGGCGGGAGTGAGTATACGCACGCTGCAGTATTATGACACGATCGGACTTCTGCATCCGGCAGGATACACCGATTCGGGGTACAGGCTGTATGACGATACGGACCTGAAGCGGCTTCAGCAGATCCTGCTGTTTCGTGAACTCGAGTTTCCTTTAAAAGAGATCAGAAGGATCATGGAGAATCCGGATTTTGATCAGGCAAAAGCACTTTCCCAGCAGATCGATCTGCTCACGCTGAGAAGGAAGCACCTGGATGATCTTCTGAAACTCGCTCGGCAATTACAAAGAAAGGGAGAAAACAATATGGACTTTAAAGCATTTGATACAAGTAAGATCGACGAGTACACGCAGAAGGCAAAGGCTTCCTGGGGCGATACCGCCGAGTACAAGGAGTACGAGAAAAAGCACGGCAAGAGATCTTCTTCTGATTCCAAGAAAGCAGCGGAAGGGCTGATGGCGATCATCTCCGGTTTCGCGCCGCTTCGTGAAAAGCACCCGTCCGACGCAGCCGTTCAGGCGCAGGTCAAAAAGCTTCAGGACTTCATCTCGGAGAACTACTATTCCTGCACGAAGGAGACGCTTTCCGGCCTTGGCAAGATGTATGCCGCAGGCGGTGACTTTACGAAGAACATCGACGCCGCAGCAGGCGACGGAGCCGCGTCTTTCATCAACGAAGCGATCCAGATCTACACAAAATAAAAAATCACACCTCGTTTTTTTCAAGCGGCGATCCGTTGTGACGCCGCTTTTTTTCTGTTGAAAATGAAGCCCCCTATGTCAGATGACGTAGAGGGCTTTTTACGAAGGAAGCTATGCTTTAGAAGTTTTTAGTCTTATCTTTCCTGCACGATCAGAAGCGCACGGTTGTCGATGTTTTTCAGGACTTCTTCAGCCGATCTGGAACCTGTGAAATATCCGGGTGCTTCTTCCATGATGACGTCCATTACCGCCGCGTCTGTATGGTAGCTGCATTTCACGCCCTCGATGATCTCCCGAAGTTCATCGATATCCTCGTCGGTTACCGGGAAAATGATCCATGTGCTTGCCCCGTCCATAGAAA
>JAFZWA010000011.1 GCA_017617525.1 Clostridiales bacterium
ATTTATGGCCGTGCACGGTTTTCCCGCCCATACCGGTGTTCCGATGATGATCGCGTCATAGGCAGAAGCATCGAGAGTATACGGCTGAAGCTCCGTGCCTTTGCCCTTGGTCGCGCCGGAACCGCCGTGAACGAACTTCATCAGTCCCTTCTTCGGGATGTCCTTTACCGGAACGAGCGCCATGATGTCCGCGCCAAGAGAAGAAGCGATCTTCTCGGCGGCTTCCTTCGTATTTCCTTCCAGAGAATAATAAACGACTAATGTCTTCATGCTGCACCTCCCGGATGTTATATATCTTACTTTTTCGATTTTTCTTTGCTGAAAACGCCCTTCGTCTTTTTAAGGGAGATGCCCAGCATACCGCCGAGTACTCCGCACGAAAGGATCTCGCCACCGAGGATCGAAAGAACGATCAGCGGAAACGCCATATCGTCCACGCCATATGCATACCTCAGGACAAACGGAACGATCAGGGTATTGGCCAGGATCGGCGGAATGGTACCGAAGATCGGATTTTTCTTTTTCAAAAGATACGTACCGATCGCACCGAGAAGTGTCGCGATACTTCCGAAGATCACATCCCAGATGACACCGCCGCCGAGGATATTTCCGAGGACACATCCGACGAAGAGACCCGGGATCGCGGCAGGTGTAAAGATCGGGAGGATCGTCAGAGCCTCAGCGATACGTACCTGCACCGCGCCAAAAGAGATTGGCGCGAAGACATATGTCAGCGCCACATACATGGCCGCGATGATGCCCGCCTGGCAGACAAAAAGCGTACTGCTTCTTCTCTTCTGATTCTCGGTTTTCAGTGATTCATTTCCCATCAAAGATTAAGTCCCTTTTCTTCTTCGCATCCGATACGCAGATTCATGCACTGGATCGCGGCGCCGGAAGCACCCTTGCCGAGGTTATCGAACTGCGAGGAAACGACGATCCTCTCTTCGTTACCTGTGACATAGATCTTAAGACCGTCCCAACCGGAAAGAGAATTACCTGCGAGGAATCCGCTTGCGGCGGTTTCATCGTCTGCTTCCGCGACCTTGATGAATTTCTTTCCTGCATAGTACTCGCGATAGAACTCGAGAAGCTCGGAAGGTGTCATCTTCTTACAGAGCATATCCGCGTAGAAAGGCGTGGAAACGACCATACCGCTGTAGTAGTCATCGATGATCGGTGAGAAAAGCGGCGTTCTGGAAAGACCGGTGATGGCCTTCATTTCCTTAAGGTGCTTGTGCTGCTGGGCAAGCGCGTACTCACGTCCGGAAGAAAGCTCACTCGGACGGTCTTCCGACTCGTAAACGGCGATGGTCTTTTTACCTGCCCCGGAATAGCCGGAAAGAGCAAAGGCGCTGACCGGGTAATCCTTCGGGATGATGCCGCCCGCAACCAGCGGATAGATCAGAGAAATGAATCCGGAAGCATAGCAGCCCGGAACCGCGATACGGTTTCCTGTCTTTACTGCCTCAAGATGCTTATCGGAAAGTTCCGGGAAACCATATGCCCAGCCCTCTTCCGTTCTATGTGCCGTGGATGTATCGATAATGACGGTGTGATCGTTATCGGGATCAACAAGACCCGCGGATTCTCTTGCCGCCACGTCCGGCAGGCAGAGGAATGTGATGTCCGAAGAGTTGATCAGTCTTTTTCTCTCCTGCGGATCTTTTCTCAACTCCGGATCGATCTTGATCAGTTCGACATCGTCTCTTCCCTGGAATCTTTCGAAGATCCTAAGGCCCGTGGTTCCTTCGCTTCCGTCAACAAATACTTTCTGTTTCATGTTATTTCCTCACTTTACGCTTTTCAAATATGCCACGATCGTTTCGACCGCGCCGTCGACATCCACCAGGTCAGAATGCACACAGAGATGATATGTCGAGCTGTTTCCCCATTTCTGGTTCGTGTAATGGTTATAGTAATTGGCTCGGGCAGCATTCATGTCGTTGATATAACGCTCGAACTGCTCATCGGTATAGTCCTTCTTCTCAATAGCGACTTTACGCTTTCTCTGGATCTTGTAGGGCATGCTTGCCGCGATGAACACGTTGATGCTGCCCTCACTTCGGAGCACGAAGTCCGCGCATCGTCCGACGATCACGCACGGTCCTTTTGCCGCGAGATCCTTGATGACTTTGCACTGCTGAAGATAGATCGCGTCTGAAAAGTCAGGCGTGTAGGACAGAGAAAAGAACGGCATACGGCTTCTTCCCTTTTCGGAAAGTCTGTGCGCGCCTTCTTCGTTTCTTTCGATGAGTTTGGGATCGATACCACCCTGCTCCGCGGCAATGGTGATCAGCTCACGATCGTAAAAAGGCACACCGAGACGCTCGGCAAGCTTCATGCCGATCTCATGTCCGCCGGAGCCAAACTCACGTCCGATTGTAATCACATGACTGTTCATACGATGAACCTCCAGATGTTTATTCTATCAGATTAGCGGAAGAAGAACCATGCCGTAAGGGTCATTACAACCAGGAATATAATATTCATGATGGCAAAGAGAGCAAGGTATTTCTTCGTGTGCCCGGGGCGTAAAGTACGATAGTGGCTGAACGTGATCAGGCTCGCCAGAGACGAGATCAGGGTTCCCGTACCACCGATGTTGACGCCAAGGAGAAGTTCTCTATAGTTATCCGTAAATCTCGAAAGCAGTATCGCCGACGGGACGTTACTTATGAACTGACAGGATCCGATACTTACCAGAAGCGGGCTCTTTCCGAGAAGATCACCGACGAAATCCTGAACTGCCGGGATCCTCGCCATATTTCCCGAAAAGACAAAGAACAACGCGAACGTCGCGAGAAGCCCCCAGTCGACCTCGGCAAATGCTTTTCGATCCGCGAAAACAAGGACGAGCGGGATCAGGATCAAACCTACCCAGTACGGGATCAGACGGAAAACGATCAGGAGCGAAAACGCGAAAAGCGCAAGATAAAGCGTGGTCCTTTTCCGGTTCAAGGTCTGGCCGGAGTCGTCTCTGATGACCAGAGGGGTCCTCGGAAGGAGGAAACACGCGGCCGTCAGCATCGCGATCGCCAAAAGGAACGGCGGGAACATGATCCTGACAAACTCATCCGTCGGGATGCCGAAATGCGAGTAAAGGTACAGATTCTGCGGGTTTCCGAACGGCGTCAGCATGCCGCCGAGGTTCGCGGAGATATTCTGGAGGATGAAGATATAGGCCATCTTCTCCTCGTTTTTCGTAACGGAGAGGGCGAAATACCCAAGCGGGAGAAAGGTGATCAGCGCCATGTCGTTAGCGATGAGCATCGATCCGATGAACGTGATATAGACCAGAGCCAGCGTCAAAAGGCGAAGATTTCCGGTCGTGACGACGATCCTCTGGGCAACGATACCGAAGAAACGGATGTCTTTCAGCGCGCAGATCACGGCCAGCGTCAAGAAAAGGCACGTCAGCGTACGAAGATCGAAATAGCCGAGCCAGGTCTTATCCGGCGGAACGAAAAAAGAGGTCGCGACAGCTAGGAGCGCGGCAATACACATGACCGTGTTCTTTTTGAAAAACTCGATACACTTTTTCGCAAAAGAAGCTTCTGCCTGCTCCACAGTACTTTTCCCTTCGTTTATAAAGTAATCCGGACGCTTGAAAAGCACTTTTCACTCGGCAGTGCTTTTTTCGCGCCCGCGATATTATAGCACCAACTTCTGAGATAAAAAAGAGAATGCCCCGGAGTGATATAGATCACGTCCGAGGCATCCCGGCTACGTAGTTTCGAAGATCGGAAAGCCGGCACTTTCCACTACGTCATGCCTGTGTCGCCGGTTGTGCTACTTGAGCGGGTTTTTCTCCTTGATCCAAAAAGACTACCTTGTAACCGCTGTGCATCTTTGTCAGCGTTTCGGTGATGATCTCTTTAAGATGTTCCTTCGCCTTGTCGCAGATGCCATTGGCGATGGACGCTTCAAGCCACTGGGCCTTGATTTCCGTAAGTCTCACGTTGACTTCGTCAGCGCGGATCGGATTAAAGATATTGTTGTCCTGAAGAACAGTCACATTCTCCTGCGGAAGATTGTTATCGATGATCGGTTCATCCGGGATGGAGATGTAGATCTCTCTTGTCTGGTTATTTACGACTGTCTTCATTTCATTTAAGTCATAGCCGATCTTGATGGTACCGGAGTACACGATCTCGATCTTATGCTGTGTGCCCCAGATATCGATATCCGTGTACGGGACCTGGATCGAATCGACAACGTTTGCCGTTCCTGCGTATGTCTCTGAATATGTCATGAGCTCGGAGATCTCACTGAGCTGGGCCATGACGTTTTCATTTGTAAGCACGATCCCGTGGAATCTCTCTTCTTCAGCGATGATCGCTTCACGTGATGTTTTGTTAGAACCTGATCCGAATGGTTTCCAGATTCCGAAAAGCACCAGCAGGGCAATCGCTCCGACAACGGTCAAAAGGATCGACGCGCCGTGGAACAATCTTCCCAGGAAAGTTCTTCTCGGACGAACTCTCTGACCATTTACATATTCATAATCTCTTCTCATAAGTCACTTCCTCCTAATTACTGCGCGATTCTTCAAGTAGCACATTTCATTCGCGTTTCTTTCTTCTTTTCTTAGGAGCCCTCTTTCGCGGCTCATGTTTACTCATATTAATGATACATTAATGAGTTCTTCGAATTCCTCTTCTTTTTTTGAACATTTTTCGTAAAAACTATTACGAATTGTTTGATTTGTTCTGACTATAGTTTATAATCAACTGTGTCAAGGGATAAACGGTGCAGATATGCGTTTAGGCACCTCTAATTTGCTTTGAAGTTCAAAATATAGTTGGAGCGGGAATATGGGAAGAAAATCTACAAAAGAAAACAAGAACATTTATCAGATCAGTCGTGAGGCTCAGAACCTTACACGCGACGCAGCTTCAGAAAAACTCCAGTACATCTCGGCAGACCGTATCGAGAAGATCGAGAACGAAAAGACACTTCCTCATCCGGAAGAGATCCTGGCCATGGCCGATGCGTACAAGAACCCTTCTCTGTGCAATTACTTCTGCTCTCACGAGTGCCCGATCGGTCAGGAATATGTTCCTGAAGTCGTTCCGAAGGAACTGTCCCAGATCACTCTGGAGATGATCGCGACGCTTAATTCCATCGATAAGAACAAGAACCGCCTCATCGAGATCACCGTTGACGGCAAGATCCACGACGATGAGCTCCCGGATTTCATCGAGATCAAGCACGAACTGGATAAGATGGCACTGACCATCGACTCCCTGCGTCTTTGGATCGACAACGCGATCGCTGCAGGAAAACTCAACAAAGACGATTTCAAGGATTGATCCTTTACTTAAGTTAAGAAACGCAAAAAGAGAGCCCGCATGTCTCACTCATGCGGGCTCTTTCGTTGAAAGTGGAGGTGTGTGTGTTTCTTGGCAGATCCTCCGTCCCCGGAAGGTCGAATTATCTACCAGTCCGATCCGCCTGCTTAAATCCGGGAAGGTTTGCATTTCGTTATACAGACGAATCATTTGAAGCCTTTTGTCAATATCCATGCTGTCACATCCTTGCTTCAGTATCTTTTTCACTATTTTCTTTCCTCGGATACTATTCTAGCTTTCGGTCCTCCCGAGAAACATAGGAAGCACATGAAAATAGAACGTCCTATTTTCTCCTTGGAAGCAGGTTAGAAATGATATAATGGAATCGGGGTGAAAATACCCGAAATACTCAACTTTTCTTGCGGGAGGAACGAATATGAAGTACGTACTTATCTCACTTTCAGAAAGCAGCAAAATCGATTTTTCCGGTTCGGAAAAACTTCTTAAGACCGACCACCTTGTCTTCCTCTACGTTAAGGGCAAGAAAACTCTCCCCGCTTCCGTGAAAAAAGCACTGGAAGACGTCAAAGCGGAGATCGAGTATTTTGAGATCGGATCTTCTTCCGAGCTTTCTGCCTCCATGTCCTACCTCATTGGATACCACACGGCAAGTAAACACGAGACCATCGTGATCACTTCCGATAAGAGCAAGCTTCCTTCGAAAGTCATCAAGGACATCAAGGTCTACGGTGCTTTTAAATCAATAGCGGGAACATCTTCCTCTACGACCGCTTCCAAGTCCACCGCGAAGAAGTCCACAACTACTAAAAAGACAACCGCTGCTAAGAAGACTACTACGGCGAAAAAGACGACAACTAAGTCCACCGCCAAAAAGACCACTTCTAAGAAAACGACTACGAAAAAGACCGCCTCTTCCAAAAAGAAAAATGACGGTCTGGATGTTTCCGATCTTCTGGAATCTCTCAAAAAGGGCGATACCAAGCAGCTCACCAAGAGCTTTTCAGATCTTACCGGCTCCCTCTTTAAAAAGTAAGAGCTCCTTATCTGAGATCCTTTTTCGTATATTTTCCATAAGCACAAACGATGCCGATGATCATCAGGACCATGCCGGGAAGAAGGTACTTTACTTCGATCCCGTGATTGTTGATGATCTCGGAACTTTCCGTATACCCGAAGGCCGAGATGTATTTTAAGAACTTTGCCGATTCGGTGATGTTGGCAATGATGTTCAGAAGGTACATAAAACCGGCCACACCGACACCGATGCCGATGCCGCCGCGCGTCAAAAATGCCGAGATACCGAAGCAGATCCCCGCGATCTCAAACTGCATCAGAAGATACGAAAAGTGGATCAAAAGAAGTTCCTGCCAGAAGACTTCTTCCCCGATCGCAAGGATCGACACGATCGAAAAGACCAGGACGACCACATTCATGATCAGAAGAATGGCATAGACCGACATAAGCTTTTCGGTGATCGCGCGGACACGGGAGACCGGATGCGTGAACAAAAACTCCGCGGTATGGCCGTGCTCTTCTTTCATGAGCGCGGAAACACCGACGATCGCCGCGAAGAACGCGCCGCCCAGGCCGAGTACATTTCCCGCCTCTACGGCATAAAACCCGATCAGCGTTCCGAAGTTGAGTTTATCCATACCGAAAGCCTGCGTAAAACTGCCCATCGAGGCAAACAGCTTATTGACATCGCTCATCTGCGACTTCATTTCCGGAAACATCAGGATGCACACGGCGATCATGAAGCCGATCGAAAGGCTCCAGATCAGTGTCGCGGTCTTCTGTGATCTTATTTCCTGTTTGAGTATCGTCATGGTTCTTTCCTCTTTTTTCGTATCTTTCTTCCGGGTTTCCTTCACGACTCGTAGTAGTGCATGAAGATCTCTTCAAGGCTCGGTTCGGTGATCGTCAGATCCTTTACATTCTCATTAGACAGGACCGTAAGGAGCTTCTTGATATCTCCGTTATAAAGGAAACCCAAGGCATCTTCCCTGTTTTCTTCCGTGTATGTGATCCCGGAAAGGCCGGTGAGGTTTTCTTTTGTGACGTCTCCGCGTATAGTGACCTTTTTCGCACCGGTCTGCTCGAGTTTTCCCACCTTATCTGAAAGAAGGATCTTTCCTTCCTTGATAAAAGCCGCCGACCGGCAATAGGCCTGCACCTCCGAAAGGATATGCGAGGAGAAAAAGATCGTCGAGCCGTTTTCGTTTTCTTCTTTCAATATCGAAAAGAACTCTTTTTGCATCAGCGGATCAAGGCCCGATGTCGGTTCGTCCAATATCAGAAGATCCGGGTGATGCTGTACGGCGCAGATGATGCCGACTTTCTTTCTGTTTCCGAGGGACAGATCCTCGACTCGTTTATTAATGTCCAGATCCAGCCGTTCACATAATTCCGCCGCCCGTTTACTGCAGTCAGTTTTCCGGAGAGCAGCCGAATAAGAGATGGCATCCTTGACCTTCATCTTCGAATAGAAATGGATCTCCGAAGGAAGATATCCCGTATTTTCAAGGATCTTCTCTTTTTCTTCTGAAATATCGTATCCGAGGACCTTCGCGCTTCCCGAGGTCTTTTTGATCAGTCCGAGAAGCGTTCTTATCGCGGTGGATTTACCGGCACCGTTCGGTCCGATAAAACCGAAAAAGTCGCCCTTTTCGACCTGAAGGTCCAATCCTTCGATGCCGCGGATCTTCCCGTAGTATTTCGTAAGTTCATAAGTTTCGATGGCCGGATCTTTTGACATAGTATTTCCTCACTTCAAATATAGCGTCTTCCAAAAATCGATCATTTTTCTGTACTCGGCAACAAATCTTTCCACGTCGAGTTTTCCGGATTGCTGCATCCGATACATGTATCCTTCCGAAGCCATGTACATATCCTGATACATCATCTTCAGATCCAGCCCGTCCTTAAAGGCCGACGGATCCAGATCCGGAATGATTGTATTCGTATCGAGTTTTCTATAGGGGCGGATGATTCTCTCGATCCCGGATCTTACTTCTTCGTCTTCTTCGTAATATGCTTTTATGGCAAAAGCACTCATATCCGGGTAGATCTTCATCATGTCGGCCTTGGCGACAAGACCTTTGTACATCATCTCGAAGATGTCCTTCTCCTCATAGCAGCCGGCATCCTGCACGTATTTATGCGTGAGTTCTTCGGCCGTTTTCAGAAGATAAAGATAGAATTCCTTTTTATTCTTGAAATAGAAAAACAGAAGGGATTTACTGATGCCGGCTTCGGCGGCGATCTCGTTCATCGGGCTTTTCCGGTATGAGTTATTCGCAAACACACAAAATCCGGCATTTAAAATGCGGTTTCTCTTTTCCTCGGGCAGCTGGTAAAACTTCTCGTTCATGGGATCTCCCTTTCGTCATTGACCGTATCGGTTAATACCATTTTTACTCTATTGACCGTTTTTGAGAAGACCCTGCCGAGAAAATATTTTATGAGTATTCCAAAGGATCAGATCTTAATGCGCTGATAGTAAAAACAGGCAAGCTGCGTACGATCTCTAAGATCGAGTTTACTTAGGACGGAACTGATCATGTTTCTGACGGTTCCTTCTCCGAGGAACATTTTCTGCGCGATCTCTTTATTGGAAAGGCCCTCGGCCACAAGCTCGACCAGTTCCCTTTCCTTCGGTGTGATGTCGAAATCTTCCCAGCGGAAGGATTCGCTCCGGTTCAAAAGATCCGGGAGACGCTCCACGATCTTGCCGCCGAATACGGTCTGGCCTTCCTGCACGGCATGTACCGCGGAAGCCAGTGACGCACAGTCCTGCTTTAAGATGTAACCTTTCGCGCCGACTTTCAGTGCGCGGTTGATGTACTCGTCATCGAGGAAAGTCGTCAGAAGGATCACCTTTGCCCGGGGATCGATCTTTAAGATCTCTGCCGTCGCGTCAAGGCCATCCGTATCTTCCATACGGATATCCGAAAGTACGACATCCGGCTTCGCTTCCGGGTAAGCGGCGATCGCTTCTCTTCCGCTGCCGCACATGCTTACGACCTCAATATCGCTGTCCTGTTCCAGTATGATCTTTAATGACTGATTTACGAGTGGATCGTCGTCCACGATCATGATCCTCATTGTCTTTCCTCCGTTTTTCTGGGTATCGTTACCGTAATATGGAAACCGTCAGCTCCGCCTCGGATCGATGTTCTTCCGCCGCAGGAGACGGCTCTCGAGTTAATGTTATAAAGTCCGATTCCATGCTCGCCTTCGAGTGCAGCGAAATCCGACGGGCGCGAAAGCTCCATCGGTTCACACTTGCCGTTATCGGAAACCAGGATCCTCCAGAATGTCACGTTCTCAACGACTTCCAGGCGCACCTTGTTGCCGTTACTGTGCTTGGCGATATTCGTGACACCTTCCTTGAAGATGCCGAGGATCGCGCTCTTGACGTCATTCGGAACCGGGGATTCGATAGATGTACTGACTGTCACGTCGAACTTGTCTTTGATCACGGAAGCGACCTCATGGATACCGATCGAAAGGTCGATCGAATCGTCGTGAAGCTCATGCACGCTTCTTCTGATATTCGTCATCGCTTCATTTACAGTGCTGCTTACCGATTCCAGATATGGCTTGGTCTGCTCGTCCTTGTTGATGACCGAGATCGCCTGAAGCTGAACGACCGCACGCGTCAGCATATGTCCGACGTTATCATGGATCTCTCTGGCGATACGGTTTCTTTCCGCCAGAGTCGCGTTTCGGACCTGCATGTCCATGTTATGGGAGATCTCGTTTTTCAGCTGGAGCGACTTCTGCGCATCGTAGCGGACATCGTCAAACTTGTCGGTGAGCAGTGCTTTTTGCGTATTCATATAAGCGGTCTTCATGGCAAGAACAGCAGATACAACGATCAGGAAAACGGCCCAGTAATGCATCGCGATCACGGCGCAAGCGATAAGGATCACGATCTTCAACCAGGTGATCTTTTTCGAAAAGATGCCCGAAACGGACTCGCGCCTGTTCTTCTCTCGATGGAATTCCGTGAACGCTTTTTCGGAGCTTTCATCGGAAAAGAGTCCGTAGATACAGATCGGGATAAGGACGCTCATCTCGGGAACGAAATACGCCAGAAGCCCGGATCCCACGGCAAGAACGATGCACACGATCTGGTTTCTTATGACTTCCACGACCATGCCGATGATGAAAACGGAAAGGATCGCTACGACCTCTTTTGTCCCGATATCGGAAGCCAAAGACAGACTGCCGTAAGATTCCGCATAAAACAGGATCAACGCCACAGAAAGGATCGCTATGATTGATTTGTCCAACAATCTGTTAATCATATGCCTATTATACTCCAAAAACGGAAAACGCTTGTCGAACAGCGATTCCGCAGGGGCAAAGCCCCGAGGACCAGCTGAAGACAAGCGATTTTCCTTTTGTGTGAGATTCCGCAGTGGCATGCCCCGAGGACCAGCACTAGGCTTGCATGTCTCACTCTGTTATTAAATTGTTTTTCCCTGCTGGACTTTCTTGATCACGACGGAGATCATGATGAAGGCCAGTCCGAAGAGGATCTGCACACCGAAGGAAGCAAGGATCGAGCCTGCGCTGAACGTGTAGTTCATGCCGGAGCCGCTGTAGACTGTGTTGAAGACCTTGGCGCTCCAGAAGAACGGCAGGAAGTGTGCGAATGTCTGTACACCGCTGCTCAGGAAATAGAACGGAACGAAGACGCCGCACAGGAAGCTCATGGAGAGTCCTACCGAGTTGCAGATGAGGCTCAGTGTGCCCGCGTTCAGGCGGAAGCAGGAGATCATGAGCGTGAATCCGCTGATATAGAAGGTCGTTGTGATCAGGTTCAAGACTACGACCCAGCCGTACTTTCTCATCATGTCGGAAGATCCGGCATAGATGTAGCTGAAGATCGTATAGACGATCACGATACAGACCGCACAGGTCAGAAGTCCGAACATCTGCGACCAGGTCTTCTCTGTCGGCTTTACCGGAGCCGCGTCGATACGCATGGAGACTTCCTTCTTATTCGCGGAGATGATGACCGACGCGATCGACATACCGAGGAGCCAAAGGCAGATGAAGCAGAAGTACATGAGGATCATGTAGACAGCGTATTCCTTTGCGCTGCTGTGCTGCGCCTCTTTCTTTTCAGTTACGACACCGAAGGTGACCTCGGAAATGGTGGTCTCAAGTGCTTTTTCCACGGAAGCTTGATCATCCATACCCATCGCGCGATAGCTCTTATATGTGTTTACGAAAGAGTCGATATCATTTACGAAACTGAAGGTCTTACCGGATACCTGGCTGTGGGACTGATACTCGAGAGACACATCCTCACCGGCTTCGATTTTTGCCTGGAAGTTCTCCGGAACCTCGATGTAGTAATCGGCGATGGCGAAATAGAGGATATCGTTGATGCGTTCTTCAGAAGCCGTTGTGTCTTCTACGCTGCCGTATTTGTCGATGAGGGTCCTTACGCCCTTGCTGAGTTCGCTGTTATCGTTATCACGGAAAAGCACTCCGAGGTTTTTGTAATCAACGCTCTTCTCCGTCGCCGTTTCTTCGTTCTTGTCGACGATGCTCGGAGCGGCAAAGATCATAGCCGCGCCATAGACCACCATGATGACAGTCGCGATAATGATCGAGACCTTATTCGCTTTCAAAAGCTTGAAGAAATTCTTATAAAGCTGCATACTTTTCTCTCCTTAATTTCATGATCGAGACCGTAAGGAATACGAGTGTCGCCACAAAGATCTTTACAAGGTTCATCCAGAATCCGTTCAGTGTCGGATAGTTGACCAGGCGGTAGAACGCGAAGTTCATGATCGTCGCCGGGTTGATCTGATTGACGATCGGGCAGGACTTTTCGAGAAGTCCCGGGAGCTGGACGATCATCTCACCGCTTAAGAATACCGACAGCATGATAGCCGCCGTGGCTTTGTTATCTCTCGCGTTCTCATCTCCCTTGGCAAAGAGGCCGAAGCAGCAGCCGAGGCTCATGGAGAAGAGGTTTCCGATCAGCACGAATACGATGATCTCGAAAAGTCGGTTTCCGACCGGAATATTGAAGAACTTATTCATCGCGAACAGTTCGAAGAAGGTGATCACGCATGCAAGTGCGTATCTTGCGAAGAATGCAGACAGCAGGATCTTCGACTTTTTCGTCGGGGATACGCTCGTTCTCATTCCCGATCCGCTCAAGTTGCCCTGGATGTCGAACACGGTGTGGATACCGGATGTTACGTTGAAGAACATTCCCATAACGATCGTGCTATAGAAATACCACATGTAAACGTTCGCGGAAGAACCGTCATCACCGAGGTAGGTGGTCTTGGCCTTCATGACCGGAACGGACTCCGAAATGCTCGCCAGAACGATCTCGATCTTGTCCGGTGCCGTCATCGCGGCGTCCTTCATGATCATGTAGTTTCTTCTGTAGGACTCAACAACGGATCTTGCGACCATCAGTGTGGTCATGTTCGCGCCGTCGCCGACCTTAACTTCGATGTTCTCGTTTTCTCCGTCGACCAGATAGATGACTTCGATCTCTTTATCGAGGATCTTCTTCTCGGCTTCTTCAAGAGAAGCACTGTCGACAAGCTCAACGATCGCGTGGTTATATCCCATGTTTCCGGACTTAACGGTCTCGGCATCTGCCAGGTTTGTAAGTACCGTTACGAATTCTTCTGAAAAAGCACTTTCGCTTTCTACGATCACACTGCTCTTTACCGGATCAAAGTCCACTTCACCTTTCGCGGGGCCCATGAACGTTACGTTGAAGCAGAGCATCAGAAGGAGCGGAAAGGCCAGTGACCAGAAGACAAAGCCTTTGTCGCGCAAGGTCTTGCGCAGATAATATGTAAACATCATTTTCCGGTTCCTCCCAAAATCA
The DNA here is from genome assembly GCA_017617525.1 of Clostridiales bacterium. GTDB lineage: Bacteria > Bacillota > Clostridia > Saccharofermentanales > Saccharofermentanaceae > Scatonaster. Next base: position 13,195 of record JAFZWA010000011.1, read on the forward strand.
ATCGTCACGCAGTTCTTTTCCCGTAAGTTCGAGGAAAACGTCGTTGAGAGTCGGCTGTTCGGAGTATACGTTCTTCATCTTGTAGCCCTTCTCTTCGAGGACCTTGATGACTTCTACTACATTGTTGCCCTTGCCGGCTTCGACCTTTAAGTGCTTGCCGTCGTAGTCTACGCTGAAGATATTCTCGAGGTTCTTGATCTTCTCGAGATCCTCATCCGTGATGCCCTTCACGGAGATCTTGATCATCTCGCTCTTTTTGATCATGCTCTTAAGCTTATCTACGGAACCTTCCGCGATCAGCTGGCCCTTGTCGATGATGATGACTCTGTCCGCGAGCTGCTCGACTTCTTCCATGTAGTGGGAAGTGTAGATGATCGTCGCGCCCTGTTTTCTCAATTCTTCGATACCCTCGAGGATCTTGTTTCGGCTCTGCGGGTCAACCGCGACTGTCGGCTCATCGAAGAAGATGATCTTCGGATTATGCGCGATACCGCAGGCGATGTTCAGTCTTCTCTTCAAACCGCCGGAGAGCTTCTTCGGGCGGAACTTCTTAAACTCGTTAAGTCCGACGAAGTCGATCGCTTCCTGGACTTTCTTTTTTCTTTCGTCCTTATCCTTGATGTAAAGGCCGCAGAAAAAATCGATGTTCTCATAAACTGTCAGTTCCTCAAATACGGAAACTTCCTGAGGTACTACACCGATCTTGCTCTTTAAGTCATATGCCTTCGGGGACATTTCCTTTCCCATGATCGTGATCGTTCCCTTGTCAAACTCGAGAAGCGACAGGATGCAGTTGATAGTCGTTGACTTACCGGAGCCGTTTGGTCCGAGGAGACCTAAGATCTCGCCTTCGTTGACCGACATACTGAAATTGTCGACAGCGATCAGTTCTTTATAGCGCTTTACCAGTCCGTCTACTTTAATGATCTCACTCATTTTCTTTTCCTCATTTCCTAGTATGTGTTTTCTTTTCGGGCACTGCCCGCTTCTTTCATGAGACCATTATTCCATAACCGCATGTCATGGTGTTAGTGAAAAGCATCACATAAGGACATGACAAATGTCATGTTAAATAATCCGGACAAATTGAAAAGTTCCCCGGAACATGTCCATGCATCCTCATCGGATACGTTCCGGGGAACTGTGTTTCTTAAATATCAGGATCGAAGAACTTACTTACTGGACGCAATCGCTTCCCAAAGCGCCGTGAAAAGTTCATTGTAGCGGACGGTCTTTCTTCCGAGCTGTACGATACTTCCGTAAAGGGAAAGCGGGATATCCTTACCTTCGAAGTTTATGCACTCCCCGTTTCTTTCCAGAAGCTTGTTCATCTTCGCGCGGGCGGCTTCTTCGCCCGTGCTGTTTGTCAGGATCACGAACTCATCTCCGCCGATACGGAAAACGATATCGTCTTCCTCCGCGACCGCTTCCATACGGTTCATGGATTCTAAGATCGCAAGGTCACCCGCTTTTCGCGAGATATCGTTGATCGGGATGAGGTTTCGGATATCGGCGCAGACGAACCAGCAGTCCTTGCGCGTCTGAAACAGGTCATAAAGGTCACTAATGTCGAATTTGGTCGTTTTCATAAGATCATCTCCTTCTACCGAAGACGTACTCATCTTCGGGAACAGTTCCGGTGACCGCTTATTACTGCGGTAATCGGAAGGCAGTTGGTTCCATACCTGTCGAAAAGCTCTGGTAAAGGCTTCATTACTGGAATAGCCGTACATGACCGCGATATCCAGAACACTTAGATCAGGCCGCTCGACAAGTGCTTTTCCCGCATGAGTCATACGACGGCGTATAAGGTAATCTCGAACCGAGATGTGATACACACACCGGAAAAGCTTTTCGAGGGAGGAACGGGAGCAGTAGCACGCAGACGCGATATCTTCGGTATGGATATCTTCCGAGATATGCTGTTCGATATATTCCAGAACATTTGCCAGAAGTGCGAGCTTACTCATGGTGCCTCCTTCTTTTGAAGATCGATCTTAATTCAAGTATAGCAGACCGGATATTTGCGGCTTGATATTTTGAGTAATCCTTCCCGTTAATCTGTTTTCATTTTCGAAATAGTTTAGAAAAAGCCGATTGGTACGATGAGCATATACAGTTACAAGGGGGACAAATCTATGAAAGGAAATCACAGACTAAGAAAGATCACCACATATCTGGTGGCTTTCGCCATGATATTCAGCTTATGCGCCTGCGGGAAAAGCTCCGATAAAAAGGACGAGACTTCCGATACGGCCATAACGGAGAACCTTCCGGAAAGTAATCTTCCGGATCCGAACGCCGTGGATTCTCTTCCCGAAAACAGCGAGATCTTAAAGGAAGCGCCGGAAGTATACACGAACGCGGTCCTCGTTTCGATCAACCCGTCGTTCATGCTTTATACGAACGACAGAAATGAGGTATTCACCTTTAAACCGATGAACAAAGACGCGGAAAGCCTTATGGATTCGGTGATGCTCGAAGGAAGAACGATCCAGGACGGCATCTCCGACATCGTCAATGTCTGTCTCGACAGAGGATATCTGAAAGATAACGGCGTGGTCAATGTCACGATCATCAGCAGTAATGGCGCCGCGGAAGACGCGGAGAGAATGATCGGAGATATCGAGCAGCGCATCGTAAACATCGCCAGGGAAAGAGACATCAATATCTCTACCGCCCCGAAGATCGATGAAGAAGTCGTTTTTGTCGAGCACCAGCCGGGTCCGAACGATCCGAATAATCCGGGAGATCCCGGCCAGCCCGGCGATTCGGGACAACCCGGCGATCCGAACACACCGGGTGATCCCGATCCGAATAACCCGCCACCGGATCCGAATACCCCGGGCGACCCCGATCCGAACAACAACGGAGACAACAATGGTGGAAATAACGGGGAAAATAACGGCGGCGACGGTAAAAAAGTCGAAGGATGTCCGGTCTGCCAGGGCACCGGAATCTGTGACAGATGCAACCAAACCGGCAAGGTTAGGTGCGATGTCTGCAAAGGCGCCGGAACACTTCCCTGCCACCTCGGAGATTGTGATCACGGCTACCAGAAATGCCCGTGTGATAACGGCAAATGCCATAAGTGCGGTGGTACCGGAACAAGCGACAACGGTCAATCGTGCGACGCCTGTGACGGCTCCGGCAAACACAGAGAATGCGGCGGAACCGGCAAAGTCATCTGCTTCAACTGCAACGGAAGCGGAGTTGAACAGTGTAACGAATGTCAGGGTTCGGGCCTTGAAGAATGCCAGGGATGTCACGGAACACTGAAATGCTCGGCATGTGACGGTACGGGAATCAACCCTCACAAGTAACGTCTTTACCTGAATACCGATAGATTTGATCATTTAAAACGGCCGTGAAGTATTCTTCTCGCGGCCGTTTCGTTTTATAATGTAATTATTCTTAGTGGGGAGATTATTAGGGGACATGAAAGAGAGCACCAAGAATAAACTTCGTGAAGTAGTACTTTTTAAGCCAAACGTTTACGTTTTCGTAAATATCGCCATTGCCGTCGTGATCAACCTGATCGGATTCTACGGTTCAAGAGCTCTGAATCTTCCTTTGTGGCTCGATACCATCGGAACCATGTTTATCGCGATCGCGTACGGTCCTCTGGCCGGAGCTATTGCTTCGATCATTACGTCTTCTTTCATCTTTATCCCCCTCGGGCTTCCGTTCCCCCTTTATTTCGTCGGACTTTCCGTCGCGCTCATCGTCGGATTCATGTTCCCGAGAAAACGCCAGCATGACCTTTTTACCATCGTATCGGTAGCTGTGATCGCGGCACTCGTCACTTCGCTTTTAAGTTTCCCGATCAACATCCTGTGCAATAACGGCTATCCCGGAAATCTCTGGGGCGACCAGCTGTACATGATGGTTTCAAAGACCGTCAGTTCCAAATATGTATGCGCGTACATGTCCGTCGCTTTTATCGATTTCCCTGACCGTCTTCTGTCGCTGCTTCTGGCGTTTACCCTCTATGATATCTTTACGATCAGAAACGCGAAAAAGAACCGTCAGACTCTGACAAAAAGCATGTCCGTCATTCTGGCCGTTTTCATGGCGGGAAGTCTTTTCGCGGCAAACCGAAGCATGATCCGTGCAAACGATCAGGATACTGCCGCACATCAGGAAGAAGATTTTGACTATGAAGCGGATTTCGATACCGTAACCTACGACGCAGATAACGGACTGATCACAAGTGAAGCAAATGCTGTCGCTCAGACCAGTGATGGTTATATCTGGGTCGGTACATATGCGGGCCTTTACAGGTATAACGGTGTACGTTTCGTCGCGACGAAGATCGACGATCGCATCCGAAATGCCATGTGTCTTTTCTGCGACTCCAGAGGACGTCTTTGGATCGGAACCAATGACAGCGGCTTATTCTGCTATGACCCGGAGACCGAAGAAGTTCTTTCCTATGACACCAATAACGGGCTTTCCAGTAACTCGATCCGCGCGATCTGCGAGGATAATCGCGGAAACATCTATATCGGAACGGTCATGTCGATGGCCAGGATCGACGAAAACGGCGTCATCAAGTCCTTTTCCGAATGGAAAAGCATCTTCCACACCATCTCTTTAGACTGCATGAGTGACGGTTCCATCCTCGGTGTCACGAACAGCGGAACTCTTTTCCTCGTAAGAAACGACCTTCTTCTCGACACCAGAGAATACGAACAGGGAGAAGACACATACTTTCTTTCAGTCGCCTGCAGTCCGGACACGATCTATGTCTCGACGACCACGACCGAGATCAAGGAATTCAAGATAGACGGCGATGATTTAAAAGAGATCGGCTCGTTCTCCATCAGGGACCACGCGTATCTCAGCAACATCGAATATTCTGAAACATATCGGGGCTTCTTCTATTGCGCCGAATACGGATTCGGATTTATCGATCCTGCGACCGGCGCCGTCTCGGATATGACGGAATTCGGATTCCGCGGATCTGTCGCTGACGTTTGTGTTGACGATCAGAGCAACATCTGGTTTGCCTCAAATAAACACGGTGTTTTGAAGTGTTCACACACGCCTTTCCGTTTCCTCTACTACAGAACGGATGTCGAAGAAAACGTCGCGAACGCGACCTGTGAATGCAATGGTCTTCTCTACATTGGTCTCGATAAGGGCATCACGATCATCAACGCAAAGACCAGAAAAGCCGAATACCGTCCATGGCAGCAGGATCTGAAGAACGAACGCGTCCGTAACATCATAAGCGATGCAAAAGGAAACCTCTGGATCAGCACATATGGTACAAAGGGTTTGGTCAAGGTCGATCCGACAGGTGCTCTCACATACATTAATGACCTAAACAGCGACTTCTCCGTAGGCCAGGCGAGATCTGCCATCGAGCTTTCCGACGGGCGTATCCTTGTCGCAAGTAAGACCGGCCTGTTCTTCTTAAAGGACACTGAAGTTGTCGCGACCTTAGGTGAAAAGGACGGACTGAACAACCAGCTCATCCTTTCCATGGTCGAAAGAGACGATGGATCCATCCTCGCCGCTTCCGACGGTGACGGAATCTATATCATTAAAAACGATCGTGTCATCGGTCATATCGGCGAACCGGAAGGTCTTTTGTCCTCCGTTGTTCTCCGAATCGTAAAAGGCAGTAACGGCTACTTCTATGTAACAAGTAACGCCATCTTCTACGATGACGGAAACTCGATCCGCATGTTGCAGAATTTCCCGTATTCGAACAATTACGACATCCTCATCTCCGAGGACGGAATGTGCTGGATCACTTCCAGTGCAGGACTCTACGTCGTAGAAGAAGAGAAACTGGTAGAAGATGGCGATTACACCTGTACTCTTCTTAACAAGAACTGGGGCCTGGATACGACATTTACCGCCAACTCCTGGAACCTGCTGCACAACAATACCTTGTACCTTTGCTGTACAGACGGCGTGCGAAGCCTTTCCATAAAGAACTATTCCCTGACCAACACCGACTATCAGATCCATCTGGAAGCGATCATGGCAGGAAATGAACTTATTGTCGAACAAGACGGAAAATACGTCATCCCGGCGATCAACGGACGTGTCAGCTTTGCGCTCGCGATCAACAATTTCACACTGACGAATCCGATGATC
>JAFZWA010000045.1 GCA_017617525.1 Clostridiales bacterium
AAAGCCAACGTCTCTTAACGCGCGCGGTCCATAACAAAAGATTACTATACAGGGGGTATCCTTTTCAAGAAGATACTATTACCATTCGATAACGAAATCAGACCAGTTTTTACAGGGATTGGTCAACGGTCCGGATTATCTCTCGAAGAAACCTTCGAGTGGGTCTTGTAGTATTCCTTCTTGTCCTTATACATCAGGTGGTCGATCGCCGAAATGACATCGTCATCTTCGCCCGTATGCGTGAAGATATCGCCGCCGATCGCCGCGGAAAGCTTATAGGGCTTGCCGGATGTCTCGTTGTACTTTTCGACCGCGGTCAGGATCGCGTCTCTGTAACGGTCGATGTTGTCTTCCTTGAAACGGCGGATGATGATGATGAACTCATCTCCCGCGAAACGGATCACGATACCGTCGGTCTGCACTACGCTTGTCAGGATATCCGCAAACGCGCAGAGCGCCGCATCGCCCTCGGCATGGGAGAAATTGTCGTTGATCGCCTTAAAGCCGTTTAAGTCGAGCATTAAAGCGGCGACCTTTTCTTTTCGAAGATGCATCAGCGTTTTCTTGATGTTGTCTAGTTCATAACGGTTATAAACGCCCGTCAGCTTGTCGATATAGATGCACTCGTTCTGAAGACAGATAACAAGTCCCGCAAAAGCGATCGCGTATCCGATCGGCTGGAGCGAAACGCCGTAAACGAACGCCTGGATCACCATCGCCATAACGATCGGGGTGAGGAACTGCCATACCGGGAAATAACGAAGCGACGGATTTTTGAGTTTTGAGATGAAATAGTACGAATAACCGTAAATGATCAGCATCGCGCCCGCGATCAGGAATATGGCGTAGAAACGGTCCCTGTGATAGACGTTCGCGGAATCGATGTGGAATACGACCGGATAGAAAAAGTTCAGTACCAGAAGAACGACCTCGATCGTGCCGAGGATCACGAAGAACGCGATCTGAAGCTTCGGGACCGTCTGGTCGATGTGATTTACGACGAGATAGATGATACCCACGCCGACGATCAGGTTATAAAGATACAGGTAGGTGTTTCCGAGGATATTGAGTTCCCGGAGATAAGGATACCCGGTCTTTCCGTCGCAAAGAGAAACGAAAGCATCCCCTGCGCAGTAGAAGATCGTGGCGATGACAAGAACGAAAATGATCTGGCTTTCTTTCCTTCTTGCAGGCAAACTCCAGCCCCGTGTCAGAAGAATGATCAGGAGCAGAAACACGCCCGCAAAATCAGTGCCGAAAATGGATGTCAGATTGATCATGATACAGCTGTGCCTCAACTATGGCTTAGAACTTTTCCGTCTCCTTTGCCCGGAAAAGCACTGCCCGCCTTAATGTGTTTTTTCTTCTACCAAGCGGTGCTCTGCCCTCCTTTAGCGGGGCGCTGCCTGTTCACGTAGAGTATATAATCAAACGCGGGCGCATTCTATAGAATCGGGACGAAATACACAGATTTTTTACAATTGAACATCTGCGCATATTTAAAAACAGAAAAGAGCCCGCGCGATCAGCGCGAGCCCTGAATTCGTTTGATGTTGATCTGCGCGGCCGCGGGCTCGCGTGGGTCACTTTAGGATCTGATCGAAGAAAGCCATCGCCAGGTCCGGCCACATCTCCACATCCTTGAGTTCAGGAAGCGGCGGCATCTGCGGCGGCTCGGGTTTCTCGGCATTCGGATCGGGATCTCTAAACTGCTCTTTCAGTTCCTTGACGCGCTGATCGGAAACTCTCACGCCTCTTCCCTCTTTTACCGCCTTTACCGCAAGATCGACCTGTTCCATCGTGTAGGGCTCACCGAAGTTTCCGGTCTTCCAGTCTTCGTTGAAAACCGATAGTCCGTGGAAGCCCTGCGGGAACGCGTGATAGGTAAACGGGACGTTTGCTTTTCGAAGTGCGGACGCGAACATCATGCTGTTTTCAACCGGCACGAGATCGTCCGTGACCGTCTGCCACAGAAATGTCGGTGGCGTATTTTCTTTTACATGTTTTTCGAGCGAAAAGTACTCGTATTCTTCCTTTGGTCCGTCCTGTCCGAGAAGTGCCCACATCGAGTAGATATGTGTGAATTCACCGCTCGTGATGACGGGGTAACTTAAGATCATGGCGTCGGGACGGTTGCTGACTTGATTCAGTTCCTGATCCGGATCGATGACATCTTCAAAATGCACGCCCAAAGATCCGCAGACATGCGCGCCGGCGGAAAAGCCGCAGACGATGAGCTTATTCGGATCCGCATCGAGGCGCTCCGCGTTCTTTCTTATGTATCTGACGGCGCGGGAAATATCGTTCATCGGCTGCTTACGAAGCGGCACGGACATCGTGATATCCGTCGTATATGTAAGGACCGCGCAGTTCATGCTTTTTTCGTAAAAGACCTTGGCGACAACGCCTGCTTCCGGCGGGACCGCCATGCAGTATCCGCCACCCGGGACCACGAGCATGAAAGGGCGAGCGCAGGTGCTTTTCGCGTCGTCATCGTGAAGATAAAAACGCAGATTCGGCATAAAGCCGTAAGCTGCTTCGTATGTGTATTCTTCCTGCTTCCAGATGTTTTCGCGCGTGATCTCTTTCATTTTCTATTCCCTCGCATGATTTCTACCTTTTCTATCTTACACTTTTATCACTTTCCTGCATAGCATCTTACGCTTTTGTCACATACGGCTATTCCTTACGTTTCCGTCATTTTCGGCATTTGCGGGAATGGTACGATGTGGACAACAACAAACAAAGGAGGCCAAGTATGAGCGATTTAGTAATCAAAAGATGTAACATCCAATTCATGCTCCGCGCGATCTTTTTTGCCTTCGCAAGCGCATTGCTTACTCTTTTTACGGCACTGATGATCAGCTGGAGAACTCTTAACATCGGCGTAGGTTTCGGCATGCTTGTCTGCCTTGTGATCATGCTGTATACATTAAGTTTCAGAAAGATCAACGAAAAGATCGCCGATTGCTGGAGAGGTAAAGGAAAGATCGGACTTTCCGTCCTTCTTGCCGTCACGGTTCTCGGTTTCGCATATGTGATCTGCGCCACCGTTTTTATGGTAAGAGGCGCGTATAAGAAAGTTGCCGATTCCGGCGAGACTCCGGTCGTCATCGTCCTGGGCTGCCAGGTCATGGAGGACGGACCGAGTACTCTTCTTGAAGAGCGTATCGACGCCGCATACGAGTATCTCGTCGAACACCCTGAGTGCCCTTGTATCGTTTCCGGCGGTCAGGGTGCCGACGAGGTAATGTCCGAGGCGCAGTGCATGTATAACGAACTTGTAAAAAGAGGTATTTCTCCGGAGCGTATCCACATGGAGGACCGTTCCACATCGACAAAGGAAAACCTCGCGTTCAGTAAAAACATCATGGACGAAAAGGGTCTTGGAAACACGGCCGTTCTCGTTACCAACGGATGGCACGAATTCCGTGCTCAGCTCATCGCCGAGGACCTCGGTATGACATGTGGCGCGGCCAGCGCGGATACCCCGCTCACTCTTCTTCCGTGCAACTACATCCGTGAGCTGTTCGGTATTGCTTATCAGGTATTCCTGTAAGGTCTGCAAATTTGCCCAAAGTCATAATATCCCTCTTAACAAGACGCCGGTCGCGATCATCGCGCCGGCGTTTTAAATCGCACTTTTTTCTGTGTGGGGGTCTGATTGGGACGCTTCGTGTTCGTCAGCGGACGACTCGGCAGGAATCGTATCCGTAATATCTTAGGATCGCGATCTCGTTTCTTCCGATCTTTTCGCCACAGACAACGACCGGGATCGCGGGCGGACAGGAGCAGTCGACAAGGTGCGAGATGCGTCCTTCTGCTTCGTTTAAAGAAACGGTTTCCCAGGGCGACATCGCCGCTTCACGCATGCTCATTTTTCGTTCCGGAATGGTGGCGCGCGGCGGGCGATTTGTGCTGATTACATTGGTTTCTGCCGGTTCCTTTTTCGCGATATTCAGAACCGCGGTAACGACCGCTTCGATCTCTTCTTTTGTGTTATTGGAAGAAACCATCAGAACGACCTGATCCGGGTCGGAAAACTCGACTTCAACAGGCGTCCTATTCTCTCTTAATGACTGCGCGAATTTCTCTCCCGCGCATCCCATTTCTTTCGTCTTGATCGTGATCTTCAAAGGCTCTTCACCAAGAAGAGAAATGCCGCTATCGGAAAGAACTTTTTTCGCGTCGGAAACAAGATCGATCGTCTTCTTCAGATCCGTTTTAAACGTCGTTTCAAGAATCGGATTTAATCGGTCGAGACTCTGAAGGATCAGCCACGAAGGACTCGTCGAAGCGAAAAGCGCCATCGCAGTCTTCACGTCATCTTTCTTCGCGGAAAGGATATCTGAATTTACATGCAGATAAGCAGATCCGGTCAGTGCCGGAAGTGTCTTATGTGCGGAGTCACAGCACATGTCCGCGCCGAGATCGATCGGGTGAAGCGACGGTTCCAGGAACTTAAGGTAAGCGCCATGGGCGTTATCGACAACAAGCGGGATCCCGTTTTCGTGGCAGACTATCGCGATGTCTGAAACCGGAAGAATGTGACCAAGATAATCCGGCGAAGTCAGGTAGACGCAGCAAGGAAGATTTCCACGCTTTTCCGTCGCGTCGGAAAGTGCTTTTGCCACGTCGGAAGCCGTGATATCAAGTGAGATAAATGAGTCATTTTCGGGCGCGATCCACTCGACGTCAAGGTCGAGTAAAACGCACGCGGAAATGAAGGTCTTGTGAACGTTTCGGGCAGCGAGCACCCATGGCTTTTTTCCGTCGGAATTTGCTCGGCAGAGATAGAGCATCGCACGAATGCAAAGGGACGAACCTTCGGTCGAATAATAGGTGTCGCAGCCGAAGATCTGCGAGGCATTTTTCTCGCTTTCGCCGATGATACCATTTGCGTAAAAAAGATCATCCGCGCCGGCGATCTCCGTGATGTCCAAAAGCGCCTCAGGAGCGCCCTTTCCCTTATGACCGGGCATGTGCATGCGGACGGCGTTACTTGCCGCGTAATTTCTGACGAAATCAAGAATCGGTGTATTCACACGCCCGCCTCCTTTTTTATCAGCCCTGACCGTTGAACTCCCTGTGGATCGCGACCATCAGAGCGCATTCGATACGCTTCTTGAAAAGCTCGCATCCGTACTTATACACGCCGCGGACAGAACCGGTCGCGTGGTACGCGTTTGCCGCGCAGCCGCCAGAGCAGTAAAGACGGGCCCAGCAGTTTCTGCACTCTTCACGGGCATAGACATTACATGCCATGAAGTCGTCCTGGATCTCGGTGTTTTTCACGCCGTCGAAGATGTTACCGAGAAGGAACTTCTCTTCACCGACGAACTGGTGGCACGGATAGAGGTCACCCCACGGGGTAACGGCCATATATTCGGTTCCGGATCCGCATCCGGAGATCCTCTTATAGATGCACGGACCGCCCTTGAGGTCGATCATGTAATGATAGAACGTGAACGGCTTTCCTTCTTTGTCGCGCTCGATCATGAGCTCGGCGAGTTTCTCGTACTGATCCAGAACGATCGGCAGATCCTCTTCGGTCAGGCGGGACGGATCATCCTCCGCACAGACGACAGGCTCCATGGAAAGCTCGGAAAAACCGAGATCGAGCATGACTTTGATGTCTTCAAGGAAATCCGGATTCGCGTGCGTAAACGTACCGCGCATGTAGTAGTTCTTTCCGCCTCTGGCCTCAACGAGTTTTTGGAACTTCGGTACGATCTTTTCCCAGCTGCCGTTGCCTGCGAAATCCACACGGAAACGGTCGTGGATCTCTTTTCTTCCGTCGAGAGAAAGAACGACATTGCTGCATTCCTTATTGGCAAAATCAATGACGTCGTCGTCGATCAGAACGCCGTTGGTCGTAAGGGTGAAACGGAAGTTCTTGCCCTTCTCCTTTTCGATCGATCGAGCATACGCGACAAGGTCCTTTACGACCTGGAAATTCATGAGCGGTTCACCGCCGAAAAAGTCGACTTCGAGGTTGTGGCGATTTCCGGAATTCTCGATGAGGAAATCGAGTGCACGCTTTCCGACCTCATAGCTCATGACCGCGCGGTCGCCATGGTATTTGCCCTGGGACGCGAAGCAGTAGGAGCAGTTGAGATTGCAGGTATGCGCGATATGAAGGCACAGCGCCTTAACGACACCGGACGTTCTCGCCTTCAGATCGCCCGCCATCGGCTCGTAGGTGTCTTTAGTAAAAAGCTTGCCGGCCTTTTTGAGCTCCAGGATCTGCTCGTAGCAGGCGCGGATCTCCTTCGGGTCGCCGGACTCGGTGCCCTTGTACTTTTCCTCCATGTCCGAAAGCACTTTCTCGGAAAGTGTCTCGACATCGATCATGCCGCTGGACATCCCGTCATTTCCCTTGTCGAGGGCATCCTGATGCTCGTAGATCTCGTTTAAACCCGCGATGATGTCATAGGTCAGGTCGTCCACGACGTGAAGGCCACCGGAACATACGTCCAGCACGATATTATAGCCACCGAGTTTGTATTGATGAATCATGTTAAATCCTCATAAAAAAACTGTCTTTGTCACGAAGAAACGAAGCAAAGACAGCTATTTTTTCACTTACAGAAGAAACAAGAATTACTTATTCTTGTTCTCGCACTGCTGATTTGCGATACCGCAGGATGTCTTGCAAGCAGACTGGCAGGATGTCTGGCACTCGCCGCAACCGCCCTTCTTAGCGCTCTCGCAAAGGTTACGTGTCTCAATTGTCTTGATATGCTCCATGAAAGTGCACCTCTTTCTTAAAATGCTAGGGCAATAATAGCAGATGTAATATAGGGTGTCAAGGCGAGCAAATGCACGAGAATCGGCACGAAAAACGCCCGTAAAGGTGGTATAATAGCAGAAAGGCACGGTCGCGATACTTCCGCGCGAAAAGCACCGGTAAAGCACGCGCGGCCGTTTGGAAAAGGAAACGATTGGAAACTTTAAGAGGGAAAAAAGGAAGGGTTGAAACATGACAAAGCGTTTTATCAGTCTGCTTCTGGCAGCATCAATGATCCTCGCGCTGGCGCTCTGTGGTTGTTCAAGCAGCAGCAAGGAAACCGAAAGAAAAAAGAGAAAATCCAAAAAGACGGAAAAGACAAAGGTCACCGAGACCATCGATGACGATGATGACGACGATGACGATAAGAAGTCCACAAAAAAAGACAAGGACAAAGACAAGGGCAAGGATAAAGACAAGGACAAGAAAGACGGCAAGCAAAGAGTCGGTATTTCCTTGCCGACGAATGATCTTTTCAGATGGGACGCAGATGGTGAGAATCTGAAGAAGACTCTTGAGGCAGAAGGCTATACTGTCGATCTGCAGTACGCCAATAATGATGTCTCCGCACAGGTGGCACAGCTCGAATCCATGATCAGTGCAGGCGCCGATGTTCTTGTTGTCGCACCGATCGACGGCTATTCTCTCGGCACCGTTCTTGAACAGGCAAGAGACGCGAATATTCCGGTCATCGCATACGATCGCCTGATCTACAACACGGACGCCGTAACTTATTACGCTTCTTTCGACAACTACATGGTCGGTACGGTCCAGGGCGAATATATCCGCGACAGTCTGGAGCTTGATGACAAGAATGGTCCTTTCCACATCGAGATCTTCGCGGGAGAGCCGGGTGACTATAACGCCAAGACTTTCTACCAGGGCGCAATGGATGTTCTTAAACCATATATCGACTCCGGAAAACTGGTCGTAGTATCCGGTCAGACAGATTTCGATACTGTCGCCACCGTCGGTTGGAAAACAGAGCTCGCGCAGAACAGAATGGACGCGCTCCTTTCCTCCTTCTATTCGGATGGCACGCAGCTTGATGCGGTCCTCTGCTCGAACGACTCCACCGCGCTCGGCGTAGAGAATTCGCTCGCGGCATTTTATGTCGGAAATTACCCGGTCATCACGGGCCAGGACTGTGACATCGCCAACGTAAAAAACATCATTGCCGGAAATCAGTCGATGTCCGTTTTCAAGGACACCCGAGATCTGGTCATTCAGACGACTGAAATGTGTAAGGCGATCCTTGAAGGAAAGGATGTTCCGATCAACGACAACACCACCCACGATAACGGTGTGAAGGTCGTTCCCTCTTTCCTTTGCAGACCGATCTTCGTTACCGCCGATAACTACAAAGAAATACTGATCGACAGTGGTTATTACACAGAAGATCAGCTCAGTTAACAACAAAAAACAACCACTTGAAACGAGAAACTTATGACGTATAAAGACGATCTTGAAAAACTGAGAAAAGAAGCGGGGTTCGACGTTAACGACCCCACTTCTTTCGCGCGCGGGAAGCCCGATAAACCGCTGTCCGAGGACACCTCGGCAAAAGCACTTTCCGACGGCACTTCCGGCGCAGAAAAAAGATCGCCGACAGATGCTTTTACATCGGAAGAAAAGAAGCTGACGATATGGCAGAAGATCTCCCTTCCGTTTATCAGGAACAGTTTCATGTCGGTACTGTTTTTCATGCTCATCACGGTCATCTGGATCGTCATGTCGCACACGATCCTCGCGTCGATCCGAGAGGTCCCGAGAAGCACGCTTATCCTCTTCATGATCAAGGATACTTTGTTCATGCTCATCCTCGGAACGGTCATGTACAGGATCTTCATCACGCAGTTCGCGAATACCTATCACCTCGAGGAGGATTACAGAAAGGAATTCGACCGCGCGGAGGAGTGGAAAGCGATCCAGCATTCCATGATGGAAACGATGCCGGAAACGCTTGTATACACGCTCGATCGCGACTTCCGCTACACGTCTTTCAACAACCGTCACAAGTACTCGATGCTGCGTATCTGGCACGAGGAGATCAAGATCGGCGATAAGCTACTCGACCACATCACGGATGACGAGATCAGGGGCCTTATTCAGCACGATCTGGAGAACGCTTTGAAGGGTGAATATTTCTCTCAGGTAAACCAGTTCGGCGAGAACGATCTTACCGCCGTTTTTTGGCAGAATTACTACGCCCCGATCCTCGATGAAAAGAGAAACATCATCGGCGTTTCATGCTTCGCGACCAACATTACGGCGCTGAAGCAGTCGCAGAACAAGAACCTGTTCCTCAGCTACCACGATCCGCTGACACAGCTTTACAACCGCATCTACTGCGAAGGTGAATTCGACCGCGCGGATGCCGAAGAGATCGTGCCTTACAGCATCATCGTTACCGATATCCAGGGCATGCGCCAGATCAACGATAACTACGGGATCGAGACAGGTGACAATTTGCTTATAAAAGTCGGTGAACTCCTTACCAAAGCCGTCAAGGATCAGGGTACGATCGCCCGCTGGGGAAGCGATGAATTCATCGTCATGCTGCCGGGCGTAGACGCCGCCACCGCGGAGGCACTCGTAAACATCTGTAAGTGCGATTTCCCGGGCGTTACGGTCAATGGCGTACCCCTTCGCGCGCACTTCGGATTCGCGACCAGGACTGACATGTCCAAGTCCCTTCCGGACATCCTCCGTTCTGCCGAAAGACAGAGTCTGCAGGACCGTCCGTAATGTGACAGTTTTGTGAGATTCGGTCCGAAAAGCCCCTCTCACCGAGCATTTATCAAAAATCTCTTCCTTGCTCTTATGTATATGTCTTGTTACAATATGCAAATTGAATCGTAACTTTACGATGCTATACTTGTGCTTACACGAAACGGCCCGCCATGCCTTTCGTTAAGACCATATATTGAATCTACGCGACCTTTGTCGCACCGCATATATTTAGGAGACCAACCATGAAGCATAACGCCAATTCCGGCTATAGTTCCGGCTACAATATTTACAATTCCAACAGGCGCAGATCCGGCAACGACAGAAGAAAGCAGTTCGTTGTCATCTGCCTTTTAATTTGCATGCTCTGCGTGATCCTGGACATCATCTTCATTTCCAAGCTCCTTTCCAAGAGCAAAAAGGACGTTGTCGCTCCGACTTCTTCCTCGAGCGCTCCGGTGCTCACAGATGATTCCGGAAACGTGATCGTTCCGCCGTCTGATTCTTCCGGCGACGACACCTCCGCTTCCGAGAGCGAAGGCGCCCGCACACAGACAGTTGACGCCGAGACACGCGCGGCTAACCTTTCTGCTCTTCAGACACAGGTCGCCGATTACCTCAACAAGCAGACCGGCCGCTTCGGTGTATACTACATCAACATGAACAACGGCGAGACAATGGCATTTAACGAATCCCAGCCGATCGTAGCCGCTTCTTCCATCAAGATCGCTTACAACACATACCTTTACGAAAAGGCCGCTGCCGGCGAACTTACACTTGACGAGAAGATCACTTACAACGCGGCGAAGTACCCGGAAGGCGACTACGAGGGCGGCACGGGCACGATCCAGAACTCCGCGGACGGCACGGAATACACGCTTTACGACGTTTCCCACCTCTCGATCACGGTAAGTGATAACTGCGGAACCAACATGGTACTCCGTCGTCTCGGCGGTGAGGATGCCGTAAACAACAACTACATGAAGACCATCAGCTCCGTAGTTGATTACAGAGGCGATGTTCAGTACACCGATTACACGGGAACCGCGACACACGGCCGTCGCCGCACTTCCGCGATCGACCTCGCGAAGTACGCCGAGCACCTTTACAAGGACTATACGGGCAACAAAGACCTCTATCAGCCGCTGATCGACGATCTTTGCAACACCGAATACAACTGGGGCGTTCCGGGCGGTGTTCCTTCCGGTGTCCAGGTTGCTCACAAGGTCGGCTTTAACACCACATATTACGCAAACAACGACGTCGGCATCGTATTCGGCACTGAGGATTACGTCCTCTGCGTAATGACCGAGAGCGGCAACGCACAGACTGCTCAGCAGATCATCGGTGAAGTCTCCAAAATGGTTTACGATTACGTTGAATCGAATTACGCTTAAACGGCGCGAAAAGCACTTCTAAAAGAAACTAAAATCTCTCTTGCGATTCGTCGCAGGAGAGATTTCTTTTTTTGCTCTTTTTTCGTGTGCATTTTCCAGCGTTTATTTGCGTATTTCTCTGAGGGTATTTTCTGCCCATTCGATAACTTCTTCGGATGGCTCTTCGGTGTCCTTTAATTCGTATGGAAAATGGAGTTCTTCGTACTTGTATTCACCCATTTTATGGAACGGCAAAAGGTCTACTCTTTCGATGCATGAATAATTGTTCATTCTACGCATACCACCGATGAGTTCTTCATTTGCAGATCTCCACTCTTCTTCTGAGGAGAATGGATTTCCATCAGTATCCTTGTCGATCAGAGTGATCCCCGGGACCATGACATGACGTATCCAGACGGGCTTATTTTTCTTCTGTCTTTCTTCCAAAAGTGACCATGCGTGATCGGTCGTAAAACCGGTCAGTTTTTCTGCTTTTTCTCTGTCAAAAGATTTGATGTCAAGAAGGATCAGATCCGCTTCCATCGCCGCCTCAAGAGCAGCACCTTCGTTATAGATTCCGGACGTGTCGATCGCCACATGAAAACCTTCTTTGTGAAGTGCTTTTGTAAGAGCTAAAACATACTCCGCCTGACGAAGAGGTTCACCACCTGAGATCGTCACTCCGCCACTTGCGATATACGTTTTGTAGCGGAGGATCTTACTGACCATTTCATCAACGGTATACTCTTCCCCGCCATCGAATCTCCACGTGTCCGGATTATGACAGAACTTACATCTTAAAGGACATCCCTGCATGAAAACGACAAAGCGAAGCCCCGGCCCATCCACGGCACCGAGAGTTTCAATTGAATGCACATAACCCTTTATCGTTGTTGACATAGCTTCCTCGTAGGATAATACACGTCGCTGGTCCTCGTCGCTTCGCTCCTGCGGAATCGCTCCTTAGTATTTCCATACGAGGAAGCGACATGCAACAAAGATAACAGCGTGAATGTTTCTTTGAAGGTTCATTCGATAGTTTTCATCGGATCCATAGTTCTTTGAAAAAGATTTCGAAGTGCCTCCGCAGGGCGAAGCCCGAGGACCAGCACGAGAAACTTTTTCAAAGAACATGTACCTATGATCAAAATTTTGAATGAACTGTTCTACGAACTACTTCAAGCTGCTGCTCGTGTGTCAGTGTCGTGAAGTTAACGGCATAACCGGATACACGGATCGTCAGCTGCGGGTATTTCTCCGGGTGATCCATCGCGTCAAGGAGAGTCTTACGAACCAGAACATTGACATTGATGTGGTGACCGCCGTCGTTGAAATAACCGTCGAGGAGATTGTAAAGGTTGGTCTTCTGCTCGTCCTCTGTTTTACCGAGTGTGGAAGGCAGGATGGAGAATGTGTAGGAGATACCGTCCTCACTGTAATCGTACTGCAGGTTGGCAACCGATCTCATGGAAGCAACCGCGCCGGATCTGTCACGACCGTGCATTGGGTTCGCGCCCGGAGCAAACGGTTCGCCGGCCTTTCTTCCGTCCGGTGTGGAACCTGTTTTCTTACCGTAAACGACATTCGATGTGATCGTCAGGATCGACTGTGTCGGACGAGCATTTCTGTAGCACTTGTGCTTAGAAAGATGCTTCATGAACTTGCGGACGATCTCCGCGGCGATACGGTCGACCTTCGGGTTGTCGTTACCGTACTGCGGATAATCACCTGTGATCTCAAAATCGACTGCCAGACCGAGTTCATTTCGGATCGGCTTCACCTTCGCGTACTTGATCGCGGAAAGGCTGTCCGCGATA
>JAFZWA010000046.1 GCA_017617525.1 Clostridiales bacterium
TGGTAAGGCTTCCAACGCTGGTGGTGTTGCTACTTCCGCTCTTGAAATGTGCCAGAACTCCGCTCGTCTGTCCTGGACATTCGAAGAAGTTGACGCTAAGCTCAAGGGCATCATGCAGAACATCTACAAGAACGCTTCTGCTGCTGCTAAGGAATACGGTGATCCGGACAACCTCGTTATGGGTGCTAACATCGCCGGCTTCCAGAAGATCGCTGACGCTATGATGGCTCAGGGTATTGCTTACTAATACCTCGATCATTAAAAAACAACTAAATATCCCGCCGCGGTTCGCCGTTGGCGGGATTTCTTTTTCTTGCGACTCGACCATTCGTCATATAGATGTTTGTCTGAATGAAAACTGCAAATGAAATGTCCTTTTCGGCGCGAAAAGCACCTTTATTCGTCATTCTGTTCGATATTTTCAAAATAGTTCAAACAAAACGGTAAATGGCGCCCCGAAAATGCCTTCTCTGACTTTCCATTGGTAGATTCCGATCTCGTGAATACAAAAATGTCCAACGGCATCAAGCCATTGGACATTATTACTTTCATAGATCCAGAAATGGTAAACAGATCTTACTCTTCTTCGTCCTCGTCGTATTCGCCGGACGCGTTATCCAGGCGGCGGGAGATGTCGTAAATGTCCTGTTTCATTTCGTAGAAGCCGGCGATCGGAAGGTCGTGCGCGGCTGCCGTTCCGCCCTTGATCAGGGCTTCCCAGTCGGCAAAGGATCTGTCAAAGAAGAATGCCTGACGGCTCTCTTCCGATCCGGATACGCAGCCGATCGTATCTGTATAAGCAAGGACCGTATTCTTAAACTGAGGGATGCGGATCAGTTCGCCCGGCAGAAGCTCCCACTCGGGGATCGGTTCTTTTTCCTTAGCATCTTCATAGGGAAGAACTTCGCCGTTTTCAGTTACACGAAGTTCCTCACGGAGTTCTTCACGAACCTCCATCAGTACCTGTCCGAGAAGGTTCTCGCCTCTCCATTTCGTGATGTCCTGTACCTCCGGATCCGATGTGGAAAGGAGGATACCCCAGTCTTTATCACGAGGTGAGCACTCGGCGAGGATCGCGTTGCCCGTCGCGAGGAGCGTCTCCATCATGGAAGGATTCTGTGAAAACTTCGCGCGGATACCACGCTTAACAACAACAAAGCGGGTCCTTTTCCAAAGGGCAGCGTCAAATCCGTCGAAGAATTCTCTTCCCAGGATCTTGCACTGTTCAGGATCGGCGGTGCGCATGATCTCGTCGCCGAGCGCGGTCTGACCGAACATCATGACCTTCTGGTACATCATGAACTGCTCGGAGTGGAGATAGTGACGGCCTGCATAGTCAAACTCAGCAGGATACCAGTTGCAGAAGCAACCGTTGTCTTCGTACTCGCGGTGAAAACCGATGATCTCGTTTTTCATGGTAACGCCCTCCTGTTCTTCGGGACTGCTTTGTGTTTTTCAACATTATATCACGGGCTTAAGGTTCGCTTAAAGTCTGCTTGTTAAACTGACCTCAACAAAACAAAAATGAGGTTCGGAAAAATGACATACCAAAGCGTTTTTCAAAGATATGAATATAAGTACATGCTTTCGAGAGAGCAGGCAGCGTCTTTCAAAGAGCAGATCTCGTCAAAGATGCATATCGACGAGTATGGTCCGACGACCATCCGTAATATCTACTTTGACACCGACGACTACCGCCTGATCCGAGCTTCTCTCGATAAGCCCGTTTATAAAGAAAAGCTCCGCCTGAGAAGTTACCGGTTCGCGGATAAAGACGATCTCATCTTTGCCGAACTGAAGAAAAAGTATAACGGAGTCGTCTTTAAAAGAAGGACCGAATCGACATACTTCGAGATCATGGACTGGCTCACGGCATTCGGCGAGACACCGAGGGATGAGCAGATCATGAGAGAGATCACCGCTTTCCGGGATCATTATCAGGACTTAAAGCCAAAGGCGTTTCTCACCTACAAAAGAGAAGCCTACGCGGCAGATGACGATTCCCGGCTGCGAGTCACATTCGACACGGACGTTCTCGGAAGAGACCGCGATATCAGTTTCAACAGCGCGATCTACGGCGAGCGGATCCTCCCTAGAGACAAAGTTCTGATGGAGATCAAATTCTCCGGCGCCATGCCCTTCTGGCTGGTCGAGCTTCTCAAAGAAAACGGCCTTCACCGCCGGGGCTATTCCAAGTACGGCGAATACTACATGAATTATTTGAAAGACAACATCGACAACAACATGAAAGGAGCGCTTCTCTATGCTTAAGAACATCTACGACACACTGATGGGGAATACAACGATCTCCATCACCTCATTTTTACTTCCGGTATTCAGCGCCCTGCTTCTCGGCCTTTTCCTGGCCCTGATCTTCAAGCTGAAAAGGCGTTCCAGCAGTTCCTTTATCGGAACTCTCGCCATCCTTCCCGCCGTTGTCTGCGTGGTCATCATGGCCGTCAACGGCAACATCGGCGCAGGCGTCGCGGTAGCAGGAACATTCAGTCTCGTGCGTTTTCGTTCCGCACAGGGTTCGGCCAGCGAGATCGCCGCGATCTTCATCGCCATGACCGTCGGTCTTCTCACAGGAATGGGCTTCATCATCTATGCCGCACTCTTCCTTCTGATCATCGGGATCGCGATGTTCCTCTTCTCCGAGATCGGCCTGGGAACAGAAAATTCCGAACTCAAAAGAAGCCTTCGCGTGGTCATCCCGGAAGATCTGAACTACGCAGAAGTTTTCGAAGAAGATTTCAAGCAATACACGACTTCTCACCGCCTCATCTCCTCTAAAACTGCCGAGATGGGCTCCATCTTCAAGCTGACCTATGAGATCCATCTTCGCGACGCTTCCTCGGAAAAAGCACTGATCGACGCCATCCGCTGCAAGAACGGAAATCTGGCGATCCTCTCAACCACAGTCATGCCAAAGGAAACACCTGAACTCTAAGATATGGTGAAAAAGAAAAGGAAACTACTGAAACTGAAAAAGGAGAAAGACTATGAAGAATAAGGCACTTACAAAAAAGATCATCCTGACGATCGCCGTCTGCGCGGTACTGGCCGCGTCTATCGGAGCTGTCGCTTACTTCAGCAGCCGAAATAAAACATCCACTACGGCATCAAATCAGGTCACCAATAACAACACAAAAACAAACTCCGGAAACGCTGCCTCCGGAACCGGCAACGCGACCGTCAGCAATATGGCACTGAAGATCACCGAAAAAGATAACGAGACGACTTACGATACCGCTGACAGCACGCTCATCGATCTTGCTGACACGACGGGCCAGGTAAAGATCACCGAGGCAGGCACCTATATCGTAACGGGAAAGACCGATGACGGCATGATCATCATCGAGGTCGATCCGGAAAATGACGATGTACACCTGATCCTTCGTGACGCCACGATCAACAGTGCTTCTTCCGCAGCGATCTACGTGAAATCCGCAGACGAAGTCTACATCACTCTCGAAGGCGAAAACACTCTCGGTAATGGCGGCAAGTACGAAGCGATCGACGAGAATGACATCGACTCCGTGATCTACGCCAAGGACGATCTGACGATCAACGGCAGCGGTTCTCTTTCAATCGACGCGACAGTCGGACACGCGATCGTATGTAAAGACGACATGGTCATCACAGGCGGCACATACAACATCACGACCGAGACGGATGCCATCAACACCAACGATTCCCTCGCGATCACAAGCGGCACATTCAATATCACGGCCGGTGATGATGCGATCCACACCGATGGGATCCTGCAGATCGATAACGGCACATTTGAGATCAATGCGGCAGAAGGACTCGAAGGAACATACATCACGATCAACGACGGCACCTTCAATATCAACGCGAGTGATGACGGTATCAACGCTGCGCAGAAAGTCGAAGACTACCTGGCGACTCTGATCGTTAACGGCGGCAACATCAAGATCACGATGGGCGCAGGCGACACCGACGGAATCGATAGTAACGGCGACATCTACATCAACGGCGGAACGATCGATATCACCGGCCAGTCGACCGTCGACTATGACGGAACCGCGGTAAAGAACGGCGGTACACTGATCATCAACGGTGTTGAGACAGACACCATTCCGAACCAGTTTATGGGCGGCCCGGGCGGAATGCAGGGCAGCCCTAACGGCGGTCAGAACGGCAATGCCAACTTCCCGGGCGGCAACTTCGACCCCGACAATATGCCGGCTGATTTCGACCCGAATAACATGCCTGCCGATTTCGATCCGAACAATATGCCCGCGGATTTTGATCCGAACAATATGCCCGCGGATTTTGATCCCAACAACATGCCCGGTAATATGCCCGGAAACGGTAACCGTCCCGACCGCGGATCCAACGGAAAAACAGATGACAGCGAGTCGGTGTATAATAGTGAAAAGAACAAATTCTGATTTTTGAGAAAGGAGGCCGTACATCATGCGTATTCTTTTGGCAGAAGATGAAAAATCCATGTCACGCGCCCTTTGCGCGATCCTGACGAAGAACAACTATGCCGTTGACGCGGTCTTTGACGGGCAGGACGCTCTGGATTACCTTTTAGAAGGTTCATATGACTGTGCGATCCTGGATGTCATGATGCCGAAGATGGACGGCTTCACCGTTCTCAAAAAGATCCGCGAAAAAGGGATCACGATCCCCGTGATGATGCTTACGGCAAAATCCCAGATCGATGACAAAGTCGAGGGACTGGACCTCGGCGCGAACGATTATCTGACCAAGCCATTTGAGAGCCGGGAACTCCTGGCTCGTCTTCGTGCCATCACCAGATCCGTAACGCCTGTCGCCGATAATCTTCTGCGCTACGGCAACGTCACCTTAAACCGCGGCACATTCGAACTGAAGTCGAAAGACGGCTCCGTCAAGCTCGCCGCAAAAGAATTCCAGATGATGGAATACCTCATGGCGAATCCCGGAGTTCTCATCTCCACCGACCGCTTCATGGAAAAGGTCTGGGGACTGGACTCCGACGCGGACATCAACGTCGTATGGACGAACCTTTCGTATCTTCGAAAGAAGCTCACATCGATCGGCGCGAACATAAAGATCAAGGCCACGCGTAATGCCGGCTATTCTCTGGAGATCGACTCATGATTAGAAAGCTTCGCATAAGACTCATATTGATCTCTATGATGGCCGTCCTTCTCGTCATGATCATCCTGATCGGCGGCATCAACATCAGCAACTACCGTCAGGTCGTTTGCGAGAGTGACGATATCCTCGAGCTCCTCATGAACAACGGCGGTGCTTTTGCCGCGTTCAGCCAAAACCGTGATCCGATGGGCATGGTCGATCCGAGGACCGGCGAACCCCTGCCCGAGCTCCCCGATTTCGAAACGACCATTATCGTAGACGAAGAAGATCCGCCAAGAGGCGGTCGATCCTTCATGCGTTTTGATGAGAACCGCATGAACTCACCGGAGCTTGCTTACGAGACCAGATATTTCACCGTCATCTTTGACGAGAACGAGAACGTCGTTATCGCCGACACAAACCGCATCTCCGCCGTTTCCGAAACAAAGGCCGTCGAATATGCGCAAAAAGCACTGCACAAGAGCCGCTCCTCCGGCTTTATCGGTGACTACCGCTATATGGTCGGCGAGAAGGATGAATTCGGCAATACCATGGTCATCTTCCGTGACTGCGGCGTCAGCCTCGCGAACTTCCGAAACTTCCGAAACATCAGCATCTTCGTTTCCCTTCTCTGCCTTCTCGGCGTAGGAATCCTGGTATTTGTCGCCTCCGGACGCATCGTACGTCCTGTCGCCGAAAGTTACGAAAAGCAGAAGCGCTTCATCTCCGACGCCGGCCACGAGATCAAGACCCCGCTGGCGATCATCTCCGCGGATGCCGAGGTCCTCGAGATGGATCTTCCGGAAGGAAGCGAGTGGCTTTCTGACATCAAGAATCAGACGCGCCGTCTTACCGACCTGACGAATGACCTCATCCTCCTTTCCAAAATGGAAGAAAGAAAGGATGACCTCGAGATGAAGGATCTCGATCTTTCGAAGCTTACGGAAGAGCAGGTTAGTTCTTTCCGCGCGGTTGCCACTTCCTCGGAAAAAGCACTTTCCCCGGACATCGAAAAGGACGTCCACATTTCGGCCGACCGCCGCTCGATCGAATCACTCCTTACGATCGTTCTCGACAATGCCGTAAAGTACTGCCCGAAAGGCGGAAATATCGACGTTAAGCTCACTAAGGGCAAGCGCCACGTGCACCTCGATATCACGAACGACACTGAGGATGTGATCTCGGAAGAATCCGTTAAACATCTCTTCGACCGATTCTACAGAACGGACGAATCGAGAAACTCCGAGACCGGCGGCTACGGCATCGGTCTTTCCATGGCCAAGGCGATCGTGGAGAAACACAAAGGCCGCATTGCTGCGGCCTCTGATCCGGAGAAGAAACTTACGATCTCCATTACTCTTTGATTTATTCGCGTCAGTACTCCTGTACGATGATCTTCGTTCGGTTCTGGATATTCTTCAGGACATCGTCGATCGTTCTGTCTCCCGCGAAGTAGCCCGCGGCTTCCTCGGCAATGATATTGAAAACGGCTTCATCGTCCGAGATGATCGTATCTGCCTTTTCGACCAGAGAGGTGAGCGTATCGATATCCTCCTGCTTGACCTCCGGATAGAATGTGACCTTTCCGACCATATACGGATTCTGCTCAAAATACTCGGTGTGAGCCTTATTCGCCGTTTCCATATCGTAACGGCATTCCTCGGCAAAAGCACTTCTCTTAAGAGGCAGACCTCCTCTTCCCGCGGCATCGTCACCATCCATCTCGATATATGCCTTGATGAATTCCCAGGCCAGATCCTTGTATTTACTCAAGGAGGAAATGCCCATGGACAGATCTGATCCGACCGCCATCGATTTTTTCTCGTAGGAAGGGAATCCGAGGAAGTCACCATGGCCGATGAGCATTTCTCTTAACTGTCCGATCATGGTCACGTTGTACAATAAGGTTTCCCATGATCCGGTGATCCCGTTTTTGAATCTCTCACGTGAAAGATCGGTAGCGTATGTTCCTGTAACAAAACCCTCTTCCCCTTCATTGCCGATAGTGTAACTATCCACTTTGTATTTTTCTTCGGAAGGGATCTTTTCTACGGCAAATTCTTTAGTCGCTTCCAGGATCTTCCTCATATCATCGTTTTCGAAATCGACCGTGTGTTTCTCATAGTCGACAAATCTCGAGATCGAAGTACTCAGGAAGTAATACAGAAGATCGTTTTGGAGCATGGATTTCGAAACGGCCTTATCCTGCCCGGCGAGGCTCCTTGCCGACTCGATGAATTCATCGTATGTCCAGCCGTCGGTGTACGGGAGAAGATCGGAATTCACATAAAGTCCCTTCAGATAGAACTCGACCGGAAGGTGGTAAAGCTTTCCGTCCTTTTCAAACGCGCGCAGGATATTGTCGAAATACTCATCGCGCTTGATGCCGTTTTCTCCGTCGATGTACTGATTCAGATCCTCCATGACGGCTCCGTTTCGAAGTGCCTCATAGTCGCCCATATTGACGATGACATCCGGTCCGGATCCGGAGATGAGATCCAGATAGATCCTCTGCTCGAGAGCGCCGTCCTCATCATCCGATCCTTCGACATAGTCAAGGAGAGCCACGCGGACATTCTTTTCCGGATCGGAATTGAATTTATTGACCACAGGTAAGATCCCCGATTCGGAAAGGTGCTTTCCGCCGACCACGATGATCTTTTTTCCGGCATGCGGGTTCTTTTCAGCTCGTGTCAGATGGATCAGATACGGGCCTTTTAAGTTATCGTACATGTCACAGGCAATGACGCAGAGTTCGTTGTCACTGACCGGTGTCGTCTTCGACATCGCCAGGATGGAACGATCCATGTCCGTGTAGTTCCAGCTGAAGATCTCTTCGAAGCTTCCCGTATCCGGATCATATTTCAGACATCCGTTGAATGTATCGACAAAGATACCGGACCTGTTCGTGATGATCTGGTCATAAGCCAAAAGTGCGTTTGCGTCCGTTCCCGCGCTGAGTTTTCCTGTTTTCAGATCGACTTCTTTTACCTGCAGCGTCACATCATCAGGGTTCGAATAACTCACGGACTTAGTAACGACACAGTACTTCCCTTTATTCATGAAAAGTCCGCCGACGAAGGTATGCGACGCGTCGTCGAATTCGCAGAGCTTTCCGCCGTTGATGCCATCATATACGGCGATGTGCTCGGATCCGCCGATGCAGATATTCCCGTCATCCAGAAGCTGCATCGTCATCTTCGTGCGGATTTGATTGATCTCTGCCTCTCCGACGTTGGGATCGAAGATCTCCTCGGTTCCGCCGTCATATAGATCCGTCGGCGGATCGGAAAGATCGATCACTCGCTGGACTTCGCCTTTTTCGTCGAGCACTCTGATCTCGAATCCGTCCATCATATTGTAACCGTCATAGTAGCGAAGCATCAGATAGATGTTTCCGTTTCCGTCCGTATCCATGGCACAGAGTCGATAATTCGATCTGTACTTGAGCGTATCTTCCTCGCTCGTTATGGACATGTAATCTTCATCCGTAAGTTCCTCGGGCTCTTCGTGATACGCGTCTTCGTCGATCTTGGAGATCAGATTTCCTTCACTGTCGAAAAGCGCCGTGACTCTGACGCGATACTCCGCCCACTCCTGTTCGGTGAGCTCGCGATGCTTCATTTCTTCCGGCATTTCGTATTCGACATTATAGGTAGCGACGGCAAAGCCGCCGACATACTCATAATCCTCTACGACTTTAAACATGACCTTTTTATCCGGGTCCAAAGGGATCTTAAACTCATTGAGCTTCGAGTCAAAATACGGATCAGTCTCCAGGATCTCTCTTCCGGATTCAAATTCGTTTTTCTTTGTATTCTTTTTGCATGCTGTAAGTGAAAATAATAAAGACACGACCAGAGCGGATGCAATCGCTCTTCTTTTGCCAACCAAGTAGTGCATGTTTGCCATACCATTACACTCCTTCCCAATAAGGGCCCGCGTTATCCCCGAACGGGCCGGACACATAACCATTTATTCACTATTTCCCCGTGAAAAGAACTGTTCTTCACGTTCAGAGTAGCAGACGGATAAATAAGTGTCATGACTTTCCTGTCACAAAATATCAAATCCTCAAAATTCGTCGGGAAATTATTCCCAAAGGGAAAGAACCTTCGTAGGCAAATAGGAAAGGGGCCGCCTCAGTACCACGAGCCAGCCCCTTATAAATCTTTGTTTAAGCGGTTTTTCTATCAGCCGAAGAGAGCGAGCAGAGTACCTGCCGCTACAGCAGAACCGATAACGCCTGCAACGTTCGGACCCATGGCGTGCATGAGAAGGAAGTTAGAAGGATCTGCTTTCTGACCTTCGAGGTTAGATACACGAGCAGCCATCGGAACAGCGGATACACCTGCGGAACCGATAAGCGGGTTGATCTTGCCCTTTGTCAGGAAGCACATGAGGTTACCGATGAGAAGACCACCGAATGTGGAGAACGCGAACGCGATCAGACCGAGAAGAATGATCTTCAGTGTGTCGATCTGCAGGAAGTTCTCACCCATAGCTGTTGCACCGACGGTAACGCCGAGGAAGATCGTTACGATGTTGCAAAGAGCGTTCTGAGCTGTATCGGAAAGACGCTCTGTAACACCGGACTCCTTGAAGAGGTTACCCAGCATCAGCATACCGAGAAGAGGTCCTACGGATGGAAGGATCAGTGTGCAGACAACAGTTACGATGACCGGGAAGCAGACCTTCTCGACCTTGGAAACCGGACGAGCCTGCTTCATCTTGATCTTTCTGGTCTTCTTGGATGTCATCGCCTTCATGATCGGCGGCTGGATGATCGGGATCAATGCCATGTAGGAATAAGCCGCGATGGCGATCGCCGAGAGAAGATGCGGAGCCAATTTAGATGTCAGGTAAATAGCTGTCGGGCCGTCAGCACCACCGATGATGGCGATGGAAGAAGCCTCTGCAGCTGTGAAGCCCAGAACGGAAGCCATTACAAAAGCAAAGGAAATACCGAATTGAGCACCTGCGCCCATGAACAGGGACGAAGGTCTGGAGATCAGCGGTCCGAAGTCTGTCATCGCACCAACTGCCATGAAGATCAAGCACGGGAAGATACCGAGCTTAACACCCAGGTAGATATAGTCGAGAAGACCCGCTGAGATATTCAGATCGTTCTCATGACCTGACAGAAGGTCCCAGTGAACATGTCCGCCCGCGAAGATCTCTGCGTGATAGAGACCTGCGATCGGAAGGTTACTGAGTAACATACCAAAAGCAATCGGGAGAAGAAGGAGCGGTTCGCATTTTCTGCCGATCGCCATGTAGATCAGCACACCGGCAACCACGAGCATGACGCCCTGCTGCCAGGTGATGGAGTAGATGCCGCTCGACTCCCATATATTCTTTAATGCATCAATAAACACGATTTGCGACCTCCTAACTTAAGAAATAGTCAAGAGTACGTCGCCGGTGGCAACCGTCGCGCCCTTAGATGTGAGGATCTGTCCGACCGTACCTGCGCACGGAGCATAGATCTCGTTTTCCATCTTCATAGCTTCGAGAACAACTACGAGGTCGCCTTCCTTAACCGCCTGACCGGCTGTTACGTTGACCTTGAGGATCGTACCCGGAAGCGGTGCGTTGACCGGAGTACCGGAAACCGGACCAGCCGGTGCTGCTGCCGGAGCCGGTGCAGCTGCAGGAGCTGCAGCAGGAGCCGCCGGTGCCGCAGCCGGAACTGCGACTACAGCAGTTGTCTTAAGAAGGTTTGCTTTACCCTTCTCAACTTCTACTTCATATACTTTATCGTTGATCGTTACGTTATAAATCATTTTGGCGTCTCTCCTTTACTTTTCTTCCACCAGCGAAATGGACTTGAATATCAGTTCATTGAGCGGGATACCGGTGTTGTCGCTGACGATCGCCATGATCATGGCTGCCGTCTTCTCATCACAGCCCTTGAGTTTCAAGGAACCGGAAGAGAACTCCTCGCCGGAATCCTCTGCTGCAGCTGCCGGAGCTGCAGTCGGGGCTGCAGGGGCAGTGTCCTTTTTCTTGGAAAAAGAACCGACGACTGCACCGAAGACACGGATGCAGACAAAGATAATGAAGAGGACCGCAAATACGATCGCCCATGTAAAGAGAGCAACGCCGAGTGCTTCTCCAACACCATACTGTCTCAATCCGTCTTCTACGGAAAGAATTACTAATGCGGGATTCATGAAGATCAATCCTCCTTCTTCTCGATCGTGTAGTTCACGGTATTGCTTTCTTTTTCCTCACGGAAGTCGAAGTACTTCTCAGCTACCTGC
This sequence comes from Clostridiales bacterium, assembly GCA_017617525.1. GTDB lineage: Bacteria > Bacillota > Clostridia > Saccharofermentanales > Saccharofermentanaceae > Scatonaster. The sequence goes on from JAFZWA010000046.1 coordinate 11,364, forward strand.
GGGAAAGCGATGTAGGAGAGGACATCCTCGTCAGAACGAGCGCGCTTGCCGAGTTCTGCCTTTGTCTTCTCGAATGCCGGCTCGAGGGTATCAGCGAATCTGCCCTTAACGATCTCTTCCGGCTTCCAGCATCTGTCGATGAGTTCCTGGCTGACTTCGCCCGGTGCTCTACCGTATTCACCACGGAGATACGCCTTGATCTCCTTGGAGATGTTCTTGTAACGCTCGCCGAGGAGAACGTTCTGTACTGCCTGGTTACCAACCATCTGGGAAAGAGGTGTAACGAGCGGCGGATAACCCATGTCCTTACGAACTGCCGGGATCTCTGCGAGAGCTTCGTCGAACTTATCAAGAGCGTTCATATCCTTGAGGTTAGCGATCATGTTGGAGAGCATTCCGCCCGGAACCTGATACTTGAGGATGTCAGCCTTGATACCCATAACTGTCGGATTGAGTGTGCCGTTGTCGAGGAACTTCTTTCTTACAGGAACGAAGAAATCAGCGATCTCCTTGAGCTTGTCTGTGTCCAGACCGGACTCATAACCGAACTGACCCATCGTGTATGCCATTGTCTCTGTGCAAGGCTGGGATGTACCGCCTGCGAAAGAGGAGATAGCACAGTCAATACCGTCAACACCGGCCTCGATCGCCTTCATGAGAGTCATCGGGCCCATGCCTGTGGTGTGGTGAGTGTGGAAGAAGAGCGGAACGGAGATCTTCGCGTCCTTGATCGCCTTTACGAGATCGTAAGCTTCCTTCGGAGAGCAGATACCTGCCATGTCCTTGATCGCGATGGAGTCAACGCCCATGCCCTCGAGTTCTTTGCACATCTCAACGTACTTTTCGAGTGTATGTACAGGAGAGGTTGTGTAGCAGATGCAGCCCTGAGCGTGCTTGCCGCACTTCTTAACTTCGTCAATGCAGATCTCGATGTTACGGAAATCGTTGAGAGCGTCGAAGATACGGAAGATGTCCATGCCGTTTTCTGCGGACTTTCTGATGAAGAGACGTACAACGTCATCCGGATAGTGCTTGTAGCCGAGGAGGTTCTGACCACGGAGAAGCATCTGAAGCGGAGTCTTCTTAACTTTCGCCTTGATCTTTCTCAGTCTCTCCCACGGATCTTCGTTGAGGTAACGCAGGCAAGAATCAAATGTCGCGCCTCCCCAGCACTCGAGCGAGTAGTAACCCGCGTCGTCCAGTTTTTCCAGAATGTCTTCGAAATCCGAAAACGGCATTCTGGTTGCGATCAGCGACTGGTTCGCGTCACGCAGTACGGTCTCAGTAATGTTCACTTTCATACGATGAGCCTCTCCTTATATGTTATTTTTTGAAAACTTTTTCAGGGGAAAAAGGGGCGTGAGAAACCCAACTTTTTCCGTATATCAGTATATAGGAAATACTATGTCAACACAAGGAAATTTCCACTAAAAATTCACTGATTTTATAATACTCGAAAAGCGCTTGCGCGTAACGTTTCGAGGTTGGTTCTTTACGCAAATGCACACCCCTCCTTCCAAACAAAAAGCGGGCCGTGAAAACGGCCCGCCATTGGGTTCTTTATTTTGTTTTTGCCGCCCCCAGCGAGATGACCTGGTCGGCTCCCGCGATGGTCGACAGACGATGGGCGATGATAAATCCCGTACGCCCGCGCGTCATGTTGTCGAAGGCCTCCACGATTCGCTTCTCGGTAAGGGTATCGACCGCACTCGTGGCCTCGTCCAATATCAGAAGATCCGGATCCATCAGCAGCACTCTCGCGATACAAAGAAGCTGCTTCTGACCTTCGGAAAGCGAGATCTCTTTTCCGGGGATCGTATCGTATCCGTCCGGCAGACGCTTGATAAATCCGTGTGCTCTCGCCGCCTTGGCCGCCGCGATGACTTCCTCATCCGTGGCATCCGGCCTTCCGTACGCGATGTTTTCGCGGATCGATCTTTCCAGAAGCCATGTCTCCTGAAGCACCATGCCGAACCTTCTTCGAAGCTCGGATCTCGGGATCTCCCTTATGTCCTTGCCGTCGATGAGGATCCGTCCGCCGTCCGCTTCATAAAAGCGCATCAGCAGGTTCATCAGTGTCGTCTTGCCGCAGCCGGTAGGGCCGATGATCGCCACCTTCTGGCCCGGTTCCACGCGCAGAGAAAAGTCATCGAAGATCTTCTTGTCCGAAGTATAACCGAAAGTTACATGCTCGAAAAGCACTTCTCCCTCACCTGATTGCTTTTCGTTCAGTTCGCTTGTCGCTTTTTCAGAAGAAGCGGTGGTTTCCTCGGCTGCCGGATCTTCGCTCTCCTCCGGAAGATCGAGGATCTTAAAGACACGCGAAAGCGACGCGAACGCTGCCATGACCTGCGTCGTGATGTTCGTCAGGTCGTTGATCGGCTTACTGAAGTTCTTCCAGTAAAGGATGAATGTCGTGATGTTACCGGCCGTCAGGCCGCCGAACCAAACGCCGAGCGCGCCGATCAGGATATAGGTCGTGCTGTCGACAAAACGAGTCACCGGATTCGGAAGTGAGGACGCGAACTGCGCCGTAACGGAGGACTTATTCAGCTGCTCGTTCTTCTCACGGAACGAGTCGAGGAACTTGTCCTCACAGCCGAAAGCCTTGATCTCTTTTCTGCCGTAGAGGTTCTCCTCCACATCTCCGGAGATCGATCCGACGAGGTTCTGCTGCGACTTAAAATACTTCGTCGTAGTCTTCGCGATCGTGGTCGCCGACCAGATCATGAGGAATGCCATCGGCAGGATGATGAGCGTCATCTTCCAGCTGATGAATACCATGAATCCGACGGTGCCGAGGATCGTGACCATAACGGTAAAGAAGTTCAGAAGACCCTGCAGCATACCTTCGGAGATCGCGTCGGCGTCGTTGATGAAATGCGTCGCCGTATCGCCCTGCGGGTGGGTGTCGTAGAAAGAGACCGGGAGTCTCGTCAGTTTCTTCGAAAGTGCTTTTCGAACTTCAAGAGCGGTCTTGGCCGCGACGACATTGGCAAAATAACTGACGACCCAGGTAAATACCGCGGCGACGAGATACATGCCCAGAAGGATCGAGGCTCTGATGCCGAGATACTTAAGATCGACGTTTCCGGCCTCGCCCATGTTGTCGATCGTCGCTCCGAGGAACGCGGGCGCCACGACCTGAAGGCCGCCGCTTAGGATCGCCGCGAGGATCAAAAGCACGATCGAGAATTTCGACGTACCCGTGAAGCGCAGAAGTGCTGCGAGATCCTTCATGGAGACACGGCTCTTGGCGTCAGACATCTTCGCCGCGTCCGGAGAAAGGTTACCCATGCCGCTTAACATCGAATCCTTAGCCATTATTCCACACCTCCCATCTCCTGGGATGCCGCGATGCGGGAATACGCCTCGCACTCGGAAAGCAGCGCGTCGTGCTTGCCCTGACCGACCACCGCGCCGTTATCGAGCACGATGATCCAGTCTGAATCGGCGATCTCGTTGATCTTTGAAGAGATCTCGACGACCGTTCTGTGATGCGTCTTAACATGCTCGGCAAGAGCTGCCGAGAATTTCGCGGATGTGTCTTTGTCGAGGGCTGCCGTCGCGTCGTCGAACAGCAGGATCTCGCTGTCCGTGCAGAGGGCTCTCGCGATCGAAAGACGCTGTCTCTGGCCTCCGGAGAAGTTCTTTCCCTTCGGCTCGACACGAGCATCAAGTCCGCCCTTTTCGCAGATGAAATCCCAGGCCTGCGCGACTTCGCATCGGGCCTTGATCTCCTCTTCAGAGAGCGGTTCCTTTCGACCGATATTCAGGTTGTCTCTGATCGTCCCCTCGAAAAGCACCGTGGTCTGGAACACCGGTGCCATCTTTTCACGAAGCTCGCTGTCCGGGAGCGCAGCGATCGACTTTCCGCCCACGTAGATGTGGCCCTTGTCGATCTCATAAAGACGCAGGAGCAGCGCGATGATCGTCGACTTACCGGAACCGGTCGTGCCGATGATACCGAGCTTCTCCCCTTTTCGAAGTTCAAAGGAAACGTCCTTTATTGCGTAGTATTCATCCGAATCCTCTTTACCGGAAAGGTAGGAGAACGAAACATTCTTCATCTTCACGATGGCCTTGTCATCGTGATCCTCAGCCTCATCGCCCGTCTCCGGCTCGCGCTTTTCGGGAACCATCTCGAGAACGCCCTCGATCCTTTCCGCGGAGACGAACGAACGCGAGAAGATGACGACGAGATTGCCGAGCTTATTGAGTTCATCGAAGATGCTGAAGATGTAATTGATAAAAGTAAGGAGCATACCGGTCGTAATGATATTGCTCTGGATACGGTAACCGCCGACCCACAAAACAAATACGACCGCCGCGTTCATGATGAGGATCGTGATCGGACGAAGGAGCGCCGAATAACGCGCGACCGAAATAGTCTCTTCCGCGTACGCTTCACTGGCCTCATCGGTCAGATCCTGATGGTGCTTTTCACGGGAAAAAGCACGGACGACACGGATGCCGGAAAGCCTTTCATTGACGACTCCGCTGATGCCGTCGAGTTTCTTCTGAACGATCTTATAACGAAGGAAA
>JAFZWA010000012.1 GCA_017617525.1 Clostridiales bacterium
AGAGGAAGACGAAGAGGAAGAAGAGGATTTTGACGAGGAAGAATTTGAGGAAGATAACATCGATGATGATACCGATGAAGACCTTGATGATGAAGCTGACGAGGACCTCGAAGAAGACGAGGAAGATGCTGAAGTTTGTCGGGTTGACGATGAAAGTCCTCTGGAATAAAGTATCTTTGGAATGTTATGTATGAGGTACAAAATGCTGTTTAAACTCGTGGCTGAAACCACCGTCGCTGCCGCCGAAGAAGGCGTAAAAATGGACACTACAACTTCTGCAATCTGCCTCGCGGGCTTTGTGCTCGGCTTGATTGCCGCGGTTGTTCTTGTTTTCCTGGGCTTCAAAGGCGTCAATCGCGAACTGAAAAAAGACGACGCGACTCATGTCGTTCCTAAGAACGTGCTGGTCCGCTCCACTCTTTTTCTCGTCGGTGCCGTGTTCGCCATAGTCATCTGCCATTTCGCGAGTAACTACAAGGTCGTTTATGAGGGTACACACTCGGCTACCGAGCTCTTTCTCGCATGCCTGATCTCCATCGCGAAAAAATTCGGCTGGATCGCGGCGATCCCGTGGGTCATGAGTCTTTTCCGTAAACAGTCTCTCGGAATCAGAAGAGGAAACGATACAGATAAAATGTGATCGAATCTTCCTGGAAGGCATTTTTCATCCTTGACATTATTCTAGTTCGCTAGTATGCTAGTTGCAGAATGTGAGTAATTGAGAAGAAAAGAGGCTTTCACTATGAAGATGGTCTTTCGTTGGTGGCCGCACGGCGATGATACGGTGACACTGGCTCAAATTCGACAGATCCCGGGTGTTTCCGGTGTAGCTACGATGTTCTCTGATATTCCGGCAGGCGAGGTTTGGCCGCTGGAAACGATCATGGCACTTCGCGATCAGGTTCACGAAGCAGGTCTCGAGATGGAAGTCATCGAAAGCGTAAATATCCACGAAGATATCAAAAAGGGCCTCTCTACCCGTGACGAATATATCCAGAACTATATCACCACCATGAAGAACCTGCATGAGGCCGGTGTCAAATGCATCTGCTATAACTTCATGCCGGTCATGGACTGGTTTAGAAGCCGACTCGAATACCCGCTTTCTGACGGTTCTTTTGCCATGGCATACGAGCATTCGTACGCAAGTTCCCTGACACTCGACCGCATCATCTCCGCCATGATGGACGGATCTAACGATATGACCCTTCCGGGTTGGGAACCGGAAAGATTCCCGGCAATGGCGAAGGATATCGAGTTCTATCAGAATGTTTCCGCGGAGGAATACTTTAAGAACATTACTTACTTCCTCGACGCGGTCATGCCTTATGCCGAGGAATACGACCTTGATTTCGGTGTACATCCGGACGACCCGCCGTGGCCGCTTTTCGGACTTCCGAAGGTCGTATGCTCTGCCGAATCGATCCGAAAGTATCTGGCTTTAAACAACAGCAAGAGAAACGGACTTACGCTCTGCACGGGAAGCCTGGGCGCCAACCCGGAAAATGACGTCCCCGCGATGGCCGAAGAATTTGCCGCCATGGGACGAGTGCCTTTCGTGCATCTTCGTAACGTAAAGCATACGTCCGAAAAGGACTTCCACGAGAGCGCGCACCTTTCTTCCGAGGGCGATCTCGATATGTACGGCATCGTTTCCGCGCTTCAGAAGAACGGATTTGACGGATATATCCGTCCGGATCACGGACGACGCATCTGGGACGAAGGATCCAGACCGGGTTATGGTCTTTACGACCGCGCGCTCGGATCGCAGTACATCCTGGGTCTTTGGGAAGCCGTAAAAAGAGGAGAAAAGTAATTCACTCTTTTGAATTTCTATATCACAGGAGGCGCTTATCATGCTTTCTATTTCCATGAACAGGCAAAGTCTCAAAAGAACGGAAGACTGGGCCGGGATCGGTGTGACTCTTCCAAAGTTCGATCTCGAAAAGGTCTCTTCTAAAACCGTTTCCGAGCCGACATGGCTTCACTTCGGAGCAGGTAATATCTTCCGCGGATTTGTCGCGCGTCTTTCCCAGGATCTTCTGAACCAGGGGCTTTCGGACACGGGCATTATCGCGGCGGATACTTTTGACTATGAGATCATCGACCGCATCTACCGTCCGTTTGACGACCTGACCCTGATGGTCGATCTTCGTCCTGACGGCAGCACCGGCTACGAGATCATCGGCAGTATCGCGGAGTCCAGAAAAGCCGATCCTTCCGACGCTTCCGAGATGGCTCGCCTTTCTGAGATCGCGTCTTCCTCTTCTCTTCAGATGATCAGTTTCACGATCACCGAAAAAGGCTACGCGCTTTATGACATGAGCGGAAAGCTCCTTCCCGTCGTACAAAAAGACATGGACGAGGGACCGTCTTCCGCAAGACACGCGATGAGCATCGTGTGCGCGCTTTTATGGAAAAGATTCCGGAACGGTGCTTTTCCGTTGGCATTGGCGTCGATGGACAACTGCAGCCAGAACGGCAAAAAACTCAAGGACAGTGTGCTTGAGATCGCGACGGCGTGGGAAGCCAAAGGTTTCGTTTCTTCGGAGTTTATCGACTACCTCAACGACAGTGCGAAAGTCGCTTTTCCGTGGAGCATGATCGACAAGATCACTCCGCGTCCGGACGCCTCCGTGGAAAAGATGATCAATGACATGGGAATTACCGGGATGAGTCCTTTTACCACGGCAAAAGGAACCTTCATCGCGCCTTTTGTTAACGCGGAAGTACCGCAGTATCTGGTCATGGAGGACACCTTCCCGAACGGAAGACCCGCGCTTGAAAAGGCAGGGGTGTACATGACCGACCGAGACACCGTCAACAAGGCGGAGAGAATGAAGGTCACGACTTGCCTGAACCCGCTTCACACGGCGCTGGCCGTGTACGGATGCCTTCTCGGATACACCAGGATTTCCGATGAGATGAAGGATACCGAGCTCGTTTCGCTGATCAGAAAGATCGGCTATGACGAAGGACTTCCGGTCGTTACGGATCCGAAGATCTTAAATCCCGAAAAGTTCCTCGCGGAGGTCATTGAAGAACGTCTGCCGAATCCGTTTATTCCGGACGCGCCGCAGCGCATCGCGACCGATACGAGTCTGAAAGTACCGATCCGTTTCGGCGAGACGATCAAATCCTACATCGCCGATCCGTCCCTTCAGGTAGGGTCTCTTACATACATTCCGCTGGCGCTTGCCGGATGGCTCCGCTACCTTCTCGGTATCGATGATAAAGGCGAGCCGATGCAGCTCAGTTCCGACCCGCTTCTTTCCTCTCTTCAGGAGCAGTTGAAGGAGATCCGTTTCGGTGATCCGTCGAGCGTGAAGGGGAATGCGGACGGCCTTTTGAGCAATGCATCCGTATTCGGATCGGATCTCGTCGCGTGCGGTCTTTCTACGAAGATCGAAAGCTATCTTTCCGAGATGATCGAGGGACCGGGAGCCGTCAGAAACACGCTGAAAAAGTATCTCGATTGATCTCTTCACAACTTGTATGCTAGTCAAAAATATTGTATATTTACTAATGTATTAATTTGTGAAGGAGCTCTTCCGTATGATCGTTCCACCTAAGAATGCCAGTGAGACCAACCGCGAATACGCTTTCCGTGTAATCAGCGCAAACATTATCAGCCTGGATATCGAACCCGGCAGCATGATCGGTGAGCAGGAGATCGCGACTATGCTCGGTCTCTCCCGTACACCTGTACACGAGGCATTCCTCGAACTTTCCAAGTCCAAGATCGTGGACATTCTTCCGCAGAAGGGCTGCCGCGTTTCCATGATCGACTCCGATCTCATCCGCGAAGCAAGATTCCTTCGTATCACCGTCGAGACGGCGCTGGTCGAAGATGCCTGCGAGCTCGCTAAGGAAGAAGACCTTCGAGAACTGGAAGACAATCTGGAGCTTCAGGAATTCTATCTTTCCAAGGATGCCGACAAACTGCTGGCTCTCGACAATGAGTTCCATAAGCTGATCTACAGCATCTGCAACAAGATGCAGTGCTACTACATGGTCAGCCTGATGAGCATGCACTTCGACCGTGTTAGAAGTTTGAGCCTGCACTCCGTTAAGGACCTTAAGATCGTTTCCGACCACAGAGCGATCCTTAACGCCATCAAGAAAAAAGATCCGGCCGCGGCAAGATCCGCATTCCAGAAGCATATGGCCCGCTTCGAACTTGACTGGAGCATCATCTGTAACGAGTACAAGCAGTACATCTCTGACGGAAGCACATGATCGATACCGCGAGAAAGACCGACATATGGCAATACCTGACGACCGCCCGAAAACCGGTCGTTCTTTATGGAACGGGCAATGGTGCCGACAAGATCCTCGATCAGCTGATCCAAAGAAACATCCCTGTATCCGGTGTTTTCGCGAGCAGTACTTTCGTACGTGACCGTTCTTTCCGCGGATTCAAAGTGGAGACCTATGAAGCGTTGAAAGCGCGCTTTCCGGACATGATCGTCCTCGTCTGCTTCGGTACTTCCCTGCCCGACGTCCTTTCCAATATCGACCGGATTCGAAATGAATGCGAAGTCTATGCTCCGGACGTTCCCGTCTATGGAAAAGAACTGTTCGACAGCACCTTTTATGAGGCACATACAGAGGAACTTTCGACCGTTCGCGGATTCTTAAAGGATGACCTTTCAAGAGAGACTTTCGATCGAGTGATCGACTATAAATTGACAGGCGACTATATGTTGTTAAGGCCCTGTGAATCGGCATTAGAGGACATTACTTCCATACTTTCGCTTCCTGATCCCGCGAATTATATCGACCTCGGCGCATATAACGGAGACACGGTCACTTTATACACGAAACTGTACCCGCAGATCCGAAAGATCCTGGCCGTAGAACCGGACAAAAGAAACTTCCGAAAGCTCAATGAAACGGTACAGGTGCTTTTCGGGAAGGATCAGGAAGATGATTCCTGCGAGGGAAGCGAGAAAATATCAGTTTCCTGCGTTCGATCTTTGATCTCAGACCATGACGGGACGGCTTTTGTGCCGAGAAACAGAGGGCGTGGCGTTCACGAAACAGCAGACGCGGATAAAGGCGAAGAGCTTACAACCGCGTCGCTTGTAACACTGTTACGCGACCTTCGGGCGGACCTCATCAAGATGGATGTCGAGGGTAACGAGCTCCTTGCCGTGAAGGGTGGCGAAAATATCATTCTTCGGGACAAGCCTTCTCTGATCGTTTCGTGTTATCACCGAAGCGAGGACCTTTTCACGCTCCCGCTTCTTCTCAAAAAACTCGTTCCCGAATATAATGTATATATGCGGCATCATCCGCATCTCCTCTGTTGGGATACCGAATTTATCTTTTCGGTATAAGAGAAGGGTATGGTTGCCCTCTTAGGGGCATTATTGGGGAGGATAATATGGCGAAGAATTGCCCCGGCTGCGGCGGTACGATGGAGTACGATCCGGGTTTTGACGCATTGGTCTGCGGATCGTGCGGCAACATCATCGACCCGAAAACTCTGCCGGATGCCGACAGCTTTTATAGCGGCGAAGAAGATACTGAAGCGCCTACGGATATTGCCGATACACTTTCCGAATTTGAAGAACTGACAGGCGAAATGTTTGACCGTCAGGTATATAAGTGCAGCCAGTGCGCCGGTGAAGTACTCGTTACCGGTACCGAGATCTCGACTAGATGCATCTACTGCGGCTCGACTTCGGTCGTATTCTCCAGAGTCTCCAAGGAGAACCGCCCGGATCTGATCGTGCCTTTCTCGGTCACGAAGGAAGAAGCCATGGAGACCGTGAAAAAAAACATCCTTTCCGGCGCGTTTATGCCGATGGGATTTAAGAAGATCGACCCGGAACTCGTCCGCGGAATCTATATCCCGTACTTTACATATGATGGCGCGATCTCTGACACACAGCAGCACCGCAACGTTATCTCGGATAAGACTTTGGTATTTGACGGAAGTGCCGATTTCGAGAATCTCCTGGTCGAGTGCTGTTCCGCCCTCGATGACCGCTCCACGGCTCTGCTTGAACCCTATAACGTAAAGGCGGCCGTCGAGTTTGATACGTCGTATCTCATGGGTTTTTATTCGAATACGCAGGATGTTACTCCGAAGCAGGCACTGAATACAGCTCGGATAAAAGCAGAAACGATCTTCAATTCCCAGATGCGTCAGCTCTCGAAGAACAGCAGCGCGAAGACCGTATACTCGAATCCGAAACTGGAGATGCATCGCACGGGGTATATCCTTCTTCCTGCATGGTTCGTCACGATCAACGCAAAGGGAACGCCCTATACTTTCCTCGTAAACGGTCAGTCCGGACGCTGTACCGGTACCGCGCCCTGGAGCAAGGCAAAGGTCTTTGGAACGATCGCGGCGGTAACAATGATCCTTTGGACGATCCTCATTACTTTACTCACAAATGTCGAAAACCCGCATATCGATAAGATCACGGATTTCAAGGTGGCAGATAACTTGATCTACAGCGGAAGACTTCAGTTTATCGCGGGAATCCTTGCGGTCCTGGCCATCATCACAATGGTCATCGCGATCAGAAAGTTCCTGCGCCTGATCCAAAAACTGAATCGCACCGGCTCCGTCAGGACTCACATTTTCGCCGGAAGAAGACAGGGAGGTGTCAAATGAAACAGCTCCTGTTTACACTGATTCGCTTAGATGCGGGTGATGATATAAGAGAAAAATGGCACAAACAGGTGCTCCAGGATTCTCTTTACGATGTTCGGTCATTTGCTGTCATCATCACATTGATACTCTGTGTTCTTGCCCTGGCAGTTGTCATGCTGGTCGTAGCAAAGATCCTCGAAAAGAAGAACGACTATGGCGATGAGGATGAGATGCATATGCGGAAATCCAGAGCTTCCTCCGGGTCCATCAACGCCCAGGTTTACTCGGACATTGCCTCGGGATCTATCAACTGCATGAAGCATTTTCAGTATAAGGATGTCAGCCGGTAGTGATCTTTCCCTGATCAGATGATCTGAACAGCGCCTTTCGGTCTTATCCGAAGGAGGTGGCATGCTCCTTTTCCAAAAGCACCTTCAAGTGCCTCGGTATATTCACCCGTCTTCTCTTTCGGGACAAATGCCTGGATCGTTCCGGCAAACCCGCCGCCGTGTACACGGCACGCGCCTTCTTTTCCGAGTACTTTCCGGCTCAGAAGTAGAGCCAGCGGTATATCCTGCGTTTCAGGTGTTGTTGTGCTGAAGAGATTCTGAAGGAGAGTCTCTGAAGATCTTCCCGATTCATTGACCAGTTCCAGGAACGTCTTCATGTCTTCGTTATCCAGCGCTTCCGCTTCTTTTCCGACACGCGAGTCATCAGCGAAAAAGTGAGCACTTCGAAGGATCGCCCGATCGGTGATCTCGGGGTCTCTTTTCAGTCTGCTGATACGGGCGGAAAACTCCTTTTCATCGACATCCCGGAGATTGTCCTTGCCAAAGAAACGGGCGACACTTCTCATCTCTTTCGGAATCGCCGAATACTCCTCCGAAAGATCCGCGTGGCTGCCTTTTGTATCTGTAATGACGAGCGAAAAACCGAGCTTATCCAGATTACATTGATGGGCGTCTATCTTTGGTGAGGAAGGGTATTTAAAATCGATCTGCACAAGTCCTCCGACCGCCGATACCATCTGGTCCATAAGGCCGCAGGCCTTCCCGAAATATATATTTTCCGCAATCTGTCCGAACTTCGCGATCTCCTCGTTCCCGGCCTTCCCGTCATTAAACATGCAGTCGATCAGCTTTCCGATCAGGACCTCAAATGCCGCGGAAGAAGAAAGTCCGCTTCCGGAAAGCACGGAGGATGTCATGTAAACATCAAATCCGCCGACTTCGACGCCGAGACCCGAAAAGCATGCTGCTACCCCGCGGATCAGGGACGCTGTTGTCCCCTTCTCCTCTTCTTTCGGAGAAAGATCGCCGAGGTCTACTTCAACAAAAGGATACCCTTCCGACTGCAGGCGGATCACGTTCCTGCCATTTCCGGTCACGATCGCGATCGCGTCAAGATCGACCGCGGCGGCGAGTACTCGCCCATGCTGGTGATCCGTGTGATTTCCGCAGATCTCCGTTCTGCCGGGCGCGGAAAAGATCGAGATATCCGCTTCGGCTGATTCCGGAAACAATGCCATAAAGCCCTCCAGAGCCTTTTCGTAGCGTGATTTCTGAAATGCCACCGCGGACTGGCCGTAAAGCTCTTCTAAAGCGGCATCAAGATCAGATGTATTTATCTTCATCAATACTTCTTCGATTCTCATAGGCTGAACCTTATTCTCTGGAATAGATACCTGTCTTCACTTCTCTCGCGAAGGCCTCCGAATTTGGAAGTCCTTCGGTCGAAAGCGCGATATCCGCGGCTTTCTTGTTATCATATGGAACGGAAAGGATCGAAAAGGAGATCGGAGTGAGTTCTTTTTCATCCAGATCGCCCTCGACCAGAAGCGCGTGAGCGCGGGGCATACCGATACTGTTTCCGACACTTCCGGTATTGATGGCATACCCGTCGTGAAGAGATCTTACATACGGGCGATGGCTGTCGGCACAGATATAACTGTCGTACCTGATCTTTTTCGCGTCAGAGTAAAAGCCTTGTTTCAGCCATTCGTCGGAATCAAATCCCTGGTAGAGGTTATCGACCGGACGGCCGTGAAACAGACGGAAACGGATGCCGCTGATGAGGATCTCGTCTTCGTAAGGAAGGGACTCCAGCCACATCAGACGCTCTTCGCCCAGCTGTTCATAAAAGAAGCGGTTTTCGGCGGCATAATGGCTGTGTTTGTTGTCTTTCTTCCGATAACTGTCGATGATCCACTCATCCCAGTTCCCCTTAAGGAAGTGGTCGCAGTTTGCTTTGACCCAGTCACATGTCTCACAGTTGGAAGGTCCTTTTCCTACGGCATCGCCTAAAAACCAGACCTGCTCCGGCGCGATCTTTTCGATCGTTTTCGCCATTGCCTCTGTCGCGACCATATTTCCGTGAAGATCTCCCAAGAAAACGATCCTGCTCATAGCTCTTCTCCTCGATGTCCGTTCAATACGGTAAGTGCCCCCACCCGAAGGCAGAGGCACCTGTCCTTACTTATTCATGATAATACAAATGATACCCGAAGGAAAAGCCCTCGCCGGTCACGCTGATACCGTGACGGCATCGTACTTGCTGACCAGCAGAATATCCGTCAGAAGAAGTACGCACGGGATCATAAAAAGCGCCGGCAGCACATCCACCCCGGACTGCATTTCCATGAGATACATAAATGCCCACGCGAGCACGAATGCTAAAACAATGTCTGTAACCACGATGACCGGAGTCTTGACCAACTTCTGCAACTTACCGGAGATGGCAAGGATCGTGAAGATGCCGAGCCAGATAAACAGGAACATCGCGAATTTATACAGGGTCGATTCCCACTTCAGATCGAATTTGATGTACCAGTTAGATTCGAATCCCTGAAGACCGCGAAAAGACATGAGATTAAGTGAGCTTCCGTCCCACTTTAAAGCGCCTTGTAAAAAGACCCACTGAAACTCCGAGCACCCGATGGCTATGAATGAGGTAACTGAAGCCGCGAGAAATTTGGACATCAGCAGGATCGGTTTACTACACGGAGTAGCAAGCACAAGCGCAGAATTTGAGCCAAAGAAACTCTTAAACATGTCCGCAATCTGATATGCGACCAGAAGCATCACCACGATTGTGAAAGCCCACATAACTCCCCGAACGAGCGGAGGCTCATCCAAAACATATTCCAGGATCTTTATGATCCTTCTCTCCCCTGATGAAAACATTTTCGGATCGAGAAGCCTTCCGTTTCCGATCGATGTATCGATCCCATGCTTAATGACGATCTTATCGTAGCTGATCCAGATCAGCTGAATGATCAGAGACGGGATCAGAAGAATGATCGGGAGAATGATTCCGAGCAGACCGTACTTCTTCAGATCGAGCACAAATCTCTCCAGTGCCGGACGGGATCCGCTTTTTCTCTTCATGTTGACCATATCACTCATTATCAACGCCTCCTTCCACAAACCTGAATTCATCTTTGAATATCTCATTGATCGTTTTTCCGTACTTTTCTCTCAGTTCATCCGTTTCACCCTGAAGGTGCACTTTTCCGTCTTTGATCATGACGACCTCGTCCAGGATCAGCTCGATATCCATGACCACATGTGTGCTGATCAAAACTGTATTGTCCTCTCCAAACGTCGAGAGGATCGTCTTGATGATGAATTCTCTCGTCGCCGGATCCACCGCCGCCAGCGGCTCATCCAGCAGGAAGAGCTTTGCTTTCCTGCTCATGAAAAGCACTAACTGGACCTGGGCTTTCTGTCCTTTCGAAAGGGCCGCGATCTTCTGATCCGGAGTAAAGTTCAGTTTCGAAAGGAGAGATTCCGCCTTCTTCTCATCAAAATCGGAGAAGAATCTCTTCATGTACATGATCGCCGTGCTGATTCTCCTGAATCCTCCGAACACGAAGTGGTCCGGAACGTAGCTGATCAGTTCGTTTGTTTTCGCTCCGACCGCTATCCCGTCGATCTTGACCGATCCGGAATCCTTGGTCAGAAGACCTGTCATCACTCGAAAGAGCGTTGTTTTACCGGCGCCGTTCGCGCCAAGGAGTCCGACAACTTTTCCGGTTCCGAGGCTAAAGCTCATTCCGTCGAGTGCCTTCTTTCCCGCAAAGCTCCTTTTAAGATCCTTGATCTCAACTAAATCATTCATTTTCCGATCACCTCCGACTCATCAAGAAGTGTTTTTGCTTCTTCCTTGGACAACCCCAGTTCCTGCATCTGCTGCATGAATTCTCTTGCCGCCGCGGTGGCGTATTCTCTCTTTACCTTCTTCAGCAGTTCCTCGTCGGAAGTCACGATACGTCCGCTGGTTCGGTTAGTTACCGCGAGACCTGCCGACTCGAGCTGGGACATCGCTCTCTGCATGGTGTTCGGATTCACGCCTGCTTCCTCTGCCATCTCACGAACTGACGGGAGTTTTCCTCCCTGTGGGTATGTTCCGTTTAAGATGCGGATCACGATCGTGTCGTAGATCTGTTGGAAGATCGGCCGGTTCTCTTTAAATGCCCACGGCATATACACACCTCCCTGCTTTCTTCTTATTTCATGGGAAGATATTCTTCCCGGGTCAAACTGTACTACTTGATTAATACAGTAATACGGTCGGAGATGATTGTCAACACCTTTTTTCAAAAATCTGTAGTAATATGTATGCATGATGATTGAGAAAAGGAACGCGTGAAATGAACGTTAATGACGACATCTTCTCCAGAACATACGGAATCTACGGTCCGAAGATGACCCGCCTTTTTGACTCGCATGTGGCCGTGATCGGCTTAGGCGGTGTCGGCGGCGCGCTGGCTCTTTCACTTGCCCGTTCAGGAGTCGGCGAAATGACCCTCGTGGACGGAGACTTCATCGTCGAGTCCAACCTCAACCGCCAGATGATCGCTTCGCGGTCCGCTCTCGGAAAGAAGAAATCCGAAGTCACGGCTGAGCTGATCGCCGATATCAACCCTGATATCAAGACGCACGTGGTCACGGAATTCATCAACAGCGAAAACATGGCGGATATCCTCAAGGATGTCGATTACGTGGCTGACGCCATCGATGACGTGCGATCCAAGCTCGACCTCATCGAATACTGCACGAATCGAAAGATCGCTATTATCAGCGCCATGGGCGCCGGAAACAAGCTGAATCCGTGCGGGTTCCGCGCGACCGATATTTCGCATACAAAAAATGACCCTCTGTCCCGTGTGATCCGTCAGGGGTTAAGAAAGCGCGGCATTACACATCTGAAGGTCGTTTACTCGGAAGAATCCCCGATAAGTGCTTTTGCCAAGGAATCCTCGGAAGAAGGAGCCCCTGCTTCTTCTGACTACACAAAGCGGAATCCTCCGGCAAGTTCGCCGTTCGTGCCGTCCGCGGCGGGACTTCTGATGGGAAGTGAGATAGTAAAAGACCTGCTCTCTTGAGCAGGTCTTTCTGTTTCGTTCTTTTGTTTTTCAGGATCACTTCGTGCCCGGTCTGTATGTCGGAACGATCTCCTGGACGTATTTCTTGATATTCTCGTCGTCTTCCTGGCTGTCCTGGTCGAGTTCTTCGACTTTCTTTCTGAGCCATTCGTCGTCCATTTCGATCGGCTTGCCGATGAAGATGAGCTTGTTATCTGTCGTCTGCATACCCTCTTCGTCCATGAGCTTCTCTTCGTAGAGCTTCTCACCCGGACGGAGGCCTGTGTAAACGATCGGGATATCTACATCCGGCGTCAGACCGGAAAGCTTGATGAGGTTTCTGGCCATATCGTCGATCTTGACCGGATCACCCATATCGAGGACGAAGATCTCGCCGCCCTTCGCGTACTGGGAAGCCTGAAGTACCAGAGATACCGCCTCCGGGATCGTCATGAAGTAGCGGATGATGTCCTTATGTGTAACCGTGACCGGACCGCCCTCTTCGATCTGCTTTCTGAAAAGCGGAACGACAGAACCGTTGGAACCGAGCACGTTACCGAAACGTACGGCTACGAAGTTCGTATCCGGTGTGCTTCTGTTCATCATCTGGATGACCATCTCACAGATACGCTTGGAGGCGCCCATGAGGTTAGTCGGGTTAACAGCCTTATCCGTGGAGATAAGAACGAATGTCTCAACACCGGCGTGAGCCGCGGCAACTGCCGTCTTATATGTGCCCATGACGTTGTTCTTGATCGCTTCGTTCGGGCTGTCTTCCATGAGCGGAACGTGCTTATGAGCCGCCGCGTGGAATACGATGTTCGGCTTATACTTCTGCATAACGCTCTCGATACGGTGCGTATTTCTTACGGAACCGATCAGAGTAACGAGATTCAGCTTGTCGTGGTACTTACGTACGAGTTCCTGCTGGATGTCGTAAGCGCCGTTCTCATAGATATCGAAGATGATCAGCTGCTTCGGCTGGTGTGCAGCGATCTGGCGGCAGAGCTCGGAACCGATGGATCCGCCGCCGCCGGTGACCAGGATGGTCTTGCCTTTGAGCATGGCGAATACTTCGTCATTGTTGATCTGGATCGGATCTCTTCCGAGAAGGTCGATCAGTTCAACGTCCTTAAGACGGTTAACGCTTACTTCACCGTTAGCAAGCTGGTAAACACCCGGGAGAACACGTACCTTCGCGCCTGTCTCCTTGCAGATGTCCAGGATCTCTTTTCTGTCTTTCGGGGAAGCCGTCGGCATCGCGAAGATGATAGAGCCGACATTGTATTCGGCAGCCTTTTCGACGATCGCGTCACGGTTTCCGACGATCGGTACGCCGTAAAGCTCACGACCGATCTTACCCGGATTGTCATCGATGATGCATACAGGTCTCTGATTCTGGTGGGAATCGTTCTTCAGCTCACGAAGCAGAACGCCGCCGGCAGAACCACCGCCGATGATCATGACGTTCTCGGCATTACCCGCACGGTACTCAGCGCTCTTATTGAACTGATTTCTGATGTAACGCAGGAGTCTGTAAGAGAAGCGAACGAATACATGGAGTACGAAAGCGATGAAGATACCGAAGAAATAGAAGGATCTCGGCATGTCGATCTTCATGATGTACTTGCAGAGGATATTGCAGATGGCGATCACACAATACGCCTGCACCATGGTAAACGTCTCGTCGATACTTACATATGACCAGATGCTGTGATAAAGCTTAAAGATGAGAAAAACCGCGATCGTGATGACACACCAGATCGGGATAATACGCAGATATGTCTGGAAATATTTGCTCGGAATGCTCTGGAAACGCATATCGAAGCGGAGCCACAAAGCAGCAAAATACGAGAAAACAACTACCAGAATATCAGCAATGATGACGACCATGGAGTGGGCGACCCACTGCAGGTCGATCGACTTCTTTACTTTGTCTGTCTTATTCTTTTCCATTTGTACCTCGAATAGTCCAAACTCGCCCTTATATCATATTAAAACGATAATATCATAAATCGGGCACGCTTTCGAGATATTAATACACAATCCGCCTTGTGTCAACACTTAGCGCGAAAAGTCAAATAGTAAAAGAGGAGGGGGGTGGAAGCGGATCTTTTCGATCCGCTTCCACGATATGAAATTAGAAGATAGAACGGGGTGGTGTCCCCTACAGGAAGGCCGGCAGTGCGGGTGGTTAGCTTGGGTTATGGGTCCGTGCCTCCCTGACAATTCTTATTCTCGCATGCCACTATGACTCTCAAATGACAGGAAAGTGAGAGATGTGTAATTTACGAGAATATGCCTCAGAATCCGGCTCAGAAACCCTTCTTCGCGTTCTCGAGGGTGCTGATGACACGGTCGCACCACTCGTCGAAATCCTTGTCTTCGTTCTGGAATTCCGGGTGTTCAAGCACGTTCTTCACGGTCATCTTGATGCCCTCTCTTGCCGAGATCTCGCAGTGAAAATCCGGGACAAGTGCTTTTACCTTGGAATTATCGAAAACGACGGAATTGGACTTATCACCGATAAGGCTTCCGAGAAAATCGTAGGAACTCATGTCGCAGAGCGTCTGCGAAGAAACATAGTAGGGCTTGAGCTCGACACCGAGCGCTTCGGCGATCGCGCCGTAGATCTCGTTCCAGCTTACGCTCTCGTCGGTCGTGATCTGGAAAGCCTCGCCGATCGCCTTCGGATTGCCGATAAGGCCGACGTATGCCTTGGCAAAATCACTGTTATGGGTAATGGTCCAAAGAGAAGTTCCGTCACCGTGGATGATGACCGGCTTGCCTTCCTTGATGCGTTTTACGACCTGCCAGCTGCCGCCGTTTCCGTGAACGCCCAGCGGGACGCTTCTTTCGTCGTATGTGTGGCTCGGACGGACGATCGTGACCGGAAAGCCCTCGTTTTTATAGAGGTCCATGAGAAGCTTCTCGCAGGCGATCTTGTTTCTGGAATACTCCCAGTACGGATTTTCCAGCGGAGTCTCTTCCGTGATCACATATCCCTTCGGAGGCTTCTGATACGCCGATGCCGAACTGATATAAATGAACTGCTTTGTCTTATCTTTGAAAAGACGGAAGTCGCGCTCGAGCTGCTCGGGGACAAATCCGATGAACTCGCCAACGCAGTCGAAGGTCATACCTTCCAGTTTCTTCGCCGTCTCTTCTTCGTTATTGATGTCGGCAATGATGGTCTTCACGCCGGAAGGAAGTTCACTGCTTCTGTTTCCCCTGTTGAGAAGGTAAAGGTCATGGCCCTGTTTCGCGAGAAGTCTCGTGATCGCCATGCTGATCGTGCCGGTTCCGCCGATAAATAAAATCTTCATAGTTGATCCCTCGTATGTGTCTTTTTCATGCTTTCAAATCTGAAATACGACTTCAAATTAGCATGCGAAAAAATCGAAATCAATTGCTTCGAAACACATAGAGCGATTTACTAAATTTTTGAATTAAATCGTTATATTTTTGATCGATCAGATGTCCTTGGACAGGTAATACTTCGTGATCTTCGGGTCCTTCTTGTTTTCTCTTACAAACTCGACCTGATAGCCGAGTTTCTTATAGAACTCCGGCGCCTGGAACGCGTATGTGGAAAGGTTGATGTTGGTTAGTCCTTTTTCCTTCGCGTATTCTTCGATCTTTAAAAGGAGCTTCTTTCCGATCTGCTGACGTCTGAATTTCTCGACGACGATCAGGTCACATACGTGGACTTCCGAATAGTAAGCACGGGCGGTGATAGCGCCCGCGATCTCGTCGCCTTCTTTTGCGATCAGATACAGGTCCTGATAGTTACAGACAACATTATTCTGCTCCGCGTATTTTTCGAACCCTTCGTCCAGAACCTTTCCGATCTGCGGGTTGATCTCATCGACAAATTCAAACTGCATGTGATTTACTCCATTTCTTACTGTTGTTGTTGCTGCATCGGTCTGATCATCAGCGGGATCTTAAATCTCGCTTCATATCCTCTTGAGTTCAGTTCCGCGATGAGGATCTGACCGATGTGGTTACCCGCAAGAAGGCAGGTCTTCACATCACCGGATGTGGCGCCGCTTGCGGGGATCTCTCTCATAAGGATCTCCTTGGCGATGTCTTTGATCTCCTGTCTTTGTACCGCGGGATCGATCTGCTCACCGGATCTTTTCTTTGTCAGGATCGATGCTGTGACTCTCATTTTCACATCACCGAAAACGTACGGGTCATCCGGAAGCGTGCTCATAACGACTCCCTCCGGAAGGTTGCTTTTTCTCGGTGCATGCTTCGCTGCCGCTGCCGGTGCCGGCTGAGCCGCCGCCTGCTGCTTGGCGCGTTCTCTTTCGATGTGCGCGTTTGCGGCTTCAGAACCTCTCTTCATTGCTTCTTTAAAACTATCGAATAAACCCATTTCCCTATCTCCTCTTTGTTGGATTTTATTACGTTATTCATTTTATAGTTTTTCAAAGTCTACCGCTACCCGAAAAACAGAAAAATAGCGGTGGTCAAACCGCTATTCTTTTACTCTTTCAGCCGGTTACTTCAGATCCTTGTACATCAGGATCTCATCGTGATATGTGCCATCGTCGAAGCGAAGCGCGTTGTGTCTTCTTCCCGTTTCGATAAAGCCGCACTTCTTGTAAAGGCGCTGTGCCTGCTCGTTTTCCGCGACGACTTCAAGATCGCACTGTGTCCATCCTACCTGGGCAGCAAGCTCGGTCAAATAGTCGATCATGTTGCGTCCGATACCGAGGTTCCAATAATCCTTGTAAAGCGCGATCGCAAGTGAGCAACGGTGCTGGATCTTCCTCTTGGCACCGATGCCGTTGATGGCTCCGTTGCCCGCGACCTTACCGTCTACGACAGCGACCATCATGATCGAATACGGGTCTTCCAGGATTCTTCCGAGGATCTCTTTCTCACCTTCCAAAGTGTAATTTACTTCATCCGGATTACGAAGAAGGAAGTCCGTCTCTGCCGATGTCTTTTCGAGATACTTGATCATCTGCTCGGCATATTGTGGCGCGGTCGGCGTCAGGATACACTTTCTTCCGTCCTTCAGTGTGATTTCTCTGTCCTGAAACTTCATAAGATCACCTCGCTGTTTTTCTGTTCTTTTCCATTATACAAAAAACTCAGCAGGCGGATTTGTCCGGGAAATATAAAGTGTCAGTTCTTGTTGCTCTTGTGGAGTCCGCGAAGGGCCGTGCTTAAACCACCGTACAGAAGACCCGCGATGACCCAGACGATCCAGGAGATATGCCAGCTGTCGGCGAGGAAGCTCCATCCGAGGTAGATAGCTGTCGCGACCATCCAGTACAAAGGTGTGATGGTCTGAAGGAGTGTGTTGCTCTTTTCTTCTTTGCTGTAGTCACCTTCCTGAAGGAGCTTGGAGAATCCGTCGGAAGTGATGCCCGCACGAACGATCATGAACGCGGCGATGCCGACGCAGGCTAGAAGGACACATGTCAAAGCCATAAGGAGCGGTTCGTTTTTCTCGTCGATAAAAGCACCTGTGCAGATCGCGATAACACCGACAAATACCAGGATCGAGCCCCCTGTGATCGCCTTGACAAAGCGGCTCTTGAACTTTTCGGCCTTGGATCTTACCATGCCGTCTACACCATATTCCGTATCAAAGATCTCTTTTTCGAGCCATTCCCATTTCGAAAATCCCATGCCGGCCGGAATGAAATAGATCAGGGAGATCGCGACCATCGCAAGAAGGATGATGACGCCGATCGCGCCTGCCGGGTTTTCCGCAAGCGGAAGTATGTCGGCCTTCTGAAGTGCCATGATAAGGATCAGCGGGATCGGGCAGGACAGAACGATCAGGCAGCCCGTAGCGATCTTACTCGCGAAACTCTGATTGTCGTTAAGAAAACTGTTGGCCTCCTCCATCGACACGCGGCGGACGTCTTTTCCGGAATCCTCGGAAGCCTGGTCGATCGGGCGGCTCTCTACCTCATCTTTAAGAAGGTAATCCGTACTTACGCCGAAAAGTCTGCTCATCTCGAGAATGCGCTGAAGGTCGGGGACCGACTGGGCGCTTTCCCATTTGCTGACCGACTGCCTGGAAACGCCGAGTTTTTCAGCAAGCTCTTCCTGGGACCAGCCGTTCTTTTTTCTTTCTTCCATTATCTTTTCTGCCAGGATCATTTTTCTAACCTCACTTAGCTTATTATACCAATTCTTCGTTTTTCGTTTTCAAGACCTAAGTGCACTCGCTTGATGATCTGACTATAGCAAAGCTTGCGATTGCTCGCTATCAAGTCGGCTTGGAAATGTGTCAACTGACAGTTGCAACCGCTGAAAATCGGGGTTTACAGGTATATAGATCTTGGAAATTATCGGATCGCGCCCTCGATAAATCGGTCGAACATCTCACTTAAATGATCGACTTTCACGTCTACGTCGTCCTCCATATCGTCCCAGATGTACTCCAGGAAGAAGCCGATGAAAGCGTATGTGTAGAAACGGGCGACCTCGCGGATCTTCTTTTCCGACACATCGCGACCGTCTGCCTTTTTTCTTACGTAGCTGATGAATACTTTGTCCGTGATCTCGAAGATGTAGTGCTCGAGCTGCTCACGGGAAAGGGAATCGACGATGTGGTGGATAAGTCTCGGGTTATCGTGGCACATGCGGAAAAAGATCTTGATCCTCTTCTGCCAGCCGGCATAGTCATCCTCATCCTTTCGGATGTCACGGAGCTTCATGCCGAACCACTCGTTCAGGAGCGCGTATTTATCGCAATAGTGATAATAGAACGTATTCGGGCTGATGCCGGATCTTTTGACGAGCGCGGATACGGTGATCTTATCGAACGCCATCTCTTCGAGCATCTCTTCAAAAGCGCCCATGATCGCGCCTTTGGTTAATAGTGCCATCTTTCTTCCTCCACTTGTTTTCCCTGACAAGTATGATACCACAAATTCCCTTTTCTACAGCCCTCTCTCCCCTGAAATCGCCGTATTTTTCGTGTTTTTCGAGGGTCTTTTCCGGAAAAGTTGCGCAAACGAACCGATTTGTCCTAATTTTCACAGTTTTTGAAAAAACTTCGAATTCGAACACTTCGGCTCACTTGCCCGTTCATGTTTGATCGGGATTTGATTACACTGGATACTCGAAAAAAGAACTAAAAACACAGAAAAAAGAAGGTATCGCATGGAAACAAGACGAGTCGTGATCACAGGTATGGGAGCAGTCACTCCGCTGGGCAACAATGTGTCCGCTTTCTGGCAGGCACTGCGTGACGGCAGAAACGGCATCGCGCCCATCACGAAGGTGGATGTTTCCGATTCCCCGATAAAGCTCGCGGGCGAAGTCAGAGGCTTCGATCCGAGAGATCATATGGACTTCAAAGCCGCGAAAAGAATGGAGCTTTTCTCGCAGTACGCGGTCGCCGCGACAAGAGAAGCGATCCTGGATTCCGGTCTTAAGCTTGAAAACGAGGATCCGTATCGCATGGGTGTCGTCGTCGGATGCGGCATCGGCGCCATGCAGAAGCACGAAAAAGAGATCCCGAAATTTCTGAGCGGCATGAAGACCGACCCTCTTTATATCCCGCTCGTCATCACGAACATGGCATCGGCAAACATCGCGATCCAGTTCGGCCTGAAGGGCAAAAACATGGACATTTCCACTGCCTGCGCCACCGGCAGTCACTGCATCGGCGAGGCATATAACGCGATCCGTCTGGATGAAGCAGACGTGATCGTCGCGGGCGGTACCGAGGCCGCCATCACAAGTTCGGCGATCCGCGGTTTTTCCGCGCTGAAAGCACTATCCACCTGTCCCGATCCGGACCTGGCCAGCCGTCCCTTCGACAAAGACCGTGATGGTTTTGTCCTTGGCGAGGGCGCCGGGATCCTGATCTTGGAAGAATATTCGCATGCCGTGAAGAGGAATGCGAATATTCTGGGCGAGATCGTGGGCTATGGTGTAACCAATGACGCTTACCATATTACTTCCCCATCCCCCGATGGTAGCGGCGCCGGCATGGCGATGAAGATCGCGATGCGGCAGGCAGATATCCACCCGACTGACATTGATTACATCAACGCCCACGGTACCTCGACTCACTTAAATGACCTTTATGAGACGCGCGCGATCAAGTACGCTCTGGATGACGCCGCGGGAAAAGTATCCATCAACTCCACTAAGTCCATGACCGGACATCTGCTTGGAGGCGCCGGCGCGATCGAAGCGATCGTCTGCGTCTGCGCGATCAAAAATAGCTTCATCCACCTGACGAGAAACTCCGTTTCCGTCGAGGATGAACTGGATCTGGACTATACGTTCAAGGCAGGAAAAAAGCGTCATGTCCGATATGCCATGAGTAATTCTCTCGGCTTCGGCGGACACAACGCCTCACTGCTCTTTAAAGAAGCAACTTAATCCTGTTTTTCGTTATCTGAATCCGGCAGGAACTCGAAAACGTCATCCTGATTCGGAGCGAATTCCATAATGTCACTATCGTCCTCAGAATTCTCTTTCGCCGGGATCACCGTGCTGATCGCCTGGGTGACTTCTTCGTATTTTTTCATCATGGAGTCGTGTTCTTTTCGGATCGAAACAGCATCGCTCTTATTCGCGGCCGTCTCCATTCTTGCCGCCTGATCGGAAAGCGACGACGCGCCGATCATCTTCGAAGTGCTTTTCAAGGCGTGTACGTAGATCGCGTAATCGTGCCAGTTTTCCTTGTCGTAGCTCTCCTTCAGACTCTCTGTCTTCTCTTTTCCGCCGTGGGCGTATTCGGCCAGTACGGACCTGTAGAAGGCCTCGTCATTCTGGCAGTAGAGAAGTCCCGTTCTCGGCTCGATGCCTGCGGAACGAAGGATATCGAAGTCATTTTCGGGGAGCGCTTCCTTCGGCTCGGAAGACTCTTCCTCACGCACGCGTTCGACCTTTTCCTCCGGAAGGTACTTCATCAGCATCTTTTCAAGCGCATAACTGTCGATCGGCTTGGTCAGATAATCCGAGAAACCTTCCGCGAGGTATTTCTCTTTCGCGCCAATGACCGCGTCGGCCGTCAGACAAACGATCGGGGAATCCTTGCTCTCGCCTTCGGAAGACTCACGGATGCGGTGCAGCGCCTCGGTACCGTCCATCTCCGGCATGCGCTGGTCCATGAGGACAACGTCATATTTCGTAGTCTCTGCCATGGCGACGGCAGCGGCGCCCGAAGTCGCCGTATCGAGTCTCATCTGAGTATTCTTCAAAAGATTGACGACAACGGTCAGGTTGATCCTCGTATCATCAACGATTAGGACTCGAGCCGTCGGCGCGCGGAAAGATTCGCGGTACGGTTTTGCCTCAAGGACATTTGCGATGAAGCGTGCCTGGAAATCACCCATCGGGGCGTCGGATACGATCTTCTGCGGGATCCTGACCTTAAAGGAAGATCCTTTTCCGTATTCACTCTCGACCTCGATCGTACCGCCCATCATGTCCAGAAGGCGCTTCGTGATAACAAGACCGAGTCCTGTTCCTTCGACCGTGCTGTTACGTTCCATTTCCAGACGCTCAAACTTCGTGAAAAGCTTCTCTTTATCCTCCGGACGGATACCGATACCCGTATCTTCTACGGTAATGTCCAGAAGCAGTTTCTTATCCTCCTGCTTCTCGCCGCGGATACGAAGCGTGATCGAACCTTCCTCGGTGTACTTGACCGCGTTATTCAAAAGATTCGTAAGGACCTGACGCACGCGGACTTCGTCGCCGAAAAGTTCGTCGGGAAGATCTCTGTCTACATCGACATTGAAGTCGAGGTCTTTATCCTGTGCTTTGAAAAGGATCATGTTGTTAAGATCGTTCAGAAGAGAACTCATTTGATACGGAGCACCCACCAGATCCAGTCGTCCGGCTTCGATCTTGGAAAAGTCGAGGATGTCGTTTACGATCGCCAGAAGATTGTGACCCGCGTTCTTAACATCACCCGCGTAGATACCGATATTCTGAAGAGACTCGCGCATGCCCTGCGTGTCACCGTCCGGAAGTTCCTGCGCGCGGTGGTCTTCTCGGATGATCATCTCATTCATGCCAAGGACCGCGTTGATCGGGGTACGAATCTCATGCGACATGTTCGCGAGGAAGTCGCTCTTCGCGTTGTTCGCGCTCTCGGCTCTGACCTTTTCTTCCAGGAGCTGTCCCTGCATCTTGATGAAAGGATGTACCGTGGCAAAAGCAAGTACCGCCGCGACCATCTGTGTCAGGATAAGGATGATCACATAGCTTACGACCGTGGAACGTGTCTGCTCGGAAAGCTGTCCGTCGAACCATTCCACGGAAAAGTCAACGGCAACGATACCGGCGACCTGGCCGTTGGAATCAAATACCGGGCTGTAAGCACTGTAGAATTCGCCCCACTGGTCCGTATATGGAACTTCGTCGACCGCGGCCTTTCCTCTTCCCGCACTGGCAAGCGCCTCGGTATACTCGACACTGTCGCCGTAGCTCGCGGGAGTTTCCTGGTCAAGGTCCATGGTGAAGATAAAGTCTTTTTCTCCGGCTTCTTTAATGGTGTAAACATATTCCAGTTCGACGTTATCACGGAATACCGCAAGAGTCTTATAGACTTCGTTATATTCTTCGCTTCCGACCGTATCTTCCGTCAGGGTCTTTAAGAAATCACCGTTGACCGAACCCGAGGCACAGTTGGCGATATCAAGCATTCTCTGCTGGATCGCCTTACGGATACCAACCTTTGCGCGATATACGGAAACAGCACAAAATATGATACTGGAGATCAGAAGGATCCCCTCTACCATCAAAATGATCTTAGTGGAAAGCTTATTCCTAGACGCCACGAAGCGTACTCCTCCCCTGTGGAAACAGTTTACACACCCAATGAATTACAACCATAGTATCGTAAAGAGTGCCTGTTATCAAGCCTTTGGGGGAGTTAAAGGCAATATATCAGACACTTTTGAGTGCTTCGTATTTCTCCCTTTCGTCAGTTCGCTTTCTTTTTGAAGATGAGCGTGATCTTCGTTCCGAGTCCCGGCTCACTCTCCAGCTTCACTCTCGCGCCGTGATGCTGCGCGCCGTGCTTTACGATCGAAAGACCGAGACCCGTGCCGCCGATCTCCTTGGAGTGGCTCTTATCAACACGGTAGAATCTTTCGAATACTCTCTTCTGGTGCTCCGTCGGAATTCCGATACCGGTATCCGCTACCGACAGGAAGACTTCATCGTCTTTTTCGGAGACATCCACGGTGACGCTTCCGCCCGGAGTGTTGTATTTCACCGCGTTATCGCAGAGGTTAAAGACCATCTCGCTGAGAAGCTGGTAAACGCCGTTTATACTGATCGGACTGCCTGTCAGTTTCAACGTGATGCCCTGCTTATTGGCCACCGGACGCAGGCTGTCTAAGACCTCGCCGGAAAGACCGTAGAGGTCGACATTTTCCCAATTCGGTTCTTCTGCTTCCTCGTCCAGACGGGAAAGCTTGATGATGTCATCGATCAGCGCGATGAGACGCTGGGATTCTTTGTAGATATCCTTGGAAAACTCCTGCACTTTATCGCCGGGAACTTCGCCTTCCGCCATCAGTTCCGCGAATCCGGAAATGGAGGTCAAAGGCGTTTTTAATTCATGCGATACATTTGCCGAGAACTCTCTTCTCATCTGCTCACGAGAAGATACTTCTTCCTGGATCGTTATCTTCTGCTCCTCGATCTTTTCGATCAAAGGACGAAGCTCCGGATACTTGTTCGCCTCCGGATGATCCAGATCGATCGCGTTGATCGGATTTACGATCTGCTTGGCGATCTTGAATGACAAAATGCCCGAGATCACGAGAACGAGGACCAGGATCCATATGAAAGGTCTCACCGCCATAAAAGCTTCTCTCATGGCTCTTACCGGGCGGCTCAGACGAAGGATCGTGCCGTCCTGACATCTTCTGGCATAGTACATCGTCGATTCGCCGCTGCTCTCAGAAGTACGGATACCTTGTCCTTCACCCTTTTTCAGAGCTTCGGCGACCTCAGGACAATCCTTTTCGTTCGCCAGAGGAAGAGAAAACATACTGTCGTAAAGCACTTCTCCGTCTGTGTTGATCCATGTGACACGGTTAACATCCCCCAGCGTTTCCAGATAGGGAATGCCGTTCAGCATAAGACCCTGTTCCGCGTAGACAGCTTCCTGCTGAAGCGCTTTATACGTCTCGTCTTTAGTCTGCGTGTACTGCATACCGAAAAACAAGAGCGCGCAAAGAATCAATATGGAAACACCCGCGATAAACGTATATCTGAAAATAGTTTTAGTCATACGTTATTCCTCCACCAGACGATATCCGATCCCTCGAACGGTATGGATCAACTGTCCCGCGGGACCGAGTTTTGAACGAAGTGTTCTGATATGTACATCGAGAGTTCTGTTTTCTCTTTCAGATCCGAGTCCCCAGACTCGGTCCAGAAGGACATCTCTGCTCATGACGATGCCCATGTTTTCCACAAGGATACGAAGGAGCATGAATTCCTTGTACGTAAGCGCGATATCTTCCCCGTTGACCCGTGTTTCATGGCGCTCCGGACAGATAAAGAGCGGTCCGATATTGTACTCGGAAAGCGTCGGCTCTTTGGCTCTTCTTCGAAGTACCGCACGTACACGGGCAGCCAGTTCCATGATGCCGAACGGCTTGGAGATATAGTCGTCGGCACCGGCATCCAGGCCTTCGACTCTGTCATATTCTGTATTCTTTGCGGTCAGCATGATCACGGGGATATCGGTCGTATCCGCGGCAGCGCGGATGCGCTTTAAGATCGTGATACCGTCTTCACCGGGAAGCATGATATCGAGCAATATAAGTTCAGGGGTCTTTTTTGCCATCGCGGACCAGAACTGATCCTGGTTTTCAAACCCTTCTGTGTCGTAACCCTGACTTTTCAGGGCATATACGACCAATTTCCTTATGCTTTCATCATCTTCAAGAAGATAGATCACATCGTTCACCTCGTTGTCATCTTATCACACAAAAGCCTGCTGCTAAAGTGTTTTCGGTCTTGATTTAACCTATATTTAACGTCAAGCAGGTCGTGGATTTAACATACAGCCCTTAAATTGTAATTTGAGGAGGTAAGAGTATGAGTGTATCTGAGATTGCAACCTTATTCACCGGCGTAGCGCTTTTCCTTTTCGGCATGTCCCTGATGGGTGACGGCTTAAAGCGAGTTTCCGGTAACAAACTTGAACCGATCCTGTTCCGTCTCACGGGAACTCCTTTCCGAGGTATTCTTCTCGGCGCCGGAGTCACAGCCGTGATCCAATCTTCTTCCGCCACGTCCGTCATGGTCGTCGGCTTTGTTAACTCGAAAATGATGAAGGTCCGCCAGGCCATTTCCGTTATCCTCGGCGCGATCCTCGGAACCAGTATCACCGGCTGGGTCGTCTGCCTGAGCTACATGAACGGTGCGAAAGGCATCAGCAGCATCTTCTCGACAACGACTCTCACGGGCATCATCGCCGTGACCGGTATCTCTTTCAGAATGTTCAGCAAAAACCAGCAGCGCCGCCACGTCGGTGACATCATGCTCGGTTTCGGCGTCCTTATGGTCGGCATGAGTTCCATGAGCGGAGCCGTAAGCAGCCTCGGTGAACAGCCGTGGTTCACAGGTATGCTCACCTCGATGACTTTCCCGCTTCTGGGTATCCTCGTCGGTCTTCTCTTCTCCGCCGTCCTTCAGTCCGCTTCGGCAGCCGTCGGTATCGTGCAGGCACTCTCCTTCACCGGAGTCATGACACTTGGTTCATCACTTCCGCTCCTGATGGGTATCGCGATCGGTGCTTCCGTTCCGGTCCTTCTTTCCGCTCTCGGCGCGACCACAGAAGGTAAGCGTACGGCAGTCAGCTACCTCGTTGCTTCCTTCATGGGCGTTATGGCGTGCGCGTCCGTTTTCTATATCGCGGATGCCATGTTCCACTTTGAATTCCTCGACATGATCGTTAATCCGATGTCGCTCGCTTTGGTCAACACGATTCTTCGTTTCTCGATCCTCTTAGTCCTTGCTCCTTTCACGGATGTACTTGAAGCAGTCGCTTCCGTATTCGTTCGCGAAAAGGCGGATGAGAATAAAGAAGCAGTCCGTCTTGAGGAGCGATTCCTTGCTCACCCGGCTCTCGCGATCGAGCAGATCCGTCTCACGATCTGCGACATGGCCGAGAAAACAGAAGAATCCATCCTTACTTCTCTCGGACTTTTTAACCACTACAATGAATCCATCTTCTATCAGGTCTGCGAACTTGAAAATGTCGGCGACCGTTACGAAGATGCTCTCGGTTCCTATCTCGTAAGACTTACCGGACAGGAACTTACGGAAACACAGGGACGCACCGCGTCGCTTTTCCTGCATACGCTTTCCGACTTCGAAAGAATATCCGACCACGCGCAGAATATCGCGCAGAGTTTCCAGGAGATCCACCAGAAGCAGATCCATTTCTCGGATGAAGCGGTCGAAGAGCTTAACGTCATGACAAAGGCGATCAAAGAGATCCTGCGCATGACCACCGAAGCCTTCGTAAAGTCGGATATCCATCTGGCGATGAAGGTCGAGCCTCTTGAAGAAGTCATCGACGACCTCTGCGACAAGATGAAACTTCGCCACGTTGAAAGACTGCAGAAAGGACAGTGCACCATCACTCAGGGATTTGTTTTCAACGATCTTTCCACCAACTTCGAGCGTGTATCCGATCACTGCTCCAACATCGCGGTAGCGATCATCGAACTCGAAGCAGGTTCTTTCGATACACACGAATATCTCGGAAGGATCAAGGAAAAGCAGTCCCCGGATTATCAGAAACACTACGAGAACTTCTCCAAGCAGTTCACTTTTGACTGATATGAAAATCAAGCGTCACGTATCCCTCTATGTCGAATGGACGAAAGAGGAAGAAATCGGCTCGGTATCCCGGCTTCTTAAGAAGTACGGGATAACGGGCTTTGAGGCCGATATTGATATGGACGTGATCGATTTCCCGCAGGTCACTTTGAAAAGGCACACCACGGTCTTCCGGTTCTGGCTTGACCGGAAGATCCCCGTATATGAACTGATGACCGACCTCATAAGCCTTCCCGAGATCTACTCTGTCAGCGAGATGACAGGTTTATTCAAATGACTTTTTTGTCATTACCCGGAGCCATTCTTTTCTTACAATGAAATCAGAGCATTGGGATTGTTTCTAAAAACGTAAAGGATGGTATTAATATGGGTAATGTGGATGATGTCTCGGCCCGGGAACCCGGTCCGGAAATTGCGCTTTGCAAAAAGAATTCTTCAGGTTTTCTCGATCGTAATGTAATCAAGTATTTAATGGTGCTTCTCATGGTGGTTGACCATGTGGCATTCTGTTTTATGGAGCATATTCCGTCTCCTTCTTGCGAGATCATGCGTTTCTTCGGAAGATGCGTCGCGCCTGTTTTCGCGTTCTTTATCGCGGAAGGGTTCATGCACACGAGCGACGTGAAAAAGTTCAGAAGACGCATCGGTATTCTCGCAATTGTTTCGTACCTTCCGAGTGTGTTCTGTTTCATCGGTATCGAAGAGATCAAATCATCTCCCGCTGAACTTGTCGCTCAGACCGTCATTGTCTCCTTCTACCTCGCATTGGTGGCCTTAAGTGTCTGGTACAGTGAAAAGATGAAAAAACGCACGAAGATCATTCTCATCGTTCTTCTTACACTGGCGTCCGTCGTCACCGATATGCCGGTCGCGGGCGTACTGGCTCCGTTCTTCCACTGCGTGTTCAGAGATAACAAGAAGAAGAGATACATCGCCGTCGCGCTTTCCTATGTCGCTTTCGTCGCTCCGATGATCGCCATGCAGGGATGGAGCACCGCGGGTGTTCTTCTTGCTCCTCTTCTTCTGATCTTCTGCTACAACGGTGAAGGCGGAACGAAGAACGCGTTCAACAAATGGTTCTTCTACGTTTTCTATCCTCTTCACATTCTGATCCTCGGAATCCTCAGATGGTATGTTATTTGAGCACCTGATCAGGAAATAGTTTTCTTCCCGTGCTCGGAAACAAGCGGCCCTGTCTTCCATCTCCCCGGAAGATGGGGTCGCTCTTTACTTAAGAAAAAGCACCTGTCCTTGCGGACAGGTGCTTTTCACTTATTCACAAAAACTGTAGATCAATAGTTAGAATTAGCAATCAGGTTTTCGATCGTAAGGTGCAGCTCGTCATTATAACTGTAATAGCTGATCTCTACCGGAACACCGTCGATATCCGTATGGACATAACGGTAATTCGCGTCTGCGTCACCATCCGGATATTCGATCAGATATCCGTTGTTTTGGAATACTTCGTCGATTGCTACGCAGGCATCTTCACCATCAGCGCCTGCGAGCGGAGAAGTGATCGAAACGCGGATAGGATCCATAGCATCCATTTCGATATTTGCAGACTCGCTTACACTTGGGAGCGTCGGAAGTCCGCTTCCGCTCCATGTGTAATCATCCGGCCAGATTCCCTGCTCGTAGCAGCCGTAGAATTTGTCGAAATCGATCTTATACTTATCCTGACCGCCGGTCTGATCCGTTTCTTTTTTGAGCATCGTGTAATACTCATAAAAGTTGATGTCATCCAGTTCTTCATCGTTGACGATCTTCAGGCATACATATGCCAGCGGTTCATTATTGTCAACGATCAGCAGGTCATAGTATCCGGCCGGGTATGCTTCCTCGTTCAGGGGGATCGAACCCCAGTACCAGTAAGGATCATTCGGATCCTCAAGAGCGGTTCTTCCCACTTCTGCCGGCAGGCTCTTTATATAATCTGCCGTGTAGATCGAAGTATCTTCGTGGTGCGGAACAAGATATGCTCCTGCGTTATTCGACAATCCCATTTTCGGATAGATCTCGAGGTGATCCTGGTTTTCAAAGACGAAGCGGATGTTGCTGAAACGGTAGCGGAGAACATTCATCTCGGTGTCGCCGCTACTCGGACTTGCAAGGGCCAGTCCCCAGATCGCGTCGCAGGAGTCCGGAATGATCTCGATGCTGCCCGGTGTGACCGAAGTATATCCCAAAGAAGCCTGATCGTCTAAGACGGTAACATCCGGCTCGAAGGATGTATCGTCAGGTTCTTCGGTATCGTCCGGATCGTCAGGATACTCGTAAGTTTCCTCCTGTTTGGTCGTCTTTTTCGTTTTCTTTTTCGTTGTCTCTTCTGATTTCTTGCCACATGCGGTAAGTGAGAATACCATCGCAAGAGTAAGAAGGACAGCCGTTAATTTTTTTGAAGCCATTGTTTTTCCTCCCAACACAATTCTAAAACTTCTTCTAGATTATAGCACAGAAGGGACCCTAAAGACAGCATGAAAAAATGACCTTATCTTCTTTCTCCCCCCAGAAGATAAGGCCATTTTCATCCCCTTATTTATGCAATACTATTATCCTTTTCGGTTACAACAGAGTGACCATATTTCTTCCATTGTGCTTGGAAGCATACATGGCTTTGTCCATTCTGTTAAATACTTCCTCGAAAGTGTCATCTGCTTTCAGCTCGGTAACACCGACGGAGCATGTAATGTGACAGATCTCCGGGAAGAGATATTCTTCTACTTTCTTTCTTAAGATTTCGGCCATTTCTTTTGCCGCCTCGGCGTTTTTGTCACGGCAGATGATGACGAATTCCTCACCGCCCCAACGTCCGACCTGTGCTTTTTCAGCTGTAGCGACATCCTGCATGATCTTCGCGAAATTCTTCAGTGTCAGGTCGCCGGCAGAGTGACCGTAGTTGTCGTTTACCGCCTTGAACTTATCGAGGTCGAGGATCATGACGGAGATCGGATCTTCACTCTTCTGACGAAGTGCCAGCGCGTTATTGAGCTGCGTCTCTACTTCACCGTGATTGAATACACCGGTGAGCGGATCCTTGATCGCTTTTTCCTCATACTTCTGAAGCGTGGAAAGAAGCTCCATGGAAGTATCGTGGATGTCCTGGACCATGAATACGAATCTGTAGTCGTCATCGTTATAGGTCTGCGCGCGGCTGAAGATCAGTTTTACCCAGATGAAGTTTCCTTCGAGATTTCTCATCATACAGTCATAAGAAGAAGTACGTCCCGGAGTGAAGTTCTTTTTCAGATATTCCGGATCGGTACGACGCAGGAACTGCTCCTGATCCTCCGGCCAGATCATGTTTACGATCATCATTCTCCAGTCGGAATACTTGAGGTTATAGTTAACGACATCGTCGGAGATCTCCGTAACGTTGATGCTGCTTGTCGTATCCGCGACAAGATCGATGTACATCGAGAAAAGATACGAACTCTGGATCGTATTGATCTTCTTCGCGGTAAGAGATTCCTGAAGGGATTCGTTGTCCTTGAACTCATCAAGTACGAAGATGTACTTCGCTTCTTTCTCAAACGGATAGACTGTCAGCTGAACAAGATGCGGCTCTGATTCATCTTCCAGATACAACTTCAGACGACGGCTGTACTTGTCCTTAAATACACCGGTGTTGTCCGCAAAGATCTGGTATTCGCCTGCTACCTTTTCATTTGAATCATTAAAGTGGAACCACAGATCCAAGATCAGATCATGGTAACTTCCTGTCTCTTCCAGGAAGCTTTCGAAGATGCCTTTTCGAACGACGGCTTTGTACATATCGATCGTAGAATCAACAACGATCACCGCGTCAACAGTATCCAAAAACAGTCCGGAAACATCTTCGATCGTATAATCAGTTAATTTCTTTTCAACCATAAAAATCGCCTCTCCAATGCAATTTATTTACCATCTTCCCAAGAAAAATAAAAAATGTTTATACAACAATTAAATTGTAAAACGGAGAGGCTGAAAAATCATTAACTAATTGAAAACAAAGCGTTTCGTTTTCTTATCCCAGCGCCACATCAAGAGCCATCATCAGCGTAAAGCCCATAGCGAACATGATGACTCCGATATTTGAATGCTCGCCGGTCGACATCTCGGGGATCAGTTCCTCGACAACGACGTAGATCATCGCGCCAGCGGCAAAGCTCAGGAAATACGGCATAACGGGAATGAAGATCCCCGCGGCAAGGATCACTGCAAAAGCGCCGATCGGTTCCACCGCGCCGGAAAGAACTCCATACAAGAACGTCTTACCTTTCGACATGCCTTCCGCACGAAGCGGCATGGACACGATCGCGCCCTCCGGAAAATTCTGGATCGCGATACCGATCGAAAGAGCGATCGTCGCCGCAAAAGTGATCTCGGAACTTCCGTAATACCAGCCGGCGACAATGACACCGACGGCCATACCTTCCGGGATGTTGTGAAGCGTGACGGCAAGAATGAGTTTCGTCGTCTTTTTCAATCCGCTGTGCGGACCTTCTTCAGTACCCTCCAGGTGCAGATGAGGGATCGCTTTATCCAAAACAAGAAGGAACATCATACCGATGACAAAGCCCACAGACGATGGAAGAAAACTCCATTTTCCCATATCGTTGCTCTGCTCGATCGCAGGAAGCAGCAAACTGAAAAACGAAGCCGCGACCATAACGCCGGACGCAAATCCCAGAAGGGCGCGCTCCGTCTTCTCGCCGATCGCATTCTTCAAAAAGAATACGCAGCCGGCGCCGAGCGCGGTCCCGAGAAACGGTATCATGATTATTCCAAAAATGCCTAACAGATCCATACACACATAATAGCACAACAGGTTAGCGTTTGCTAATCCAAGTGCTTTTCGAAAGGAACAAAAAGCCCTGCACCCGATAACCGGATACAGAGCCTCTTTCGATTTACTTTTTCGGGTGGCAGGTGCCGTTTAATGAACAGCATCCACAGTTGCACCCGCAGGAGGACTTCCCCTTCTTTTTATCCCTCACCATCTTGAGGATGATGGCGGCGACGATCGCGATCAAGACAAGTGATATCACGATCGTTCCGATGTTTTCTGAAAGCCAGGTGATCATTTGGACATCGCCTTATCTTTCAGATCGTGGGAAGTAAGCTTGTCTGCTTCCTTGTACTTTTTGAAGAAGAGCATGTAGACCATACCTGCCAGGATCGCGATAGCGAAGATCAGACCGATCACATTCACGTCACCTGTGAACAGGAGACCGAACTGGTTGATCATCAGAGCGATCGCGTATGCGAATCCGCACTGATAGAGGATCGCGAACCATGTCCATTTCGCGTTATTCATCTCACGCTTGATCGCACCGATCGCGGCAAAGCACGGAGCGCAGAGGAGATTGAATACGAGGAAAGAGAATCCGGCAACGGCTGTAAATGCTTCCGCAAGTGCACCCCATGTGGAGAGTTCTCCGCCGCCGTAGAGGATACCCATCGTACCGACGATGTTCTCTTTTGCAACAAGTCCTGTGAAGGAGGCGACAGTCGCCTGCCAGTTGCCCCAGCCGAGAGGAGCAAAGATCCACGCGATCGCGGAACCGATCTTCGCAAGGATGGAGAATTCGAGTTCTTCTTCACCGAGCATCGTAAAGCTTCCGTCCACGAAACCGAAACGGCTTGTGAACCAAACGGCAATCGTGGAAAGGAGGATGATGGTTCCGGCCTTCTTGATGAAGGACCAGCCACGCTCCCACATGGAACGAAGAACGTTTCCGAGTGTCGGCCAATGGTAAGCCGGAAGTTCCATAACGAACGGCGCCGGGTTACCGGAGAAGATCTTTGTCTTCTTCAAGATGATACCGGAGATGATGATCGCTGCCATACCGATGAAGTACGCGCCGGTAGATACCCAGGCGGAGCCTTCGAAGAGCGCGCCGGCGATCATGGCGATAAACGGCAGCTTCGCGCTGCACGGGATAAATGTTGTAGTCATAATGGTCATTCGACGGTCGCGTTCATTTTCGATCGTACGGCTGGCCATGATGCCCGGAACGCCGCATCCGACACCGATGAGCATCGGGATGAAGGACTTACCGGAAAGACCGAATTTTCTGAAGACACGGTCGAGAACGAAAGCGATTCTCGCCATGTAACCGCATGCCTCAAGGAACGCAAGGAGCAGGAAGAGTACGAGCATCTGCGGAACGAATCCGAGGACGGCGCCGATACCTGCGATGATACCGTCGAGGATCAGGCTCTTGAGCCAGTCGGCCGCGCCTGCTTTATCGAGACCTTCTTCAGCGAGTGCCGGAATACTCGGTACCCATGTTCCGTAATCTGCAGGATCCGGTTCTTCACCGATCTCTTCAAGTGTCGCGACAGCTTCGTTATATTCCTCGATCGTAGCCACTTCTTCAGTGATCTCGAGAGTCTCTTCATCTTCCACTTCGTAGGTGAATTCGCCCTCCGGAGCCACACCGTTTTCTTCGACGTACACATCGTAGCCTTCTACGATCGCGGCCGCGTCACCGTATCTTTCGGCGATCTCTTCATATCCGCCGTCTCTTCCGAACAGGTGGAAGCCGTCACCAAAGATCTTATCGTTAGTAAAGTCTGTGCAATAAGCACCGACACCGACCATGGCGATCCAGTATACGAGGAACATGATCAGGGCGAAGATCGGAAGACCCAAGAAGCGGTTGGTAACGATCTTATCGATCTTATCCGAAGTGGTAAGAGAACCTGCCTTTTTCTTCTTGTAGCAGGACTTGATGACCTCGGCGATGTATACATAGCGCTCATTCGTAATGATGCTCTCGGAGTCGTCGTCGAGTTCTTTTTCCGCGGCCTGAATATCCTTTTCGATGTGAGCCATCGTTTCGGAAGAAATCTCCATCTTCTCGAGGACTTTATCGTCACGCTCGAAGACCTTGATGGCATACCATCTCTGCTGCTCTTCCGGCATGCTGTGAACAACAGCCTCTTCAATATGCGCGATCGCGTGCTCGACCGGTCCGGAGAAGGTGTGAAGCGGAACTGTCTTGCCGCTATTTGCTGCCTTGATGGCTTCCTCCGCGGCCTCCATGGTTCCGTCGCCCTTAAGCGCAGAGATATCGACGACCTTACATCCCAGCTGACGGGACAGCTCCGGGATATTGATCTGGTCGCCGTTTTTCTTAACGACGTCCATCATGTTTACGGCAACGACGACCGGAATACCGAGTTCGGTAAGCTGAGTCGTCAGGTAGAGGTTTCTTTCCAGGTTTGTACCGTCGATGATATTCAGGATCGCGTCCGGGCGTTCACCGATCAGGTAGTTTCTGGCAACAACTTCTTCCAATGTGTACGGAGAAAGGGAATAGATACCCGGAAGGTCCGTGATGATGACGTCATCGTGCTTTTTGAGCTTACCTTCCTTCTTTTCTACCGTTACACCCGGCCAGTTACCGACGAACTGGTTGGAACCGGTCAGTGCGTTAAAAAGCGTGGTCTTTCCGCTGTTCGGATTACCCGCAAGTGCAATTCTTATACTCATGTGTTTATGCCTCCTCGACTTCGATCATCTCCGCGTCTGCTTTGCGAAGTGACAATTCGTAATTTCTGACGGTAACCTCGATCGGATCGCCGAGCGGCGCTACTTTACGCACATATACGGATGTGCGTCTGGTAATACCCATGTCCATGATCCTTCTTTTGACCGCGCCTTCGCCATGTAATTTGACGACGGTGACTGTTTGTCCGACTTTTACGTCTCTTAGTGTTTTCACTTTTTGTTCCCCCTTAGACCATTATCTTTCTTGCAAGTTCATCACTTACTGCTACTCTGCTTTCCTTGACCTTGACGATCAGGTTTCCGGCAAGCGAACTGACGATGCTCACTTCTCCGCCGACATTGAAGCCAAGATCCTCCAAGTGTTTCTTCACCTCGGGACTGCCGCCGATCTTTCGGATGATCTGTG
Source organism: Clostridiales bacterium (assembly GCA_017617525.1). GTDB lineage: Bacteria > Bacillota > Clostridia > Saccharofermentanales > Saccharofermentanaceae > Scatonaster. Next base: position 34,700 of record JAFZWA010000012.1, read on the forward strand.
TCTGCCCGATCTCTGCAAAACTCAATGGCATCATGTGCTCCTCCTGTTATCGTATTCATAGTTAGCAATAACTAACCCCATGCTATAAAAAAACGGTTGTTTCCTATCAACCAACAATAAGTATAATTAGCATGCGCTAACTCGTCAAGGTTTTTTCTTAATCAGATTGCATGAAGAATCGGGGCAAGTGCATTTGTACGTCAATGCACATTGTGGTAATCTAGTGCTAATCACCCTAGTATCGGAGGTATCCCATGGCGCTTCAGGAATCCGGAGAGATGTATCTCGAGACAATCTATGTTCTTTCTCAGAAATCCAATACGATCCGTGGGATCGACATCGGTGAACATATGGGCTTTTCAAAGCCATCCGTCAGCCGTGCGCTCGGTCTTCTTAAAGACGAAGGGCTTATCAAAAAGGATAAAGACGGCTTTATCGCGCTCACCAAGGCCGGCGAGATCCTCGCCAAGCGCATCTACGAGCGCCACACGGTACTTACCAAATTGTTCATGAATCTCGGCGTCGACGAAGAGACCGCCACCGAAGATGCCTGCCGTATCGAGCATTACATCAGCGATACGACTTTTGAGGCGATCATGGCGCACATGAAAAAGTACGAATCCTAACGGACGCTCCTTTCCCGGAAAAAGAGCGAAACAATTAAACTAAAAGTTGATATATTCTGCTCATGCTGTGTAGTATCATTGTTTATGGTAATTACGCTGCTTTTCAAACAGCACCGGGAGATTTTGAATGAGTAAGAAAAGATCTGTTGTCATTAATGAAAAAACACCGCTTATGGTCCTTGCGGGTCCTTTGTTTCTTGAACTGTTTCTCAACACGATGCTCAACAACATCGACACGCTCATGCTCAGCCACTACGACGAGTTCGCGGTCGGCGCGGTCGGTAATGCCAATACCATTCTTTTCATGATGAACATTTTCTTCAACGTCATCGCCACGGCCACGACCGTAGTCGTTGCCCAGTATCTCGGTGCCAAGAAATTCGACAAGATGAACATGATCTATACGCTCTCCATCGTGGTCAACCTCGTTTTCGGCGTATTCTTGAGCGGGGTTTTCTGCCTGGCAAATCCTCTGATCATGAATTTCCTTCAGGTGTCGCCCGAGATGCGTCACTACTCCATGATGTACCTTTATATCGTCGGTGGCGGCGGATTTGTGACCGCGGTCTTCAGTGTCATGCTGCAGATCGTCCGGTGTAACGGACATACCAAGATCGGTATGCGCGTTTCTCTGGCGATCAACGTTATCAACATTTTCGGCAACTACCTGTTCCTTTACGGACCTTTGTCTCACCTGAACATGGGCGTCGAGGGTGTCGCGATCTCGACAGTTGTCGCAAGATTCATCGCGGTCGTCGCACTTCTTTTCTTCTTCTATGCCAGCAAGATCGGTCGCGTCTCCCTTCGCTATCTGAGACCGTTCCCAAAAAAGCTCCTCATGAAGATGATCAAGATCGGCCTTCCGACAGCCGGAGAAAACCTCACCTATAACCTTTACCAGACGACCCTTCTTTCCTTTGTCAACGGAATGGGTAATGACTCGGTAAACGCGAGAGCCTACTGCTATATCTTGATCTCTTTTGCCATCATCTTCTCGAATGCCTGTGCCATGTCAACGCAGATCATTACGGGACATCTCGTCGGTGCGGGGAAAAACGATGAGGCATATAAACGAGTATTCAAGACTCTTCGAACCTCGATGCCGATCACGATCGCCCTCACCTTGATCAATGCCCTGCTGTGCCGGTATACGCTACTACTGTTCACGGATAACCAGAACGTCATCGCCTTAGGTCAGATGATCATGCTCGTAGATATATTCGTCGAGATCGGCCGCTGTCTCAACATGACCTTCGTCTGCAGTCTGAAAGCCGCCGGCGCGTATGTGTTCCCGCTTCTCATGGGTCTTTTATGTAACTGGGGACTCGGTCTTACGACCGGATATGTAGTCGGTGTGGCGCTGGGTGTCGGTGTCGCAGGTATCTTTGTCGGAACCGCGGCAGATGAATGCATCCGCGGCCTGATCGTCATGTACTACTGGTACAAGAAGAAATGGGTCGGAAAATCCGTCGTCGATAAGAAAGATTTTCTTGAACTTGAAGAAGACACAGAAAAAGCTGCCTCGACCACCTGAGGCAGCTTTTTTATTCAGCTGACGCTTTCCTTCTTAACAGATCTTCTGCTGATCAGAACAACTGCTGTAATAGCCAGGCAGATAACAATGACCGCCGCGAAGGAGCCTTCCACACCGAACCCTTTGTCAAAGCAGAATCCGCTTACTGCTTTTTCCGTCTTAAGGATCGAGTACGGAGAGATCGTTCCGCTGTTCGGAAGACCGAAAACGATGGTCTGTGTGAAGTTCCATGCTGTGTGCATGGCGATCGCTGTCCAGATGTTTTCAAAATAGTATACGATCAGAGAGAACAGGATACTTGCGGCTAAGACACCTACGACACTTGTTACGGTAACGCCGGGATTTCCCAGGTGGAGGACCGTGAACAGGAGGCTGTTTCCCGCGATGGCAACTGCCGGGCTCTTATATCTTCTCTTAAGCTTACCCATGATGTACATTCTACAGATCAGTTCCTCTCCGCCCGACTGGAAAAGGATCGCCACGAAGTATCCGATGATCGGAAGAACCTGAATATTGCCTTTTGTGTATGAAAGGCTTCCTGTCGCGATCGCTCCCGCGATGATCGACGCGTTGAGGACAAAGCCTGTAAGAAGACCTAGCCCCAGTCCCTTGAAGATGTCCGTTTTCTTTTCCGGGCAAAGAGGCTTAAGGAGCTTTCTGTTCTTCTTGAATACCACAAGACCGAGGATCATGGAGATCCAGAAACCGAAGGAGACAAAGTACTCACCCATATTCGCAGCGACCTCCGCATTGTCCGTAAACAGGTATCCCCATTTATCTGCCTGAAGAACTTTCATTGCTAGGAATCCTCCCAGCTGCATCCACAGATACGCTTGGATAAATACGAGGATCAAAATGTCCGTCCATGATCTTTCTTTTCTTAACAGTTTTTCTTTGATGTTCATTGAGTCACCCTCCGTGTTTGTTTGATGACTCCACTATAGAAAAAGTCACGGTAGCATCTCCACCACCGTGACCTTGAAGTTTGTAA
>JAFZWA010000047.1 GCA_017617525.1 Clostridiales bacterium
AAGAACTTGAACGACTTGCCGTCGAGCTCTACGAGAGCCTTACGTATAACCGGCTTGTCCTGGCCGTTTCTTCTTTCCATGTTCATCATCTTTGTGATCGGCATACCACCTGCGATCCACTCTTCAGCCGGCTTACTGATGTTGGAAACCTTGGAGAGGTAACCTGTGAAACCATACTGGATCAGCATGAAAGCGTTGAAGCCGAGAGAGTAGCAGTAGTCTGCATCGAAATTAGACGGGAATGCGCAGCGGCCTTCGTAACCGAAGAAGTGATGCTGTGCACCGAACTTACCCTTATATGTGCCGGCTTCCTTTCTCTTTGCGAGCTCAGCCTTGACCATCTCAGAGAAGAGCTTCTCGGACTCGATGAGGGAAACCTGAACGTTACCGTGCGGGTCACGCTCGAGGAAGAGCTGCTGCTGGATGCCCTGCGGCAGGATGTCGAATACCTTGAAAGCGTCAGCTGTGAGACCGGCCTTGATGAAATCGTACTTAGCGTTCCAATCCGGGAGAGCATTGAATGCAGCTGTCTTTTCTCCGGCAAGGAGCTCGTTGATCTCAGCAATGAGGGCAGAGAACTCAGGAACGAATTCTACGATACCTTCCGGAATGATGGCAACACCGAAGTTCTCGCCATTGTTTCCGCGCTTTTCAACTGCATCTGCGATGTAGTTTGTGATCTGTGCCAGAGACATCTTCTTTGCGGCAACTTCCTCACCGATGAGGCAGATGTTCGGCTGTGTCTCAAGAGCGCACTCGAGAGCGACGTGAGAAGCGGAACGGCCCATTACCTTAATGAAGTGCCAGTACTTCTTAGCGGAGTTAGCGTCACGCTCGATGTTACCGATGAGCTCGGAGTATGTCTTTGTAGCTGTATCGAAACCGAAAGAAGCCTCGATGTCTTCGTTCTTCAGGTCGCCGTCGATGGTCTTCGGGCAGCCGATAACCTGAACACCTGTGTTATTAGCAGCCATGTACTCAGCGAGTGTAGCAGCGTTTGTGTTGGAGTCGTCACCACCGATGATAACGATAGCGGTAAGACCGTTCTTCTTAGCATTCTCTGCAACGATAGCGAACTGCTCTTTTGTCTCGAGCTTTGTTCTGCCGGAACCGATGATGTCGAAACCACCTGTGTTTCTGTAAGAATCGATGAACTTGTCGTCGAACTCTACATAGTCATCCTTGAGAAGTCCGTCCGGACCGCCCTTGAAACCGAGAAGAACGTTCTCGCTGTTTGTTGCCTTAAGAGCATCGTAAAGACCGGAGATAACGTTGTGTCCGCCCGGAGCCTGTCCACCGGAAAGGATAACGCCTACGACCTGCTTCTTAGCAGCAGATGTGTTCTGGCCTTTTTCAAATGTGATTTCCGGCTTACCGTATGTATTCGGGAAAAGCGCCTGGATCTTGTCCTGGTCAGCTACGCTCTGAGTAGCAGCACCCTCTTTAACGCAGATCTCCGCGATACCGTTTCTGAGCATACCCGGAAGCTTCGGCTGATACTCATATCTTGCTTTCTGAAGTGGTGAAAGATTCATAATGAACACTCCTTTATATAAATAGAATACTGGTTATAAATTCCTCATAAATGCTAAAACATATTCCTGATAAAGTAAAGAGCAAATGCCATCAATTTTTTCTTAATAATTTTGTTTACAGATAATTCGCATTTTGGCTCTTTTGCGAATGTTATAATGCAATTGTGAGGTTACAATGGGGGAAAAGAGATGACTTTCTTCTATAGCGTTCGTAAAGCAAAGAAATTCCTTCAGGGTGTTTTTGCGGTCGGTCAATGGAAATCATTGAAAGAAGCTGCCACCTTTATTTACATCTGTGCCACCGTATTCCTCACGATCGTTGGTGTTTTCCTTTTCTCGTTTTTAAGCTTTATCATGGGCTATAAGGTCTTGGTACCGATCCATCAGATGCCAAAGACACAGGCGCTGACACTTCTTACCATTGCCATAGGAATGTTGCTCATCGACTTCCTTGCGGGAACCTTCTTTGTATGGCTCTATGATAAACTGATCATGGCTCCTACAGAGAGTATCATCAAAGAGATCGAAAAGAAGACGGAAGCGGCGTCAGCTGCTTTTCCCGTGGAAATGCGTCAGCTCGTTGAAGATAACCCGTTCATCAAGGTTTCCACAACCGGTACCTGGGTCGATTCGATCGATAAATACATCACGATCGCCGGCAACGAAAAGTACTATGACGAGACAACAGGATGCTTTAACAGAAAGTATTTCCAGCAGGTGCTTTCCACAATGCTTAAGACCGAAATGCTCATCGATCTGAAGGCGAGCGGCAGCCTTAAGACTTATGGCAGCCGCCAGTACGCGATCTTCATGATCGATATCGACCATTTTAAACGTATCAACGATGAATTCGGTCATCAGTACGGTGACGTTATCCTTGCTCTTGTTGGCAAGACGCTCCGTAAGATCGTCGCCAATAAGGGCGTTGTTATTCGTAACGGCGGTGAGGAATTCCTCCTGATCGTATGCCTGAACTATCCAGAAAGCATGGAAAGCTATGCCGAGAATGTCCGTTCTGTCTTTGAGAAGAATGTTCGCATTACGGGACAGGGAGCAGGGAAGAACCGTCCGGTTACCTGCAGTATCGGATATACACCGTTCCCGCTGCTTCATGATCAGCCGACAGGTATCAGTGTGCAGGATCATGTAAAGATCGCGGACCAGGCGATGTACCTTTCTAAAACTTGCGGCAGAAATACATGGCGCGGAGTCGAGGAAGTTCGTCCGCCGGTAAATGAAGAAGAGATCAATAAGATGGTCGAATCTATCCTTTACGGCGAAAGTTCCAGATATATCCGCATTTTGTGCCCGTAAGTATTTACAAGTTCTTTTCGATGTGCTATCATACGCAAGTATTTTTCCGTGGACACAGTTTATGGACGGTTCCGACCATTTACTTTGCTACAGGACTATGGAGGTAAGAACAATGGGACAGATCAACAAAGCAGAGATCATTAAAGAGTACGCTCTCAAAGAGGGTGACACAGGTTCTCCTGAGGTTCAGATCGCGATTCTTTCCGCAAGAATCAACCACCTGACTGAGCACCTGAAGGCTCATCCGAATGACCACCACTCCCGTCGTGGTCTGCTGATGCTCGTTGGTCAGAGAAGAGGTCTCCTCGACTATCTGGCTAGAATCGACATCGAGCGTTATCGTTCTATCATTGCTCGTCTGAACATCAGAAAGTAATGTTATCGATCAGAACATTAAGAAAGGCTGTTCCAAGCGGGACAGCCTTTTTCATATGCTATTTTCGGCAAAAATCTTGATTTATTTTCTGCTTATCTATAATATAGATATGTTGCGTTACTATGCGCACGAATAATTGATTTTAAGGGGAGTAGTGGGTAGATTGATATCCCGACTCGAACGGAGTATGAATCTACAAGCTACCTCCTTATAAAACATAATAAATGGAGGTACATTTATGGAACGTATTTTTAAGACCGAACTGGCCGGACGTCCGATCGTCGTTGAGACAGGTAAGCTCGCTCAGTTCACAAACGGCGCCTGCCTTATCCGTTATGGTGAGACAGCTATCCTTTCCACCGTTACAGCTTCTAAGACACCGCGTGAGGGCGTTGATTTCTTCCCGCTGTCTGTTGACTATGAAGAGAAGATGTATGCTGTAGGTAAGATCCCGGGTGGTTACATCAAGAGAGAGGGACGTCCTTCTGAGAAGGCTATCCTGACATCCCGTGTTATCGACCGTCCGATCCGTCCTCTGTTCCCGAAGGATCTGAGAAACGATGTAGTCGTTTCCAACATGGTCATGTCTGTTGACCAGGATTGCTCTCCTGAGATCGCTGCTATGATCGGTACATCCATCGCGATCGCTATTTCCGATATTCCGTGGAATGGTCCGGTCGGTGGTGTTGTTCTCGGTCTCATTGGTGATGACGTTATCATCAATCCGACAGAAGAGCAGAGAAAAGAGAGCCGCATGTATGTAACTCTCGCAGGTACTGCTAAGAAGATCTGCATGGTTGAAGCAGGTGCTAATGAAGTTCCGGATGAGACAATGCTTGAGGCAATCGCTATCGGACATGAGACGATCAAGGAGATCGTAGCTTTCATCAACAGCATCGTTGCCGAGATCGGTAAGGAGAAGTTCACATACGAGTCTGCCGATGTTCCGGAAGAAGTATTCACAATGGTTAAGGACTTTGCTTGGGACAAGATGCGCCAGGCTGTTCTTGCTGTAGATAAGTCCGTTCGTGATGAAAACATCGAAGCTCTTACAAAAGAGATCGAGGCTTATCTCACAGAGCAGAACGAAGAGTATCTGCCGTATCTGGCTGACGCTGTTTACAAACTCGAGAAGAAGGTCGTTCGTAACTACCTTTTCAAGGAGCACGTTCGTGTTGACGGTCGTCGTCTTGATGAGATCCGTCCGCTGTCCTGCGATGTAGGACTTCTCCCGCGTGTACATGGTTCCGGTCTGTTCCAGCGTGGTCAGACACAGGTTATGACAACATGTACTCTCGCTCCGCTTTCTTACTCTCAGACACTTGATGGTCTGGATAACGAAGCTTCCAAGCGTTACATGCACTACTACAACATGCCGGGTTACTCCGTTGGTGAGGCTAAGGCTTCCCGTTCTCCGGGACGCCGTGAGATCGGCCACGGTGCTCTCGCTGAGAGATCTCTTGTTCCGGTTCTGCCGTCTGAGGAAGAATTCCCGTACGCAATCCGTACAGTATCCGAGATCCTGATGTCCAACGGTTCCACATCCCAGGGTTCTGTCTGCGCAAGTACTCTTGCTCTTATGGACGCAGGTGTTCCGATCAAGAAGCCGGTAGCAGGTATTTCTACAGGTCTTATCGTTAACGAAGAAGATGAGAATGACTTCCTCGTATTCATGGATATCCAGGGCATCGAGGACTTCTTCGGTGATATGGACTTTAAGGTTGCCGGTACTGAAGACGGTATCACATCTATCCAGGTTGACATCAAGGTCGACGGTCTTTCCCTCGACATCATCCGTAAGGCTTTCGAGCTGACACAGAAGGGCAGAAAGCAGATCATCAACGAAGTACTCCTTCCGAGAATCTCTGCTCCGCGTGCTGAACTTTCCAAGTATGCTCCGAGAATCATCACAATGCAGATCCCGGTTGACAAGATCCGTGAGGTTATCGGTTCCGGCGGAAAGGTCATCAACAAGATCATCGCTGATACAGGCGCTCAGATTGACATCAACGATGACGGTATCCTCCACATCGCAACCCCGGATCAGGAAGCAGCTGCTAAGGCTATGGCGATCATCAAGGGTATCGTTGAGGATCCGGAAGTCGGCGTTGAGTACGAAGGTGTTGTTACTCGCCTTATGCAGTTCGGTGCTTTCGTTGAGTTCCTGCCGGGTAAGGAAGGTCTCGTACACATCTCCAAGATGGCTTGGGGCCGTGTTGAAAACGTTGAAGATGCCGTTAAGGAAGGCGATGTTGTTAAGGTCAAGCTCCTTGAGGTAGATAGCCAGGGCAGATACAACCTGTCTATGCGTGACTGCATGGAGAAGCCGGAAGGTTTTGTAGAAGAGGAGAGCGCTCCGAGAAGAGGCGATCGTCCGAATCGTGAAAGAAGAGGTCATGGTGACCGTTTCGAAAAGCGTCAGAGAAGAGATTTCTCCGATAACTCTTCCGCTGAAGAGGAAGCTCCGCATCCGGGTTCCCGCTCTCGTGAATTCTGATTTCGATCAGATCAAAAACTAAAACTGTCAAAAGGACTGTTCCGATTTGGGAACAGTCCTTTTTTATCGAAAATACAGGCGTTTAAATGTTGTTTTGAATGAGGTAAAAATGGTCTCGGTTTGTTGACACATAACCTCATTGTGTTAGAATTTTATTAGCGTCGGGGTGTAGCTCAGCTGGCTAGAGTGCTTGCTTGGGGTGCAAGAGGTCGCCTGTTCAAGTCAGGTCACTCCGACCACACTTCAATTATACAGATGGAGGTATCATTATGTTTTGCACTAAATGTGGTCAATCTTTCCCGGATGGAAGTGCTGCATGTCCTTTCTGCGGACAACCTGTAGCTCCAATTGCTCCTGCTCAGCCTGTAGCGCCTGTTGCTCCTGCAGCACCTGTTGCTCCTGTAGCAGCTCCTGTTGCTCCGGCAGCTCCTGTAGCTCCTGTTGCACCTGTTGATCCGAATGCTTATGCTCAGCCGCAGCAGCCTGTCTATCAGCAGCCCGTTGCAGCTCCGGTTGCACCTAAAGCTCCTTCCTGGATCAAATATGATTTCGGCGGATTCTTTAAGGATTTCTTCAAGAGCCCGTTCGACGCGATCTCTTCCAGAGATAATCGCTCTCATTTCCTGCTTGGACTGACTTTCCCTGTTTTCATCCTGATCATGAATCTCATCTTCAATCTTGCCTGCAAGTCAAGAGCAGCAGCATTTAACCTGATGGCTGGTGGTACATGGTGGAATACAAGTTATGGCAAGACAATGATGGGTACGCAGATGACTACACCGAGAGCTTTCGTTGTATTCTTCACTGAATTGCTTGCATTTGCATCCCTGTTCCTCATCATCTTCGCATTATATAAAGCATTTAAAGTTAAGAAAGTGGACATCCTTGGCACATTATCCTGGGTTGGACTCGCATTCTGTCCGTATGCTGTTCTGAATGTAATTTCCTGGCTCTGCACACAGATCTACTTTGATCCTAAGGGTGACGGATTTGGTTTCATCAACTTCGGACCTCTCTTCGCGATCGTCGGTTTTGTATTCGTATTCATCGCACTGTATGATTACTTCCTTTCCAAGAAGGAAGCAACAGGCACGAAGACATCCGCTATGTGCTTCGCTCTGGTTTCCTGCGGCATCTTCAAACTCGCTGAATTCTTCTTCGGATTCCTGCTTGTAAAGATGTGCCTCTGATAGTTGGGACTATTAAACAAGAAGGGCTGTCGTAAAGACAGCCCTTTTTCTTTTGAAAAACAGATCGGGAACACACGGTCAGGTAATGTAACCGCCATTTACTCCCAGTACTTGTCCGGTGATAAAAGAAGAAGTATCGTCAGCCAGATAGAAGATGGCATCAGCGACTTCCTCCGGAGATCCGATGCGGCAAAGAGGTGTCTCTTCACAGAGTGCCTCGCGGGTCTCGTCGTCAAGAACAGCGTTCATCTCGGTATCGATAACACCCGGGGCAACACAGTTAACACGGATGTTGGAAGGTCCGACTTCCTGGGCGAGAGCCTTTGTGAACCCGATGATCGCCGCTTTTGAAGTGGAATAACATACTTCACAGGAAGCACCGCAAACGCCCCACATCGAGGAGACCGTCACGATATTGCCGCTGTGGCGCGATATCATGGACGGAAGGATCGTATGGACAACATTGAAGAGTCCGCCGATATTAGTATCCATGATACGGTTCCATTCGGAAGGAGTTGTCTTCGTGAAAAGCTCTATCTTGGAGACTCCGGCATTGCTTACCAGAACATCTACAGGGCCAAAGGCCTCTACGGCCTCAGCAACAGCCGACTGGACAGCATCAAGATCACGGACGTCGACTTTATATGCCAGTACGTCGTAGGTGATATTGTGGATCTTTTGACGTGTATATTCGGCAGAATCGTCATCAGCTCGGTAAAAGAAAGTCACTTTATAACCGGCCTGGGCAAAACGGTAAGCGGTAGCCGCGCCGATGCCTCGTGAACCACCTGTGATCAGGCAATGTTTACGTTGTTCCATGATCTGTCACCTCTCGTAGATCTATGTTTTAATCGTATCTGAGAAATTGCGTTATGACAAGAAGAGAGGGTAAAATAGTTGCGGATTTTCGAATTCATGTTATTATCTCTTTAGTGCTTTTATGAAAGGTAGAACATATGGCTAAGTATTTAGAGAATGAGAATGAGTCGCCGGAAGTTGACCTTAAGAACCTTACCGTCAAGCTCGCCGGTATGGGACTCGATGAAGAGATCGAGGACGTGATCCCGGGTAAAAAGGAAAAGAAGAGTAAGAAGGATTCCGATAAGGAAGATTCTTCCGATAAAGAAGAGAACAAACCAGAAGAAGAGACAGTTGAGGAGAAGGAGTCCGAAGAGGAAACTGATACCGAGGAATCCGAGTCTGAAGATATCTCTGAAGAGGAAAAGGAATTCTTTGAAAAGAGAGCCGCAGAACGTGATCTGACACTTGAAAAGGTTGAGGCTCTTGAGGAAGAGATGGAGTCTTCCGATGATAAGGCGCAGAAACTCGGTGCTCTTGATACGATCGTAAAGAAGACGGAAAAGCCGAAGATCATCAAAGAGAAGAAAAAGGGCAAGCTTGATGGAATCGCTATCGCGGGTATCATTGTCGCGATCCTGGCTCTCATCGGCGGTGTTTTCTATATCTATAAGTCCGTTCACCAGGAACCGAACCTCGGTATTACCGAAAGACAGTTCCGTGTAAACTACTATGAGTCTCCGATCTATTCGAATATCTGTTACTTAGGTTTTAATATTCCTGAACCGACCTATCACGAAGATAAGGAAAAAGCAGCCGCTACAAACACCAATGAAGATGGCACTCCTGTGACTACTGAGTCAACGGCTGCCAAGGCCGTTGATCCTACAGCGGTTACAACAGAAGAGAAATCCAGATATCGTTATTTCGAAGCAATGATCAAGAATGACTACGAGGTCCTTCCGATCTTCGTTGTAGGAAGTGAATGCAGAAGCAACAACTATCTGAAGACTATGCGTTTCTTTGCTGTTGCTGACACGCAGGATGAATATGATTGGCTGAATGTCAATTTTGCCGCATTCCTTCAGTCTTTCTATGTAGGAACGGACAGCCAGGTATGCCTCGACAAGGTAAAGAACGCCTATAATCAGTCCGTTCAGTCTGCTGAGATCGGTGTTCCGGTCAAGGACGGAGATCTTGCTTATGTAGTAACTCACGCGAATATCGACGGAGTTCCTTGCTATGTAATGGACATCATGCCGGCAAAAGAAGCAGACGATTATGTCTTTGTTAACTCCCTTGGCGAGAATTGATCTGATTGAATAAAGACTTCATGCAGCCGTTTCTTATGAGACGGCTGCTTTTTTATGTCTTGATACGAAAAAAGGACTGTTCGTAAAGAACAGTCCTTTTGGCAGGGGAGACACGATTCGAACATGCAACCAGCGGTTTTGGAGACCGCTGCTCTACCATTGAGCCACTCCCCTAGGTATGTGGGTGTTTGACATTGATCAAACAACATGCATTAGTTTACTCAAGTGTTTGCATGATGTCAAGTAGAATGTTATGATTTTATAGAATAGGAAGAAAAGGCAAAAGAGGTGTATTTACATGGTATTTTCAGTAATCGGAACCGGAAATATGGGTCGAGCTCTCGTAGGCGGATTCATTAAGAGCGGAATGCTTATTCCGAAGGATGTCCGTTTGTGTGATATTGATGAGAAAAAGGTAACGGAACTGGCTTCTGAGACAGGCTGTCAGCCGTACACAGATGCTTCACTGGCAGTAAAGGATGCAGATTATATTCTTCTTGCGGTAAAGCCGCAGGTCTTCGATCAGACAGTCCGTTCGATCTCCGATAATATCAAGGAAGGCGCAGTCGTTATTTCCATCGCGGCTTCCGTTACTCTGGACCGTATCGAAAGACTTCTCAATCCGGGATCTTCGATCGTTCGTGTTATGCCGAATACTCCGGCTCTCGTTGGTGCCAGCGTTTGCGCTGTGTGCACACGCAACGTTGATCAGGAGAAGAGTGAATTTGTAAATAAACTCCTCGGAACGTGCGGTATCGTAGTTCCTTGTGATGAAAAGACGCTTGACGCGATCGGATGCGTATCCGGTACGGGCCCGGCTTATGTCATGCTCTTTATTGAGGCTATGGCTGACGCGGCAGTTAAGCTCGGTATTCCGAGAAAGACAGCTCTGGATATCGCCGCTATGACCGTTTATGGTTCCGGTAAGCTTATGGTCGAGACAGGCACACATCCTGCAGTACTTAAGGATCAGGTATGTTCTCCGGGTGGAACGACGATCGAAGGTGTTCTTGCTCTTGAAAAGGGCGGACTTCGCGCTGCGGTAGAAGATGCCGTTGTAGCCGCTGACCTTAAGACTAAGGCCCTTGCAGGAGGAAAATGATCCGTGGCGGATATGACTTCTGTCGATATCTATACTGACGGAGCGTGCTCCGGTAATCCCGGTCCGGGCGGCTGGGGCGCTATCCTTATCTGCCGTGGTATCGAAAAGGAGATCTCCGGTGGTGAGAAACTGACCACGAATAATCGTATGGAACTGATCGCTGCCATCTCCGCGCTTAAGTGCCTGAACCGTCCTTGCCGTGTGAATCTTTACAGTGACAGTGCCTATCTGATCAACGGATTTACGGCAGGATGGCTCGTGTCTTGGAAACGTAACGGCTGGAAAAACAGTTCGAAACAAACCGTTAGTAATATGGACTTGTGGCAGGAACTGGACCGTCTTTCGGGTATCCATGAGATCACCTGGATCAAGGTCAAAGGTCATGCCGATAACGAATATAACAACCGTTGTGATAAGCTCGCGGTTGCACAATCGAAGAAATTTGGGGATGAATGAATGACGAAACCTAAGGGGAATATTGACGCTTTAGATGAACAGCTCATCGAGAAAACGGTCGACAGTAAGATCGTATTCGAAGGGCGTGTATTTAAGGTCGAAACAAAACAGGTGCAGCTCTTTGACGGTTCCATCTCGAACCGCGAAGTTGTCCTGCATAACGGTGGCGCTTCGATCGTAGCTCTGGATGACGAGAAGAATGTCTATCTCGTCAGACAGTTCCGTTCTCCCTATGAAAAGGTGATCCTCGAGACTCCTGCCGGGAAACTGGAAAAGGGGGAGGATCCGAAGGCCTGTGCGATCCGTGAACTGAAAGAAGAAACGGGTATGCAGGCAGAAACAGTCACCGATCTCGGTAAGATGTACGCGACTCCGGGTTATTGTTCGGAGATCATCCATCTGTATCTTGCGGAAGGCCTTTCCTTCGGTGACGGTAATCCTGATGACGGAGAATTTCTCCAACTTGTTAAGATGCCTTTAAGTAAAGCTATTGAGATGATCGAAACAAACGAGATCTCTGACGCGAAGACTATGGTCGCTCTGCTGAAAACAGCAAGAAGGGTCGGTATCTGATGGAGAGCAGAAAAGAGCAAAGACATGAAATAAGCGGTGTACTGCTTTTTGCCGTTGCTGTCCTTCTGGGGCTTTCTTACTATTTGCCTCTTTCCGTAACGGGATCTCTCGGAAAGATCTTAAGAGGAGCGGGAACCGGTCTGATCGGTGTATCTGCTTACTTTATTCCTGTGATCCTGCTTTACGCGTCCGTCGACTTTTTCCTCGAAAAGCGCCCGAACGTCGCTCCTATCCGTGTGCGCTCCGTCATGATCCTTTTGATCTGCGTATCCTCGATCCTTGCCGTTATTACGGTAAGCCCTGTGTATGTAAAAGCCGCATGTGCGGTTCCGCCGGCAGGTGAAGTCAAGGCAAGTAAAGCGATCGCTCTTCTTTGGAAGATGGGCATGGATCCGAAAAAACTCGGTGCCCCGGATGGCGACATTATCCTTTCCGGTGGTGTGATCGGTGGTTCCATCGCGCTTGCTCTTCGTGCCGTTGCTGCTAAAGCCGGCGCGCTGATCATTCTTTTCGCTTTTACGCTTTCCCAGATCGTTCTGATCTTTAACGTTAGTATCAGCAAAACAGCAGTTAAGACCGCTGAGGTCATTAAGACTACAGGTCACAAGGCTTCCGAGGCGCTCCGTCAGGATAAGGCGCTTCGCGATCGTGAACGTATTGCCCGTGAACGTGCGATGAGAGCGCAGGGTCAAGGAGTCACGGATTACACATCCTACATCAAGAACCCCGCAGTTTCTCCGTTTGAGGAAGTTCCGGGTCCGCAAGGTTTTATCGATCTTGAGGGGACCCCTGTAAAGATGAACCAGGAAACCTGGGCAGAGCGTGAGAAGGTCTTTGATTTTGACCTGACCAACGATAAGGATCCGGCTCCTGAAGCCCAGAAAGTCGAAGTGCCGCCGGAGCCGAGAGTTGATTTCGGTTTCAGTAATCCGAAAGCACCTGTACCTGAAAAGGTCGTTGATGAGAATGAACCACAGTGGATCGATCTTCCGCCGCTTCCTGATGAAGGTCCGAAGCCCGGATCTATCCTTCCGTCTCCTTCCGTCAGCCCGAATCAGGATCCTGTTGAAGTCCGTATCCATGAATCAGGAGGAACGCAGATCCGTGTGCCTGATCTGAATGAGATGGAAAAAGTACCGACAGCTCCGGTCGAAGCGCCGCAGCCGTTTGATCTGCCGCCGGTTGCTCCCGTTGCTGCTCCAGCGGTTTCTTCTGCTCCAAAAGCACCGATCCCGGAAGTTTCTCCTGTCGAGAATAACAGGGAAGTGGTCGAGAACGCGGTTCCTTCCGAAAAAACGGCAAGAACTTCTACTACCCGAGCTTCTAACCGTAAGTTTGCCAAGGCGCCGACAAACCTTCTGTCACATGATCAGCCTTCTAAAGCACGTCATGATGCCAATGGTCAGGATGCTGAAGGCATGAAGCTTGTTGCCGCGCTTAGAAGCTTCGGTATCGAGACAAGACTCAGTGATGTCACCAGAGGTCCTGCGATCACAAGATTCGAAGTTGTTCCGGCTCCGGGCATCAAGGTAAGCCGTATTACCAATCTTTCCGACGATATCGCACTGGCTCTTGCCGCTCAGAGCATCCGTATCGAGGCGCCGATCCCGGGTAAATCCGCCGTCGGTATCGAGGTGCCGAATAAGAAGATCGAGGCGGTACACCTCGGAAACCTTCTGGATTCTTCCGCGTTTAAAAACAGCGATTCTCCTTTGACAGTCGCACTCGGTAAAGATATTCCCGGAAGCCCGATCCTTTGTGACCTTGCGAAGATGCCGCACCTTCTTATCGCGGGTTCCACAGGTTCCGGTAAATCCGTCTGCATCAACTCGATCCTGATCAGTATCCTCTGTCACGCGACACCGGAGCAGGTAAGAATGATCATGGTCGACCCGAAGGTCGTTGAATTGGCTGTTTATAACGGCATACCGCACTTGCTCTGTCCGGTCGTCACTGATGCAAAGAAAGCGGCAAACGCCCTTAACTGGGCGGTCATCGAGATGACTGACCGTTATAAGAAGTTCGCTGACGCTGCCGTTCGCGATTTTAAGGGATATAACGAGTATCAGCGTATGAACGGTGAGAAGGAACTTCCGCTGATCCTGGTCGTTATCGACGAGCTTGCTGACCTAATGCAGGTGGCAAGTAAGGAAGTTGAAGAATCGATCTCAAGACTTACCGCTATGGCACGTGCCGCAGGTATTCATCTTCTTATCGCGACACAGAGACCGTCTGTTGACGTTATCACTGGTGTTATCAAGGCGAATATCCCGTCGAGAATCGCTTTTGCCGTCAGCAGTCAGGTCGACAGCCGTACGATCCTTGATATGGTCGGTGCCGAAAAGCTTCTCGGTAAAGGCGATATGCTCTACTACCCGCAGAGTGCCGCGAAACCGATCCGTGGCCAAGGCGCTTTTGTAACGGATAAAGAAGTCGAAGAGATTATCGGATACATAAAGAAGAATAATGTTGTACAATATGATGAGGAAACGGCAGAGGCGATCGTTAATGCCAGCAAATCAGGTGCTCCCACATCTTCCGGCGGAGGCTCGGAGGGAGATGGTGAGGACGAACTCTTCTGCGATGCGGTAGATGTCGTTCTTCAGGCCGGATATGCTTCCGTTTCCATTTTACAGCGCCGACTGAACCTCGGTTATCCGAGAGCTTCACGTTTGATCGACCGTATGGCGGATAAAGGCTATATCGGTCCGTTTGAAGGCAGTAAGCCGAGAAAGATCTTGATCGATCCGGCACAATGGTTAGAAATTAAAGCAAAGAAGGGATAAACACATGAGCGCAACCATTATTTCAGGAAAAGAATTGTCCTCTCTCATCCGCGAGAGAATCAGCAAGGAAACAGCGGAGCTTTCCGAGAAGTTCGGAAAGAAACCGGGACTTGCGGTTATTCAGGTAGGTGAGGATCCGGCTTCTTCCATTTATGTAAACAATAAGAAGAAAGCATGCGAGCAGGTCGGCTTCCAGTCTTTTGGTTATTCGCTCCCTGAGTCCGCTTCGGAAAAAGAACTTCTCGATCTTATCGATCAGTTGAACAAGGACGATCGTGTTCACGGTATCCTTTGCCAGCTTCCGCTTCCGAAGCACATGGATGAATTCTCCGTCATCTGCGCGATCGCTCCGGAAAAGGATGTTGACGGTTTCCACCCGGTAAACAAGGGCCTGCTTTCTATCGGCCGTGACTGTCTCGTTTCCTGCACACCGAAGGGCTGTATCGAGCTTTTGAAGTATGCAAACGTCGATATGACCGGTAAGAACTGTGTCGTCATCGGTAGAAGCAATATCGTCGGTAAGCCGGTCGCATCTTTGATGCTTCACGAGAACGCGACAGTTACCGTTGTTCATTCCAGAACAAAGAACATTAAAGAGATCTGCAAGCAGGCAGATATCCTGATCGTCGCGATCGGTAAGCAGGGCTTCGTTACGAAGGACTTTGTTAAGGAAGGCGCCGTTATCATCGACGTAGGCATCAACCGTTGTGAAGACGGTAAGGTAAGAGGCGACGTTGATTTTGACGATGTAGTTGATATCGCATCCGCGATCACTCCTGTTCCGGGCGGTGTTGGTCCGATGACCATTACCATGCTCCTTCAGAACACTCTGGAAGCATTTACGAGAATCGAAGAAAGAAGGTAACTGTTATGAGCATTCGTTCCGCAGAGATCATTTGTGTTGGTACTGAGCTTCTGATGGGTTCCACCCTGAATACGAACTGCCGTTTCCTTGCTCAGGAGCTGGTAGATCTCGGTATTCCTTCCTATCATCAGGTAGTTGTCGGCGATAACCACGACAGACTTGCTGAGCAGATCAAGGAAAGTGCCGCTCGCGCTGACCTTCTTATCTTAACAGGCGGCCTTGGTCCGACAACTGACGATATCACGATGAGTGTCGCCGCTGAAGTTGCGGGAAAAGAACTTGTTTTCGATCAGGAGAGCTTTGACGCGATTACTGCGTATTTCCGTCGTCTTTTCAGAAATATGCCGAAGAATAACAGAAAGCAGGCGCTGCTTCCGGAAGGTGCGACGATCCTGAAGAACAATAACGGTACGGCTCCGGGTGCCATGTTTGAGTATGCCTGCCCGACAAAGGAAGAGCCGGATCGTGTCGTTCATTTTGTTTTGCTTCCGGGCCCGCCGTCTGAGATGTCTCTGATGTTTAAAGAAGAAGTTCGTCCGATCCTTGAGAAGATGAGCGATGCCAAGATGGTATCTAAGTATGTACATCTCTTCGGTATCGGTGAGTCCTCCGCGGCAGAGCGTATCTCTGATCTTATCGACGCGCAGACCAATCCTACGATCGCTCCGTACGCTTCGGAAGGCGAGTGCATGTTCCGTATCACACAGCGCATCGAAAAGGGTGAGGAAGAAAAGGATCTGATCACTCCGATCCTCGACATCATGAAAGAGCGTTTTGGTCAGTGTATCTACGAGATCGGTGACCGAGAGCTGAAGAAGGTCGCTTTTGATCTGCTTCTCGAAAAGAAGAAGACCGTTTGCTTCGCAGAAAGCTGTACGGCCGGCATGGTTTCTTCTTCCTTCGTTGATATCCCGGGTGCTTCCCAGGTATTCATGGGTTCCGTAGTTACATACGGTAATCAGGTAAAGACAAACCTTCTCGGTGTTTCCGATGATGTTCTTGAGAACCTCGGCGCGGTAAGCCGTGAGTGTGCTCAGGAAATGGCAGAAGGCGCGAGAAAACTTCTCGGAACCGACATCGCGGTATCGATCACAGGTATCGCAGGTCCTACCGGTGAAAGCGCCGCGAAACCCGTTGGTCTCGTTTATCTGGCGATCGCTGACGAAAACGGTACTGAAGTTAAGGAAGTACACTTAAGCGGTAACAGAAGCCGTGTTCGTCACGTTGCCGTTCTCCATGCATTTAATATGATCAGAATGAGACTTTCATGAGTAATCCGATAGAACAAAGAAGAAAAATACAAGAAAACAGAAAGACTAAAAGTATAGCCTTTTCAACGATCATTATGATCATTGGCCTGATCCTTTCCAAAGGATCAGGATTTTTGCGTACAGTTATCATCGGCCACAAATTCTCGGAGACTTATCGAGACGCTTTTGTGGCCGCTTTCTTGATCCCTGACTTTGTATTCGCTCTTTTGGTAGGTGGTTCGATCCAGTCGGCCATTACTCCGACTCTTTCCAAGGCGATCGAACAGAAGACGCAGAAGAAGGCGTGGAGAGGTGTCAGCATTTTTATCACATGGATGAGCCTTTTTGTTCTGACATTCGTTGTGATCTGCGAAGTGCTTTCCAATTATCTGTATAAGGCATTCAACCAGGGCAAGAGTGAAGATGTTGTCCGCCTTGCGGGTAATATGGCAAGAACCCTTTATCCGCAGATCTTCTTTATGATGCTCGCCGCTCTTTGTATCGGTGTTCTTAATGCATATAAGAAGTTCGGTTCTACCGCGTTCGGTCCGCCGATCTACAACGTCTGCGTTCTGCTTGCCATCGGACTTCTCGGCGCTTCGAACGAAGAGTCACTCTATATGACCGGTGTCGGCGTTATGGCTGCCGCCATGATCTATTTCGTTTTCCAGCTCTTTATGGGCAGAAGGGAAATGGTGCATTATCGTCCTTCTTTGGATACGAAAGATCCTGAGTTCAGGCGTCTCTTCAAACTTGCGATCCCGATCCTGATCTCCGCTTCGATCGTTCAGGTCAATATGCTGCTTTTGAATTCGTTTGCGACGAGATTCGGTGATGGTCCGCTCTATGCGTTAAATAGTGCATCCACACTGTGGCAGCTTCCGTATGGTATCTTTGCCGTAGGTATCGGAAACGTTATGCTTCCGTCTCTGGCTTCTCATTACGCCAATAAGGACTATAAAGAATCCAGTAAGCTTCTTTCCACGAGTATCAAGAACGCTTTGTTCCTGACGATCCCGTGTGCGGGTATCTTCCTGATCATGCCTTTGGATATCGTGAAGACGCTTTTACAGTGGTCCGCGAACTTTACGGATAAGAACGCCGAGATGGCGGCATTGTTCCTGACAGGTTACTGCGCGGCGATCGTTATCCAGTCCGTCATCTTTATTTTGAATCAGGCGTTCTACGCGATCGGTCAGACACGTTTCCCGTTGTTTGCCGGTATCGTATCCATGATCGTAAACTTCGGTATGTGCCTGCTTCTTGTCAATCTCGGATGCGGTGCGATGTGCCTGACGATCTCTTACTCGGTATCCTGTCTTGTAAGAATGATCCTTCTTGCATACGTTTATACGACAAGACACAAGAAGCTTGCTCCGAGAAGAATGCGTGCTTTCCTTATTAAGTCCGTGATCTGCCTTGGCGCACTTCTGATCGCGCTTTATCTGATCAGTCTTGTTCCGTTTAACCAGACCGGAAAGATGAGACAGTTTTTCTGGCTCGGCGCTCGCGGTTTGTTCGCTTTTGCGGTTTATTTCGGTATGGCGTTCGCGCTTCGTATGGAAGAGCTTCAGATCGCGTACGACCGTTATATCCGTCGCTTCTTCAAGAAGAAGTCAGCCCCTGCAAAATAATTGTTTCCGTGTTTCGACAAATACGGCAGAATTGTCTGATTTTATAGGAAAAACTTCCTGTAAAACGCTTGACGTTATGGTAATGTATTGTTAAGATTAATGTCGAAGGAACGAATGTTCGACAAGGAGGCTGTTATGGCGAAGAAAGATTCCAACAAATCAACACAGGACGTTTCGAAGAAGTTAGACAGTGAGAGAGCAAAGGCTCTGGACGCCGCCTTAATGCAGATTGAAAAGCAGTTTGGTAAAGGAGCGGTAATGCGTCTGGGCGAACAGACAGGTATGGCAGTTGATGTCATCCCGACCGGCGCTTTGACACTTGACCTTGCGCTTGGTGTTGGAGGTCTTCCGAAGGGAAGAATCATTGAGATCTACGGACCTGAATCTTCCGGTAAGACAACAGTCGCACTCCATGTTGTAGCAGAATCTCAGAAGCAGGGTGGAACGGCAGCATTTATCGATGCCGAGCACGCGCTTGATCCTGTATATGCCGCTAAGATCGGTGTTAATATCGACGAACTTATCGTTTCCCAGCCGGATACAGGTGAGCAGGCTCTTGAGATCACAGAGGCTCTCGTACGAAGCGGTGCCGTTGATGTAGTTGTTATCGACTCCGTTGCCGCGTTGGTACCGAAGGCCGAGATCGACGGTGAGATGGGTGATTCCCATGTAGGTCTTCAGGCACGTTTGATGTCTCAGGCTCTTCGTAAGCTCGCAGGTATCATCAGTAAGTCCAGCACAGTATGTATCTTTATCAACCAGCTTCGTGAGAAGGTCGGTGTCATGTTCGGTAATCCGGAAACCACACCGGGTGGCCGTGCGCTTAAGTTCTATTCTTCCGTTCGTCTCGATGTTCGTCGTGTTGAATCTTTGAGAAACGGCGGTGAGGTCATCGGTAACCACACTCGTGTTAAGGTCGTTAAGAATAAGGTTGCTCCGCCGTTCCGTGAAGCAGAATTCGATATCATGTACGGTGAAGGTATCTCCAGAGAAGGCTGCGTTATCGATCTTGCAGTCGATAAGGACATCATGGAGAAGAGCGGTTCCTGGTTTGCCTATAACGGACAGAAGATCGGTCAGGGCAAAGATAACGCGAAGAACTATCTGAAAGAACATCCGGAAGTAAGAGATGAGATCGAAGACAAGATCAGAGCTCTTCTCGCGGGTAAAGAGGTTGCAGAAGATGCAGCAGCCGTCGATACTTCCGATGATGACGAGGAGGAATTCCTCGGAATCGATATCTGATTCCCATGAAGGATATCAAGCAATATAGCGAAGCAAGAAATAAGGCGATTGCCCATATCGGCATCGCCATTTCTTCATCCGGAAAGATCCGTGATTTCCTTTCTGAAAAAGGATATGACAAGGACGTGATCGAAGAAGTCATCGAACAGCTTATCGAGGATAAGTATGTTGATGATCGAAGATACGGCCTTAAGATCCTGCGATCAAGGTCCGGTTCGAAGGCTGAGGGTCGCGTAAAGCTTCAGGCTCGTCTTGAATCTTCCGGTGTCGCTTACGACGTGATCTCAGAGCTTCTTTCCAAGCCGGAGTACAGAGATGAGAATACGATCATGGACGTGATCAATTCCAGATATCCGTCCGACAGCTTTTCTTCGGATCCGGCTGTCGCCAAAAAGGAACTTCAGAAAGCGATCCGATATCTTGAGAGCAGGGGATATCCCGCGGCTCTTTCACTCGCATCTTTCCGAAAGATCGTGGATGATGTAGAATAACCGAAGAATCAATACATCAGGTAGGTTATTATGAGTACGAAACATACGGTTTCCATGATCTCTCTTGGTTGCTCCAAGAATATGGTCGATGCTGAATGCATGTCTACCATTTTGAAAAATGACGGATACGAGCTTGTTGATGACATTTCCAAAGCCGAAGCTGCGGTAATCAATACCTGCGGTTTTATCGAGAGCGCCAAAAAAGAGGCGATCGATACGATCCTTGATGTCGCGAGACTAAAGGGTCCTCGTAAGAAACTTAAGTACATCGTAGTTTCCGGATGCCTTTCCCAGCGTTATCCGAATGAGATCAAAGATACCCTTCCTGAAGTTGATGCTGTTTTAGGTACATCTCACTATCAGGATATCTCTAAAGTTCTCGGCAAACTGTTCGATAGTGAGAAGTTCGGCTGGAACGATTATATCGGAAAGCCGGGAAGCCTTGACCATATGCAGTTCGAGCGTGAGATCTCGACAAAACCATATGCATGGTTGAAGATCGCGGAAGGCTGTTCAAATGGCTGTGCTTTCTGCGCGATCCCCGGAATCAGGGGCAAATACACCTCTAGACCGATGGAAGATATCTTAAAGGAAGCAAAGATCCTGGCTTCAAAGGGATATTCCGAGATCATTCTGGCAGCGCAGGATTCAACTGGTTACGGTAAAGATCTCTACGGTAAAAGAGTCCTTCCGGAGCTTCTCTCCAAACTTTCAAAGATCAAGGGCATCGATTCGATCCGTATCATGTACGCGTATATCGATGGTATTGATGATGAACTCATCGACGAGATGAAAAAGAATAAGAAGGTCCTTCACTATCTGGATATTCCTGTTCAGCACGGTGACGATGAGATCTTAAAGAAGATGAGAAGAAGAGACACCGTCGCTTCGATCACAAAGACTTTGAATAAGCTTCGTACGGCGATCCCGGATATCGTGATTCGATCTACCGTCATGGTAGGTTTCCCGGGTGAAAAGAGGGAACATTTCGAAAACCTTCTTAAAAATCTGAAAGTATGGCGTTTCCAGTGCCTTGGATGCTTTATCTATTCTCCGGAAGAGAATACTCTGGGCTATAAAATGCATCCGCGCGTAAGATCAGATGTCTCGAAGCGTCGTTACGAGAAGGTCATGGAACTTCAGCAGGCGATCTCTCTTTCCTATAACGAAGCGCGTGTAGGTACCACAGTAAAGGTGACTATTGATTCTGTTTCTGATGATGGTATATTCTACTTAGGGCGTTCCTATGGAGAAGCACCTGAAGTAGATCCGGTTATCTATGTCGCTTCAACCACAAGACCATTAGAATGCGGAGATAAGGTCTCCGTTAAGATACTTGAATGTACGCCATATGATATGACAGGAGTTACAGAGGATGAATCTACCTAATAAATTATCGTTAATGAGGATCATTCTGGTTCCTTTTATTCTGCTTTTCATGCTTCCGATCCATATCGGTTCCTTTGAGCCGACAGGATGGAATGAGTTTATCTGTGAATACGGCATGATCGTAGCCGCTGTTCTTTTCGTTATCGCTTCGGTAACGGACCTTTTCGACGGAAAGATCGCAAGAAAGTATAATCTGATCACTAATTTGGGAAAGTTCCTGGATCCGCTTGCGGACAAGATGCTCGTTATCTGCATTCTGATCGCGCTTGTCGATCTCGGCCGTATTTCCTCGATCTGGGTATGCATCATCATCGTTCGTGAGTTTGCCGTAAGTGGTATCCGAATGCTGGCCAGTGCCAAGGGCGTTGTCATCGCGGCGAAGATGATCGGCAAGATCAAGACCGTTACTCAGATGGTCGCGATCTCATACCTTATGTTTGAGACACTTCTTATCAAGATCATCGACGCGGCATCTTCCTGTGACCTTGCGGATATCACAGATGCAGTACAGGTCGTCGGCAACGTTTTGCTGATCATCAGTGTCATCATGACGATCATTTCCGGTGTCGATTATCTGTTGAAAAATAAGGATTTCTTGAAAGAAGAGAAGTAATTGTTTGAATTTCAAAATATTTTCCATTTTTCTGCGTTTTGTGTATTGACAATTCATAACAATTCAATTAAAAACATATATGAAGATTGCTTAAGCGCGATTTGACAGGAGGTTTTAATATGTCATCTGATAATGTATTTGAAAGCGTAAAGTCGATTCTTGTTGATCAACTGAATATATCTGAAGATAGCGTACAGATGGATTCTCTCTTCGTAGATGATCTGAATGCAGATTCTCTCGATATGGTAGAACTCGTTATGGCTATGGAGCAGGAATTCAATATCTCTATCCCGGACGAAGAAGCAGAGCGCATCAAGACTGTTGGCGATGCTGTTGAGTTCATCAAGGGTAAGATGTAATCGATCGTTTCTAAATAGAATCTTACGGGGACTGTCTGATAAGTAAGACAGTCCCTTCTTTTTTTGTTATACTCTTATAAGATCAAGGAAGCGGGAAACGGTATGGAAAGAA
This sequence comes from Clostridiales bacterium, assembly GCA_017617525.1. Classification (GTDB taxonomy): domain Bacteria; phylum Bacillota; class Clostridia; order Saccharofermentanales; family Saccharofermentanaceae; genus Scatonaster. The sequence continues at coordinate 21,899 of JAFZWA010000047.1, forward strand.
AGTATTCAGCTCAATTTGAACAACTTGAAAAGAAGATCTCCTATACCTTTAAGGACAAGGAGTTCCTTCTTTTGGCGCTTACCCATTCCACCTATGCTTATGAGCATAGACGATTCGGTCTAGTCTCCAATCAGCGCCTGGAGTTTCTGGGCGACGCGATCCTCGACTTTATCGTAGGCGAAGAGATGTATAAGCGTAAGGAAGACTGGAACGAAGGAAAACTTTCCAAGACAAGAGCGCTTGTCGTATGTGAAAAGACCCTCGCCAAAGAAGCTGAGAAACTCGATATCGGAAAGCTTTTATTCCTCGGAAAAGGTGAAGATGCGACCGGCGGACGTGATAAGATCTCAACCCTAGCGGATACTATGGAATCTTTGTTTGCCGCGATCTACCTGGATGGTGGCTTTGACGCCGCAAAGACAGTGGTTCTCAACTGCCTCCGACCGTATATCGAGCAGGCGCTTACCGGAGAATTGGTCTTCGACTATAAGAGTAAGCTTCTGGAAAAAGCACAGACCAAGCATGAGACCCATACAGTTGCTTTTCAAGTGGTATCTGAAGAGGGTCCCGTTCATGACAGGATCTTTGAGGTCGCTGTTCTGATCGACGATGAAGAGATCGTCCGCGCGGAAGGCCGAAGCAAGAAGCAGGCGGAGCAGGAAGCTTCGAGACAGGCTCTTGAAAAATGGAAGATCTGAGCTTTTCCGAGAACACATCTATTGTGTTATAATGTACCTTTGATATTAGTAGAAAGAGACGATTCATGCATCTTAAGAAGCTGGAAATTCAAGGTTTTAAATCATTCCCTGAATACACTCTTATTGAGTTTGACAGGGGAATGACGGCTATCGTCGGTCCGAACGGAAGCGGTAAAAGTAACGTTACGGACGCGATCCGCTGGGTCCTTGGCGAGCAGAGCGTTAAAACGCTCCGTGGCTCTAAGATGGAAGACGTCATCTTTAATGGTACGCAGGCCAAGCGAGCCATGAATTTCGCTGAAGTCTCCATGACATTGGATAACTCTGACGGGATCCTTCCGATCGAGTACTATGAGGTACAGATCACCAGAAGACTCTATCGTTCCGGCGAAAGCGAATACCAGATCAATCACGTCAACTGCAGAATGAAGGATATCCTTCAGTTGTTTATGGATACCGGCTTAGGTAAAGACGGTTATTCCATCATCGGTCAGGGCCGAGTTGACGATATCCTTTCCACCAAGTCCGAAGACAGACGTAAAGTTCTTGAGGAAGCTTCCGGTATCGTGAAGTTTAAGACCAGAAAAGAAGAGTCCGAAAGAAAACTGAACGCAGCCGAGCAGAATCTCGTCCGCATCAACGATATCCTGGAAGAACTGGGAAATCAGATCGGACCTCTTTCCGAACAGGCGGAAAAGGCCAAGAGATATCACGAACTCTATGACGAGTGGAAGAAGGACGATATCGCCGTCATCCTCCATATGATCGACAGAAACAAGGTGTTCCTTGACTCTAGCGCGGATGAAAGAGCTTCTTTGAAGAAAGCGATCGAGGATCAGGAAAACCTCGTTTTGAAGATCCGTTCCGAGAACAGAGAACTCACCGAGCGTTCCGCGGCTCTTGAAGAAGAGATCGAGAATACAAGACAGGAAAGATCCGATGTTTCCGAAAAGATCCATGAGATCAACAGCCAGATGCTTCTTTTGAAAGAGCGCCATGACCAGCTGAAACAGCGAATCAAGGCAGCCGAAGGTTCTGATGATGAACAGGCGATGGAGATCGAAAGACTCGATTCTGAGATCCAGGCTTCAAATGAGCAGATCGCGAAGATGGAGACAGAGAAGTCAAATCTTACCAACGAGCTTTCCGCCGTTGAGAAGTCTCATACGGCATTAATGGAAAAGATGGCGGGAAATCAGGCAAAACAGTCTGAACTCCGCAAAAAGATCGATGTACTTACTAACGAGATCTTTGAGGTCCGTGAGATGGTATCTAACCTCTCCGGTGACATGATGGTCAAGGAAGCCCGTATCAAGTCGCTTTCCGAAGACCGCATGATCATGATCTCCGAGCGAAATGAAGCCGAGACGAGAAGAGCCCAGCTCGATGAAGACATGAAGCGCGTGCTTAAAGAGACCGCTGAACTCGCCACTCAGGTTTCCGATAAGCAGATCGAACTTGCTGAGATGCGTAAAAAGGATGATGATATGGCGGCTGACCTCGAGGGTAAGCAGCGCCTGCTTTCTAATATCGACTTCAGCATCAAGACGTTGGAGAACCTCGAAAAGAGCCGTGAAGGTTATCAGGAGTCCGTAAGAAGACTTCTTTCCAGCACGGATAAGGATCCGAAGCTTTCATCGAAGGTCATCGGTATCCTCGGTGAACTCGTAAAAGTTGAAAAAGAATATGAAACGGCGATCGAGATCGCTCTGGGTAATTCCGTGCACAACGTTGTTACGCAGAATGACAGGGACGCATCCCTTTTGATCGATCACCTCAAGCAGAATCACCTCGGCCGAGTCACGTTCCTTCCGATCGATTCGATCCGTCCGAGACTTTTGGAAGATAACTTCCTGCGTGACGCAAAACGCTCGAAAGGTTATATTGGTCTTGCATCCGAACTTGTTGAGACCAGACCGGAGCTCCGCGATATCATCGACAATATCCTCGGCCGTATCGTAGTTGTCGACGAACTTGAGAACGGTATTGCCATGGCGAAAGCGGCAAGATACATGTATCGTGTCGTATCGCTCGCCGGTGACGTAGTTAACCCGGGCGGTTCTCTTACCGGTGGTAGCATCAACAAGAAGGCGACAAACCTTCTCGGTCGTGCCCGTGAACTCGAGGATATGAGAAAGAAGAAGTCCCAGGTCAATCGTGAGATCGCCAAGATCGAAGCGCAGAGACAGGAATTCGCTCAGGACATCAAAGAAGTTGCCAGAGAGCAGATGGCCATGGAGGAGAAACTCCAGGGCGCGTCCCTCGATCAGATCCGCGTGGAAAGTGCTTTTAAAACGGCGGATGACGACTACAAGAAAGCACTCGAGCGTATTTCTTCCGTGGAAAAAGAACTCGAGACCATCTCGGCAGACAAGCTTTCTTCCTCTAAGGACCTGGAAGAAGCCAAACTCGTTATCACTGAAAGAGAAGACGAGATCGCAGAACTCAAAGAGAAGGTCAGCACTTCCTCCGATAAGGTGGAGCAGGAGCAGATCGATCTTGAGAAGATGCGTGAGCAGATCAGTGACCTGCGTGTCCGTATCGAAGGTGTAAACGGTACGATCGCGGCAACACAGGAAAAGATCCGCATGTTTGAGACGGATAAAGAGAAGAAGCGAGAGGATTCTTCTCGTTTGAAGCAGGAATGCGAGCAGGCAAAGGCCGACTGCGAGAAGATCAAGAAAGACTTCGAGGAGCAGGCCTCGTTCAAGGAAGCGTTGAAACTGGAAGACGAGAAGTTCGAACAGAAGATCCGCGCGATCCTTCAGGAAAAGGAAGAACTCGAAGGAAGACTTACCGGATTTATCGATAATGTCACCGCGGCGACGCAGAAACTCAGCAGCTTGCAGGGTGAGCAGACAAAGCTCGAAAGCAAGCTCGAAAGATACGAACTCGAAGTTGACGATTGTAAGAATCGTCTG
>JAFZWA010000048.1 GCA_017617525.1 Clostridiales bacterium
AAGCCAAACTTCTTCGCCGCGTCGATCCTCTCTACCGCATAAAGCGGGATCTTCGTGATGATCTCTTCACAGTCGAGAAGATCGTATGCCTCCGGGATCAAAAGCGCGAATATCTCCTGCAGTTCATCGGATTTCTCATAGTCGGATCTTACGTCCAAACGGATCAATCCGTCACCATCGAATTCATCATCTGACGGCCTGTGGAACATCTCTATTGTACCAATGGCTTTCGCGATGTGCTTGTCGATGATAACCAGGCGGACAAACCATTTTCCTTCATAAGATTCGAGCCAGAAACGGATCGCGTTATCCATCTTCTCTTTCGTGTCGTAATAGAAGTTATCTTCGTGGCAGTTGTCGCTGTTGAAAAACGGAAGCGCCTGCTTGTCTCCGTACACTTTCAGAAGATCTTCGGAATCTTCCTCCTTAACAAAACGCATCAGCCATCTTTCATTTTCAAGTACCGGGCACTGTTCGAATATATTGCTCATTTCATTTTTCTCCTAAATCAATATTCGTAAGATCGGTTTGTAACCTTCAAACCTGCAACATAGTCGCATCCTTTTTCTTTCACGTTATTCGGATCCATCGGGTAGTGGATGTTATACGAAACGCTCTTTTCGCCAAAGCGGTCTGCAAGGAATTCTTCGTCAACATGTCCTCCGATGATCTCAAGACATATCATAACGTGATCATCTCCGGGAACGATCTCCTTTTCCCAGAGATACTTACATTCCAGGTTCATGAAGCATTCTTTTACCATCGGTGCATCGACCCAGGAAGCCTTCTCCACTGTCAATCCGGACGCAGAGATCTCATCTGCTTCAAACTGATTATTCTGGATCGTTTTCATGCAGTCTTCGTACTTGTCCGAAGACATGAAATTGATGACCGCTTCTTTCTTCTCATTCAGCGTCTGATGCAGGTGACCGCCTTTTAAGACACTCGCCAGAACAGCGAAATATCCGTTTCCGCGATCTGCGCTGGTGAACGTCGCCCACGACTGCATGGTCGCATTCGGCTGTCCGTTGGACTTATATGTGGTCACAAGGAACATCGGTGTCGGGATCCCCATCACGAATTCCTTCCAGTCGAATCCAAAATTACTGGAGAACTCTGCATAAGTTCCATGTAGAGAAGATGGGATTTCATTATAGTGTTGTTTCATATTATTCCTCCAAATTCTGTATGTGATAAGGCGAACCGCCTGAAAATAGTTCGTTTTCGTTCAGTATAGCATAGCCTCTTTCAACTGCTTCCGTGATACAATCTGAATCAATAAACAGACAATGGAGAAGATTCATGGACAGAAAGATCATCATTGCTCAGTCTAAAGAAGCAGATATCGTATATGAGATCACTCAGGTCACGATCAACACGGTATATCCGAAATACTATCCTCACGGTGCGGTCGAATTCTTCAGCCAGCACCATTCGATGGATAAGATCATCGCGGACATTCAAAAAGAATGTGTGTATCTTCTTGTTGCCGACGGAAGATATGTCGGTACGGTAACGATTTCAGAAAACCATATCTGCAGGCTCTTCGTTCTTCCCGAATGTCAGCATCAGGGTTTCGGAAAAGCACTGATGGACTTTGCTGAAGAGAAGATCTTTTCGTCCTTTGATGCGATCGAACTGGATGCTTCTTTCCCTGCCAAAAAGATCTATCTTAAGCGTGGGTATACCGAGATCGAATATAACGTTATCGATGCCGCAAACGGCGATCACCTGTGTTATGACGTTATGAGAAAGACCCACTGATCCCGAGGTTCTCTCTGGCTTCCATATTGTTTCCGAGGACCATAGCTGCCTTCTCACAAGTAGCGACTTCGCTACAGTCCGCGCATGTCTCATATTTCTTTTCCGAAGAACAGATCTTGATCGGACACATGGATTCACAGAAAGGAAATTTCACGCCCGGAACACGGCATCCCGTGCAGTTGATCATCTCAGGTGTGATCTCGACTTCGTTCATGACTGACCACTCTTTCGCCACTTTCTGACGAAGCTCATCATCGTTATTTATCGTCGCGATACGTGCTTCACATTTCTCACAATCCAAGCCGCAATATGCGATAAAATCGTTCATAAGAACACCTTCCTTGTTATGAAATTGTCGACGATTATATTGTAGCACATATGTTCGCTTTTGGCTACACCAAATATCGCCGCATATAAATCACCCATCAGGATCCGGCAGGTCTGATGGGCGATCTTTCATAGATACTTACTTTGGAATTGTTTTGTGGCAGTAGATACAGCCGAATACATTTCTTACCTGTTCTTTTCCGCAAAACGGACAGGTTATTTTTCTTCCTCTAGATGAATATCTGTCTATTGCATCCTTAACCACGAAAGGCTTATTACAATGAGGACATATTGATGCACTTAAAGAAGGGTCCACACGTACTACTTTGTAGCAAGCAGGACAAACAGCATTTTCGAGATCCTTATTGTCGTTCGCTATTTTCTCAATGTATTTTCTTACATTGTCAGCAAGGTTCGGGATCGCATCTGCCTGAGTGAGAAGCTGAGACTGCTTTCTTCGGAATGCCGGAGGCAGGTCTTCTATGTTATTGCATGCAAAAAGAATATTCTTCTGCGTATCTTTTTCTTTTAGCTTTACGAATCTTGACCATTCGTTCTTCACCCAGACTGCATTGAAATACTCTGGCTTGGTTCCAAAGACGACCATAACCGTTGCGCTCTTTAATGCTGCAAAAATATACGGCTCGAAATTGACTCCGATCTTTTCCTTCAACGTGACTCTGGAAAAGAATACTTTTAATCCTTTTTCGACAAGCGAATCGTACAATTTCCCTGCAATCTCGCTGTCTTTAGTCTGCTCTTTCGTGTTGTCATCCGTTTCCTTATAGCAGATGAAAACATCATACGGCTTTTCGTTTGCCGCGATATTCAGATATTCTTCCTGGATCCTTGCGATCTCTTCCGCCGCAGTCTTTAACTGCACCTTCTGCTGTTCATCGGCAAGTTCCATCGCTTCGAGAAAACAGCGCGAATCCAAAAAACTGACATCTTCTATTCTGTGAAGAGTCGGGAAATACTTGCTCGATACCGGATCCGGAACATATTCGATCCCGTATTCGCAAAGCGCCTGAGACCAGAGAATGTCCACGGACGGAACATTCTCCGACAGGATATCATCATAGATCTTATATGCGCGGTCAAATTCGCATTCCTGTCGTAACTTGTTGGCACGGTTCAGCTTATCGATATACTTGCCCGCATCACCACTGATAAAATTGACGGTACCGCAATAATCGCATTCACAGATCGAATTGTTGATCTTAAGCGGAGCACCGCAACACTGACAATTTAATGCTTTAATACTCATATTTTCCTCCGATCAGGCCTCGTATCCGGGCTTCACGTACAGGACATCCTGATCTGCCATGATCTGCTCGTGGTATAACTTTCCCCAATCCGCCTGGGGTACTTCCTTGATCGCGACGGAAACGGATGTGGTCTTGCAGCCAAGTGCCTCGGCAACGACAGCCGCGACCTTATCCGCGCAGGCCTGCTTCATTTCTTCCGTTCTTCCCGGATAGCATTTGATCTCAACATGTGGCATTTTAATGTCCTCCTTACAGGTTCTTTTTGTTATTCTTTTTTCTTTCTTTTTCGAGCATTTCCTGAAATGACTCCAGGTACTTTTCGAATAGTTTATCATCTGAGCCTTTTACATAATAGCCCTTTCTCTTACAAAGATACCGGAGCGTGATAAAGTCGCCCTTTTCCTGGATCGTACACTCGATATACGGTACGGTCACCTTTCCCTTTAAGTCCTCCGGAAAAGCGGCGAGCAGACTTGCCAGTTCTCCCATGGCGAATTTGGATATGTTCAGATCAAGGGTCTTGATGTTGCTTTTCGAAAGGCAGTGAAAATCTCCGTCCTTTACTTTCTTTCCGTACCAGGCGAAATACGTCACCGGACTTTTTACCACTGGCTTTAGCGAATCGATCTCCATGGTTCCCCACATATAACTTCCGAGGTCAAGATATTCGAGAGCCAGAGCGTTTTCGACTCCTGAAATGCTCTTCAGCTTAGGAAAATCATAGATTGAAAGAGCTCTCAATCGCGGGTTCTTTTGAAGATCCCAAAGCGACGTTATCTTCGGGCAGTTAAAGAACTTAAGATACTCGATATCCGGGAGCTTTTCGAGCGGGGAAAGGTCCATCAGGTTCTTGTTTTTCCAGAAGACGATCACTTGAAAACGGGACGCGTATTTGTCGATAAAATACTCGAATGTTTTCTGATCCAGACCGGAAATACGGATCGAAGAAGCATCCGGGAACTGCGCGATCGTGTCGATCAGATCCACGGTGATCTTACCGCCGTCCACTTCGCGCTGCAGAAGATCGATATCAAACTCTTTCAGATCGTTGAATTCCTCAGCGGTAAGCATTTTCTTTTCCTTTCCGTGTTTCAGATAATTACATGCTGGCGCGATAGATGGCGAGCATTGCCGCTTCGTCCAGAACTTTTGCTGAGCCCTTTTCTCCGCCGACACCGATAGCGCACTTTCTGGCCATTTCGACCAGGTCTTCTTCTGTCGCGTTTACACCCAGCTCACGAAGATTTGTCGGCATGTTGATGGATCTGTAGAAGTCTTCCATCGCTTCGATACCGCGAAGAGCGATCTCTTCGTCTGTTCCTTCATCGGCAACATCCATGACGTTGATCGCGAACTTCTTAAAGCGCGGGAGACAATCCTTATAAACGTATCTTGCCCAGCTGCCCCATACGGCCGCGAGACCAGCGCCGTGCGCGACATCATAGAGTCCGCCGAGTTCGTGCTCGAGCTTATGTGTCATCCAGTCACCGCCGTCGTTTCCGCAGCCCGTCAGACCATTATGCGCCAGGGATCCTGCCCACATGACTTCCGCTCTTGCCTCATAGTTCTTCGGATCGTCACGAAGGATGACCGCGTTCTTTCTCACTGTGCGGAGAAGTCCTTCTGCCAGAGCATCGGTGATCTCCATGTTTCCGCCCTGTGTGAAATATCTTTCCATGGTATGCATCATGATGTCCGTGCAGCCGCAGGCTGTCTGATAATCCGGAAGAGTCATGGTCAGTTCCGGGTTCATGATGGCGAATCTCGGACGGCCGTAATCGCTGCTGTATCCGCGTTTAATGAGGCCCGCTTCCTTTGTGATAACGGAAGAATCACTCATCTCACTTCCGGTTGCCGCGATCGTCAGGATAACACCAAGCGGGAGGCACCCGGTTGCTTTTCGCTTATAGTCATAAAAATCCCAGACATCGCCTTCGTTCGCGACACCGTAACCGATGGCTTTTGCGGAGTCGATCGCGCTGCCGCCGCCGACGCCGAGAAGAAAGTCAACGTCTTCTTTTTTGCAGAGCTCGATGCCTTCATAAACGAGGCTGAGATGCGGGTTCGGGACCGCGCCGCCGAGAGTAACGTACGGAATACCCGCGGCATCAAGTGAAGCCGTAACACGGGAAAGGAGCCCGGAACGAACGACGCTTCCTCCGCCGTAGTGAATCAGTACTTTTGTACCGCCGAATTCCTTGATGAGGTCAGCGACTTGGCTCTCTGTATCTTTTCCGAAAACGACTTTTGTCGGGGTGAAATAATTAAATCCAAACATAAAAGTACTCTCCTTTTCATATCGCAAAAACTATATTCATCGTATCATTCGCGGGCATTCGGGAAAAGCATTTCTCTGCCGAGTAATATCAGGATTTTAACTTGTTTCGGATCAGTACTTCCCGTTCGGTGTCGGTTTCCCGTGTCCGTAATAAACAGTGCGCTCACCTAACGCGCGAAGTTTCTCGCAACTCTTTTTCGTTGCTTCTTTATCGTAATACAGATGCGCATTTCCCGGCTTGATCCAGTTGTCGAGCGCATCACCGACAAGAAGGTGTTTTCCGTCCACATCTACACTGATCGAACCATTCGTATGACCAGGTGTTTCTAAAATCTTTCCTGGAATCCCGTAGGAGCTGATATCGTCTCCGTCTTTTACGAAGATCAGGTTCTCCGGACGCTCGACTTTCGTTTCTCGTAAGACCTTTTTCGACAGTCCGAGAACGACTCTTCCGACGAGCCCTACCGGCTTTAAAGGCTGCTTGTCAAAACTGATGAAAAGCTCTTCATCACTCGGATGGATCGCGACGGGAATTCCGTACTTTTTCGAGAGCGCCGCTGCGTTCTCCGCGTGATCGAAATGTACGTGCGTCAGCACGATCAATTTCATGTCGTACTTATCGCACTCCGCGGTCACCTTCTCAAGTCCCGCGCCGCTGGCGGTATCGATCAGGATAGCTGTTTTACCTTCAGAAACGATGTAGCAGTTATCGGTTCCGATCTTGATGTGTTTAACTTCAATCATGCTTATCCCCATTCTGTCTTATTCCCGATGAAAAGGCTTATTTCAACGACATGACATAGATCTGGCACGGGTTTGCTTCATCCCACAAAGTCTCGAACACTTCGAACTCCTGGAACCCGCAGGCAAGATAGAAACGGTTGGTGATGTCATAGTCATCGTACACACCCATCTTCACCGTCTTTACCTGCATGAACGAGTAGCCCATAGCCGCGGCGGTCTTCTTTGCTTCATTGAAGAGCTGTCGTCCGATACCATGGCGATGGAAGTCTTTTTTGACACCCATAACGGCTAGTTCGACCGTTGCTTTTCCCGTCTCTTTTAAGCAGAGGAACCCTGCATATTTACCGTCTTCTTCCGCTGCGAAGAAGATCCAGTCCTTACTGTCGGAAATGTATCCTTCGCGGCTTTCTTCGACCTCGAACCACTCCGTCAGTGCCTCGAGGACCTCTCTTGCGATCTTCTGTTTTTCGTTTTTGTCTTCAATCTGTTTGATCATGATGTCATCCTTTCAAATTGTCATCTTGTTTTTTCCAGAAAGTCCAGTGGAATCCTTTCCCGTAGCCGATTCTCTCATAGAACGGATCGCTTCCTCCGGTCATATGTGTCGCGCCAAGGGCCTTCATGCGGCGATAGTGAAGCGTAAGCGCTGCTGCCGCAAGACCTTTTCTTCTATGGTCAGGATGTGTGCACAGCGGCTCCATGTAGGCCAGTTGATTCTCCGGGACCCACCACATGCCGGAATAGCATACGTATTCGTCATTCTCATCTTCAATAATTATATCGTAATCATGGGTCTCATGAGGAGACATGTTCTGCGCGGATTCCAAAAAGCAACGGTACTGCTTGGCCGGTGTCCATTCATCCGAATCATCTTCCTTATCCCAGTCAGTAAACTCGCCTCTTTCCGAATGGCCGAATCCGTACCAGCAGAGCTTGGCCAGTTTTAGGATTTCCACATTGTCCGGATCGACGAAACGGTAGCCTTTGGGAAGCTCATAACTCAGTTCGTTTTCAAAATCGAAGACTCTGTCTTCGTACTCAAACACTTGTCTGTAACCACGCTTCTCGGCAGCTTTCTTAAGGCATTCCTGCCCGCCGAAAAGAACAAACTGCTGCTGGTCATCGAAGTTCGGCATTTTCTCGACCGCATAGTCGATCATCTCGTCCACGAGGAACTCATAGCCTCTCCGGACATTAAAGAAAATGTTCGTCACCGGATCTTCGTAGAAGACCAGTGCCACGACCTTATCTCCGTCAAACCACAGTCTGTCGAGATCCGTGTACGACTTGTCCATCCAATTGGAATTCATGGCATACTCGAAGAAAGGAGCGGTCACGCCATTGTCCGCGCCCTTCTCATAGATATCGGTCAGAAAATCCCACACGAGAGGGAGATCCTCCGGTAATTGAAATTGTTTCGTTGTAATATTCATCTTGCTTTCTCCACACATTCATTCAGTTCTTCTATCCTGTACCCGACATCCTCCGGACAGTGCGCGTCCGATGAGGTGACGATCGGTACATTGTGTTTTTTCAAGATTGAAATGAGTTCGGGATCCATGCCAAAACCTGCTGTGTCCGGACATCTTCTGAAAGCACCGCTGTTCTGGTCGGCGTACATGCCGCTCCCGGCGAGTGCTTTTGCCAGAGCCTCGTAGTATTCCGTCAACGGAAAAGACGGTCTGTGACCAAAGAGCTTGATCGTATCCGGATGTCCGATACCGGAGAAGATTCCAGATTCTGCCAGGCAGATGGAGTCCTCAAAATACCTTCTGTAGATCTTATCGACATCGTGCCCTTCCCAGAGTTCGGCGGTGTGATCGAAAGCGAAGTCATCCACGAAGTGCATGCTGCCGAGAAGGAAGTCGAAACCTTTGTCTTTTACATGCTCCGCGATGAGATCCTCCCACTCCTTAAAGTAGCAGATCTCCATTCCAAACTTGATCTTCACCGGGTACTCCCGGGCACGGATCTTTTCGATCAGTTCCAGATACTCGTCGAGTTTTCTTTTGCCGCCGACTCTTTGGAACCACGCGTCCACGAAATCACTCTTTCTGCAAGCGGATTCATACATCGGGACGAACTCATCGAAGAGGAAGTTATGCTCGAGAAGACGGATCTCATCGATACCCGTCTCCTGCGCACGCTTCACGAACTGATCGATCCACTCCGGCGTATATGGGCCACGTTCAATATGGATATGTCCGTCAATCGTGTAACTCATTTCTTTTTCTCCTTACACCTTCACAGCTTTGGTTGCCATGGAAGTGTTGATGTAGTTATCGAGCGCGTCGCATCCGCGGTCCTCGTAAAAACCACAGATCACAAAACCCGCGTCGATCTGTCCCTGGATCTGCTCCTCGATCGGATGGCCCCAGGAATAACCTTCTGCCTCCGCGATCTCCTTGACCTTCGGATCGTCGAGATGATCGATATCCGCGTAGGGGATCGAGTACTTCAGTTCCAGTTCGCCCTTTTCGAGCTTGGCCGGATCGAAGATATACTCGAGCGGAGTGCCGAAGCCGGAGATCAGGATGCCGCCCTTTTTGATGACACGTCCGCACTCTTTCCACACCGGAAGAATGTCATTGACGTAGTTGTTGGACCAGGGATGTACGATGACGTCAAAAGACTCATCCTCGAACATCGAAAGATCCTGCATGTTGCCCTGTACGGTATGGATCGTAAGTCCGTCTCTTTTTGCCGCCATCTGGTCTTTTCCCAGCTGGCCGGTGCTGTTATCGAATACGGTAACATCCGCACCCGTCGCCGCGAGGACAGGGCCCTGCTGGCCGCCGCCACTGGCGAGGCAGAGGATCTTCTTCCCCTTCATCTCTTCCGGGAACCAGTTTCTCGGCACACGTTTCACGGGTGTGACGAAGATGGACCAGTTCCCCTTTTTCGCTTCCGCGATCTCTTCTTCAGATACCGGGATCGACCACTGGTCGTTGTTCTCAGCACGTTTATCCCAGGCATGTTCGTTATCTTTAATGTATTGTTCGTTACTCATTGTTTTTCCTCTAAGATTCCTTGTTGTTGCTGATGCAAAAATGCGTCAGTCTTTTTCGTAAAATACGATGTCCATACGATCGTTGATGTGCTCTACCTGACCTGTCTGATGGTAGCCGAGTTTCTCATAAAGGTGAAGGTTTCCCTTCTCCTGAAGGATCGTATCGAGACACCAGTTATCCGGTCCGTAGATCTTCTCCGCTTCCTGGATCGCTCTTTGCGCATATCCTTTTCCGCGGAATTCTTCCATGATCCAGATCGGAGAGATGCGCTTTCTCGATCCGTCTTTCTTATCGACGACACGAATGACACCGACGTTCTTGCCTTCTGCCACGATAAAATAGTAGGTCGTCCATGGCTGGTTAAAGCGTGCTTCGATCTTATCGAGCTTCTCCGAAGCAGGGCTCATATCATAGTCCTGATACTTCGCAAGAAGCCCCGAAAAAGCTTCCACCTGCATCTTCCATACTGTCTCCAGATCTTCCTTCTTCACCGGCACCAATTTCACACCGCGAAGGAGTACGGAAAAATGTCCCTCGAAAACTTCATTCAGGATCCTTATCTCCAGTTCCTGGCGGTGGGCAAAGTGCGCGATCAGATCTTCTTCTCCCGATGTACCCTTCGCTTTTGAATACGGGCAGTTGTCGAAGAAGTTCATCATCAGCGGGAACCACATTTCGTTTCCGTTCTCATCTGAACGTTCTTTTCTTATCACCTGAAGATTGGCGCGGATGTCCTCCGCCTTCAGGTACATGATGTGATACTTCTTGCCCTCAAGTGCTTTTCGAACATCCTTATAGAAATCAACGATCTCATCATCCGTGCAGACACGGAAAAGCATCATGTCCTCGACGATGTTCTGAAAAAGCGAGCACTCGAAGATATACTTATCCCCGCTCCAGTTTCTAAATCTCGTCAGAACGATCTTCTTAAACTCGTCAAAAGACACTCGGTTGTTATAGATCTCATACTGCTCCATGTCCTGGTAGAAGCTTCTGTCTTCCGTGACGACTTTCGTATAGCACACAATGACACGGTCATCTTCGAAATAAGTTTTTTCTTTGATCTGCTCACGAAGCTCCGGATACTTCTCCAGTTTTTCTTCGTACACTTCCCTGGTAAGGTATGCGCACCATGCAAGATCCACAGGAGAATATTCACCCTCGCGGATCGCTTTATAGTTCGGGAAATTCTCGGAAAGCTGTCCGACCAGTGTCGTCTTTCCACTGCCCTGAAGTCCTTCTACAAAATAGTTCATGCTTGTCCTCCCGTCATTTTTCAGAGCGGGCTTTCGATCGTGATCATGGTCTCGGTGAAATCGTTTCTTTTGTAAAAACGAAGTCCGTCCGTATTGCCCGGAAATACCTGCGTACGGAAAAAATCCGCGCCGTTTTCTTTTCCGTAATTTTTCACCGTATCCATAAACATCGAACCGATCCCACGGTTCCTTTGCTCCGCAGTAACGACCAGATCCTGAAGGTACAATGCCGTCTCCGGTTTAAGGCATGAAAACGGCTTGCTCTTGATGAGTACCACATGCGCAAATCCGATCACTTTGCCGTCATCCTCGGCAACGAAAAGCGCCTGATTATCGCTCTTTAAGATCCCCGCCATGTACTCTGATCTTGCGCCTTTCGGGCTCAGGACGAAGTGCTGCGGCTGGTAAAAAACGCCATCCTCTTCGAGCTCTCTGTAGAGGTCTTCGAGGATCTCAAAATCTTCTTCTTTCGCTCTGCGAATCTCGATCATCGTCTGCTCCTTACATGCTGTTTCTCATAACATTTTATCGCACTTGAAGCTACCCGCGTTTGTCTTACGGTCAATTCTTTTCCCTTTTGCGGATAACGGCGCACACCGTTAAGGCATCCTGGAAATCCTCGTCGGAAATGCCCAGTGCTTTTATATCGTCCGCGATGACCTGCTTATAGATCGCAAGTCCCTCCTGCGAGAATTCGTCGAAGATCACATAGGTCCTCGCGTAGTCGAATATCGCCGGCGCGATACGGCTGTTCATCCAGTCGATGATGACATACTCCGATCCGTCAGAAGGAAGCATGATGTTCAGAAAATGCATGTCGAGATGACAGATGCAGGATGGGTACTTTTGCGAGAGACGCTCGATGATCGGTAAGATCTTATTCTGCTCTTCTTCACTTAAGCCCATGCCGGCAGTCGCGATCAACGGCGGCATTTTGATGCCGTCGATCGGCGCGGCGTGTACTTTTCGAAAAGCATCTGCCAGGATCCCGAATCCTTCGATGTATCCGTTCAGAACTTTCTTCTCCAGTTCTTCACCTTCGATGAGGTCCATCTTGATGATGTGCGCATCGTCGGTATCGTAGTAGCGGATCGGGCAGAGACCTGCCTGATTTACCGCCCTCTGCTGCTCCTTTTCAAACGCGATCCACTCCGCCGGATAGGTGTTCTTGTACACTTTATACGCGTATCCCTGATAGCGGAAAACATCTGCCTGGGCACCTTTGCCGATCAGGGTCTGACTGCCGTCAAATTCCATACTTACTCCTTCTCTTTCTTGTTACCATTTCTCGCCCATTCCCGCGTAAGGAACGTCGTGGATGAGGATCTGCATCGGGATCCCGATGTCTTCGTTATCCGGAAGTTCGCCTTCTCTTTCCGCGCACTCAAACTCATCGACCAACAATTCGACAAAGGTCATGTCGATGAACAGCGGCAGTTGTTTGAGAAGCTCTTCCGCCACATCTGTTTCCGTCCGGTATCCTTCCAGGACCGTCTCAAAATAGTGGTCCATAAAAGCCATTCTCTTCTTCGGATCTTTCTCCTGCATGCACCAGCCGACGCCGTGCGTCCAGACATGCGCGAGATCGAACATGTACCAGCAGTAGATGCAGTTGTCAAAGTCGAAGACCGTGATGTCACCTGTACTCATATCCACATGGTAATTGCCGTCGCAGAAGTCAAAATGTACAAGTCCGAATCCGTCTTTATCGACCGGTAATTCTCGAAAAGCACTTATCCTTTTTTCGATGGCTTTCTTTAATTCAGAATACTGATCCGGGATCAGTTTCCCGATATAGTCCATGTTGAACTTATCAAAGTACGAAGCTCTCCTGTGTTCCGGCTCGAACTTCTTGGACAGACGATGGATCGACCCGAGTGCTTTTCCCGTATTATAGAAATACTCTTCAAGCGGCGCGCCTTTTCTGTAGCGGTAGCCGTTATCGACCATCAGCATGCCTTTTGCGTATTCAAAAAGACTGATGTATGTGGTTCCCTTTTCGTCCTCAACGAACTCGACGAGGTTCCCGTTTTTCGAGGAGATCACGTCCGCAACGGGCGCTCCGTTTTCGGCAAGATAGCGGATGAATTCCATCTCGGCGAGATAGTCTTCCAAGGTCCGGTCGTTAAGCTCGGAAATGCGGAGAATGTACTTCTTCTCTCCGTCCTTCACGCAGACAATGATCCGGTTTCTGCCGCCTTCATGTGCCGAAACAGAATCAAATGCAAATCCTTCCAGTTCAAATAACTCTTTAGCTTTATCGAAAATGTTTTTAGTAATCACCTTCCTATATGTTGTTGTTTATTCGTTTCTAGTTTGGGGTACTTCAACTGCGCTTCCACTCTTCGCGCAGGATGCTGTACCAGCTGGCATCACAGATGCCTGTGTTGTTTTTATCCGACGCGCGAAGTGTGCCGTCGAACTTCATGCCGCAGTGGGTCATGACCTTACCCGAATTCGGGTTTCTGGGGTCATGGTAACTGTTGACGCAGTTTGCCTCGACCTCGGAAAAGAAGAAATCAATGAGGGCAGCAAGCGCCTCGGACATGATTCCCTTATGCCAGTAGTTTCTGCTCAGGCAGTAGCCTGTCGTTACGAGCTCGAGTTCGTCCTTGATGAGGCCGTGGATCGTGCCGATCGGCTCGTCTCCATTCTCTTTCAGGGTGATCACCCAGTGATAGTGGTCTTCCTTTTCATATTCCGGAAGCCAAAGAGAAAGAACGTACTTTGTGACATCGACACTCGTATGTGTCGGCCATGTCAGAAACTTCGTCACCTCAGGATCGGATGCCCAGTTGCGAAACATCGCTTCCGCGTCATCCTCTCTGAATCTTCTTAAGATCAATCGCTCCGTTTCGAGCGTTTTTGTACCGCAATGTTTCACGGTCATCCCTCCTTTTTCTTGTTTTTGCTCTCGTTATCGCTGTCTTGATTTTATCGCAGATTTTAAAAATCGTCTTTAGCCCCTCGGTATAAATGGGCTATGCAACAGAAACGTACCTGTATTCGTCACTTATGTGAAGAACGTACACGGCGCTTTTGCCGAAGAAAGAGGTTATACCATGAAAAAAGCACTTTCCCTCATCCTTGCAGCGACAATGCTGACCTGCGGTCTTTGCGGCTGTAAAAAGAACGGGGCCGGTGATTCCAAAGAGTCGACAAAGATCGAGGTCCATGATTCCGATGATCCCGAGGTCGAAGCACATAACAGAAAGATCCTCGCCGAGGAGCTGGGCTGGGAAGAAGATGACGAGTATCTGAAGTATCAGCTTATCGCCCTGAAAAAGGGAAATGCGGGCATGATCCAATCCGCCGAATACCACGAAGAAGATATCGGCCGATGCATGACGGTCATCGGAGAAGACGGGACAGAATTCCTGATCCTCCTGAATAATGGCGATTCCGTCGATGCCGCGCAGAACGTCGACACCGGCGAATGGTACATGAGAAGCTATCGTTAAGTCATATCACGGCATCACAAGGCACGAAGCATCGATGTCGCTGACCTTTGCGTTTCCCGTGAAGCTCATGATGTAACGAAGTTCCTTATTAATGTTCGTAAAGAACTTTTCGACACCTTCCGTGCCTTCGTTTTCCAGATCCGGGATCATGGAACGACCAACCGCCGCGGCGTCGGCACCGAGTGCCAGGCACTTAAAGACGTCCGCGCCGGAACTGATCCCGCAGTCCACGATGATCTTTATGTCTTTTCCTTCGAGGGCTTCCTTGATCTTCGGAAGGATCTGAAGCGGCGGAACTGCGTACGGAAGTCTTCCGTGATGGTGGCTGACGATGATCGCCTTTGCTCCGAGTTCCGCGGATTTGACCGCGTCCTCGACGCTTAAAACACCCTTGATGAAGAACGGCAATTTCGTCGATTCGATATAGGAACGGATCATGTCGGAAGTCTGCACGGCCATCTGTTCACCGATGACGATGTCGAGTCCTTCCGGTCCGAAGATGTGGTCGATATCCATACCAATTCCGAATGCACCCGCCTCTTCGGCGAACTGCATCTGGTCTCTCACTTTTCCGTTATCCGCATAGGGTTTTACGATACGCACCGTCTTTGCGCCGGTGGCCGCGACCTTGGCAAACAGGTCGTTTTCCATCATGCCGACGAAGTTTAAAAGGTTTAAGTTCTTCGTCGCGATGGAGTATTCTTCAAGACCCGTAAGTTCTCTTCCCTTAAACTGCATCAGGTGGGAAAAAGCAGGTGTCATGACCGGGCTCGAAAATGTCTGCCCGAAAAGCTCCACGCTCGTGTCCGCGACAACGGAATCGATCAGTCTTTCGGTGATCAGGATGCTGTCCATGTAGCGTGCGGTGATCTCGTTCGCGTCGGAAATTCTAGTATAGGCCATTGAGTACCTCCTTTAAGTATCCCATGTAGTGGATATATTCTTCGTCAGTCGTTAAATGCTCGAGGATCATGGGCATATCGGGATCAAGAGCGCCCATCTTTTCCGCATAGTAACGGAGCGGATATTCGCCCTTTCCCGGCGCGCATTCTTCAAGCTGAAGTGTGTATTCTTCTTTTAAGTGGATGTCCTTGATGTGGCAGCTCTTGATCTTGTCACCTAAGATCTCCACACAGCGGTCGACAAACTGTTCCGCGCCGAAATATCTGTCAGCCGAGTTGGTCATGTTGATGATGTCCATGTGCACGGCAAACCTTTCACGGTTTACTTCTTCGATGAGTCTCGCGTAATCCTCCGGACCCGTCGGGATCATCCAGGGCATCGGCTCGAGCGCGAAATACGTATTCGTTACTTCCGCGCGGTCGATGATCTCCTGCACCATCTTTACGATCTCGGATCTCGTTTCAGAAGTGAAGTTTTCTCTATAGTGTCCGTCCCATCTCGGGCCGATCGCGCCTGCGACATTTACGGCACAACGGGCGCCGATCTTATCCGCCAGTTTCAGCTGCGCAATCGCGTAGTCTCGCATCTTCTTTCTCTCTTCCGGATCGACCGCCATCGCGTTTCTCCAGATGCCGACTTCCGCGATGAGAAGATCGTTTTCTTTTGCGACCTTCACATACTCCGAGATCTTTTCTTCCGGGTCATCGGAGGAAAGCGGAAATACCAGGCTTCTGCAGCCCAGCGCGACTTGATTCTTCGCCCACTCCTGCGGGCTACTGTGCTGTAATGGTGAGGATGTTCCCAGTCTCATTTGCACCTCGTCTTTCTGTACCCGTTATCTCAGGATCTCATCAATGGTGGATACTGTGCTGAATGTTCCCTTGTTCTCCGCGATGATCTCTCTCATCTTCTGAAGTTCGAAATAGTTGACGTAGCAGATGAGCGTCTTATTCTCACCCGCGATGGCACCATACGAATCCATGATGGTGCAAGTCTTGTTGAGGTCCTTCTTAATGGCCTCGATCAGCTTATCCGGTTCTTTTGTAATGATCGTGACCTGCTTGATGGCTTCGAAGTGATCCGTAAAGTGGTCGATGACCGTCGTCGCCACGAAGTACACAAGAAGGCTTAAAAGAGCGGCATTTCGGTTGATCAGGAAAAAGGCCGCGAGATAAACGCAGGCATTAAACGCGATCAGGATTCCTGACATACTGAAGTTCTTTCCGGTCTTATCGGAAAGCTTCTTGATCACGATGTTCGCGAAGATCTCCGATCCGTCGATACATCCGCCGTAGCGAAGGATCAGGGAAAGTCCGAGTCCCAGCACCGCGCCGCCGAATGCGACTGCCAGGAAGTGTTCGGTATTCAGTTGAAAAGGGATCTCTTCGAAAACATCCAGACCGACCGTATAGACCAGTGATCCGACCATCGCCTTGATGCTGAATTTCACACCGAGAACAAACACGGAAAGGATCAGAAACGGAAGGAAGACCAGGAACACGCATGGCGACAGCGCAAAGCCCGTCATCTTACTGATGATGATCGCCACTCCCGCGGTCCCGTAGTCGATCGCGTCATTCGGAAGTAAAATGCAGGCGACGGAAAATGCCGCCAGAAGCGCGCCGATCACGATGGCCACATATGACATGATTTCCTTAAATGTCTTGTTCATGAAGTCCCCCTAATGTCATATTCGAATTTGATGTCACAGGACTTTATAGTACGGGCAGATGTTCGCGTAGTATCCGTCCTTCATGAGGAAGCCCCCGGGAATCGTCCCGAGCTGCGTAAATCCGAGTTTCTCGTAAAGGTGCCTTGCGGAAGCATTACTCTCCACGACCGCGTTAAACTGAAGAACGCGGAACCCAAGTGCTTTTGCCGTAGAAAGACAATCACAGACGAGCCTCTCGCCGATGTGATGCCCTCTCAGATCGGAAGACACGGCGAAGCTGGCATTGCAGATATGCCCGCAGCGGCCGATATTATTCGGGTGCAGGATATAAAGTCCGACGACTCTGCCGAAATCCTCGGCAACACCCGTATAGCTCTGACTTGCGAAAAAATCATCCGCATTATTGAAATCAAGAAGATCGTCCTGCGGGAACGCGATCCCTTCTTCGACGACTTCGTTCCAGATCCGGATCATGGCCGGAAGGTCTTCTCGTTTATATTCTCGAATCATCATAGCTGTCACCCTCTTGTCCTTTTCCGCACTTTGGGAAAAGCACTTGCCTTCTCCATACACATTAAGTATACAACATCGGGAACGAGAGAATCGCCGCGCCGGAGGAAATGATATAATGAAGGCGTTATGGTTGTTTAGTTTTTACAAACGAGAGGGGGAGAATCATGAGAAAACAGGTCAAGAACCAGCGGGAAAGGAATATGTTTCCTATTTTTGCCGCAGTTTTCATCAGTTTCTTACTCGCGATCGCCGTTTCCATAACCTCCCTGGCCATGCTTGCCAGAGAGAATACAAAAGAACTCGATACGATGCTGACATACCGCATCTATGACACGATCTCCAGCAACCTCAATGAACCGATCATTGTCGCCAAGACCATGGCTTGTGATGAGTTTCTTTCTGATTTTCTGAAAGATGAAGAAACCCTCAGCGAAGACGATGCCGTGGCTATCATGAAAAAGTATCTTAGCGGTGTAAAGGGAGGCCTGGAATATGATTCGGCTTTTCTTGTCTCCGAAACTACCCATCGCTATTACACGTACAACGGTCTGAATAAGATCGTAGATCCGGAAAATGATGAGCATGATGTCTGGTACTCTATCTTTCTCGGCAAGAACGTTCCTTATGATCTCGATGTCGACAGCGATGAAGTGAATAAGGGACAGTGGACTATCTTTGTAAATGCCAGGATCGAAGACGAGAGCGGGAAACTCCTCGGAGTCTGTGGCGTCGGTGTTCAGATGACCAACCTGCAGGAGCTTTTCCTGGAGTCCGAGCAGGAGTATAACGTCAAGATCAACCTTGTTGATAAGAACGGCCTCGTACAGGTCGATACAGAAGATATCAACATCGAGAATGCGTGGCTCGACGCCGATGTCCTGAGATATGAAGAAACGGACGAATATGTATCTACGACAACAAAGGACAACGAATTCGCCGTAACGAAATATGTCGAATATCTCGGCTGGTATCTCGTCGTAAGAAGTTCCCCGACAACCATCAACAGCGAATTCATCACGCTGATCATCATCAATATCGTTCTGTTCCTGGTCGTCATGGGGATCCTGTTCCTGATGATCGCTGCGATCCTCAGAAGAAGAAAGAAAGAGCGCGATGACAGAGAACGTCTCCTGATCCTTTCAGAGCGTGCCGTTGCCGCCAGCGAAGCAAAATCCTCCTTCTTGTCAAGCATGTCCCATGAGATCCGTACGCCGATCAATGCCGTGCTCGGAATGAACGAGATGATCCTTCGCGAATCCGATGACCAGAAGATCCTGGGATATTCCGGCAATATCAAGAGTGCCGGCAATACTCTTCTTGCGCTGATCAACAGTATCCTCGATTTCTCGAAGATCGAAGAAGGAAAGATGGAGATCGTACCGGTCACTTATGATACCGCTTCACTCATCAATAATATCGTGACGTCTGTCTCCGAAAGAGCCAAAGAGAAACATCTGGATTTCATTACGGATGTGGATAAGAATCTCCCCTCCCGCATGATCGGTGATGACGTTCGTGTTCTTCAGGTCATCGTGAACATCCTGACCAATGCCGTAAAGTACACGGAACGCGGACATGTTCGTTTCATATTCCGAGAAGAAAAGCGCGATGGAAAGGATATCGATCTTTATGTGTCGGTCGAAGACACAGGTATCGGTATTCGCGAAGAAGATCTTCCGAAACTGTTTGAATCCTTTGAACGTCTGGATAAAGAGAAGAATCACGGAATCGAGGGTACAGGTCTCGGAATGGCCATCGTTACGAACCTTCTGAAGATGATGGGAAGTAAGATCCAGGTAAAGAGCGAGTATGGTCTCGGGTCCAACTTCTATTTTGTTCTTCGTCAGCAGATCGCGGATGAAACCCCGATCGGCGACTATTCACAAGCCGCGGTTTCCGTTCGCAGAAACACAAATACCAAGCTCCTTTGCAACGGAAGCGCAAGTGTTCTCGTAGTAGACGATAATGAGATGAACCTCAAGGTTGCGAAAAACCTGCTCGGTCTTTTCGGCATCGATGCAGAGCTGTCCGATTCCGGTGCAGATGCGATCGAACGGGTAAAGAAAGAACATTATCACCTGATCCTTCTCGATCACATGATGCCGCAGATGGATGGTAAGGAAGCGCTGGCGAAAATGAAGGCAGAAAACCTTCTCCCTTCGGATACGAAAGTCATCGCGCTTACCGCTAATGCGATCAACGGTGCCAAAGAAGAATATCTGCTCTTCGGATTCGACGATTATCTCTCAAAACCCATCGAGATCGACAATCTCGAAGAGATCCTGAGAAAATGGCTCCCGGAGGAGGTCAAGAAGACCGATGTTTCTGAAGAAAAAGAGTCTTCCGATGAAGATATCCTCGAATTCGCGCCTGCCGACGAGGATGCCATAGAATTCTCTGCAGAAGGCACATCCGAAGATTCAGATGACGGCTGCGATTCTTCCCTTCACGAAAGATTGACCAAAGCGGGTATCGATGCTGAAAAAGGCTTAGGATTCTGCGCCGGCGACAGTGCTTTTTACCGGGAAATGCTAACGGATTATGTAAGATCCGCCTCCGAGAAACAGAAAGAACTGGATGCTTGTTATAAAGGCGAAGACTGGCATGGATTTGAAGTGAAGATCCATGCGCTGAAGAGCGTCTCCAAGACGATCGGCGCGACAGCACTTTCCGAGAAGGCCTACGCACTCGAAAAAGCCGCAGGAAAAGAAGATGCTGAGTTTATAAGAAAGACCTACAGCACCTTCGTATCCGAATATGCTAAAGTCGTGGAGGCCATAGAATCGGCACTCTGCTGATCAGATGCTCCACGATTTGTCCGATGGCTTCGTCATTGTAGCATCAGATTTCTTTCCAAAATAGGTGCCTGTGGTTCACACGGTGATCTCTATATGATTTCCTTCGATGCCGACGATGCAGGATTCGTAGTATCCGTCTCCGGTCGTTCTCGGTCCACGGAGTGTTTCGTATCCGTCCTCCATCAGGATCTTCGTCAGTTCATCGACACGCTCTTTACTTCCCACGGAGAAAGCGATGTGCTCGAATCCTGTCCGTTCCTGTTCTTTTGAAGGATCCAGAACTCCGGGCTTGCTCATGACCTCGAGGCGGGGTCCGTTTCCAAAGGTAATAAAGTAGGAACGGAAATCGGTAGTCTTGTTATGATAACCGGAATTTGAAACGCCGCCGAGATATTTTACGAAGAAGTCTCTTCCCTTCTCGACATCATTTACGAAAAGTGCGACATGTTCCATAAACGGCACATCGCAAACCAATTCTGCGCTGCCGCCCTTCGTATCCTGATTCGGGCAGAGATCCTCGATCGTCTTCTCATAATCCGATTCGATAAGCGTGACCGTTTCTCCTGCCTTCGTAAAGCCTTCGATAAAGCCGTGATTACACTCCATCAGCCAATCCTTCGTGCAGTCGGAATCATCCAGACGATCCTCAACATCTGAGGCGTGTTCCGTGATCGCGTCGAAATTCGCATCGATATACGCATCACTCAGCGCGAGGCAGATGAAACGGATCTCCGAAAGATACTCCTCATCGAAATCCTTCCGCCAGTCAAACGGGATATAGCAGCCTTCGACGATCATGTTCTGCTTATTCTCGATCGCCGTCTTGACCATCTCCCGGACGATCGGCCAGAGATAGCTGGTCAGCTTATCGTCATCCATCGGAGTAAGGTCCGTATTCCCGCTTCGGATCAGGCCCATCTTCAGATGATCGACCGAAACATACGGAAACTTATATTTCTCCAGCAGCCGCTGCGCGAGGACTGTTTTTCCCGCGTGGGATGCGCCTGTGATCAGAATTACCATATTTACCCCCGGGTTTCTACATATGACATATCACTGATCCGCTTGATGCAGTGATGTCCGTTATCAAAGATGAGAAGGTGCGACACACCTCCGGCGAGTCCGTGTATGTCCGCGTCATAAAAGGCCTCAACCGTCAGTCCCTGAAACATCGCGAAAAACGAACTGAAGATATCGCCGTGTGCCACGACAAGTATCGTCTCGTGCGGGTCCGCAAGGATCTCATCGTAACATGGCTTCAGACGGTTCCAGGCATCACGGCGGCTCTCCCCGTCCGAGAACAAACGGTCATCCACGGTATTCTCATCGCTCTCCAGATTTTCACGAAGCCACTGCACGGATTTGCCGCAGCATTTTCCGAGATTTCTCTCGCGAAGTTCCTGTCTCAGGATCGGTTCCAGACCGAGATGCTTTCCGACGATCTCGGCAGTCTGCTTCGCCCGCTTCAGATCCGACGCGTACATGACAAGGTCTTTTCCGGCAAGTTCCTCACTGAGCTTCTTTCCGATATTTTCCGCCTGCTGACATCCGAGTTCCGTCAGATCCCAGTCCGTCCAGGAACCCACCATACCGTTGGTGTGGTGGATCGACTGCGTATGTTGAATAGCGATAATGTGCTTCATGTTTACCTCTTACTTTTCTTGTTCATCAGGTCCTGCAAATAGTATGCCACAGCGTCGTCTTCGTTACATCCGATGATGCCTGTCGCAAGTTTTTTCAGTTCGTCTCTGGCGTTCGAAACGGCATAAGCTTCATCCGCGATCTTAAACATCGAGATGTCATTCAGCGAATCTCCGAAAACGACCAGTCGGTCAAATCCGTAATCCTCTTTCAGCTTCAGAAGAGATTTCGCTTTCGTACAGTTTTTCGGACAGATCTCAAGCCAGTATTCGTCTCGATACGTATCCCTCTGGAAAAGCGCCTCCCACCGGTCATACGCTCTGACCCTGTCGTAGATCGGCTCGATCTCTTCCTTTTCTCCGATGCAGGTCACGTACCCGGGAAGTCCGCAGAACATCTCATCATAGGAGTCCATATACTTCATCGTCGGATCGTCTTTGTAGTAATCGAGATAGCTCTGAAGCCCGACGCTGTGCTTTCCTTCCATGGTGGTTCGGATCATCTCTTTTTCGATAAAGCAGGACACATATCCGCAGTACGGAATGTCCGTGAGAAGTTCTTTCAGAAGGGAAACTTCTTCATCGGAAAAGACCGACTTTTTGATGTGTTCACCGGTAGAATTATCTGCCAGAACAGCACCGTTTCTCGTAACCACGGGAAGCTTCAGGTTCAGCCCTCCGGCGATCGGACGCGCGCTCTCGACGGATCTTGCCGTCGCGTAGGTAAAAGGCAGGCCCTTTTCGACCAGTTCATTGATGATCCGTATCGTTTCCTTTGAAAGCGTCTCATCGTTTCGCATCAGCGTTCCGTCCAGGTCGGAAACGTATAGTGTTTTCGGTGTGGTATGGTCTGCCACTGGTTCCTCCGTGTCGTTGCTTATTCTTTCGCGTCGGCGTTCTTTTTCGATCTTCCCGTAACATTGTTCCAAATACGATTATATAGTTTGATCAGAGTTCCGACCAGAACTGCCGCGACGATACTTCCCTCGCGGACACCTTTGAGCTCACCGAGGAGGACCATGCAGATGATCGCCGCGAGCGTGATGTAGAAGATGTCGAAGAAGATCTTCACGTTCTCATATCGCTTCCCGGTGACCGTACTGATCGCGCGGTTCATGGCCTCGCCCGGAAGCATCGCGACACCGCCCTTAAACTGGATCCAGATGCCGAGCGCGAGGATCACACAGCCGAGGAGCATGTAAAGAAGCTGCTCTCCATATGTGACGAGGAAAACATCGCGGAGAAGCCAGCACGAGAAGTTCGTCAGGTACCCGTAAACGAACGCGAGGATCGTCTGGATCGTGATCTCCAGCGGGTCGCTTTTTCTTTTCAGGATCAGGACCTGCACCGTGATCTGGATCAGACTGAGAAGATTCAGCCAGCCACCGAAGGACAGCGTGTTTCCACCGTCCGCCAGGAAGACAGAGTATGGTACCGACGCGACCGGCGATGTGCCGAGTTCCGCCACCGTGGAAAAAGCAACGCCCAGGGATGCGATAAAGAGTCCGACCAGAAATACCGGGTATCGGATCAGAAGGTGATCCTTCTTCTCGGGTCTTTCCACCGGTTTTGCAAGCTGCACTTCCTTTTTTTTCTCGATGTTTTTCTTCTCCTCCTCATAGCGTTCGCAGAAGTCCTTCATCTTATCTTCGACATGGAATTCCATCATGAACGGATCGGTCAGCTCATCCGAAAGCCCATAGACCGCGGACTTCGAATCCGTTTTCCACTCCAGAAAATCCGTGATGATCATGCTCTCGAAGGCTGTCCTGACCTTCTTTCCACCGTGTGCCGTGATCTCTTTGGGAAGCTCCATGATCTCCCCTTCCTTTTTCAGATTGAAATACATCTGGTAATGCTCGAAGTCCTTATCGATCACGACATCGACCGAGTACTCCGGCCCGAGGTGCTCCTTGATGTACTTATCCGCGATCTCAGAAGCCTTCTGTTTCGGCTCTTCGAAAAGTGGCGGAAGCTCTTCTTCCTTATAGGTCTTCGTGTGGAACTGCTTCATATAGCGGTCGATAAACGCGATATTGTGCTCGCGGATCGCTTCGTAAACGCGCGCGTCACTCAGCACCGTGTACAGGTGTTTATCCTCGAAATGCTCTCGGTCTTTCGTGACGAAAAACGATTCTCCTTCCATGTCCAGTTCAACGCGATGAATATCACTAAAGGGGATCACCTGGGAAGTTCTGTTCTTCTCCACCTTAATGCCTTCGGAAGTGCAGCAGTATTGCATCTTGGTCTCCTCGTTCCGTTCAGTTTGCTATGCCTAGATTTTAGCACATATCCCGTCTTCGTTAAGTGACAGATACTTTGTTTTTCGGGGGAATCTGTGATACTATTGTCGCCGAAAAGTGCTTTTCGGAAGGTACTTGAAAAGCACTTCTTTAGATGACAAAAGCGAGGGACAAAAAGTGAGTACATCTTTTGAAAACAAGATCCTCGACATGAAGGAGAAAAAGGAGATCTCTCTGGAGCTTCTTTCGTACATCCTTTCCGAGGCTTCTGACGAAGAAAAAGAATACCTGATGTCGACCGCAAGAGAAATCGCCCAGTCCGTTTTCGGAAAGGACATTTATCTTCGCGGTCTGATCGAGTTCACCAACTACTGCAAAAACGACTGCTATTACTGCGGGATCCGCTGCAGCAACAAAAACGCGAGCCGTTACCGCCTGACCGAGGAGGAGATCCTTTCTTGCTGCGACAAGGGCGCGGAGCTGGGCTTTCAGACCTTTGTGCTTCAAGGCGGCGAGGATCCTTACTATACCGACGATAAAGTCTGCGAGATCGTATCTTCGATCAAGGAGACGCACCCGGACTGCGCGGTCACGCTCTCGATCGGCGAGAAATCCTATGAAAGCTATAAGCGCTTCTACGATGCCGGCGCGGACAGATATCTCCTTCGTCACGAGACGGCGAACGAAGAGCATTACGCGATGCTCCATCCGGCTTCTCTTTCCGGCGCGCACAGAAAACAGTGCCTGCGCGATCTGAAGGAGATCGGATTTCAGGTCGGTTGCGGCATCATGATCGGCACCCCGCACCAGACGATCGAAAATATCTACGAGGACATCCTTTTCATGCAGGACCTGGGGCCCCACATGATCGGTATCGGTCCTTTTATCGCACATAAAGACACACCTTTTAAAGACCAGCCGAGCGGCTCTGTCGAGAGAACGCTCCTGATCCTTTCGATCCTTCGTATCCTTTTCCCGAAGGTCCTCCTTCCGGCGACGACCGCGCTCGGTACCGCCGACGCGATGGGCCGCGAAAAGGGGATCCTGGCGGGCGCCAATGTCCTGATGCCGAATCTTTCGCCATC
>JAFZWA010000049.1 GCA_017617525.1 Clostridiales bacterium
ACCGCGACGACGGAGATCACGGAGATCGAGACCGAAACAGAGGTCCCGTCCGACTCGGATACGATTCCGACGGACACGGACCCGACAGACACCTTGCCGACGGACACGGATCCGATCGGCCTTCCGAGCGATATCACCATTAAGAACGACCTGAGTCAGCTTCTTGTGGAGCGAGATCCTAAGGTCCGTATGTACGGCGCGATCGATTCGACCCAGGACAGTGATTACGGCGAAGTCGTCGCCAGCGAATACCTCTATCTGGACGAGCTGCTGCTCTTAGATCAGGACGGCGACGCGGAAAAGAATTATCAGAAGGCTCTTGAGGTTCTTTACGCACCCCATGACGATCTTGAGATAAAATTCGACGATTACCTGAATAGATTCTGTGAGAAGATGAAAAACGGGCAATCCCTCCCGAACGAGGTTCTCATGTCCGACACGACGATCTTCCGCTGTGATACCGAGATCATGTCCATCGCGATGACGAATGTCACGCTTGTCGACGGATCAGTCGGAGATGCGCGAGTCGAATGCCATAACTTCAGGGCGTCCGACGGATCGCGTATCGAGAATTCCGATGTGATCAAAAACCCGGATGCGCTGAAACAGTACTTGGAAGACATGTATCCGGAGGATAGCTTTGTGATGGACTATATCATCGAAAGTATCGGGTCTGCCGAGCCCAACATGGTGCTGTCATATGATGGAGTCATTTTCCCCGAGCACAGCCTCAAAGTTCCGTACACTGATGTACCGGACGCGTTTGACGAGTCGTACTTTTTCAGTACGCCGGATGTGTACTCTCTCTATCTTGACACATATGACAGGCTCGTTTGGGACTTCGACGGAGACGGTGATATCGAGAAGCTCGACTGCGATATTGAACTGAAAGACTATCTCGTATCGAGCATTCACATCGAATTAGACGGGAATACTTACGAGTTTACGGGAAATGAGATCCCGACCCTCGGCTATACGACCGGATTCAAAGGTTACCTTTCCAACGCGGTTTCCTTTACGGATCACGGAACATATCTCTTCCTCACGCTGGAAAAGGACTTCTTAACGGACGCCATTTTCGTTTTCCGGATCACTTCAAACGGCATCGAATACATAAATGAACTTCAGGATACGAATCTTCTCGAGATCTACGATCCGACGCACATGATGGTAGAAAAGAGCGACTATGTCCTTAACCGCTCATACATGTTCGGCACCTACACGTTGCTTGATGACGGATCGCTTTCGGAGCATTCGGTCATGCAGATGATGTTCTCAGGTCCGTATGTCACGAAGCAGGACCTTAAGGTGAATAAAGTCTATGAAGATTCGATCGGCGGTGAGATCTGGCTTAAGGCGGGGACGCCCGTCGGGTTCTGGATGTACGATCCTTATCAGGGAAGCCTTCTCATGAAGGTCTTAACTCCCTACGAGGAAAAATGTTTCCTCGTCTATGCGCAGATCGATGAAGACGAGGGCACGATCAATGGTAAACCGCTGACAGAAGTATTCGCGGGATTCAGATACGACTACTGAGTGAAAAGCACTTGCCCGCGGCATCGCATCGTGGCGGCCGGATGAAAATACAAAACAACGAAATAGGGATATGGAGGGAACAGTAAAATGAAGAAAAGACTTGCGCTTCTTTTGAGCATCGTGATGATCATCAGTGCTTTTGCAGCCGCCTGCTCGAAGGCAGAGGAGACGACGAAGAAGAAAAAGAAGAAGACCAAGAAGACCTCGAAAACGGCGATCACGGAGACCGTTGAAACGGATATTCCGACGGATACGGATCCGACCGATACGTTCACGATCGAGACATCGCCAACACCTTCTGTCCCTGATAAGACGGGCGACCCCATGACCATCAGTCACGATCTTACCGATCTCGGACTGATGCGTGACGCGAAATGCTATCAGTACGGCGCGATGGATCCGACTGCTGATGACTACGTCAACTACTTTGCCGTGCAGGTGCGTTTTTACTGTGAGACGGTATCCGTAAGCAAGGGCGGAGCGCAGTTTGCCGCGGATCTGGATGAAATGTACAGTCAGATCATCGAGTCCGGTAAAGAGACATACTCCGACGCGGTCAATAAGTTTGTGTCCGCGCAGCAGAACGGTGAACACCTTCCGTATCTGACTCTCGGTGAATATGTCACTGTATACCGTGCTGACAGTCAGGTATTCTCTTTTGTGATGGACGCGGAGATCTTCGGTTACGATGTCGAAGAAGAAAGTTCCTCGTTCTACGGAAATGTTGATCCGAATACATCCGCAGAAATCGAGATGAGCGACATTATTACGGATGTGGACAGATTCTGCGATATTCTTGATATGTATCTGTACACGAAGGATACGGAGTACAGAGAAGAACTGAAGAACGCCCTGAAGAGCAACGATGAAACTGTTTTCGCCCTTACCTACGACGGCATCATCATCGACGGCATCAAGATCCCGGTCGTTGGACATGAGAACTGCATCAACATGGAATACTTCGGTCATACGCCTTCCGAGTACTGCCTGCTTCTCGACGAGAAGAACCAGATCGAATGGGACTTCAACGGAGACGGCATCTTCGACCATGTGGGCGTCGATTACCAGAACGATGAGCTCATTGTCGAATACAACAACGGCAGTTACACCTTTGGCGAAGACAAGATCCCGGATATCAGCAAGATGGACGATCTTGCCTGGAACAGTCCGAGTGTCGTTATGTGCAGTCCGGATATGTGCAGATTCATCGTTTCCATGAACTATTCCGAGACGGTCGAGCGCCTACTGTTCTTCGATCTTTCTTCCGGAGAGCCGGTCTTCGAGAACATTGTAGAAGGCCGTATCATCGGCATCCCGCTTGGCCCGAGCGACCTTCGTATCGGTGAAGATGTTGATCTCATCGGCGGCCGCGAGATGTACCGCGACTATGTTCTGCAGCCTGACGGATCCTTGATCCCGCAGACCGCGTTTATCTACATGCATTCGTATCCGTTCGTTCTTTCCGCGGATGTCAAAGGCGACGAATTCAACTGGGACACCGGCGAAGTGATCGGCGGCTACACGATCAAGAAAGGCACCGCGATCGAGATCATCGCGTACCATCCGAATTCCGGCGCGATCGTATTTAAGACCTTAGACCCCGATCCGGACAACTGCAAGTACGTCCAGCTCGAGTCTGACAAGATCGACCACATCGGCGGAAAGTCCATGGACGAGCTGTTCCCGAACCAGATCTATATCGGAGGCTAAAGTGCTTTTCCCTCGCGAAAAGCACCTGCCGCCGGAAGGCTTAGCTGCCCCCGGCCCGGTGACCGACTCGGCACCGCAGCAATATAAGACAACAAAAAACCGGCTCTCTCATTTCTGAGAGAGCCGGTTTTTTTAAGTTTTCAAATCAAGAGAGAAGAAGTATTACTTCATGCACTCTTCAACAGCAACAGCTACAGCAACGGAAGCACCAACCATCGGGTTGTTACCCATACCGAGGAAGCCCATCATCTCAACGTGTGCCGGAACGGAGGAAGAACCTGCGAACTGAGCATCGGAGTGCATACGGCCCATCGTATCTGTCATACCGTAGGAAGCCGGACCTGCAGCCATGTTATCCGGATGCAGTGTACGACCTGTACCACCACCGGAAGCAACAGAGAAGTACTTCTTGCCGGCGGCAATTCTTTCCTTCTTGTATGTACCTGCAACCGGGTGCTGGAATCTTGTCGGGTTTGTGGAGTTACCTGTGATGGAAACGTCTACGTTCTCGCTCCAGTTGATAGCAACGCCCTCACGAACGTCGTCAGCACCGTAGCAGCGAACCTTAGCACGCGGACCATCAGAATAAGGAGTTTCCTTAACGATCTTCAGCTCGCCTGTGTAGTAATCGAACTGTGTCTGTACATAGGTGAAACCATTGATACGGGAAATGATGAATGCGGCATCCTTACCCAGACCATTGAGGATAACACGGAGAGGCTTAACACGAACTTTGTTAGCCATCTCAGCGATCTTGATAGCACCCTCAGCAGCAGCGAAGGACTCGTGGCCTGCGAGGAATGCGAAGCACTCTGTCTCCTCACGGAGGAGCATAGCAGCGAGGTTACCGTGGCCAAGACCAACCTTACGGTCATCAGCTACTGTACCCGGGATGCAGAAAGCCTGAAGGCCGATACCGATTGCCTCAGCAGCGTCAGCAGCCTTTGTGCAGCCCTTCTTAATAGCGATAGCAGCACCTACAACGTAAGCCCACTTTGCGTTCTCAAAGCAGATGTTCTGTGTGCTTTCGCAAATCTTATAAGGATCAATGCCCTTTTCGTCGCAGATCTTCTTAGCTTCTTCGATGGAAGAGATTCCGTTCTCGTTAAGAGCCTTGTTGATCTGATCTATTCTTCTGTCATAGCTTTCAAACAATGCCATAATCTTTAATCTCCTTCCTCTTACTCTTTACGCGGGTCAATGTAACGAACCGCGCTGTCGAATCTGCCGTATGTACCGAGGTTAGCCTGGTAAGCCTCGTTAGCGTCCTTACCGGACTTGATCTGATCGAGCATCGGTCCGATCTTCAGGTACTGGTATCCGATGATCTGGTCATCAGCGTCCAGAGCCAGCTTAACGATGTAACCTTCTGTGAGTTCGAGGTAACGAGGACCCTTCTCGAGAGTAGAGAAGATAGTACCTGTCTGGGAACGGAGACCCTTACCAAGGTCTTCGAGGCCTGCGCCGATGGAAAGACCGCCCTCAGAGAAAGCAGACTGTGTACGACCGTAAACGATCTGCAGGAACAGTTCTCTCATAGCAGTATTGATAGCGTCGCAAACGAGGTCAGTATTCAGAGCCTCAAGGATCGTCTTGCCCGGGAGGATCTCGCCTGCCATAGCAGCGGAGTGAGTCATACCTGTGCATCCGATCGTCTCAACGAGAGCTTCCTGGATAACGCCTTCCTTAACGTTCAGGGACAGCTTACATGTGCCCTGCTGCGGTGCACACCAGCCGATACCGTGTGTGTAACCGGAGATATCCTTAATTTCTTTGGCCTGTATCCACTTTCCTTCTTCAGGAATCGGAGCCGGACCATGGTTGCAGCCCTTTGCAACGCAAGTCATCTGTTCAACTTCATGTGTCTTGATCATGTTGAAAACCCCTTTCGAAATAGTTGCGTGTAGCCATTGTGCACACAAATACTTCAATCGGCACACAATAACACCTCGTATATTATAGCAAATCTCTCGTAAATAACAACCGAAAAATCGTGCGGTTTCTAGGTTTTTCGCATCTCAAATGATTTTCATTTCACCGCTCGAAAAGCACTTTTACTCGGCTTTTTTGCGGAGTTAACGGCGCGTAACGGTGTTAAAAAACTTTCCAATAAGAATTGATATTTAGATATATTAATGTTAGATTATAAACGGCTCAAAATGATTTGAGCCATGAAAGTGAATAAGAAACTGAAAAATGCTTGTTAACCAACATGGATTTATCAATCAAACGGTTGATAGGAGGACATCAATGAAACACATGAAGAAAGCATTGTCCATATTACTGACACTCGTCATGCTGATCTGCCTTGTTCCGGCAGGCGTTATTGCCGCAGAGGGTAATACCGCAACGATCGGCGACGACACCTATGAATTTGCGGTAGATGCAGATGGTAACTACCTTATCCAGAGCGAAGCTGACTGGAACGCTCTCTCCGATGCAGTCCGTGCGAACCACCTCTGCCAGGGTCTGACCTTTAAGCAGACTGCAGACCTTTCCGTCAACAGGCCGATCGGCGGTTGGAAGGATAATCAGAAGAAATTCTTCTGCGGCACTTATGACGGCGGCAACCATACTTTGACTGTCACACTTAAGTGGAATGATGCAGATTTCAGAGACAATGCCAGCAACTATTGCTGCCCGTTCCCGTATGTAAGCGGTGTAACGATCAAGAACCTCCGGGTGGAAGGAACGATCACCACGGAGAAGAAGTTTGCATCCGGCCTTCTCGGTCAGCTTCTCGATGGTGGTACAGTTTCCAATGTCGAGGTAGCCGTAACTCTCACATCCCAAATCAACGGCGATGGTACCCACGGTGGTGTGATCGCAGTCGTTGACAGCAAAAAGATGGTTGATGATTCAAACGGTTACGTAAAGGAATCCGATAGTGCCAATTATCGCGATCTCGTTACCAACATCACGAACGTAACCTTCTGCGGAAGTCTGTTGGGTGATAAAACACATTCATGCGGCGGTTTTGTCGGCTACGCGAAGTCAGTTGTAAACTTCAAAGAGTGTGTTTTCAATCCTGTCGAAGTTGATTTAAAAGTAAATCAAGGTAATGGCCCGAGTTTTACTTATGCACGTGATGCCGGTGGTACGGAGACATATGAAGATTGCATCTATACTGCCCATCTCGAAAAAACAGATCCGACATACGAAGGTGCTGAGGAAGCATCGACAACTCCTCCGACAGACGGTTCCGAGTATGTTGCTGTTGTAATCAATGGTATGACTTTCTATAAGGAGCCGGCTGCAGATCCGGAGTTCAGCGGTTATTCCCTGATCCTCACCGGTACAGTCGGCCTGACATTCTATGTACATGTTCCGGACAGCGCTGACTGGACAAAAGAAGACAGCTATATGACATTTGAGATCACAGGTAAGGGCGGTCTCGTTTCGGATCGAGCAAACTTCGATGCAAATAACAAGATCAGCACGGGTAGTTCGGCCTTCTACGGCTTCACCTGCAACGTAACGGCACTGCAGATGGCTGACAAGATCACTGCTACTTACCACGTCATGAACGGCAGTACAGAAGTGAAGACGATCACAAATACCTGCTCCGTTGAGGATTACATCAAGGTAGTTGTAAAGAACCAGAACAATGCTTTTGGTGAGAGAGATATCGAGCTGGCCAAGGCACTTGCTGATTATGGCCACTACGTACAGCTCTATCTGAGCGAACTTCGCGGCTTCACACTTGCAGCTGACAACGCAAATGCATACGCTCCGATGAATACTTACTACAATGCATTCAGCACAAGCGATGCAAAGAGCGCAGTTGAGAATTACGGTATCGTCAGAGGAATCAATGATGACATTCAGAAGATCACCTTCAGCATGCTCTTTGAATCTGACAACTCGATCTGCGTATACGTATTCCCGAAGGCAACCTTCGAAGGTACTGTTTCCGCGACAGTCGACGGTAGTCCCTGCACGGTAACAAAAGTAAACAGCTCGAAGTACCAGATCAAGATCTCGAGCCTCAATGCTACGCAGTTCGCAACATCCCATACAGTCGTTATCTCTACCGGCAATGGTGATGATGTAACCGTTACAGTTTCAGCTTTCTCTTACCTGAGAGAGTTCTTCAATAAGTATGCGGATGGCACAACAGCATCCAATGCTGCCGCTGCGGCTTATGACTACTACTTGGAAGCTACCAGAAGAGTAAATGCTCACTAAGGAAGGGAAGAGGAGAAAATGGAAATGTACGAGACACTGAAAATCGAGATCATCACCTTTGAAGCCGAGGACATCATCGTCACAAGCGGCGGCGAAAACGAGGGCGAAGATTTCTAAGAGGATCCGATCCTTATCCAAAGGGATCATTCCCGGAAGGCCTTAAGATCCACAAATGAATAAAGTTTAAAAGGGGTGCCTCAAAACCATGAGGCACCCCTTATTTCTATCATTTGACATTGGGAAGGTTTACAGTAGGGAAATGACGAATAGAATCTCAGATTCCGCGCGAAAAGCACCGAATTGGACGTTTCAGTCGACAAATTTAGAATTTTGTCAAACAAAACTACCAATATGGGCTGAAAAGCGCCTTTCGCGCTGATCCATTGATAATATACGGGCTTTTGAAGCGATGAGTGTCAAATCTGGCTGCCGATACGATCATACTGGAATTTCCCAATCAGCATAAGTAGATGCGGCTTCTCAAAACCTGACAAAAAAACCCCTCTCTGCTGATGCTCGGCAGAGAGGAGATCATTTGCCATGAAAGAGGCAATCTGTTTTGTTTTGCTTAGATTACGATCGCATTAGTAGCGAAGTGCATACGTGATCAGAAACATGAGTTAACCGATTTCACCGTCATCGTCGTCCTGGTCAGGATCACCGCTGGTTACGATAACATCCTGATCCTCAAAATAGATCACTTCAAACTTAATTTCTTCATACTCTGATTTTTTCATCTTTTTTCCTCACTTTTGCTTCAAGCTTACGCCAGACACTTCAGCGCGAAATTGTAATACGCTTCAGCAAGATTCTTCATAGCATCCGACGATGTAGAGCTGTTCTTGATCGCCTTAAGATATGTATCGACAGAATAACTGCCGCTGATATCACTTCCGATGGCGAAGTCGAAAGAAGCATCATACTGAGTAGCAGCAAAGCCCGTGCCCGAAGGTCCCGAGATAACATACTCATAGTAACCGCCGTTCGCCTTACCGGTAATGGTTTCGGAACCGCCGGAAGCGTAAGCTACGGTCATATCCGGAGCAGTATCTCCCAATACGGACTTCTTGAAGTACATCTTGACGCTCACTTCAGAAAGGAAGGAGACGGATGCACCGTAATAAGCATTGTTCGGATCGTTTGTGACTGTGTAAGCTTCGCCCTGGATGTTGTCGGCGAAAGAACTGTTAAAGTCTACTCCGGAAACATTAGGAAGCTTATTTGTGTTGATCTTGAGCTGTACCTGAGCATAGCCGCCATAGATAAGGAGAGCTTTCGCAATTTCTTTCTGCGTTGCATTGTTTCCCTTGGCAATGGACTGAGCATACTGCTCAACAGTTCTGGTATCGCTGATGGAATCACCATTTGTGCCGTAGTTGACCGTGATCTGGATCGGAGCGGTCAGGCAGGAAGGCTTAACAGGGATCTGGAGAGTGTAGTTGTTGCCCTTCTTCTTCAGTTCGCTGAATGCCAGAGTCTTCGTTACAGTGGTAGCTGCTTTACCGGTCTTTGTGTACTCATAAGAGTAGGTGACGGAAGTATTCGCGTCAGCATAAGACTGCAGATCGATCTCCGGTGTAAACAGGATCCTTCCATCCAAAGAAACGCTGTAACCTGTAAACCTCGGGGCTACGATCGCCATGATGGCATCATTTGAAGAATTGTAACAAACAGGGTTGGCGCTGTTCGCGCTGATGAAACTGTTCAGATCATAGCTATGTCCGTCGATCTTAAAGTACTGGTCGTTCTTTGACCATGTCTGGCAGCCGAAGTAGATCTGCGAAGCAGCATCAAGATCATCTGCCAGAAGAATGGTTTTCACATTAGAGAAGAAAAGGTCGGCCCGGTCTGCTCCGTGCGTCGAATGATTTCCGCAGATCTGGACATTGCCTTTGATCGCAAGATTTTCAGCGTTGTTAGTAGAGTTGCTGATTCCGACACCGCCGCCGCCATTAGCACCGGAACCTTTGCAGGTGTTATCGGTAATCACGCAATCAGCCAAAACAAGGTCACCGCGAAGAACTCTGATACCGCCGCCCATTGCTGAAGCGGTATTTCCGCTGATCGTAGCACCGGAGATCTCAGCCTTGCCGCAAATATTGTATGTTACACCATTGATTGTTGAGGTTCTTCCTTTACTGGAGCAGTGAACCGAGATCGCACCGCCGTTAGCGGAAGAACAGCCGGTGATCGATCCGCCGTTCATGTAAAGCTGAGAACCATTACCGACATGGATGGCGCCGCCCTCATTAGTGGATTTGAACTTGCTGATAGCTACATCGTTAAGATTCAGCGTGCTTCCATACTGGAGCAGGAAACAGCCGCCTCGGCCAACATCTGGAGTCGTGCACATAGTGCTGCTGATCCAGTAGTCAGTAGAACCGCCGCCGGTATAACCTGCAGCCGTTGTGATCGAACCATTGGAGATCGTCAGATTTACGTTGTCAGCGACAACTTCGGTTTGGGTAGTCTTACCGACGATGTACATGCTTCCGGAACCGGAATAGGTGATCGTGTGCCCGTTAAGATCGATAGCGATATTTGCCGAGTCTTCTGCGATCTGGGCAGTATCACTGACAGCGATATCCTCAGAAAGTGTATAAGTTCCGGCAGTTTCAGGCAGCTTGCCGCCGTTGCCGTCGATGAATCCCTGATCGATAGTAGCAGGGCCATCTGCGAAGACAGCGCAAGAGAAGATGCTGAAAACCATTGTCATGGAACAAAGTGCAGCAAAAGCTTTAATGTGTTTTTTCACTTCAATATCCATCCTTTCCAAGTTATGTATAATGATGTTTCGCAATACTCTAACCTTATATATTATACACTATTACACATACGTTTTCATTCAATACTTTTTTAGCAGGAAACGGAATATAAATCTGTCACAAGCGTTACAGTTCTATAAGTAATCCGTCACTTTTCTTGAAAAGCACTATCACGCGACCCTATATTGAAATCAGGTTATGTATGTTTTTGGGGGTGCTGATATGAAGAAGTTTTTGTGCGGCGGGAAAAGCACTTGGGCGCTCATTTTGTGCGTCAGTCTGATCATTCCGATGGTCTCCGCCTGTAAAAAGAAAAACAACAATTCCGACGGGAAAAACGAAAAACGCGCAGAATATGTCCAGGAGAGTGACCTTTTCTATTCCGACACGACAATGCCCATTACGATCGACTTTCAGGCCGATACCTCTCACGAAGTGACCGATACCGGGATCTGGAGCACAAAAATCGGAAACGATAAGATCTATGTCCCGTACTCAGTTAATTACCGTCCCTCCGAAGAAGAACGGGAATTCATGGAGCACTGTGATTACAGTAACGACGAAGAACTCGCCAAATACTACGAGATGAGCAACTCCCTAAGGGAAAACGGTTTTTTGATCTTGAATATGCAGGGCGAAACCCTGGCCAAGATCAAATCCGGTCTTTACGATACCATCGCGGACCTTGCAGTCCTGTCCGACGGCAGTCTCGCCGCGCATTATTCCGAATTCCTCCCGGAAACGCAGGAGTACGTCCAAAAGGTCGTCTTCATGGATGAAAACGGAGTGGAAAAGTCGACGGTCGATCTGGCCGGCATCGACGATTTTGATTTCTTCGTGCTCGCAAACGGCGGGATCGTCCTGCGTTCATATTTT
The DNA here is from genome assembly GCA_017617525.1 of Clostridiales bacterium. Taxonomy (GTDB): domain Bacteria; phylum Bacillota; class Clostridia; order Saccharofermentanales; family Saccharofermentanaceae; genus Scatonaster. The sequence continues at coordinate 11,076 of JAFZWA010000049.1, forward strand.
GACAAAAAACTGATCCTTATCGATGAAAACGGCAATACCACCGGCGAGCCGGAATATAAGAATGACGTAACGACAGTCTGCAACTTTGACGGCAAATCCTACCTTTTGACGCAGAAAGCTACATATACGGAAACAGAGGTGAAGATCCAAAACTTTGCCAGTGAGATCGACGTAGCGAAGGGCACTCTGGGCGAGCCGAAAGAGATCGCTTCAGATGTTCCGTACCGCTTCTACCGAGGTGACAAACTCTATTATGACGCCGATGGCGGCCTTTATACGTATGATCTTCTGAACGGCACAAGTGAAAAGGTCTTTGGCGCGGAAAACCTTGATATATGGTTCGATACATGCCCGGACCTGAAGGTCTCGCCTGAAGGGGATATCGACTATCTTCGTATAGATCAGATCGGCGAAGATCAGATGTCTCATCTCGTATTATCTCTGACGCATCTTCACCGCGAAGAGAAGAACCCATACGCCGGAAAACGCATCGTTTATCTTTGCAGCTGCATGGAATCTTCTTTTGATGTAAGAAAACTCATCACGGCTTATAACAAACGCCCGGAAAGTAAGGCCCGTATCGTCGCCTATATCCAGACGGCCGACATCTCTTCCGGCTTTGAAAAAGCAAATGCCACGGCAGCCGATGAGCTTCTTCTTGCCATGAAATCCGGCTCCGGCCCGGACATCCTCCTTAACTGCGCCGAGTACGGACAGTTCAATAACGATGACATCCTCGTGGACATGAATACCTACATGGACGGGGATACCGGCATCGACCGGTCCCGGTATTTCGACAACATCTTCCGCGCTTTTGAGGCAAACGGCAAACTTTACCAGATGCCGGCACTCGTCAGCGTAATCGGGTTTAACGCCGATCCGAAAGTCCTCGGAAATGTCGAATCCTGGAACATTTCGGAGTTTGAACAGAAGATCGACTCGCTCGGAAGCGAGACCTATCTTGCGTTGGGCCACTTCATGGATAATTACTATGTTTCGGATGCAAAAGGACTTCTGTGCGGCTTCCTCTATAACGACATGGACCACTATGTCGACTACAGCAAGAGGGAGTGCAGCTTCGATTCCGATGACTTCCGAAAACTCCTTGAGATTTGTAAAAAATACGGCGACCGCCTGACTCCTGACCAATACTCCGCTCTTCAGGAGGAGTATGACCACATGACAGACGACCACCGTGATGAGTCTCTCATGATGCAGGACGGAGTCTGCGCTCTGAGCACGATGTATGTCTCAAATCTGTCCAGCTTCGGAGATTTTGCCGATCTTTGTAATAACGATCCGCTCTTCATCGGCTGGCCCGCTTCGGATTCTTCCGGCATGACCGCGGTCCCGGACGTATCCTTCGGCATCTCCGCTTTTTCGGACTGTAAGGACGAAGCATGGGATTTCATTTCCTTCGTGCTCTCCGAAGAAGCACAGAAGCTCCTGGTCGATAGCGGCAACCGCTATATCTATGTCAACCGCGCAGCCGAGGACGCCGATCTACAGGAATCGATCAGGCTTTATAACGAGAAAGTCAGATACTACTCGGAAGAATTGGAAGACCCCGAATATGCCAGCCATCTCTCCGTCATCAACGAAGAGACCGCGCAGCGTTTCCTTTCCGTCATCGAAAGGATCGGCACCGGCCTTACCAAGAATCCGGCGATCACAAACATCGTTCTTGAGGAATCCGAGGCCTATTTCAGCGGCTCGCAAAGCGCCGAAAACGTAAGCAGATCCATCCAGAACCGTATCACCACGATGCTTCAGGAAACCAAGTAAGTGCTTTTCACATCGCGAAAAGCACCGCCCGCCGGTCGATCCGCCGATCCTGATTCGAGTCGGATTATCCCGAAAAAAAGAGGAGCCTCTCATTATTTGAGACGGCTCCTCAGTATTTGGGGGATTAGGAATTAGATTCTGTTAAAGCTAATGATCTTGCAATTCACGTCACATTCCAGACAAGCATTGTAACCGCTGCTGCTCGGGTAGTCATAGCGGACTTTCATAGCATACTTGCTTCCGCCCTGTGACAAAGCAGTATCACACAATGCCTTGATGCGGTACATTTCTTTGATTGCTGCTTCTGTTGACGGATCACCTGTAAAGAACGCACTGGTTACTGCTCCTAGGAAGATGCTGCCGAGAGGAGTGAAGATAAATGACGATACTGCCGAAACAAGTCCGCCGACGAACGCACGATTTAACGTCTGGCCGTTTTCAAGGTCTTTGATCTCCTTTTCCACGGTGCTCTTCAAAGACTTTACGTCACTTTTGGTCATGGTATATGAGATCGTTTTGGATTCGCCTCTTCCGATCCAAATACCTGTGAATTCCTGTCTCGGTGCACTCGGATTCATGATAAGGGCCGGAGTGTACTTCGGATGGAAATATGTTCTTCCGCCATACTGTACGGAACTATAAACCGCGAGAAGATACTTCTTGTCATAATCTGACTTCATGGAGATATAAGGAGTCAGCTTGTCACCGGACTTCAGGTTGAGGATTCTCGGGCTTCCGCTCGGGGAACCTAAGTTGTGAAGAATGACCTGGCCGGAGTTCGGGGTCTTGACAACATCGATCGTCAGGTTGGCGGTGATGATGTAGTTGCTGTTGATCGTGGTTCCGCCGATCTTATACGTGTAGGTATAACCTGTCGGTGCCGAAATTCCGGCCTGATTGATCGCATACCACAAAGTGTTGCCGGAAGAGACATATACTGTCTTGCTTACAGCGCCTTTGAACGTAACTGTTCTTTGGACTGCTGCCTGAGCTCTGCTCACGGTAAAAGTGTTTCCCGTAAGCGTGTAATTTGCTTTCTTCGGCAAATTGCCCGCCATGCCGAGCGTCATGGCCGCGACCAACGCGATCGACGTGAGACTCTTCAAGATCATTGTTCTTTTCATAAAAATACCTCCTTAAGATGATTGAAAACGGAAGCGCCCCATTACTCCTGTGATGATTGTTTTAGCAAGGGACTGCCCCGTTTCCGAGGCAGCCCCGCCCCAATGTATCCGTAGCATCAGGATGAGGATCCTGATGGACGCCTAATAAAAGTTTCGCCGTAGCGATGACCTTTATTGACTAGAGAGTAGCACCGCCCGAAAGAAGGATTTTCGAATTGTCAGAATTAAACGGAAAATTGTAAAAAGATACCCTCTTCAGCGATTTTTACCTGAAGAGGGTTTGTGTAAGAATCTTTATTCAGTCTGAAAAGCACTCGTCCCGTGAAGTATACGTCCTATCGAAAAGCACTTGTCCCGCGCAGCTTGTTTTCGAAGTAGATTTTTCAGATCACTTTCGCCACAAGAAACACGATCCCCATAAGCAGAAGCGTGATCTCGGCATATCCCCACAAGATGCCCGTTACCATGCGCTTAAAGTTATTGGACTCATACGAAGTATACTTCTGTACCATTCCGTCGACCGCGAGCGGAACAAGAAGAAGCGGCAGCACGATCAGCGCGATCTTCAAAGGGATACGCACAAACGGGAAGAGAAGAAGCGCGATAAGGCGCCCGACCATGATCCCCGTGCATCTTGCGCAAAGCGGGAACTGGTATTGCCCGACGAAAAAACTACGCGAAGGCATCTGGTGGCATCGAATGGTCCTTCCGATAAACTCCATCCAGAACGCCCAGCGCTGGTCGCGTTTATTCGCGACCGTCGGGACGGTCATGTTTTTATTCTCAAACGTGCTCATGAGATCTCACTCTCGCTTGATCAAAGCTTAAACTTGTGACCGCAGTTTTTGCAGATCCAGAAGTTGTTGGTCTTTGTCTTTTTGCCTTCGCCGCAGAAACCACAGAGAAGACCCAGCCAGTTCTGGAAAATGAAGAGGCCGCAGCAGCCTTTTCCTACGGAATAATCCTTACCGGATGTCGTGATCTCACTCATGATATCGCAGTTATCAGAACCACATCTTGGACATGTCATATTTGTTCTCTCCTTTTTCTTTTCAGTTTTTATCTAAAGTCTCTGTAACTGTCTCTGTGAAGGTACTCTACAGAGACACTTACAGAGGATTTCGCCATTTTCCTCTGAAACAGTCTCTCGAAAAGCACTTACAGAGACATTTACAGAGAATTTCGCCATTTTCCTCTGAATTAGTCTCTCAAAAGGCCGTTACAGAGACTGTTTCAGAGAATCAGGCGGCAGGCGCATCCTTTTGCTCCTTTTCACTACTGCACATTATATAATACCTGCCCACCCGTGTGAATGCCCGCGGGAAAAACTTTACCGTTTCTTAAAAAACGGAAGATACGTTCCCCTCAAACATTACAATACGATTAATAATCCCGTTTTTCCTTGATTTGACGTACGGACCCCCTTTAGTATGGGAGTTACAACTGAAAAGATTGGGGAAAAGTTATGAAAAAGTCTGTTTCAAAAACCACCGCGATCGCGCTCGTCCTGGCAATGGCATGCGCGCTTCCGCTCACAGGATGCAAGAAAAACAAAAAGAACTCGTCAGGTAAAGGCGCCAACTCCGGACGCCCGACGGAAGTCAAAGAAGACGACCCGTATTTTTCCGACAGTACCGTCAGCTTCCAGGTTCCCGTCGACACCGAAAGGACGGTAGAAGGAACCGGCATCAGAAAGGGTCTCCTTGTAAACGACAAGGTCTACTATATGTACGAAGTCAACTACCGTCCGACCGAAGAACAGCAGAAGTTCCTTGAGACCTACGATCCTTTTGATTCGGAATCACTCAAACAGTATTTTGAGGTCATGGGAGGAACCGGAGTTCGCGGGATCCGCCGCTGTGATCTCTCGGGCGAGACGGAGCTGGACTACGAACTCGATCCGGATGCGGATCCGAGCAATATGTTTATCCTTTCCGACGGAACTCTGGGCGTTTTTGAAACGAAGACCACCTATGACGTCGATGAACTCGGCGATCTGGTGCAGTACGACACCATGAAGCTGGTGTACTATTCCGCGGACGGAAGCATCCTGGAAGAACATGATGTCACGGATGAGGACATCCATCTGATCGGTTATTCCAATGTAAAAGCACTGGAAAACGGCAATCTCATGTTCTATGCCGAAAACGAGCTCATGATCACCGACAGGACCGGTAAGCTCCAGGTAAGATACGAAGGCGAAGACGCGTTCCGTTATTTCTTTACCGAAAACGGCAAAACTTACGCCGTGATCTCGACCTTTGTCAACAAGGGACAGGACAACTACGAATGGGAAAACTCGCTTTGCGAGTTTGATACCAATACCGCAAAGACCGGCGCGAAAACTGCTCTGACCGATCTTCCTTCGGAGCTTTTCGACTGCGGGGAAAAAGGATCTTACGGATTGAGCGAAGATGGCATCGTGAAAAGCGATATCCTTAACAATAAAGAGGAACTCGTCATGAGCTTTTCGGACACGGATTTTTCCATGAACACCGGCGCGAGTGATCTTTCCTGCACGGATGATAATGATTTCTACGTACTTTATTACGAAGTCCTTGGCGATGGTCCGGACGCGCTGGCAGAAATGAAACTGACGCACTTCCACAAGGAAGAGAAGAATCCGTACGCCGGAAAGAAGATCATCTACGCGGCGTCCTGCGGAACCGCGCCGGAGGGCTTCTTCCGGTCTGTGATCAACGAATACAATAAGCGCCCGGAAAGCAAGGCGCGTGTCGTGACCTATGTCGAGTCGAGCGATGCGGGGATCCCGTATCAGGAACAGGCGGCCAACGCGGCGGACAAAATGCTCCTTGCCATGAAGTCCGGAAACGGACCGGACGTGCTCCTCGATTGTGCCGATTTCAGCCAGTTCAATTCCGATAAGATCCTTGTTGACCTGAATCCCTACATGAACGGAGAAAACGGGATCGACCGATCCAAGTACTTCGACAACATTTTCCGCGCGTTTGAAACGGACGGGAAGCTCTATCAGATGCCGCTTCTGGTCACGGTAAGCGGACTTGTCGGAGATAAGTCGGTCCTCGGAGACAAGGACGGCTTCACGCTTTCGGAGATGGATGAAAAACTCTCCTTACTTCCTTCGGATGTATTCCCGCTGACGTATCAGCCGAAGGATATCCTGACGAATCTTCTTTATGCCGATATGGATCACTACGTGAACTATTCCGAAGGAACGGCAAACTTCGACAGTGACGATTTCCGAAATCTCCTGGAATTCTCCAAAAAGTTCGGCGGCCGTATCTCCGAGGAAAAGTATTATGAGCTTTGCGAACGCTATGACCTGCAGTCGATGATATCGGATCTGACGGCAGATTGCTTCATGATGCAGGACGGAATCGTTTCTCTTTGCGGTATGGAGTATTCAGAGATCCGCTACTATGCTTCGTATGCTGAGCTCTGCGGAAGAGATCCGCTTCTTTTGGGCTGGCCGACGAGCAAGGAGCCGGGCCTTTCCGCCAAGGCAGATGTCTCCGTCGGTATCTCCGCTTTTTCGGATAACACGGACGAATCGTGGGATTTCGTTTCGTTCCTTCTTCAGGCGGAGGAGGCTTTCTCGTTCTGGGGCGACATCTACGTGCTTCGTTCCGGCGCCGAGAAGAAGATGCAAAGCGCGATCGACGAGTATCAGCGCCTTTCCGAGATCTATAAGGATGATCCGGGCATGTACGAGGGCCAGGCCCCGCTCTCGGAAGCCACGGTGGCCGCTTACGAAGAACAGATCGGCAGGATCACAACATCCGTCCACACGAACCCTTCGATTATGGCGATCGTCAGCGAAGAAGCCGCCGCTTTCTTTAACGGCCAGAAAAGCGCCGACGAAGTCAGTAAGACGATCCAGAACCGTGTCACGACTCTCATGACCGAGCAGCAGTGATCGGTTCTTCCGATCCTTTTCAAGTGATATAATCGAACCATAACGGTTAGGGAAACTTTTATGGGGAGGTCAGCTTATGGATTGGAAGACATTTTACGACAGTTACGAAGCCTTCGAGCAGGACGAGCTCGTGCAGAAATTCCTGAATCTTTCGGACTACGGCCCGGCAAAAGAGATCGTCGAAGTCTTAGACGATGTGGACGACGACCAGGACATTCGAACGATCGTTTTAAAAGCTGCCGATAAAGGTGCTTTTGACTCGGTAAAAGCACTTGAGGAGCTCGAGATGAGCGTCAGTACGAAGGTCCTCGATCAGGTGATCGAAAAGTTCGCCGAAGGCAGAAAGCTTTCGATGGAGGACCTCGAAAGACTCGGCGACATCGCAAGTGAAGACAAGTTCTCCGAGCTCCTCGAAGACCAGCTCGACATGGGCGTTGCTTTCACGGCGGACGAGATCGAAACGCTCGACGAATATCTCAATAACGACGATGTACTGATCCGTCTTATCGAAGAGGTAAAAGCACCGCTTACGATCGAGGATATCGAGAATCTGGATTTCCTTCTGCCCGACGGCGAAAGGATCGACGACGTTCTCGCGGCAAGAGGTGACCTTTCCGGCGCGCTTCTTGAGTGGGAAAAAGAAAACAACATGGACGGAGATTTTGACGATCTCGACGACATCGACGGAGACTACTGATATATGGCAAGCAGAGCATTTGGTAAAAGCGAGATCAACGCGGTCACATCTCGCATCAAGGTGGCGCAGGAACTGGCAGCGAGCGGGATCAATAAAGTCACGACGACCAGATCCGACATCGAGTCCGCCATCAACGAAGCGATCAAGCCCGAGTGGGCGCGCGTTCTTCACGGGATCCCGGTCGACGAGCTTAACGCCAATAAAGAAGGCATCCGTACCAATGTTCTGAAAGAAGCAGGCTATACCGATATCTATTCCATCTATGCCGCGAGCCAGCAGAACCTCGCGTCCGTGAACGGCATCGGTGAGGTGATGTCGCTTCGCGCAAAAGAGAACGCGCATAAGATCGCGGCCGATGTCGCGAAAAACGTAAAACTCCGTTTAAGTCTGGATCATAAATCGGAAGAGTATTCGCGACTTGTCACGGCGGTCGCCGAGCACATGCGCGCTAAGGAAAACCTTCCGAAGTGTCAGGCCCTTCTGGCCTTGATCCCGACAAGCGTAGATCAGGATATCGAGAACACCAAATGCGCCAAGTCCGGCATCAAGTGGTTCTTTACAGGTGATAACAAAAAGACAGAAGCCCAGGCGGCCTACGACCGACTTCTTGCGACTGCATCCACGATCGACCAGAGCGGACTTGTTTCGCAGATCCAGGGCTATCCGGCCGCCGCTCCCGCGGCACAGACCGCGACGCAGACCGCGGCGCAAGCAGGCGTGCAGATGCCTTCTGCAACACCCGCCGCTCCCGCGCCGAGCGCGCTTTGTTCCATCGTCGGCCCGATCAGTATCGCCGCCGCGTGGAATGATTTTGCCAACCGCCCGATCGAGTACTATCAGGTGCTCGAAGAGATCGCACCGGAGCGTTTCAATGGTGAAGAAGACGGCTACGGCTTAAGTGACGAGATCCGTGATGACGTTGCCAATACACCTGTCGATCTGACAGGTCTTGCTTGTACGCTCCGCGGATACCAGATCTGGGGCGTCAAATACATCCTTCACCAGAAGCGCGTTCTTCTCGGCGATGAGATGGGTCTCGGAAAGACCATCCAGGCTCTTGCCGTCATGGTCTCCCTTCGTAACGACTATCTCAAGGAGATCGAGGCAGAAGAGAAGGCCGGCTCCGAACCGGATCCGGTAGCGGCTGCCGAGCCTGCCGCGGCACCTTTGGAAGTCCAGCCTGCGCCGCAACCTTCTGTTTCTCCGCTTCAGGACGATTCGGATATCGTTGCCGCCGCCACGAAAAAGCATCCGCCGCGCTTTCTGGTTATCTGCCCGGCCAGTGTCATCGTCAACTGGTGCCGTGAGATCGAAGCCAAGAGTGACCTGAAAGCATATAACCTTCACGACAATAAACGTGACGAATCTTTTGAGACCTGGTCCGAAGAAGGCGGCGTGGCCGTCACCAACTACGAAAGTCTCGAGAACCACTTCGTGATCGATACGGATTTTGATATCGACATGATCGTCGTCGATGAGGCGCACTACATCAAGAACACATCTGCCAAGAGAAGTAAGAATGTACTCGAGCTCTGCTATCACACAGAGAGGATCCTTTTCATGACAGGTACTCCACTTGAGAATAACGTCAATGAAATGATCCGCCTGATGGACTATCTCCAGCACGATGTCGCCCAGCGTGCGCAGTCAGTGAGCGTGACCGCTTACGCGGATGATTTCAAGGATAAAATCTCGCCTGTTTACTACAGAAGAAAAAGAGAGAGCGTTCTTTCCGAGCTTCCGGATCTGACGGACATCAAGGAATGGTGCAACATGACACCGGAGGACGAACGCGCCTACGAGGATGACGTTCTGACCGGATCGTTCATGGATGTCCGCCGTGTCTCCTGGAGAAATGAAGACTATCTCAACACTTCCGCGAAAGTTCAACGCCTTCGTGAGATCGTCGAGGACGCCGCCGAGGATCAAAGAAAGATCCTCGTGTTCTCATTCTTCCTCGATACGCTTGAGAAGATAAGGACTGTCTTCGGCACGCAGTGCGTCGGTGTCATCAACGGCGCCGTTCCTGTTGAAGAACGTCAGAGTATCGTCGATGCTTTTGAACAGGCTCCTGCCGGTTCCGTGCTTGCCGCGCAGATCCAGTCGGGTGGTACGGGACTTAACATCCAGTCGGCAAGTGTCGTTATTCTCTGTGAACCGCAGTACAAACCGTCTACGGAGAATCAGGCGATCGGACGCGCGCACAGAATGGGTCAGACCAGAGATGTTTTGGTCTATCGTCTCCTTTGCCCGGATACCGTTGATGAGAGAATGATCGAGATCATTGAAGCCAAGCAGGCGGAGTTCGATACCTTCGCGGATGAGTCTTCCGCCGCGGCAAGAGATGCCGCGAGTGAACAAAACGGTGTCGATGTCAATCAGAATGTTATCGTCGGCGAGAAGTCTGCTGCTGAGAGCGAAGCGCAAGGTAGTGCGACGGAAGGATCAAGAGATGAGGATCCGACTTCTACACGTCCCGTTGATCAGCCCGTGCTCGAACCTTCCGAGACCGGCGCTTCGACCGAGCGCGAGATCGACAACGCAAGCATCAACAAGATCTTTGCAGATGAGAAGGCAAGGATCCTCGCCAAGCGTGAAAGAGAAGCACAGCTCGCGGCACAGTCACCCGCGCCGATAGAAGAACCTGTTGTCGCTCCGGTAGAGCCTGCCACTGTCGCTGTGGTTGCGCCGACAGCTCCAGCTGCACCTGAAAGACCGAAAATGATCTTCTGCCGCTACTGCGGAAAGCAGATCCCGGGTGATTCAGTTTTCTGCAGCTACTGTGGTAAGGACGTGCGCTGATTCAAGCGATATTCTTTGGCTTGCCGTATTCTCTTACCATCGCTTCCATTGAGATGACCCACTGCTTTCCATATTTGCAGGCATCTACACCGCTGACCAGTTTTCCGTAGGAGATTGCCTTGCGAAGTGTGCTTTCGTTTAATCCCCAGATCTTTGTCGCGTCGGTAAAAGAAAGAAGACCATCAAAAGGAGTCTTGATCGGCTTTCCGTTCGCGTATAATTCGTCGCAGGAAAGATCAAGTTCATCGTCCCAAACGATGCCATAGCCGCCCATATCGACCTTCACCTTGCAGAAGAGTTCTGGTTCACTTTCAAGGCGCTTGAAAGAGTCCCATCTTTTGAGAAGAGGTTTGACGTCATAGATCTTGGTTGAACCTTCCGCGAACTGCACACACAAACGCAGATCCGGAAGAGCGCTTACAGTATTCACCTTGTGAAACATATCATCAACTCCTTTACTCGAGGGGAGGAAGAGTCTTGAATGACTGCGTCTCCCAAATATCCAAAAGGTCAATCTGATGAAGACTGATCCACTTTCTAACCATTGCCAGCGCTTTGGGTGGCAGATGTCCGTCGATAACATCTCCTGTTTGGATACTTACTGCTGCCACATCTTCGCCATAAAACGCGTGCACGTGAGGAGGATTGTGCTCTGCCTGTTGATAATACATACGAATGACGATTCCGTGGAATCTGGATAGAGTTGGCATATTATCGACCTCTTTTCTGAATTGTATCACTTAAACGTGAAGCATACAAGAGAATTATTATTTCTAATCATTATGGTTGTAAAAATGCGTCAAATAACGACCATTTGGTGTCAATTTTGACAGATTTGTCAGATTTTGATTGTTTTTTTTTGTTCGTTGGAGTGAAAGTGTGGGATCCGTTGTTTGTGAATATGCAGATTATGAGACATTTGCATATATTTCGATGAAAAATATGCAGATTTATCTCCCAAACAGTAGATTATTTGCATATTATTTGCTAAAATATATGCAAATAACGATTGCAAGTAGGCAGATTCGTGAAAAATCAGGAAGGGTCAGAAGGGAGCAAGTTGGCTATGAGAAGATTTGACTATATGTTTCTTAGAGGTCTGAAAGTGCCGACAAGCTTTCTGGGTCTTACCAATAAGATATACGAGCTTCGCTTGGTTGAAGAAGAGAAGAAGCGTATGTATCCCGATATGTTTACTCAACTTCAAAAGATCGCCGTTGTCCAATCGGTTAAAGGCAGTAATGCCATCGAAGGAATCATCACAACGGATAAGAGAATCGAAGAGATCGTTAATCAGAGTTCTGCCCCGTTAAATCATTCGGAAAGAGAGATCGCCGGTTACAGAGATGCTTTAAATCTGATCCATAATGAGTTCGCAGATATTGACTGCAACGAGGAAATGATTCTGGGATTGCACAGGATTCTTCTGTCGCAGACCGGACTGGAATACGGTGGACAGTACAAGAAAGAAGATAACGCGATCTACGAAAGAATGACGGACGGCACGTTACGACTTCGTTGGAATCCGGTACCGGCCACAGAGACGGAAGCGGCGATGCAGCAGATGCTTCTGGCTTACTATGAGGCGCGTTGTGATGCCGGGGTAGATCAGCTGCTTCTTATACCTTGTGTCATTCTTGATTTTCTTTGCATACACCCGTTTCAAGACGGAAACGGAAGAATGAGCCGACTGATTTCTTTGCTGCTGCTTTATAAGAATGATTTCGATATTTCAAAATACGTCTCGTTCGAACAGCAGATCAATGAAATGAAGGATGAGTATTACGAGGCTCTTCGCCGATCTTCCATCGGCTGGCACGAGAACAATAATGACTACATCCCGTTTATGGAGAACTTTTTACTCTCGCTCTTCCTTTGCTATAAGGAACTGGATAAGCGGTTCGCCACATTGGGGTCACGGAAAGTAAGCAAGAAAGAGCGCGTCGAGAAGGCTCTTTTGAATGCTTTTCTTCCCATCAGCAAGAAAGAGATCTGCCAATTGTTTCCAGATATATCCGTAACGACTGTAGAATCGGTAATTTCTTCTATGCTTAAGGACGGAAAGATCAAGAAGATCGGTTCGACCAGAGACGCAAAGTATATTAAGTCATAAAGGAGATAGAATATGCCCTTTATCATCAAACATTTTAATGAGCTCACTACAAGGGAGCTCTACGAGATATTAAAGACAAGGCAGGAGATCTTCATCATCGAGCAGGACTGCCCGTATATGGATATCGACGATCTTGACCTTAATGCGATACACGTGTTTTCAATGAATGAGGAAGGACGGGTCACTTCCTGCCTTCGAGTATTCATGCGCGATGAAAAGACTAAGACCGCCCAGATCGGAAGAGTCGTCACATTAACTCACGGCGAAGGCCTTGGTGGTGCGCTCCTTCACGAAGGCGTTAAGATCGCGCTCGATCACTATAAAGCCGAGAAGATCTATCTCGAAGCACAGACCTACGCGATCGGCTACTACGCCAAAGAAGGATTCAAAGTCGTTTCCGAAGAATTCCTAGAGGACGGCATCCCGCACGTGAAGATGGAGAGAGGAAGAGACCTCTAGCCGCTTCCAGAGCGGCGCAGTGAGGCAACGAGCGCAGACTCGGAATGCCGCCGCGCCCGATTTCCCGCGCACCCTGTCACATCTTCCGGTGTTGGTGTAAAATGAAAAATGAGTTGAAAAGAAGGGAATCCCATAAATGAACGCCAAGAGACTGATCGTCACACTTGTGTTTTCCGCCATACTGATCGGTTTTTTCATCTGGATCGTAGGCGCTTTTATCGACGACGCGGCAAGAAAAAACAGGATCTGGCGCGAACAGGCCCAGAAGGTCACCGATGCATCCGAATACATCAACGGCAAAAACTATGACGTCATGTATTTCGGAGAAGACCTTAACGCTCCCCAGAGTTTTAAAGTAAGAAGGATCTACAGCCTTTCTCCGGACGAGTTCATCTTGGCGGAGGACGAGGGCGTCAAAGACGGACACATCGTCATCATCAATGACCCCAACGGCAACCTTCCCCTCGAAAAAGAAGACTGGAACTACATGCTCGGCAGAATGAAATACTACGACTATATCCTCATTTATCTGGGATCTGCCGAACTTAAGGATATGCAGGAAGCGGGACTTTACTTTGATGTCATCCCGGATACCACAAAGAGCGTGATCTTTTATAACCGGGGAGCGAGTAAGGATTTCGGCTTTGCCGACGATTACACGATCATCCCGGAAGTCGTCCGAGAGGATCTGAAGCCCGAGCAGCTTCCCGTATATGCCATGATCATGAAAATCCAGGCACAGGGGTATTTGGAAAGTGAGTAACGAAAGAGAAAGAATCGAACAGATCCTTCACCGCTACGACGAGATCATTGCGTCGATGGCAGATCCTGCCATCGTTTCGGACGGATCAAGATACTTAAAACTCACAAAGGAACTTTCCGACATCGAACCGGTCGTTACGCGTATCCGCGATAAAGATCGTGTAGAAAAGGAACTTACCGAGGCGCGTGAACTTCACACCGCGGCGGACGATGAAGAAATGCGCCAGATGGCAGCAGACGAAGTCGCAAGTCTTGAACAAGAATTAGAAACGATCAACATTGACCTCGAAGATCTTCTCGCGGTGAAAGACCCGAAAGACGAAAGATCGGTCATCATGGAGATAAGAGCCGGCGCCGGCGGCGAAGAAGCGGCGCTTTTCGTAAGTGACCTTTACAAGATGTATTCCGCATATGCCATTGCCAAGGGCTGGAAGATCGAATATATCGACAGCAATGACACCGAGCTCGGAGGCTATCAGAAACTCGTATTCTCGATCGAAGGAAAAGGCGCGTACAGCTGCTTTAAGTACGAAAGCGGAGTTCACCGTGTCCAGCGAGTTCCGGTCACGGAGTCCGGCGGACGCGTGCACACATCGACAGTTACCGTCGCGGTCCTTCCGGAGGTTGACGAAGTCGAAGTCAACATCAACCCGAACGATCTGAAGATCGATACATTCAGAGCGTCTGGCGCGGGCGGTCAGCACATCAACCGAACCGACTCGGCGATCCGTATCACACATCTTCCGACCGGACTTGTCGTAACATGCCAGGACGAAAGATCCCAGCACAAGAACAGAGCGAAGGCGATGGCAGTTCTTCAGAGCCGGCTTTTTGAGATGGAAGAGCAAAAGCAGACCGGCGCGATCGCGGCGGAAAGAAGATCCCAGGTCGGAACGGGGGACAGATCCGAAAAGATCAGAACATATAACTACCATCAGGGAAGAGTCACCGATCACAGGATCGGTCTGACGCTATATAGACTTGAAGAGATCCTCGGCGGAGATTTAGAGGAGATCGTCCGCCAGTTAACGCTTGCCGACCGTGCCAATAAACTTGGTAACGGAACGGATGCCGAAGAAGACGAGTAACCGGAATCGCCCGCGCGCCAAAAAACGTTGCCGAAGTTGTTATGAAAATGCCTGATTAGTGATAAGATAATAGTGTGTGGAAACTTTGGGGAAGGGGAGACAAGTTATGGATGGCAAGGTAGAAGCAAAAAGATTCGATACGATCGTCGTTGAACAAGGCGACGAAGAAGGTATTAAGAAGGCCGCGGAAGCTCTCAAAAACGGCGAAGTCGTCGGAATGCCGACCGAAACCGTATATGGACTTGGCGCGGACGCGAAGAATCCGGAGGCCGTAAAGAAGATCTATGTCGCCAAAGGCCGTCCTTCCGATAACCCGCTCATCGTTCATGTCGCCAATAAGGACATGATCACTCCACTTGTAAAAGAAATCACTCCCGTGGCCAAGGTCCTGATCGATGCATTTATGCCGGGACCGATCACGATCATCATGAAAAAATCCGATGAGATCCCAAGCGTCGTCAGCGCAGGCCTCGATACCGTCGGTATCCGTTTCCCGATCCATCCGATCGCGCAAAAGCTCATCGAGACATCCGGCGTTCCGGTAGCGGCGCCTTCGGCCAACCTTTCCGGAAGTCCGTCCCCGACGAAAGCATCCCACGTTGTCAAAGACATGTTCGGAAGAGTTCCGTATATCGTAGACGGCGGCGAATGCCAGGTCGGACTGGAGTCCACCGTTGTAGACGCAACCGGCACCTGGCCGCAGATCCTGCGCCCCGGTAAGATCACGATCGATATGATGGAAGAAGCCCTCAAAAAAGCGGGCGTCGAAAAACCGGCCTTTGTTCCTGACTATAAAGAAAAGCCGGGCGAAGCTCCGCGCTCTCC
Organism: Clostridiales bacterium; assembly: GCA_017617525.1. Classification (GTDB taxonomy): domain Bacteria; phylum Bacillota; class Clostridia; order Saccharofermentanales; family Saccharofermentanaceae; genus Scatonaster. The sequence goes on from JAFZWA010000049.1 coordinate 26,629, forward strand.
GGGAATGAAATACCGTCACTACGCTCCTTCCTGTGAAGTAGATATCGTCGGCGACGGCACAAAAGATGACTTCGAAAATTACTTCAAATACTACAAGCAGATCGTCATGCAGGCGATCATGGACGAAAGAACGCCTGTCGGTCTTTATGTCGGTGAAGAACTCGCCGAGAGATTAAAGATCCTCTTTGCCAACAAAGAAGAAGAGATCGAGTATTACATCTACGGTGATACCGAGAACGTGGAAGACGCATCCCATGGTCTCTTCGATGGTCTCAGAACTCTGGACGAAAAGCACGTTGCCCTCATCGTTGTTCCTGCATTCCCGGAAGAAGGTCTTGGCATCGCGTACATGAACCGACTGAAAAAGGCAGCATCTCAGGCCGAGGAAGTTACGATCAAGCAAAATCACAGACGCATCATGTTCGTCTGCTCCGGTAATACCTGCAGAAGCCCGCTCGCGGAAGCGATCTTCCGTTCGATCTTCCGTCAGACCGGTCCGCACTATCTGATCGAAGATCCTTCTATCGAAGGAAAAGTCGTCGTTACTTCCGCGGGAACATTTGCCAAGGGCGACGAACCGTACACGGTCTATTCTGTTCGCGCGGCGAAGTACGAATATGACGAAGATATCTCCAACGGATACTCCAAGATCGCGATCAAAGAGCGTTTGGTCAATCAGGACCTTGTCCTCACCATGACAGGTGACGGCAGTAGATACTTGAGAAACCGTTTCCCGGATCTTTCCGATCGTATCTTCTCCTTCCAGGAGATCTTAGATGACCTCGCGATCCCAAACGTGGATGGCGAAGTCTCGGATCCGTACGGCTACGACTATCTCGTCTACATGGAGACGGCAAAACAGCTCGACAAGATCATCCGCGCGCTCCTTCCGGAACTTCTCAAGAAGTGGGGAATGACATAAAAGCGGAAACCGAAAGCAAAACACATTCAAGTGATTGCAACGAAAGACAATTGATGTCCGATATGATCATCAGCAGTCCCGGAAGTGATTTCGGGGCTGTTTTTTGTTTCGGATTATTTACAGAAGAGCTTTGTGTGGGTATAATGAATTTAGTTCGGTGGCAACCGAGTCGGAAGGAGTCGAATAAAATGAGCTTTATAGGACGAACGCAAGAATTGACCAAACTTAAGAACTTGATGGCGTCTGACGATATGGGTCTGGCACTTATATACGGACGACGCAGGGTCGGTAAAAGTGAACTTGTAAAGCAGGCTTTGAAGGAATCAAATATTCCGGCAGTTTACTATGAATGCAAACAGGTTGCTGAAGAAAGCAATGTCAGGGGTATCTGTGAAGTCATTTCCGAAGTACTGAATCTTCCAAAACTTGGCTTTACTACCATAGAGGATGTGACTAAATATCTCTTTGAGCAAGCAACGGACAAGAAGATGATCTTTGTCTTAGACGAATATCCGTATATCCGTGAGAACATAACCGGCATGGACAGCATCCTTCAATCACTTGTAGATAAGTTTAAGGATTCTTCCAAATTGACTCTTGTCCTTCTCGGTTCATATGTGGATATCATGAAATCGCTTCTTGAGAAATCCAATCCTCTGTACGGCAGGGCGGATCTTGTTATTGATCTTCAACAGATGGATTATTATGAGTCCTCCCTCTTCTATCCTGCATTCTCTGAAGAAGATAAAGTCAGGATCTATTCTGTCTTTGGCGGTATCCCTTACTACAACAGACTTGTAAATGACCGTAAGAGCATCAAGGAAAATCTGATCGACCTGATCGCCTCACCGGGAGCAAGACTCGAAAATGAGGTCTCTATGCATCTTAACAGCGAAATATCGAAGATAGTAAATGCCAATGAAGTATTTGACGCACTCGCTCAGGGAAATACGAAATATAAAGATATTCTCTCGAAATCGCATGTATCCAGTGGTCCCACACTTATTGATGTTCTTGAAAAACTGATCAAGATGGAAGTTGTCGAGAAGAAGGCACCTATCAATGACGAAGAGAATAAAAAGAAGGCCGGTTATTATATCAGAGATAACCTCTCATTGTTCTACTACAGATACATATTCAGATATTCATCACAGATGAAGATCATGGATCCGAGCGTCTTCTACGATAAATACATTGACCGGGATTTTGAAGAACAGTATGTTCCAAAGAAATTCGAAGAAATATGCAGACAGTATCTTATTCGTCAGAACAAAGCGGGAAGGATCGATCCTGTCATAGAAAAGATCGGCAAATATTTTTACGATGACCCGAAGAATAAAACTAACGGCGAATTCGATGTAGTAACACTTGATGAAAACGGATATGTATTCTATGAAGTCAAATTCAGAAAGAAGAGCATATCCCGGGCAATGATCGATGAAGAGATCGAACAGGTGAAACTAACAGGCATACATTGCTATAAGTATGTTTTCATCGCAAGATCAGGGTTTCGGGCGAAAGAGACAGATGACATTAAACTGATCGAGCTAAAGGAGCTATTTAAGGCATAACTAGACTTAAGAAAGAGGAACAATAACATGCTCTACATCATGCGGCACGGTAAGACCGACTGGAACAACCTTAAGAAGATCCAGGGAAGAACGGATATCCCGCTGAACGAAGAAGGAAGAAAGATGGCCGAAGAAGCCCGAGAAGAATATAAAGACGTCCATTTCGACGTCTGCTACTGCTCGCCTTTGATCCGCGCCAAAGAGACTGCCGAGATCCTCTTAAGAGACAGAGATGTCCCGATCCTCTTCGATGACCGGCTCAAAGAGATGGGTTTTGGTATCTATGAGGGGATTCAGGAATCCTTCTCGATCCCGGACTGCCCGATCAACGTTTTCTTTTGGCATCCGGAAGAATACACCACTCCCGTAGAAGGCGGCGAGTCCGTTGACGAACTCTTCGCAAGGACCGGTGCGTTTCTTAAAGAGCGCGTCTACCCGAAGATCAAGGAAGGAAAAGACGTCCTGATCGTCGCCCATGGTGCCACGAACTCCTGTATCGTCTGCCAGGTCAAGAACAGAGAAAGAAAAGACTTCTGGGCCGACGGCATCCCGAACTGCAAGCTCCAGACTTTAATCGACACTTCAGACAAAACGGAAGAGATTTCTGATGAAGCATAAGACCACGACCATTATTGCTTTTTCCATACTGCTGCTCTTCCTTATCTCGTACTTGATACCGGGCATAAAAGGAGAGAGCAGTGAGAATCGTACGCTTGCCACTTTCGGTATGGTCCTTCATCCGCAAAAAGATTCGATCGTGTATAGATCAAGCCCCGTCGAGCGCCTCGATGCCGCGCTTTCGGATCAGTTCGCTTTCCGTGAAAGCGCCGTGAAGCAGTACCTTCGTGTCTTTAATCTCTCGGAGGAATTCACGAGAAAGATCGTGGATCTCTTCAAAAAGAAGGAAGAACACCAGTACAGTCTGCATTCGATCGGAAACTATGCCGAGATCGAGGATACCGGCTACATTACGGCATTCCCCCAAACGGAACCTTTCAATAAAGAACTGATCGAAAGACATATCGAACAGATCGAGACGCTCAAAAACAAGTTTCCTGACCTGAAGATGTATGTGTACTATGTGACGCAGGCGTATGACACGTCCTGGTTTGACGATTATGTCGGAAAGACCACGGCGGATCACTTTAAGCAGATAGAGGACGCGCTTCCCGATTACGTAAGAAGTTCCGCGCTGGAATATAAAGATCTTCAAGACTACATGGACATCCACTATAAGTCCGACCACCACTGGAACCACAAGGGTGCCCAAAGAGGATACGAGGATGTTTACCGTATGCTCAAAAGAGACTTTGATCTCGATCCGCTTCATGAGCCGGTAAATGAGGTCAAGGTGTCGGAAGAATACGGGTTTTCCTATCTCGGAAGTTACGGAAGGATCCTCGGGGACCTTTATCACGAAGACGATCCGTTTTCGTTTTACGAGTACGATCTTCCAAAAAGAGAAGTCTTCGCGATCGATCCCGATACCATGGAAGAGATCAAGCTTTCCAAGCTCGGTCTTTACGACGAATATAAAAACGGTGAGATGGTCACGACGGAAGGGACGGATCACTACGTCAGTATGTATGGTGTCGCAAGAGCAGAAGATGGCACCGTCTGTCCCGACTCGGAATACGCGTATGTCATAAGAAACACTGAAAACAGTAACGGCAGAAATCTCCTGATCGTCGGAGATTCCTATAACCGCGCGATGAGAGATCTCCTCGCTTCGCACTTTGATACGACGGTCTCTTTGGACTACCGTCTTCTCGAAAAGATCCCGATCGATGTCCTGATCGAAAAGTACGATATCGACGCGCTTCTCATCAGTTCCCATGAGAGTATGTGGAACGATGAGCAGTACTTCTTTACGTTCGGAGGGAATGACTGATGGTATTTTCTAGCCTTTCCTTCCTGGTCGTATTTCTTCCGATCCTGCTGATATTGTTCTTCCTGACCCCGGCGAAATGGAAGAACATAAGACAGTACATTCTTCTTTTGTTCTCCCTGATCTTCTATGGAGCCGGAGAACCGCTTTATATCTTCCTGATCATCGGGTGCGTTTCGCTGACATGGCTTTTGTCCGGGAAGGTGAAAGAAAAGAAGAAGTGGGCGCTTATCGTCTCAATCCTTGTTAATATCGTTCCGCTTCTGATCACGAAATACGCGGGCTTTATCGTAAGTAACTTCGCAAATCTCACAAGGACCGATATCTCCATGCCGTCCATCGTGATGCCGATCGGTATCTCGTTTTATACCTTCCAGGTCATTACCTACATCGTCGACCTTTTCGGAGGAAGAATCGAAAGACAGAAAAATCCGCTTCTGTTTTCGCTTTACATCATGTTCTTCCCGCAGCTTGTTGCCGGTCCGATCGTTAAGTACGAAGAAGTGACGAAGAGCATTGAACACCCCGACGTCAGCTGGGAGAATGTGCAGAAGGGAACCGGCCGCTTCATCCTGGGCCTTGGGAAAAAGGTCCTGATCGCCAATCAGGCGGGCTATATCGCAAGTACGATCCAGACCAATGCGATCAGCTCACTGACTTCCGGTATGACCTGGCTTTGCGTGCTGGCCTATACCGTTCAGATCCTCTTTGACTTCTCGGGTTATTCCGAGATGGCCATCGGTCTTGGTTCGATCTTCGGCTTTCATTTCCCGGAAAACTTCATAGATCCTTACACATCCTGCTCGATCACCGAGTTTTGGAGAAAGTGGCATGTCACTCTCGGTCGGTTCTTCAGAGAGTATGTCTATATCCCGCTCGGCGGTAACCGCGTAAGTAAGGCGAAATGGATGAGAAATATCTTCATTGTCTGGGCGCTGACCGGTCTTTGGCACGGTGCCTCCTGGAACTTCGTGATCTGGGGACTTTACTATGGTGTCCTGATCGTTATCGAAAAACTCACGGGTATTTCGGAAAAACTCCCGAAGGCGATTGGCTGGATCTATACCTTCTTCCTAGTAATGGTCGGCTGGGGCATCTTCATGTGTGACAGCGTTTCTCTTTCGGAAATGTTCCGTTTCTTAGGGAAACTGTTCTTTGTGAACGCAGCCTCGGCGGATCCTGTCACGGTAGGATCCTTAAAACTCTGGGGATACATCCCGTTCCTTGTCATCGGACTTTTCCTGTCGATCCCCTGTGGTGCCTTTGTCAGAAAGAAGATCGAAAGCTTAAGAAAGAAGGAGAATGCCTTTATCGGAACGGTCTTCGACCTTCTTTTGATCGCTGTTCTTCTTATCTCCCTGATGTTCCTTCTCGGCGGCACGTATAACCCGTTTATTTACTTCAGGTTCTGAGTTTTTTACACCTTCTTTACCATTTCTCAAGTTTATTTGCATAAGCAATCAAGTGTGCTACAATAACAATCGGTTTACTGTTCATATATATAGGGGTGTAATATGGCATCTGATAATGTAGTAAAAAAACAAGAAGAGGAGATCGATCTTCTGAAACTGGCGAAAGTCCTGTGGAGAAAGATCTGGGTCATCCTGATTTGTGCCGTAGTTTTAGGTATTGCCGGTTATTACTGGACATACAGGAAAATGTACACATCATACAAATCCTCGGCGCTTCTTTATGTTAACAACAATTCCGTTTCTTTAGGTTCTGCGAAACTTTCAATCAGTAGCGGTGATATCCGCGCAGTCAATAACCTGATGGAGACCTACTCCATTATTCTCAACTCAAGAAACACTTTGACCGAGATCATCGAGGAAACGGGCATTCCGTTCACCTATGAAGAGCTTAAGAGCATGATCAAGAGCGAGACGGTCAACGATACGGCAATCTTTAAGATCACGGTCACCACTCCGGATCCGGAGCTTTCGGCACATCTTGCGAACTCGATTCTGGAAGTCCTTCCCGGAAAGATCAGTACGGTCATCGAGGGTGCTTCCGCGCAGATCGTTGATTACGCCGTTACAGGTGAACCGGTCGTTAATGGTAATCCCGTAAAGACTGCCGCGATCGGCGCTCTGATCGGTATCGTTCTTTCCTGTGGTGTCATCATCTTCTTAAGCCTGATCGATACGAAGATCAGAAACGAGGAATATCTCCTCGAAACCTTCAAGGACATTCCGGTACTGACAAGTATCCCGAACCTCAACGAAAACGAGAAGGGCGGCTACTATGGTTACAGAAAGCAGCCCGCCAAAGGACCGGACAAGCTTCACGTAAACAGCGGCTCCCGCGAACAATCAAAGCCGAGAGAAGAAAGTGCTCCGATGAGACCGGGAAATGAGGGTAAGTGATATGAGTAAGAAAACGGCTTATGTAAATGACGATAATCTGAGTTTTATTGGCGAGAACCTCGGTTTCGAAGGAAAAGAAGCGTTTAACCTTCTTCGAACCAATATTCTCTTTGCGGTAAAAAGAAAAGACAGATCGGCACGAGTCATCGGTGTCACTTCTTCCGTGCATGGTGAGGGAAAGAGCCTGACATCCGTGAACCTTGCGTATTCGATCGCAGAATCCGGTCGTAAAGTCCTTCTCATCGAGTGTGACATGCGTCTTCCTACCTTAAGAAAGAAGCTCGGACAGAAGAAGGCCGCCGGTCTTTCGAACCTCTTGGCAGGTGTTGAAGAAGACGGTGATGTTCTCCGTCAGAACGTAAATGTCAACGGTCTCGATGTTATCTTTGCGGGTAAGACTCCGCCGAATCCTTCGGAGCTTCTGGCATCCCATACATTCTCCAGACTCATCGAGAAAGTTGAGAATTACTACAGCTTCATTATCCTGGACCTTCCACCGGTATGCGAAGTATCGGATGCCTTGATCGTAAGTAAGCTAACCGACGGTATGCTGATGGTCGTTCGTCAGGACTACAGTACCAGCACTGACCTCGAGTATGCGATGCGTCAGCTCGACTATGTAGACGCTAAGGTTCTGGGCTTTGTATATAACAGTGCAGACAGTAAGACGAGACGTTATAAGTATAAGTACGGATATGGGAAGGGCTACAGCCGATCATGATCGATATCCACTGCCACGTTTTACCGGGAATTGATGACGGATCTAGAAACGTGGAAATGTCCATTAAGATGCTGAGAGAATCAGGTAGACAAGGCATTACCTGGATGTGTTTCACGCCCCACTTTTATGCCGATATGACCGATCCCGACCGTTTCTTGAAAAAAAGAGATGAGGCCGCCATCTTACTTCAGCAGCATATGGAACAGGCGGGAGAACCATTCCCGAGATTCGTACTTGGTTCAGAAGTCCACTACTACCGTGGCATCGGAAGAAGTGAAGATATCAGAAAGCTCTGCATCGGCAGAAGCAACTACTTCCTTCTGGAACCGCCATTTCGTACATGGTCCCCGACATTTCTCGAGGATGTACGGACCTTAAGAGATGAACTTGACTTAAAGGTGATCATCGCTCACATCGAGAGATACTTTGACCAGGATAAGCACTTGGTGCAAGCTCTTCTTGATGAACCGGGGATCTACATACAGACAAATGGGGAGAGCCTTCTGGATCGTAAGACGAGAAAAAAAGTGCTGAACCTCATAAAAGACGGAAAGATCCAGTTCTTAGGATCTGACTGTCATAACATGGAATACCGAACGCCGAATCTGGAAGAAGCCGGATGGGTGATCGAAGATAAACTGGGACCGATCGTCCTAGATAAAATCGAGAATAACAGCGAAGCCCTGATTAAAGAAGCGGCATCGCTGTGAGGAAAGAAGGAGGGGATGACCCTTATGAAAAAAAGAATCGTATGGATCGTGCTCTCCGTGATCATGTTCCTGGCAAGTATCTGCCTGATCCTTTACTACCTCTGGGGGAACGGATATCTCTGGAAAGCCAAGAGTGCTCCGCCGGCACAGACTTATGCGGAGTTTACATATCCGTCTATTGATGAGTCCCAGATGGCAAGTCTTACGGACTTTACCACAGCGGATCCGTCCGCTCCATCTGATCCGGACGCGACTCCGATCCCGGTAAAACCAATCGACGTGGAATGCCCGGTCGATTTTGATGAACTTCAGCTTGTGAACCCGGAGATCATCGGCTGGATCTACATGAGCAGCCCGGAAATCAGCCTTCCGATCTTAAGATCTCATACAGATGACACCTGGTATCTATACAGAGATGCCGTCGGACAGTATAAAAGAGGCGGATCCCTTTTTGTCGAGCATGAGTACAACAGTCACGATTTTTCGGATCCTGTAACAGTTATCTATGGCCACAGAATGAACTCAGGAGCGATGTTTGGGACACTTCAGGCTACAGTTTCCGAGGACGATTATTTCAAAAATGACAGATTTATTGTGATATTCACACCCGGCGTAACAAAAATTTATCAAATTTTCGCTACATTACCTAGTGACAGCGACCATATCCTGTACTATAATGATTTCAATGCGGAAGGTGTGTTCGATGAGTATTTTAATGCCCTTTTCAGAGAAACAGGCGTTGATGTACAGTTGATCCCGGAAGCAAAACCAGAGCAAGGAGACCACGTTATCGTGCTTTCTTCCTGTCTTTGGGGAGACCGGTCCAAGAGGTTCCTGGTCTTTGCAAAACAAGTCTATTAATGTTGAGAATGAGTTTGTAACTAACAAAATTCTAACGGGGGTTTACAAATGAAAGCTTTAAAAGTAATTGCAACAACAGTAATGACAGTCGCTATCCTTGGCGTACAGGTTCTCGCAGCGGCTCCGAGCCCGGCAGCCGGTGACGGACCGAAGGTCAAGAAGGCAACTCTGGCAGACGGCACAGACATTACGGCGAATATCGTTGTAACCAGACTGGGAACAACTTCTCCGTATGCTGAGGTAAATGCTTATCTCAAGAGTGCAAAGGATGACATCGATGCAGCATCCAACAAGCCGGCTAACCTCAAGGGCGAAGACGGAAAGACTCTCGAAGCAAAGCTTCAGGAAGTTCTTGATAAGGAAGCTAAGGGCACAAAGGCAGCTGATCTTACTTTCGCAGAGATCTTCGATGTCAGCTATGTTGTAAATGGTAAGGTTACACCGCTTCCGAGCGATGCAACTATCGAATTCGAGTACACAGCTCCGGACGGATCCATTATGATCTTTATCCACCAGGTTAAAGCAGGTGCTTGGAAGTTCGAAGCTACATCCGCTAAGACAACAGTAAGTTCTCTCAGCCCGTTCTCTTTCCTCACAGTTAAGAAGGCGGCAGCTGCTGATTCCGGGTCCGGTGAGGGCGATAAGAAGTCTGCACAGACCGGTGAATATGTTACAAAGTCTGTTCTTGCCGGCGCAGCAGTTCTCGCAGTTCTCGGTATGGTTTGTGTAGTCCGTGCAAAGAAGAGCAGCGAAGCAAAATAAGGATACAGTAATCAAGATAGTTGGGATAGCAGTGGCAACACTGCTATTCTTTTCTATTTTGTTAGTTGTTACAGACAGGATCAAGAAGCAGAAAGAAGATGAAGCTGCTTCTGTTTCGTCGTCTTCGTGGGAGAATCCCTACGACGATGAGGAGATCGATCCTGTCGTTTATTTTGGAGGAAAACCCTACGTCCATAAGAAGAATCTCGAGAACGTGCTCTTCATGGGTATCGATACCGAAGGCGAAGTAAAAGCTGAAGAGGGATACAGAAACCACCAGCAGGTCGATGTCCTGATGCTTTGCGTGATCGATCACCAAGCAAAGAACTATCAGGTGATCCAGATCAACCGTGATACAATCACAAGGATCCGCACAATCGATACCACAGGTGACCGTCTTGGTACGATCGACACCCAGATCGCTCTTGCTCATACATATGGTTCCGGTATGGAAGATAGCTGTGAATATACTTGTGAAGCTGTTAGCATGCTTCTTCAGAATGAAGAGATTGACCACTATGTTTCCCTGAATATGAGCTCCATTGCCATTTTGAATAAGAGTGTAGGCGGAATTGAGGTTACAGTTCCGGTTGATATGACTTCTGTAGATCCAGCGCTTACAGAAGGAACAACGCTGTTACTAAACGATGAACAGGCAGAACACTTTATTCGCGGCCGTATGACATTGGAAGATGACAGAAATTCAAGCCGTATGGAACGTCAAGAAGCATACCTTCATGCTTGGAGATTAAAGGCAAAGGAAAAGATGAATGCTGATGCTGCGTTTGCTTTGGATCTTATCGCTGACCTTAGCTATTACATGGTTGCGGATCAGAACCTGAATGGCCTCTCAACACTTTCCGGTTACCTTGCTGACTATGAGTATCTTGGTAAGGTTTCCATTGAAGGGGAGATAAAAATGGGTGAAGTTTACCGAGAGTTTTACCCGGATCAGGATGCTCTTAAGCAGCTTGTAATGGATATCTTCTACGAAGAGAAACCCCAGTAATACAGGCGATGTAACATTGTTACACGAGAAATAGAGAAGGAAAAACACATGTGGTACGTGGTCTGGACATCGACAGGATTAGAGGATAGAGTAGCAAAGGCAGTTAAAGAAATGCACTGCCAGAACCGCTTCTTTATTCCCAAAAGAATTGTCCAGATAAGACGTAAAGGAAACTGGGAATATTTGGAGAAAAATATGTTTCCTGGATACTTCTTTGTGGATACAGATGACATTGAAGAATTCTCAAACCAGATTCATAAGGTCGAAGGGTTTGCGACCGTTTTAACAGTGGATAAGAAGTTCTTCCCTCTTTCCGGAAAAGACGAGATCCTCACAGAAGAACTATACGATAACAATGGCATCTTCGATGTATCCAAGGGCTTTATTGAAGGGGATAGCATCATTGTGACATCCGGTCCGCTCAAAGGACAGGAAGGCCTGATCAAGAAGATTGACAGACATAAGAGACTGGCATATCTTGAGTTTTCCATGTTTGATCAAGTCGTCAGGGGCACAGTCGGTCTTGAGATCGTCGAGAAACGCTGAAGCGGTTTCGTTTTCGGTCAATTCGTGATATCTGCCAAGATAACTGAAAAGTAATCAAAATGTATTGTAAAAGTACCCGATTTTTTGATTTCCGCCCCAATTTTCCCGTATTAATAGGATATAATGAACTGACAGGATAGGGGATCTGTATGAGTATGCGACAGATCCTCATAAGAAGCATCTTCTTGCAATCGTCGCCCAAGCGCGCGTTGAGAAGGCGATGTGGAGATAAAACATCTAAAAAGAAAGGCGTTTCCTTTCTTGGCGAAGCATACGAAAAATGAGGGGTTATGAAAGAACTGAAGGTCGCGATTTATAGAAGAAGCGAGCGGAGGACAAGACGTGTATAAACGGAATGCCCAAGGTTGGTCAAAACATTTGGATTTCATACTTGTGGACGAAATGAGTCTTCAGGTTGCGCTGATTCTTGCCGTGTTAATTCGATTGGAAGCTATGGCATATTCTCTGAGAATTTACAGGAATATGGCGATTCTCCTTTTTCTTTTCGATTTATTGGTAGCCGTGCTACACAATACCATGCATGACGTCATGCAGCGTGGGTACTATATTGAGTTCCTTCGCACCTTTGAGCATTGTTTCTATGTGTTTGGTCTGGCCATGGTTTATATGTTTGCCACGCAATCAGGAGAAGACTTTTCACGTATTGTGCTTGCTTTGACCTTTGTTTTCCATTTCCTGCTGGGATACTTCTATCGAATTCTTTGGAAGAGTATAGTAAAGGTTTTTGATATTCAACGTGGTACAAGAAGCAATATCCTGGTAGTAACGACGCCAGAGAACGCGCACGAGATTCTTACGCGCTTAAGCGGTAATGACATGGTTGGTTATGTTATTTCCGGTGTTGTGTTAACAGAAAAGACTGAACAGAAGAGCATAAATAATTATCCGATCGTTGCCGATCTCGATGGGATTGCCGATTACATTGTTCGTGAGTGGATTGATTCTGTGTATATTGATGCACCTATCTCAGATGAAAGAGTAGTTAAGGTCATGGATGATTGTTCGATTATGGCTGTACCCACACACTATCATGTACCGAATATGAGCAGAAGCGGTGTCAAACGTTTCTCGGAAAGAATTGGCGGCACAACAGTACTAACTACTTCTATCAACTACGCTACACCGTTACAAGTTTTTATCAAACGAATTTTTGATATCTGCGTTGGACTGATCGGAAGTATCTTCGCTATCCTGATCATGATTGTATTTGGTCCGATTATCAAGAAACAATCACCTGGACCGATTCTTTTCAAACAGGAACGTATCGGAAAGAATGGAAAACATTTCCAAATGTATAAGATCCGTTCAATGCACATCGATGCAGAAGATAGAAAGAAAGAGTTGATGGATCAGAATCGTGTCAAGGACGGAATGATGTTCAAGCTTGACTTCGATCCGCGTATTATTGGAAATAAAGTTTTACCTGATGGTACCAAGAAGGCAGGTATCGGTGAGTTTTTAAGAAAGTGCAGTCTCGATGAGTTTCCGCAGTTTTTTAATGTTCTTGGCGGATCGATGTCCATGATTGGTACCCGTCCTCCTACATTGGATGAATGGTCGAAGTATGAATTTCATCATAGAGCAAGACTTGCGACAAAACCAGGTATTACCGGTCTCTGGCAGGTAAGTGGAAGATCTCAGATTACAGATTTTGAAGAAGTTGTTAAACTAGATACACAATACATAGCAAATTGGAGTATTGGACAAGATATAAAGATTTTGTTTAAGACGATTGGTGTAGTTTTTAGAAAGAAAGGTGCACTCTAAAGGAAGTATATAACATGAAGAAAGTTTTGCTTGTTTTTGGGACTAGACCAGAAGCTATAAAGATGTGTCCTTTGGTGTTGGAATTAAAAAGACGAGAGTCGATTCAAACAGTAGTTTGTGTGACAGCTCAACATCGACAAATGTTAGATCAAGTGATGGATACTTTTGGAGTGATTCCAGACTATGACTTGAATATCATGAAAGACCGACAGACTCTTTTCGATATTGCGACGGGTGTGTTGAACGGAATAAAAGAGGTGCTGGAGAAAGAGAGACCAGATGTGGTTCTCGTTCACGGAGATACGAGCACAACTTTTGTTACCGCCCTTGCTTGCTTTTATCTTCAGATTCCTGTGGGACATATTGAAGCAGGGCTTAGGACCTACAACATCTATAGTCCTTACCCAGAAGAGTTTAACCGAGAAGCTGTGGGCATCATTTCTCAATACAACTTCGCGCCCACTCCTCTCAGTCGTGACAACCTTCTTCGAGAGGGTAAGAAAGCAGAAACAATATACGTTACCGGCAATACCGTAATCGATGCTATGCAGCATATGGTGAAGGAAGATTACAGCCATCCCGAGCTTGACTGGATTGGTGATGGAAAACTGATCTTTATCACAGCACACAGGCGTGAAAACCTCGGTGAGCCATTGCATCATATGTTCAGAGCTATCAGGCGCGTTCTTAACGAGCATCCGGAGTGTAAGGCTGTCTATCCTATCCATATGAATCCTGTGGTCAGAGAAGCTGCAGAAGCGGAACTTGGTGACTGCGACCAGATACACATTATTGAGCCTATTGGGGTATACGATTGCCATAATTTCGAGGCACGTTCCTTCCTGTGCCTAACTGATTCTGGAGGGATTCAGGAAGAGTGTCCATCCTATGGTGTTCCTGTACTTGTTATGCGTGACACGACTGAGCGTCCCGAGGGGGTAGATGCTGGAACACTGAAACTGGTTGGCACAGATGAAGAGACGATATACAAGACCTTCAAGATGTTATTGGAGGATCAGACTGAGTACGAAAAGATGTCTCATGCCTGCAATCCGTATGGCGACGGCCATGCTTGTGAGCGAATAGCGAACATTCTAGAAGGTAAAGAATACGAGCCATGGGTGGCGAAGTAAGAGGTAGAACGATCACATGCCAAATAACAGATATCCAATCCTGAATACCTATGTGAACGCCATTTCCATGGATGAAACAATCACTGAAGTAGAGAAGATCATAAAGGCTGGGAAGCCTACCCAGCATGTGGTCATCAATGCGCTTAAGGTTAACCTTATGAATGAGAACTCAGAACTGCAGAAGATAGTTAATTCATGTCCGCTGATTAACGCAGACGGCGCTTCAATTGTCTGGGCTGCGAAAAAGCTCGGCGTGCCGCTGAAAGAGCGTGTGGCCGGAATAGATTTGTTTGAGAATCTCGTCAAGCTTGCCGCTGAGAAGGGCTATAAGATCTACCTCTTCGGCGCAAAAGAAGAGGTCGTTACCAAGGTTAAAAAGATTTTTGGAGAAAAATACCCCACGATCCAGATCGTCGGCTATCGAAACGGGTATTTCACGGAAGCCGATGAGCCGGAGATCGTAAAGAATATGCATAACTCTGGTGCGGACATGATGTTTGTTGCGTTTTCCAGTCCCAAGAAAGAGTTCTGGGTCAATAAGTATCTGAATGAAATGAACATCCCCTTCGTGATGGGTGTTGGTGGAAGTTTCGATGTTGTTGCCGGTGTGACGAATCGCGCACCCAAGTGGATGCAGGACCATGGGCTTGAGTGGTTTTACCGATTCATCCAAGAGCCGAGGCGATTGTGGAATCGATATGTGGTCGGCAACTGGAAGTTCGTAGTTTATACATACAAAGTCAAACGAGAGAAAAAGAAAGCGAAAGCATAAGTAACAACCAGCTATTGAGCTGATGAAAACAAAACGGTCATACTGAATGCGATGGACATTACAGAAGGACAATTATTGTATGAGCCGTAAACTGGCAGGAGGATAAAAGTTAATGGTAAACGTGATTGGTCTTGGATACATCGGTCTTCCAACAGCTTTGATGATGGCGTCTCATGGCGTAGAAGTAATTGGCACAGACTATAATATGGAACTGGTTGCCACGTTGAACGCCGGGAAAACGACATTTAAGGAGGATGGGCTGGGTGAACTGTTCAATGACGCAGTAAAAGCGGGAATCAAGTTTACAACAGAGTATCAGGAAACGGATACCTATATCGTTTCGGTTCCTACTCCCTATGATAAATTCAGCAAAAAGGTTGATGCGGTTTACGTTATCGCTGCTGTGAAAGAAGTTATGAAGGTTGCACCTCATGGAGCAACTGTGGTGATTGAATCCACGATCAGTCCGGGCACGATCGATAAGAGCGTCAGGCCCGAGCTTGAAGCGGCAGGAAGAAATGATCTTCAGCTTGTCCATGCCCCGGAGCGTATAATCCCCGGTAATATGGTCTATGAACTGCTTCACAACAATCGCACCATCGGCGCTGATGATAAAGCTACCGGTGAAAAAGTCAAGGAACTGTATGCTTCCTTCTGTGGAGGCGAGATAGTCGTTACTGATATCAGAACAGCAGAGATGACCAAGGTTGTGGAGAACACATTCCGTGCGGTAAATATTGCATTTGCAAATGAACTGGCTAAGATCTGTCGACATGACAATATGGATGTCTATGAGATTATCAGAATCTGCAACATGCATCCAAGAGTTAATATTTTGCAGCCGGGACCAGGCGTTGGTGGTCACTGTATTTCGGTTGATCCTTGGTTCCTCGTAGGTGACTACCCGTCCCTTGCTAAGGTTATTGACGAGTCCATGAAGACAAATGATGGTATGCCGGATTTTGTACTTAATCGTATTTATCAGATCATGAAGGAAATAGGGCTGACAGACACAAGTAGGGTTGGTTTGTATGGGTTAACCTATAAAGAGAATGTCGATGATATGAGAGAGAGTCCTACGCTCCAGCTTTTAGCTTCACAGCGCCATCACCTCGCAACTCCGCTGAAGTCTTATGATCCATTCATCACAAAAGAAGTAGTTCCGAATCAGATTCATGACTTGGATGAGTTTATTGATAGCTGTGACCTGATAGTAATTATGGTAAAGCACGATGAGATTAAGGAAAATGTTGATAAACTGAAGGGGAAGGTTGTATTAGATTGCCAGAATATTATTGATCTTCCAGGCGTTTATCATATTTGAAGATACTGAGCTGCTTTTGGATTCCCCATTATTGGATGACGCTATCTTCGAGAAGTAGAAAATAAGCAGTTGTTGGCAGTTCTCAGTATTGTAGACACCGATAAATAATGGGCAAAGATGAATAAGGTTGAATGATGGTAAAGAATGATGGAAAATAATACCAAGATTTTGATGTGTGGGAATCATAATTCAAACAAAGGTGGGATGACCACAGTTATTAATCAAATACTTGATAAAGACTGGGAAGAAGAACATATACAGATTAAGTTTATTCCTACATATTATCGAGGCAATAAAATTCTTACAATTGCTTTTTTTGCTCTTGGATATTTAAGAGTATTCTTCGCATTGCTGTTTTATAAGCCGGACGTTTTTTATACGCATATGTCTGTAAGGGGTAGCTATACAAGAACCAAAGCACTTCAAAAGCTAAGTAGAAGGTTTAGTATTCCCATTGTAGTTCATCTTCACGGTTCGGAATTTGAAGATTGGTACAATAATGAGTCAGCCGATAGGAAAAAAGAAATAAGTAGTTTTATATCAAATTGTGATGCATTTATTGTTTTGGGGCAGAAATGGGAAAGATTTGTAAAAGAAATATCTCCATCTGCAAATATTCGACAGATTCATAATTGTATAAGCGTTCCTTCAACGACAGTATCGTGGGACGAGAATGAGATTCGTTTCCTGTTTTTAGGAGTGCTCATTCCCCGAAAAGGAGTAAAGGATTTACTAAAGGCCATTAAACATCTTGATGAGCAACATGCAATTGATCAATGTGTCTTTGATATTGGGGGAACGGGTTCTGAGGAAGAACAATTAAGAAAGTATGTTGATGATAACGCTTTGTCAAAAAAGGTAAATTTCCTTGGATGGGTTGCAGGAGATGCAAAAAACAAGGTAATCGAGAAATCTTCTGTATTTGTTCTTCCATCATACAATGAAGGACTGCCAGTAGCCATTCTTGAAGCAATGAGTTATGGATTACCGGTTATTAGTACGAATGTCGGTGATATTGCTGATGCAGTCCGTGATGATGTAAACGGATATTTGATTGAACCGGGTGATATCGATGGCTTGGCAAACGCTATCCTAAAGACTATTGATAAAGATAAATGGGATAGGTTGTCTAAGAATTCTAAGTATATTGCTGAAAAGGAATTTGATATTGAACAGTTTTACGGTGCTTTGGTTTCTGTGTGGAAAAGTGCGAGCTGATAAAGACCTTAAGTTTATCTTTTTGATATAAAGCTGATTTTGGAGAAAAAAATGAAAAACGTTGGTTTGTGCATTGTATATAAAAACTGTAACTACGGAAGTATTCTGCAATCATATGCTACGCTTTTAAAACTGCAATCACTAGGATGTGATTATGAGATTATTAGATATACACCTACAAAGAATATGAAGTTTTATTTGAAAGCTATTCCAAGACTATTGAATAGGGACATGATATATGGAAAAGCAAGAGCTCTTAAGCGAAAGATTGGGAAAAAGATACATAGGGAATTTGCCAGTAATGATAGGATTAGAGAAAAGAAATTTCATGAGTTTGTTGAAGACAATTTCGAGCATTTTTCAAGAGTGATTCACGAATACAGTGAATTACAAGAGTATGCATATACATTTTCCGATGTTTTGGTTGGAAGCGACCAGTTGTGGCTACCTTCTGGACTGGCTACAAACTTTTATAACCTTAGATTTGTTCCTGATGGGGTCAACAAAATAGCTTATTCTGCAAGTTTTGGAGTTTCAAAGATTCCTTCATATCAAAGGAGCAGAACAAAGGAGTATCTCAGTAGAATCAATCATCTAAGTGTAAGAGAACAGGCTGGCGCGAGAATCATTAAAGACTTAACCGGTCGTGATGCTCAGGTCATACTGGATCCAACAATGATTATTGAAAGGGAAACATGGGATAATTATATTCCTGATAAAGAGATTGTAATTGGAGATTATATTTTTTGCTATTTTCTTGGTAACAATCCTTCACAACGTGATGAAGTCAGAAAGCTTGCGGCTGAGAAAAATCTCAAAATTGTTGTGCTCAGGCATTTGGATGAGTATATTTCCAGAGACGAGAATTTTGGAGATATAGCTCCATATGACATTGGTCCGGCAGAGTTTGTTAATTTAGTGCGCCATGCAAAATATGTTTGTACGGATTCGTTCCATGGAAGTGTATTTTCAATCATCTATCATAAACAGTTTATTTCCTTTAGTAGATATGCTGAAGGAACTAATTCAAGAAATTCACGTTTAGATACACTTTTCAATAATATTGGTATTTCCAGAAGGTATAAAAGTAATTTGAGTGAAGATATTGATGAGTTAATTAACTGGGATTATGTTGAAGAAAAACTTCAACTTCTTCGGAAAAGCTCATCTGATTATATCGAAAATGCGATAGGAACAAGCTCAAATAAGTAAAACAAGGTGGATAAGATGGGTCACACTATTTGCGAAAAAAGGGAATGTACAGGATGTTCTGTGTGCGTATCGTCTTGCCCCAAGAAAGCAATCAAGATCGATCTGGACGAGTGCGGCTTTTATCGTCCAAAGATAGAAGACAATCTTTGTGTAAACTGCAATGTTTGTAACAGAGTATGCCCCGTTAATAATCCCCCCGAAGTATATGGCCCAACGAAGGCGTTTGCCTTTCAAAATACCGAAGAAGTAAGATTTAACAGTACCTCAGGAGGATTCTTCCATGCCATCGCATGCAGGATAATTGACGATGGAGGAGTAGTCTGCGGAGCGGCTTTTGAAGATGATATGGTTCTGAGACATATTATCGTTGCGAAAAAAGAAGAGTTAGCTCCTCTGCAAAGATCAAAGTATGTCGAATCTTCGCTGGACGGCATATACACAAGAATACGAGACTACCTGAGGAATGGCCGAAAAGTATTGTTTGCAGGAGTCGGATGCCAGGCTGCAGCATTGAGGAACTACATCGGAGAAGATAAAAATCTGATAATAATTGACCTAGTTTGTTATGGAGTTCCATCAAGCGGTTTGTTTCGTGACTGGATTACATATATAGAAAAAAAGTACGCAAAGGTTGTCGATGTCCGTTTCCGAGATAAATCATATGGATATTATACCCCCAATATAAAGGTGTTATTCGAAAATGGAAAATACATAGAGAACTGCCGGGATTCAAACATATATGCGAAACTGTTTTTCAGAAATTTGTCTGTAAGAGAGTCCTGCTTTAGTTGTCATTTTAAGACAGTAGATCGTTCTTCCGATATCACGCTTGGAGATCTCTGGCAAACTGATGGATTGGAAACAATCAAAGACGATGATAAAGGGACAACCTGTCTTTTTTCACATACAGAAAAAGGGAAAGAGCTGTGCCAGGAGTTAGGCGCAGTTGAGATTGACAAAGAAATGCTTCTTGCGAAAGATGCTCAAAAAATGGTAAGTTGTATATCAACTGCTGCAGGAACTGGTAAGTTTTGGGAACTTTATAAGGAGCGAGGATTTGAAGTTATCATCAATACTTACGAAAAGGACAATTTTTTGAGGAAAGTAAAGTATCTGATAAAGAGCCTTTTGAACAGAACTGGCTTGTCTAGGTGGATGTATAGAAAATTGAAAATGAAGAAAATCAGGGATAATCGATAAGTGCTAATTGAAGATATATGCGATGTTATTAGGAGGTGGATGTGTTAGTCAGCATTATTATACCTACATACAAG
>JAFZWA010000050.1 GCA_017617525.1 Clostridiales bacterium
CGATACTCTCTATGCACGTATCGACGGCCATGTTAAGTATGAGCGTATGGGCCGTGACAAGAAGAAGGTCAGCGTTTATCCGGCAGAGTAATTCCTCGCTCGGATATTTCGGGGACTTTCCCTTGGTAATGGAAAAGAATTGATCAAAGGGTCTGACCTGAAGAATATTCGGTCAGACCTTTATTTCGCTCAAGTTTTTCCCGATTCGTTCCCGCTGAGCGCCTTTGTCGAGAATTATTCGGGAAAAGCACCTGTCTTGAGCAGCAAAAGTACGATTTTTCCCGATTCGTTCCCGCTGGGCGTCAGAATCGAGAAAAAAGCAAGAAAAAGGAGGCAGATATGTTTATCGATCATGCGAAGATCCATCTGAAAGCCGGCGACGGCGGAAACGGAATGGTTTCTTTTCATACGGAAAAATACATCACCAACGGCGGACCTGACGGCGGCGACGGCGGTAAGGGCGGCGATGTTGTTTTCTATGCCTCCGAAGAGCTGACGACTCTTTCTAACTTCCGTTTCAAGCATAAGTTCGTTGCCGAGAACGGCAGCAACGGCATGAACCGAAAGATGTACGGCAAGGGCGGAGAAGATCTCCGTATCGCCGTTCCGGTCGGAACGATCATGAAGGATCTCGAGACCGGCAAAGTCATCGCCGATTTTACGACTCCCGGTCAGGAAGAGATCATCTGCAAAGGCGGCCGCGGCGGTCAGGGAAACATCCACTTTTCTAACGCGATCCGTCAGGCACCGAAGTTCGCGCGTGCCGGCATCCCGGGTGAAGAAAGAGATGTTTCCATCGAATTAAAACTCATCGCGGACGTAGGTCTCGTCGGTTTCCCGAACGCGGGTAAATCCACGCTCCTGTCCGTCATTACATCCGCAAAACCGAAGATCGCTGACTATCCGTTTACGACTCTCGAGCCGATGCTCGGCGTCGTTTCCGTGGATGACACCAGCTTCGTTGTGGCCGATATTCCCGGCCTCATCGAGGGTGCTTCCGAGGGTAACGGACTGGGTCACGACTTCTTAAGACATATCGAGAGAACGCGCCTTCTGATCCATGTCGTGGACGTTTCCGCGCAGGACGGAAGAGACCCGATCTCCGACTTCGATCAGATCAACGAAGAACTCCGTCAGTTCAATCCGCTCCTCGAGTCCCGTCCGCAGGTCGTCGTCGGGAACAAGATCGACCAGGCAGACGACGAGGTCGTTAAGACCTTTAAGGACGAGATGGAAAACCGCGGCTACAAGGTATTCCTCATGAGCGCCGCGATCTCCGAGGGTACAAAAGAACTGGTCAACTACGTCGCATCTGAGATCCAGAAGCTTCCGCCGACGATCCTGATCGAGGAAGCGAAGGAAGAGACGATCTACGAGTTCAAGCCGGAAGAGAAGTTCAGGATCGAGATCGAGGATGGCGTTTACTGCGTCGTCGGCGACTGGATCCGTGTCGTACTTGAGTCCACGAACTTTGACGATCCGGAGTCTATGGCGTACTTCCAGAGAGCGCTTCGTAAGAACGGTGTCATCGAGGCTCTCGAAAAGGCCGGCTGTAAGGAAGGCGATCCGGTAAAGATCTACGACTTGGAGTTCGATTACATCGAGTGATCGAAAAGCACCGGCCGGGAACACGCCCGCCGCTCCCAAAAGAAGAAAACAAAATGACCGCCCGAGTGCTTTTCGAGCGGTCATTTTATTGTTATGGCAGAAGCGGCGGTCTATCCATGATATAATGCACTCAGGGGTTTTAAATCGTAAGGGGGATAATACGATGCTTTTGTACTACGAGATCTTACTCGCGCTATCCATACTGTTTTCACTGACGTATGCATTTATGTGGCACAAGCACTTCGACGTGAATATCACGCTGGTGTTTTTCCTTGTGCCTTTGAATATCCTCGCGCATGTCGGTGTCGCGGAATCCGGGACGCTGGACGAAGCGGTACTCGCGCTGAAACTCATCTATTTCGCGACTGTTTTCAGTATATTGTTTGTTACGTTCTCGATCTTCGATCTTTGCCATTTTAAGCTTCCGCGCATCGCGAGAGGATGTTTGATCTGCATCTCGATGATCATCTATCTTCCGGTCCTTACGATCGGCCGAAACGACATGTTCTATGAGTCGGTCGAGATGGCCACGCGAAACGGCATCACGGTGCTTACCGGAAAAGAATACGGCGTATTCCACACGATCCTTTATCTTTGGATCTTCGCGTGCTTTGCATTCTGCGTCGGCGCCCTTATCTACAGCCACATCAAAAAGAGCGATGTCTCGCATAAGATCATCTATTTCCTGTTTATCCCGGTCTTCATTTCGATGCTTTCTTTCTTCATCGGAAGGCGGATCACGTCCGATATCGAACTTGCCGCGGCGTCTTATGTTTTCGCGCAGTTCTTCTACCTGCTGATCGTGTACCGGCTCGCGCTATATAACATCATCGAGTCAGGTATCGACACGTTGATTCAAAACGGAGACACTGCGTTTATCTCTTTCGATTACCGCCTTCGCTACCTCGGAAGTAACGAGACCGCGAAGCAGTGGCTTCCTTTCTTAAAGGACCTTCACGTCGACGAATCCGTGCGCGACAACGAGAAGTGCAAGAGCACGATCATCGCGTGGATCAAGGCATTTAACGGCGGCGAGATCACCGACGATAATCCGATCCATTACCACAGTGAAGACGGCCAGAGGATCTTAGATGTTACCGTCAATCACCTTTTCGACGGACGCAAGAACAGAGGCTATCAGTTCTTCATTACGGACGACACGGCGGACGTAAAGAACATCGAATTCCAGGAGAAATTCAACACGGTACTGCGCTTTGAAGTCGAGCAGAAAACGCAGCACATCCTCTTCATGAACAACCACCTTTTGATCTCCATGGCGACCATGGTTGAAAGCCGCGACCCGTTTACCGGCGGTCATATCAAGCGCACCAGTGAAGGTGTCCGCATGCTGGTCGAGGAGATGAAGAACGATCCTGAAGTCAATCTTTCGAAGAAGTTCTATGAGAGCGTCGTTAAGGCCGCTCCAATGCACGACCTCGGTAAGATCGCTGTTCCGGATGCCGTACTTCTGAAACCGGGAAGATATGAGCCGGAAGAATATGAGATCATGAAATCGCATTCGGCAGAAGGAGCGCGCGTCGTAAAAGAGATCCTTAGCGCCTCCGACGATATGGAGTTCCGTCGCATCGCGGAAAACGTCGCGCACTTCCATCACGAGAGATGGGATGGCAAAGGATATCCGAATCAGCTTTCCGGAAACGACATCCCGATCGAGGCAAGGATCATGGCAGTCGCCGATGTTTACGACGCGCTCGTAAGTAAGCGTGTGTATAAAGAAAAGATGCCGTTTGAAAAAGCGGATGCGATCATTTTGGAAGGCATGGGGACGCAGTTCGATCCGGCGCTTAAAAAGTACTACGAAGCGGCCAGAGCAAAGCTCGAAGCCTACTACGAAAGCCAACTGGAAGCTGACGCGACACAGAAAGAAGAAAAGGATCAGGGCAATGCCTGATCCTTTTTAGTTGTGACACGCGCTGTCACGCTTATGAAGACGCATCGCTTCCGTGCGCACACACGCTGCAGGAAAAGTGCTTTTCACATTGTCGTAATGTTCTTCTTAAATTGTTAACAAATGAGCCATAGTGAATACACTTTTCTTTTCTAAGATAAAGCCATAGAAAGAACAAAGGAGGACAGACCGATGCAGGACGAACATACAACTCAGGCAACATGGTCGATGGAATCCTCCGGTTGTCTGAGTGAAGTTTTTAGTAGAGTTTCTCTCTAAGTTTTTGAGTTTGTAATTAGTCAGTTATGACGAAAAGATAGGCCCCCGATGAAAACTCGGGGGTTTTCTTTATGCTCGCAAATTGTTCTGCAAATCGTTCTACAAAAAGATGATTTGTAGAACAATATGCTGAACAAGAGCGATGTTCTACAATTCGTTCTACAAAAAGATGATTTATAGAACAATTTGTTGAACCTGAGCGATGTTCTACAAAACGTTCTACAAAAGAAAGATTTGTAGAACACTTTGTAGAACAGGGAAGTGTATTTGGGAAAAAGCATGAAGAAGGGCCAGATCCGCGATGGGATCTGACCCTTTATCTGTCTTTGGAAATGGGACGAGTGCTTTTCGAGCGGACGAAAAGCCTTGGCGGAAAATCACTCTTCCTTTAAGATACGTACCGGCTCGAGCTTGCTGATGGATCTACTGTTCAGCCAGCAGGTGACGACCGCGCAGGAGACGATGATGAGAAGTGTCACGAGGAACCACAGCGGATTGGTCGAGAGGTTCGACTTCGCGATACCGAAGGACGAAAGTCCGATGCCCATCATCTTGTTGTTTAATGTGATCTGCAGAACGAATCCGGCGAGAACTCCGATGACGACGACCGGAAGGGTGCTCATGATCATTCTTCTGATCAGTTCGCCGGAGGTGTACCCGATCGCTTTGCTGACGCCGAGCTCGGATCGTTCTCTGATGATCTGGGATCTTGTCAGGAGGATCTCGGTCAGAATGACGACGAAACAGGTGAGGGCGACGAAGATGAAGCAGATCGCGCTCATGGCCGATACGAGAGTATCGATCGTGGATCCGATGAGATCATCGACCAGGATGAATGCTTCCTTCGGATAAAGCTTCGACCATTCTCTCTGGAAGTCTTTGACGGAGACACCTTCTTTCAGGAAGATCAGGCAGTCTACATATTTGTGCTCTGGATCGAGACGCTTGATACCCGCGTCGCTCAGCAGGGCTTTATTACCCATGTTATTGATCTTCTGGTCAATGCCGCATACGGTATAAGGGATAGCTTCACCGGTCTGCGGATTGACGACATTGACGACGTCGCCGACCTTGGCGTCGAGTTTCTTCGAGTTAACGATGGTCAGCACGATCTCGTTTTCGTTTTGCGGAACTCGTCCTTCGAGGATGAATTCGTACTGGAGAGAGTCTACATCGTTATAAGCATCTATACCAAGTGAAGTACTTTTTTCCGCGGAGCGTACCTCGATGTTTGACATACTTCTCATAAGAAGGGTGTGGTCTACACGAGGATCTGCGTTCAGAAGGTCGACGATCTCAGGATTCTCTACACAGGTGCACTGGACATCGGCAGCTTCGAATCCGACGAGCTTAATAAGAGATTCCTGCTCGAGCGCGAAGTTCTGATAGATCGTAAATCCCTGAAGTGTCGAGAAGGTAAGAAGAGCGATGATCAGCGCGATGAAAATGTTCTTCTTCGGTCTTCCGAGGATCTGCTTACCGGAAAGGGCAAGGCTCAGAGGGAGACTGCTCTTCTCAAGAGCGAAGTGATTCTTCTTGAAGTTGTGGTTCTGAATGCCGGATCTGAGAGATTCGAGAACTGTCAGCTTCTTATAGCTTCTGGAAGCTACGAGAGTTCCGAGGAATACGGCGACCGGGATACCGATCAGGGTCGCGATGAGCGCCGGAACGCAGATGCCGGAGAAAGCGGAAAGTCCCATCAGAGATCCTTCGAGAGCGTTCAAGGGTGTCGTGATCAGGCAGCCGAGGCCGATCGCGAGGGCAGTGGCCACACCGCAGATAAGCATTTCTTCCATCACACAGGAAAAGCGCAGTGCTTTTGCCGAATAGCCTGTAGCCTGAAGAAGGCCGATGTTCTGGATATTCATCTCGATGAAGTTCTTGATCGAGAAGTGCATGATGATCAGTGCGAGACCGACCAGGATGATGGTGAACAGAAGAACGATCGCGGAAGCGATGTCTGCTGTGGCAAGAGTTGCCATTTCCATCAGAGGATAAGCAACGGTCGCAGGTGTCTTCTGTCCGTCAAAAAGATGCTGTACGGCCTTGTCATATGCGTCGATGTCAGTGCCTTCAGAAACCTGGCAGTAGATGAACGAACCTTTCATATCCTTCATGGCATTGCTTTCGAAGGTCTCGAAGTCATTGTGGCTGACGATGCAGTAGTATCCACTGACGTTCATGGCTGTCGCGAAATACAGGTGCTCGACATAACCTTTGACGGTGAATTCCTTAAAATCGGATCCGACCTTCATGTGGAGGGAATCTCCGACCTTGATGGTGTCCTTCAGGTAGTAAGGAACGCAGATCTCGGAATCATTGAGGTTTTCGAATTCTTTCGGGAAAGAATTGAGGTATGTGTTTCTGCTGGAGTCAGCGATGAAGAACTGATACGAGATCGCGTCTTCTTCGCTCTTGTTTCCCGTATAGTATTCGCCCAGGTGGTTGACGACCGGGATCGACTCGATCATTTCCGTCTCTTCGAGGGACTCGATCTTCGCCAGGGCTTCCGGAAGATTTTCATCCATCTCTGTCGTAGAGAAGACCAGAAGATCGGAAGTGTTGTACTTTTCGTTGTGTTCTTTAATGGCAGCAGGACCTGAGAGCATCAGGGAGAGACTGCAGAAGAGAAGAAGCGCTGCCAGGAAGATCAGGATGAAAAGGATCGTGACCTCACCCTTGTGCTTCTTGAGATTATTCTTAGCGATAAAAAACAGTGAAAACATATCTTACCACCCCATGTTCGAAAGGAATGTGCGGAGAGCGACGTGACGCTCTCTGTCCGGGCCGTTATATGGTGTCAGTTCGATTTCGTCGCAGATCACGCCGTCTCTTAAATAGAGGACACGGTTTCCGCGCTCGGCGGCCGCAACGGTATGTGTGACCATGACGATACTCTGGCCGCGGTTATTCATCTCAGTAAGTACATCGAGAACGGCGTTTGTGTTCTGGGAGTTCAGAGCTCCTGTCGGCTCATCCGCGAAAAGCACTTCCGGGTCATTGATGACGGATCTTACGAGGGCAACTCGCTGCTGCTCACCACCACTGAGCTGGTTCGGGAATTTGCCGTAGCTCTTCTCGTCGAGGCCGACCTGGGCAAGAAGCTTTTTGGCTTTCTCGGCAAGTTCTTTTCGATTCTTATGCTTTAAGAGTCCGCTGACCATGATGTTATCCAGGACACTCATCGTGTCGTTTAAGTAGTTCTGCTGGAAAACGAATCCGCAGTGGTTTCTTCTGAAAAGCGCGAGCTTGTCGTTGCTGTACTTGGAGATCTCTTCGGCGCCGTAGGAGATCGAGCCGAGGCTCGGGCGGTCCATGCCGGAGAGTGCGTACATCAGCGTGGACTTACCGGCACCGGAGTCGCCCATGATGACCGTGAAGTCGCCTTTTCTGATCTGGATATTGAGATTCTTCAGAACGTGCTGCTGGATGCTCTCATTTGAGAAGGTCTTGCAGAGGTCTTTCGCCTGAAGGATCGTTTCTTTTGTAGGAAGGTTGGTTACGTCCTGCATCTTCGATGTGTTGTCTTTGACCTGAATCGTTGTCTGCATTTTGTTGTCTCCTTAAGTCATGTGTTTTTGTTCAACGGTTTTTCGTTTTATGGTTTTATGTTTTCCCGTTTTACAGTTTTCTTTTTCGGATCTTTTACTCGGCGCGTCCGCCGGCTTTCTTTTCGATCTTACGATTCTAGTGTAAAGCTTCGGCCGGGGGAATGCTTTACATGAATCTTGTGCAATTCTTACTTGTTTCTTAACCGGGTGGGTGTTCTATGTTTGGTTCTATTTTGAGGTGACTTTTAGAACCAAACCTAGAACAAGGGGCAGATGTTCTATGTTTCGTTCTATTTTTCAGTGATTTTTAGAACCAAACCTAGAACAAGGGGCAGATGTTCTATGTTTCGTTCTATTTTTCACCGATTTTTAGAACCAAACCTAGAACAAATCGGAGATGGTATAATATATAAGGCGGCAGGGGTCCGCGGGCACTCGACGCGCTCGAAATGAAGGAGAATAGTACTAAAATGCACGTTAACTGTTTACTGATCGATGATGAAGTCGAACTTACCAAGATGACGAAGGAATACTTCGAGATGTTCGGTGTGACCTGTGAGATCGCGGCCGATTCGGAGTCGTGCCTTGCGTTCCTGAAAGAAAACACGGCGGACATTTTCCTTCTCGACATAAACCTCGGAAACGAGAGCGGCTTTACGCTCTGCAAAAAGCTCCGTGAGGAGTACGACACGCCGATCCTTTTCATCAGCGCGCGCCAGAGCGATGACGACGTGCTGGTCGCTCTGAATATCGGCGGCGACGACTATATAAAGAAGCCATATACATTAAGTGTCCTTCTGGCCAAGGTAAAAGTGCAGCTCAAGCGCCTGGAGAACATGAAAGGTAATTCTGCGCAGAAAGCACCGGAGACGAGTGCTTTTGCCGTAGATGAAGCGACCATGAGCGCCATCGTGGAAGGAAAGACCATCCCGCTTAAGGCGAAGGAATTCCAGCTCCTGTCGTGTCTTTTTGAAAACAGGAACACGATCGTTACGAAGGAAAAGCTCTTTTCGGAGGTCTGGGGCGATTCGTTCTACACGGACGGAACTTTGAACGTGCACATAAGAAGACTCAGAGAGAAGATCGAGACGGACCCGAACAATCCGAAGTGGATCAAGACGATCTGGGGCACGGGCTATAAACTGGAGATCCCCTCATGAAGATTCGTTACCTGGCGATCCTATATATCATTGTGCTCGTCGTGACGGGCGCGTTTCTTTATCGCAGGATCGAGGACCGCGAAGTCTACGATATCGATATGCTTGCCTTAAATACCGAGGCGTATGAGATCTCGCAGGAGCTTTCCGCGGGAACGGCTCCGGAGGCTTTGGAAGACAAATACGATTGTAAGATCGTACTTTGCTCGGAAGCCCAGTACGAGTCCGAAAACAATCAGTTCATCAAAGAGGGCTATTCGGTCTTCGACTATGTAAAGGACGGCACGATTTCCGGAAAGATCGCGTTTGCCGCGAGAAACGAAGAATATATCAGCAGAGAAAATAATGAGAAGAGGATCCTTCTGACGATCCTTTCCGCGGTATTGCTTCTGGGTCTCGGCATCCTCTTTGTCGTGTGGTATTTCTTCGTGCGTCCGTTTAATGACCTCAAGGTCTTTGCCGAGCACGTTTCGAAAGGCAATCTCGACCTGCCTCTGAAGATGCGGAAACATAACTACTTCGGTGCGTTTACCGAGTCGTTCGACCGAATGCGCGAGGAGCTGAAGAAGGCATCCGAGCGCGAGATCGAGGCGAGCCGCAGTAAAAAGGAACTCGTCGCGGAGCTTTCGCACGACATCAAGACGCCGGTCGCAACGATCCAGGCAACGTGCGAGGTCATGGAAGTCAAGTATAAGGACAAGGATCCGGATATCCTCGAAAAGGTCGAGGTCATTAAGGCGAAGGCGTCTTCGGTCGACCACCTGATCGACAACATGTTCAAGGCGACGCTCGACGAGCTCGAGGAACTCAAAGTCGAGCAGACGGAAGAGTCTTCGAAGATCCTTTCCGACATTATCTCCGAGCTTCGTTTCTACGGCACGGTCGAGCAGAAGACCGAGGTGCCCGAGTGCCTGATCTACGCGGATCGCCTGCGTCTCGAGCAGGTCATCGACAATATCGCCGGTAACTCTTTTAAGTACGCGGGCACGCCTCTCGAGATCGAGTTTCATTCCGACATGGACAATCTCCACGTGATCTTTATGGATAGAGGTCCGGGCGTTCCGGAGGAAGAGATCCCGCTTCTGACTTCAAAGTTCTATCGCGGAAGCCTCGCGTCCGGAAAGGACGGCTCGGGCTTAGGTCTTTATCTCGCGGCTATCTTTATGGAAAGAATGGGTGGCGGACTTGAAGTCCGTAACCGTGAAGGCGGCGGATTTGTTGTCGAGATCGTACTGAAGAAAGTTTAAGGGCAGCGCGGCGCGCGGTGCGCGGTGCTTTTCGAGCGGTCGGAATCGGCCGTTTTTTTCATGAATATGACTTTAGTCATACCCCAAATCGTGCCTTTTTTCACTTATCCCGTTGACTGGAAATTGCTATGCTGTTATCAGTGGAAGACGGGATGCCGTAAAGTTCCTCCGAGTGGCACCCTCCTCCCGGCTTCCCGGCAAAAACACATCAAACGGAGTGAATCTTATGGAAACGATTCTGGAACTTACGGATCTGACGAAAAAGTATGGCAATAAGGTCGTTGTCGACAATCTCAACATCGAGATCGAAAAGGGCGAGATCTTCGGCCTTCTCGGACCGAACGGCGCCGGTAAATCCACCACCATGAACATGATCTGCAACATCGTCCGCCCGACACTCGGCTCGGTCGAATTCATGGGCAAGGATTTCCGAAAGAACAGAAAAGAATTGAGCCGCCACCTCGGCTACATCCCGCAGGACCTCGCGATCCACGGACGACTGAAGGCCTGGGAGAATGTCGAGCTTTTTACTTCGCTTTACGGCATTAAGGGAAAAGAACTGAAAGAGAGGATCGACGAGTCTCTCGAGTACGTCGGACTGATCGATCGAAGAAACGACTACGCGAAAAACTTCAGCGGCGGCATGAAGCGTCGACTGAACATTGCCTGCGCGATCGGCCATCACCCGGATCTTCTGATCTTCGACGAGCCGACGGTCGGCATCGATCCGCAGTCGAGAAACTTCATCTTGAACCGCATCAAGGAAACGAATAAGAACGGCGCGACGGTCATCTACACGTCGCACTACATGGAAGAAGTCGAAGCGATCTGCACGAGGATCGCGATCATGGACAACGGCAAGATCATCGCGATCGGAACCTCCGAAGAGCTGAAAAAACTCGTTGTCGACGACACGTCGAGCATCACGCTCGAAGAAGTCTTCCTGACACTTACGGGAAAGAAACTGAGGGACATTTGATGATTAGGTATTTGATCAAAAACAATGCCAAGCTCATGGGCAGGAGCTGGGTCAATGTTCTTCTTTTTGCATTCTGCCCGGTGATCGTCTCCGCGGTCCTGATCAGTGCTTTTTCCAGCCTGATGGAAGGCTATAAAGAGCACGGCGAGATGCGATGCGGGTATTCGATCGAAGCGGGATCTCCGTGGGAGATGGCCGAAGAAGCGCTGAAAGCTTCCGGCGCGAACGCGGACATCACCTTCACCGAGTATGAGGGCGATGAACCCGAGGAGCTCATTTCCAATAACGACCTTTCGGGTTTCGTGAAGTTCGATGGTAAGAAGTACACGATCTATCGCGTTTCCGACCAGCCGACGCAGGGTGCGGCGCTTGAGTACTTTATGTCGATCTTCTGCGACGAAGCC
Source organism: Clostridiales bacterium (assembly GCA_017617525.1). Classification (GTDB taxonomy): domain Bacteria; phylum Bacillota; class Clostridia; order Saccharofermentanales; family Saccharofermentanaceae; genus Scatonaster. The sequence goes on from JAFZWA010000050.1 coordinate 11,135, forward strand.
ATGAATGCTTCCGCGGCAAAAGCACCGGTCGACGGCGCCCCTGATGCCGCAGCTGCCGGCGACCCCGCAGCAGCCCCAGTCGACGCGGCCCCGGTCGACGCGGCAACCGCCACCCCCGCGAAAGATTACTCCTACGAAGACGTCAAACTCACCATCGAGCATCCGTCATTTCTGAAGCCCGTGGACTCCACCGGCTACTATGGGATCGTGTTCGTCCTTTACTACTCATGGTGCGCGATCATCTGCGCGTCGGGACTTCTGACGAGCGAGAAGAAGTACGGCATCCGGAGAAGATATGTCGTGTCTGCGCTTTCCGACACGCAGCTCTACTTAGGCAAATTCCTGCCGCTCGCGGTCGTCGTCTTTTTCGGCACGATCGGTGCCGCGATCATCAACTCGATCTGCTTCGGCACGAGCTGGGGAAACCTCCTTTACGCGGCATTTCTGTTCCTCATCATGACGGCGGCATCTTCCGCGCTGGGACTGATGTTTCAGAGCATCACGGACAACATGATCATCACGGTCATCCTGACCTTCTCGCTGGTCTGGATCGCGGGATTTTTCGGTGGCAGCTTTGAGACGTACATGTTCTCGAGCCAGCCGGAATACCTGAAAGTCCTTTCGCCGATCTATCACTGCAATCGCGCGATGGTCGAACAGGCATCGTCCGGCAGGACCGATTATTTTCCCAGCGCGATCCTTTACTGCGCAGGAATCGTCGTCGTATGCTCGTTGATCTCAGTTGCGGCAAATTCGATCAGAAGGAGGGGAAGAGCATGAAAACACTTATCAAATCGAGTCTTAAACTACTTATGAGAAACAAGAGCTTCTGGTTCTTCCTGGTGATCGTTCCGCTCCTTTCCACATTCGTTTTGAATATTCACCAGATGAATTCGATCTCGCTGTCGAAGCAGGCGGAAAATCAAATCGCCGAGCTCGATGACGTAGACGAAAAGGTTGCGTACTATGCCAGCCAGGGCGCGTTCGTCGTCAAGGTCTATGACGCTTGCGGAAGCGAGCTTTCCGAGTACATGCTGAACAAAGTCGCGGGCAACGGTGCTTTTTCCGTCGTACGCGCCAAGGCACCGGACATGGATAAGGCCGCCGCCGACGCGAAGATCAAGCGCGACGGTGAATTCGACCGAATGGGCGCCGCGCTCTTCATCGACAAGAACTTCGATCAGCTCATGGCCGAGGGAAAAGAGACGGAGGCACTCACTTGCTACGTGCTTTCCGACGACGGGCGTTTCGAGATGCTCGACTATTCCTTGCGAAAAGAACTCGCCGGCATCAAACAGGCGATCGACGAAGCCGGCATCGCCAACGCGGCAAATGCGCTGAACGCAAGACTTGCGGCAGCGCCTGAAAAAGAAGTCGTCAAGATCTCGAGCGGCTCCACGAGAACGCTCACGACGGAGCAGGAAAACCGAAAGACCGCGATCGGATACGCGATCGCCTTCATGACACTGGGCTATGTATTCACCGGGATCTTCATCGCCCACACGGTCATTAAGGACGAGCACGACAAGGTCCTCACGAGACTTCGCCTGACGGGCATGTCCTCATTTAAATACTTCGCTTCGAAGTTCGTCGTCAGCGCGCTCGCGACTTTCCTGATGACCGTCGTTCTCGGCATCACCTCGTTCGCGATCGACACCGAAAAGTTCGGTATCGGAAGAGCGAAGTTTCTGCTGATGATGTTCCTCCTGGGATTGATCTTCAGCTCTATCAGCCTTGTGATCGGAGTCATCCTCGGAGATGTCATGAATGCCAACATCGCGGCGTTCGCACTCTTCTCGCTGTCTTCGCTTCTGGCGGGAACATTCTTCCCGATGGACGCGACATCGAGCCTCATCAAGGCACTGTCCTCGATGATGCCGCAGAAGTGGTTTCTGGACGCGACGGAGATGCTCTTCGTCGGCGACAGCAAAGCGTACTTTGTGCTATTATGTGTTACGTTAGCATACCTCGTTCTGGCGCTGAGCCTGGGCGGTGTGGGGATCAAAGTCCGAAACGGCGAGGAGTAATAGAAAGCGGCGTGACGCTGCTTATGGAAGCAATAGAAAAGCGGCGTTGAGGCCGCTTAGAGGAGAAGAATCTTGGAGCGCCTGAAGAACAATTATTTTGTGCTGGTACGGCTCTTCTTAATGGTGACCTTCAGCATATACGGAATAACCGAAGGAACGCGCGAGTCGGGAGTGTCCGCCTGGGTACTCCTGCTCGCTTCGCTGTATATCGCCGTCATGGCTTTCGGCGAGCTTGTGCCCGAAAAGTACCGGTTTGTCTGCGTGCTTCTCGGCATCGTCGTGTTTGCCGTTATGATGCTGCTTGGCGAAAAGAGCTTCATCCTTCTGGGCTTCTTCTCGGCATACGAGCTGCTGGCGCTTTTCAAGAATCTGAATCCGAAACTGTATTTTGTCCCGATCGCCGGGATCTTTATCCCGAGCCCGATCCCGCTCCTTACGATGCTCATCGCGACGTCCATGATGACCGTCTGCTGCATCCAGCACAACTTCGTCATCCGCTCGTACCGAAAGCAGATGATGGAGGACACGATCACGGAGCAGAACCTAAAGCGCGACATCAAGGAGAAGGAGTTCGCCGCGAAGATGGAGCAGCGAAAGAGCATGCTCATGGCGGAAAACCAGATCCTCGAAGAAAGAGCGTCGCTTTCGCAGACGCTTCACGATAAGCTCGGTCACAACATCAACGGCTCGGTCTACCAGCTCGAGGCCGCGAAGGTCCTGCTCGAAAAGGACCCGAAGAAGTCCGAGACGATCATCCAGGCGGTCATCGACCAGCTCCGATCGGGAATGGACGAGATTCGCGTGATCCTCCGCAAGGAGCGTCCCGCGAAAAAAGAACTGGCCATGCTGCAGCTCTATAAGCTCTGCGAGGACTGCAACAACAAGGGCGTTAAGACGGAGCTTGTGACCGAGGGCGACACGGCCCTGATCCCCGATCCGATCTGGGAAGTGATCCTGGACAATGCTTTTGAAGCGGTATCCAATTCCATGAAATACAGTAAATGCAGCAGTATCGATATCACGATCTGTGTCATGAAGCAGCGCGTGCGCGTTTCGATCGCCGATAACGGCATCGGCTGTACACAGATCGAGGACGGCATGGGCATTTCCGGTATGCGCCAGCGTGTGCGTGTCGCATCCGGAACGATCGACTTTCAGACCGATCCCGGTTTTACTGTGACGATGCTTTTGCCGATCTGATGAGATGCGCGTCCGCCCCTGCCGGCGATCCCGGCCACGGCCGCGCCGCGTCATTGAAACTGAAGAACCGCCGCGCGCCGCCGGCGCCCGCGCAAACGATAGGAGGAACGAAAATGGAAAAGATTAAAGTCATCATCGCAGACGACAGTGATTTTGTCAGAGACGGCATGAAGATCATCCTCGACGTCGACGACGAATTCGAGGTCTTAGGCTGCGCGAGCAACGGCCGCGAAGCGATCGAGATCGCCGAGAAGAATAAGCCCGACGTGTTCCTCATGGACATCCAGATGCCCGTCATGGATGGCATTGACGCGACCGCCGAGATCGTTGAGAAAGACCTCGGAAAAGTTTTGATCCTGACGACTTTCGATGACGATGATCTCGTTCGAAAAGCACTTGGCAACGGCGCCAAGGGGTACCTCATCAAGAACCATACTCCGGATCATCTGAAGCAGATGATCAAGTCTGTCTATAACGGCACGAGCGTCATGGAAGAAAACCTCCTCGAATCAATCAGCAAGTCGGCGAATACTTCGCCGGCAGGGAAGGGCTTTGACGAAAGCGGCTACACCGAGCGCGAACTCGAGATCGTGCGAGCCGTCGCCGACGGTCTTTCCAATAAAGAGATCGCGAGCAAGCTCTACATCTCCGAAGGCACCGTGAAAAATTACATCACATCGATCCTCGCAAAAGAGGGCCTGTCACACAGAACCGCGCTTGCCGTGTATTACATCACGGGGAAGAAGTGATCGAGCAGGGAAGGAGTGAACGTTAAGTTTCGGCCGGCAGCTCACCAGGTATAATCCCGCAAGAGAAAAACGGTCCCTGATTGTTCTTTGGATTCATACCTGAGCGTATCGATTTTACGCTTTTCATACATGCTCAGGTGGTAATAGCATTCGCATGTATTCTCTGCATTTTCAAAAGAGGTCTTATCCTTGCAACAGTAAATGTTGAATTCGCAGATCTCATCTCTGTCCTTGCAAATGTCGGTAATCTTTTTCGTCATGACTTCTGCTTCCGGAAATACGCCGCTTTTTCTGTATATGATGATGTCGACATACTTCATCTGCAAATAGTTTTGTACATATTCTTCTGCAGACAGATCTTTAACGGGCGAGGCTCTACGTAAGCTATTATCTCTTACTTCACAATCATCGCATACAAATTTGTTGGTAAAATAATCGCGGAAATATTCTTCAGACTCTTTTTGGTATCGAATACTGTTGTAATTCGATGTGAGTTCATCACTCGGACCCCACACGAAGATTTCTTCATTCGGATATTTTTCTGATTTGACCCTTGCTTCATTTGCTGCCTGCCCACCTAGAATATCAAAGCCGGCCCCCTGGTATTCGAAATGGTCGTCAGGAAATGCTTCATTCATCTGCTCGACCCATTTCTTCTGTTCTTTTGCTTCTTGTTTGCTTATCATACACCCGGTAAACAGAACGGCGCAGAACACCATGAGCAAGCCGAAGACAGCAACTTTCCTGATATAAAAACGATTAGGATTCATCTTGTTTACCTCTTCTTACGACACACACTTGAAAGATAAAACATTGCCTATTTGCTTTATACACAATCGGCGAAAAAGAAGCAAGTTGTTCATAGTGAATCTTTCTTCCTTGTCTGCTATGATATGGAAAGACTTACAGAGGTGCTTTTCACGTGGCGGAAGAAAAGAAAAAAACGAATCGGAAAACGATCATCCTGGGATGGCTTCGGATCGTCCTGGGACTTCTGGTCTTTTCGTTCGGTGTTCATCTGACGATCTACGCGAACATCGGGCTCGCGCCGTGGGACTGCCTCGGAATGGGCATCGCGAAACACACACCTCTTAACTACGGACTGTCCATGACCTGCATCGCGCTGACAGTGCTTCTCATCGACATCCTCATGAAAGAAAAAATCGGCTTCGGCACGATCATCGACGCCTGTCTTACCGGAAATTTCGTGCAGGCATTTAACTGCCTGAATCCGCTTTCAGAAAACGAGAATACATATCTCGGGATCGCGATCATGATATGTGGTTTTGTATTCATGGCGCTGGGCATGTGGATCTACATGAAAGCCGAGCAGGGCTGCGGGCCGCGTGACGCGCTCCTTGTGGGCCTCGGGAAAAGACTTCCGAAGATCCCGATCGGTGTGGTGGAAGTCATGCTCTGGGCGGTCGTGCTTCTCGGCGGATATCTCCTCGGCGGCCCTGTCGGAATCGGCACCCTGATCAGTACATTCGGCGCGGGATTAGTCATGCAGTTCGTGTATAATATAATCAGGTTTGAACCGAGGAAACTGAAGCATCGGAGCGCCGCGGAAACGGCACGAGTGCTTTTCGGAAAGAAGTGAGGGAAGCGAAATAATGGGTATTGAAGATTTTTTAAGTTCGGGTAATCCGAGGCTGGATCAGCAGCTGAAGTTTTCCGCGGAGATCGATAAGATGACGGAGGTCTATCGTCGCACGATGCTGATCTCCGGAGTCCGTAACGAAAACGACGCAGAGCATTCCTGGCACATCGCCGTTATGGCGCTTCTGCTCAAGGAGTATTGTGTCGAGGAACCGAACGTGGAACGCGCGATCAAGATGTGTGTCGTCCATGACCTCATTGAGATCTATGCGGGCGACACTTTTGCTTACGATGTGGCAGGAAACGCCAGCAAGGCCGAGCGTGAAGAGGCCGCCGCCGATAAGCTTTACTCACAGCTCCCACCGGAACAGGGCGCCGAGCTTCGCGCACTCTGGGAAGAATTTGACGCGATGGAAACTACAGACGCTAAATATGCGGCTTGTCTTGACCGCACGCAGCCGCTTCTCCATAACACATTGACGGAAGGTCACACATGGCGCAACAACGGCGCGGTCAGATCGCAGGTCGAAGCCCGCGCGCAGATCATCAAGGAATTCATGCCGGAAGTGTACGCGTGGATCATGAAAAACCTCGACCGCGGTGTTGAGAAGGGATGGCTGAAAGAGTAACTCCTACACGGATTTGCTTTGTGCCAGAATGGCACCGGCGATCTTTCCATATGCGGCATCAATGTCAAAACCACCCTGTCCGAACTCTGTTGTGTAGATGATGTCGATGCCATCGCGGATCCCGGCTTTGTCGTATTGTTCCATTTTCGCTATTGCATCCATGCGATAGCGAGCATCGCTTAGTAACCCCAGATGCTCAATAAAAAAGTATCTCATTGTTTCCGGACAGAGAACCGCAAAATCAGGGCGTCTTTCCGTTCCGCCGATCATTATCAGAGGTTCATATTTGTATTCTAATCCCAGCGCTTCTAATAGTTGCGCGATCATCAATTCTGATTTGGAACGGAATACGTGATTCCCGTGACGATACCCGTTTGTGATTCTCGGGTCGTTCCACTCGCTGAGAGAGAGCCATTCGTCGATGGAGAAGGAAAGTGACGACAGGTTGGGGGTGTTTACGTTTGTGTCAGGATCCGGGAAAGCCGGTTTTTCGGGAGTCTTGGAAATGCTTCTGATGGATTGAGTAACGAAAAGATCGTCTGACGAAAGCGCTGCGAGTGCTTTTCTAACAAGAAAAACTTTCTGGTTTGCCGTCAAAAGCTTCTTGCCTATGGGGGCAGTAATCGAATATTCAAAACACTTTTGCTTGCCGTTGATGGTTTTAAAAATGCGAATGACATGAACAGTCCGTCCATGAACGTTGTGCTTGCCAAGCGAAAGCTTCGGGGAATTCTGGTCGATGAGCTGGAGCGACGAAATGGCGCTCTTTCGAAGATGAATCGCGGATTCAATAATACGAGAAGAAATCATGCTACACCTCTTGTTAGTGATATTTGCTCGATTCATATAATCAACATCTAATACCACAACAAAATTCGAGCATGTACACATCATATCACCTTTGCGGAAGGAAAAAAACAGATTTTTTGTTGTTCTAGGTTTGGTTCTAAAAAAGTGGTCAAAATAGAACGAAACATAGAACAAAGAGGGGATGTTCTAGGTTTGGTTCTAAAAATGCGGTCAAAATAGAACGAAACATAGAACAAAGAGGGGATGTTCTAGGTTTGGTTCTAAAAAGGTAGTCAAAATAGAACGAAACATAGAACAAGAAAGCACAACTACAACGTACGCGCTCAAAATTGCAACGTGTGAGCAAATCTGTTCATTCAAAATGTGGGGGTCACTTTTCTTCCGACAACAGTCGAAGGATTTCCATATAAGTCTCAGCAGTGGCTGTTTCCCAGCGCTTACATGTTCTCTCGGCAACTTCTTCGGAAGGCGCAGCCATGCGCAGAGCAAAAGTTGTCGAGCCGCGCTCGATCAGACGAAGATCGACGTACCATGTGCCCTCGTCATTCGGAGAATAATCGGCAAATACGCTTTGCGACTCATTCGTGTCGACCTGCCAGTTGCGCGAAGCGGAAGTCAGATAGGCACGGATCGCCGCAGGAACAGAAGGGAGAAGCCTTTCGAGGATCTCTTTTCCGGCGGGAGTGATATAGCAGGAAAGGACCGGCTTTCCGGTCGCATCTTTTCGAAGTTCGCCCTTTCGAATCATCTCAGTCATGAGTTTTTGGGCTACAAGTTCCGACTTGGCCTGGCTGAAGGAGAAGAAGTCCATGTATAAAGATTCCAGAGCACAATCCATCAATTGTGAGGACGAAATATCGTTCACTTTTGAAAGAATGTAAAGAATGATGATCTTGGAATTTGTAGAATCAGCCTTTTCCATGGGTACCCCTGTCTGTAATCGTGGTTCTCATTATAATTCATAAAGTCAAAAGAATCCATTTTGAATTGGATCTTCATCCTCGCGAAAAGCACCTGCCCCTCTTAAAGAGCGCTGACGAAGCCATCCTAACTTAACCGATTTCGACTTTCATTTTTTCTTGACAAATCATAAAAACCTACGATTTTCACGAAATTCTTAATGAAATCTGATGCATTTTCTGCGTTTCTATCCGTGCAATCCGCGTTATTCATGTTATACTTAATGCGGTGTTGAGGACACCAATTTTCATAAAAGAATGAGGAGAATTTTTATGATTAGTCTTGATACTTCCAACATTATGCCTTTCATTTCCGAAGGCGAAATGGAAAAGATGCTGCCACAGGTAGAAGTGGCACACAACATGCTTCACAAGAAGACAGGTCCCGGCAGTGACTTCCTTGGCTGGGTAGAGCTTCCGAGCAAGTATGACAAGAACGAGTTTATCCGTATCCGCAAAGCAGCCGCTAAGATCAGAAAGGATTCTGATGTACTTCTGGTTATCGGTATCGGCGGTTCCTACCTCGGCGCAAGAGCTGCGATCGAGCTTCTGTCTCATTCTTTCGCGAATGTTGCCCAGAAGAAGGTAAGAAAAGCTCCGATGGTCCTTTTCTGCGGTAACTCCATCAGCGCTACTTATCTTGCTGACCTGATGGATCTTCTCGAAGGTAAGAGAGTTTCCGTTAACATCATCTCCAAGTCCGGTACAACAACTGAGCCGGCGATCGCTTTCCGTATCATCCGCGCTTACATGGAAGAAAAGTACGGTAAAGAAGAGGCAAGACAGAGAATCTACGCAACAACAGATAAGGCGAAGGGAGCTCTTAAGGGCCTCGCAACTAAGGAAGGCTACGAGACATTCGTAGTACCGGATGACGTCGGAGGACGTTTCTCCGTTCTGACAGCTGTAGGTCTTCTGCCGATCGCTGTTGCAGGTATCGACATCCGTCAACTCATGACCGGTGCTCGTGACGCAAGCCGTGATTTCAAGAAGGTAGAAATGGAGAACGACTGCTACAAGTACGCGATCGCCAGAAACTGCCTGCTGCGCCGCGGTTACACAACAGAAGTCATGGTCAACTACGAGCCTTCTTTCCACTTCATGACAGAATGGTGGAAGCAGCTCTACGGTGAGTCCGAAGGTAAGGACGGCAGAGGTATTTTCCCGGCCGGCGTTGACAACACCACAGACCTCCACTCCATGGGTCAGTACATCCAGGACGGTAAGAGAATGCTCTTCGAGACAGTTGTTGTTATCGACAAGGCTCGTCGTTCTTTCAAGATCCCGAACGATCCGGAGAACCTCGACGGTCTGAACTTCCTTTCCGGTATGGACATGAACGAAGTTAACCTCAAGGCGATGCAGGGTACAGTTCTTGCTCACGTTGACGGTAAGGTCCCGAACCTCATCATCCACGTTCCTGAGCTCAACGAGTACTGGCTCGGTCAGCTGATCTACTTCTTCGAGAAGGCTTGCGGTATTTCCGGTTACCTCAATTCCGTAAATCCGTTCAACCAGCCCGGTGTTGAAGCTTACAAGAAGAACATGTTCGCTCTTCTCGGAAAGCCCGGCTATGAAGCTGAGAAAAAAGCACTGGAGAAGCGCCTGAAGAATAAGTAATTTCAAGTGATTCTTAAAGGCCCCGGAGGTTCTTTTGCTAAAGAACTTTCGGGGCTTGTTTTTTTGCTGTAAAATGAAGAACAGAAATCTAAGGAGCCCTTTATTGCGTCATGAAGATCAATCCTGTCCCGCTTTCTAAATCGGACCTGATGTCGGTCGAAAGCCCCGCCAGATATGTCGGCGGCGAATTCAATGCCGTCATCAAGGAAGACATGCTCGAAGAACTCGAAAAGACGGGCAAAACATCGTACGTCCGATTCGCTTTCTGCTTTCCCGATATCTATGAGATCGGCATGAGCAACCTCGCGCTTCAGATCCTGTATCACGTGCTGAACGAAAGTGATTTTGTCGCGTGCGAAAGAGCCTTTTCGCCGTGGCTCGACATGGATAAGATCCTTCGCGAAAAGAACATTCCCCTGTATTCTCAGGAGACAAAGACACCGCTTTGCGACTTTGATATCCTGGGCTTTACGCTCGGCTACGAGATGTGTTTTACCAACGTCCTTCAGATGATGGACCTCGGTAAGATCCCGCTTCTTCAAAAGGACCGTGGCGAGGACGATCCGATCATCTGCTGCGGCGGCCCGGTCGCGTATAACGTTGAGCCGATGGCGGACTTTTTCGATATCGCCATGATGGGCGAGGGCGAGGAAATGATCCTCGAGCTTTCTGAAAAGATCCGTGAATACAAGCTCTCGAAAAGCACAGAGCATCCGATGACCAGACAGCAGCTCCTTCGTAACTGCGATGAGATCGAAGGCATCTACGTGCCGTCGCTTTACGAGGTTTCCTATAACTACGACAAAAACTCCGATAAGCCGCTCGGCGCCAATATCCGACCGATCGAGGACGGCATTAAGACCACGATTAAAAAGCGCATCATCAGTGATCTGGATGCCTGCACATATCCGACGTCTCCGGTCGTATCGAATCTGCGTGTCGTTCATGACAGATCCTACCTTGAGGTCTTCCGCGGCTGTATCCGCGGCTGCCGTTTCTGCCAGGCAGGATTCATCTATCGCCCGGTAAGAGAAAAGTCGGTAGAGGTTCTTTGCGAGCAGGGAAGACAGCTTGAAAAGAACACCGGCTACGATGAGATGGGACTGCTGTCTTTGGCGACATCTGACTATACGGAATTCCCGAAACTTGCGGAGAATCTTCTCGAGACATTCGAAGGTCACCACACGAGCCTTTCGCTGCCGTCACTGCGACTCGATTCTTTCTCTCTGGATCTGATGGAAAAGGTCCAGTCCACGAGAAAGTCGGGCCTGACGTTCGCGCCGGAAGCAGGCACGCAGCGCCTTCGCGACGTCATCAACAAGAACATCAAGGAAGAGGATATCTTCTCGGCGCTCCGCCTGGCCTTCATGGGTGGCTGGAGCACCGTCAAACTTTACTTCATGCTCGGCCTTCCGACCGAGACGGACGAGGATGTTCTCGGCATCGCCGACCTTGCGTCACGTATCGAAAAGCTCTACTACGACGTTGGCCGTGAGACGGGTCAGAAGATGAGAAGACTTGAGATCACGGTATCTACTTCGCTCTTTATCCCGAAGCCGTTTACGCCGTTTCAGTGGGAGCCACAGAATACGAAAGAAGAGCTTATCAGAAAGCAGAGACTTCTCAAAGACCACATCCGAAGCAGAAATATCCGCTACGCCTGGCATGACTTTGATTCGTCTGTCTGGGAAGTTGTTCTCGCAAGAGGCGACAGACGATTGGCGCCGGTAATTCTCGAGGGCTATAAGGCCGGCCATTACTTCGACGCGTGGGACGATCACTTCCGCTTTGGCGAGTGGGTCGAGATCCTGGAAAAACACGGCCTGAAGATCGAAGATTTCGCAAGAGAATATTCCGAAGAGGAGATCCTTCCATGGGACCACGTCAGCGTGGGTGTCAACAAGAAGTTCCTTCTTTCGGAAAGACATAAAGCACATGAAGAAACGACGACTCCGTCCTGCCGTGAGCATTGCTCGGGCTGCGGCGCCGCGACGTTCGGCGTAGGCGAGTGTTTCGCAAAGAGAAACACCGCGAGCGCCGGCACGACCTCGGCCGCGACCGAAAGCACATCTGCCGCCCCGGCCGGTTCAGGCGCTTCTTCAGAGGAAGGAGGTGCCGCAGATGCTGCAAAGTGAACGCGAAAAGATGATGACCATGCAGGAGCATCAGACGGCGTACGTGCAGCGCGCATCCTTCAGTAGAGAAGGCGCGACCGTATTCCTCGGCCACCTCGACCTGATGACCTGCTTTGAAAGAGCCGCGCGAAGAGCGGGCCTTCCGATCCTTTATTCGCAGGGCTATAACCCGCGTCCCATGATGGTCTTCGCGCTGCCGTTGGGTGTCGGTATCGAGACGCGTTGCGACTATCTCGACGTCTCCCTGAAGTGCCCTTATGACGCGGATAAGTTCACCGAAGAACTGAACGCATATCTTCCGACGGGACTTCGGATCATCAAGTCCAAAGAGATCCCGGAGCCGAAGGACAGCATCATGTCGATCGTAACGACCGCGGCCTACCGATTCGGGGCCAAGGGCATCCGTGCCGCCATGGAAAAGGCCATGCAGGAGGAAAGCCTCATCGTCACGAAGATGGCCAAGGGAAAAGAAAAACAGACGGACATAAGACCGCTTCTGATCTCGCTGTCGCAGGCAAGTGACGGCGATCCGGACAGTGTGGATTTCTACGCTTTTGCGGGATCTGAAAGAAACGTACGACCTGACCTGATCTTAAGCAGTTTAAGTAAATACTGCGGTATGGATCCGCAAACGGCCGAGAACACAAGGGTAATACGACTGGGGCTTTTCTCGGGGGAATATCCGAGGATCATCCCGATCAGTGACGTCGAAGTCCGATAAGAACCGCCGACAGGTGCTTTTGCCAAAGTGCCTTCGGCATTGTTTTTTAGCGAGGTTTCGTGTAAAATTTTGTTGTATGTGGGGAGGATTTGAGGATGGAACCGCTTGAACAAGATTTCGCAGCAAGTCTTTTGAGTATTTTCGATAATGTTCTTTTGACCGAAGAAATGGCCCTTTCGAAGGGTTATTTTTCCGACCTTTCCATTGCCGAGCTTCACACGATCAACGCGATCGGCCCCTATGAGGCCAGAACGATGACCGAGACGGCAAATATCCTCGGCATCACGATCGGTACGCTCACTGTAGCGGTCGACCGTCTCGTGAAGAAAAAGTACGTTGAGCGCCAGCGCGACACGAAGGACCGAAGGATCGTAAGGATCTCCCTGACACGTCAGGGCAAGCTTGCGTACCGCATGCATTCCAAGTTCCACAGAGTCCTGGCAAAGCGCATTTTCGACCCGCTCAACGAACAAGAGAGAAAGATCCTAACCAAAACGATCGAAGAGATCGATTCCTTCGTCAAAGAGCAGTACAAGAAGTACAGCACCGGCGAACAATATAAGAAGATCGTCCGTGACGATACGGAGGTATAAAGATGGCAGTTTCCAAGAAAAAGGCATCGGATATGAATGAGTCCGAAGAGAAGGTTACTTCTGCAAAAGCACTTTCCCGCGAAGTGATCTTTGACACGCTTTCGGATATGCTTGCCGAGCTCCTTGAGATGAAGAAGTCGGACTTTTCCGAGGATACGATGATCTTTGAAGAACTGCCGCTCGACTCCCTCCAGCTCTATGAACTGGTTGTCGATCTCGAGGAGAGATTTGACCTTCAGATCTCGGACGAAGCGATCGAGAAGATCCGCTCGGTCGGCGATGTAGTGGACATGATCCACGATGCCGCGAACTGATAAAAACACAGCATTTGGGGATTTAGGCATTGCAGTACATTTTCATAGTGAATTCGAATATTCATAAGAGAAGGAAGAAGGCTTTGGAAAAGGCCGTAGCTGCCCTTCCCCCGGATCTGCGTCACCGTTCGAAGATCTTTTATACCGAGCACGCAAGTCACGCCGAAGAACTCGCCATTACGAACTCCGAAAAGTACGGATCCGAGTGCATCATTTTCGCGTGCGGCGGAGACGGCACGGTCCATGAGATCGCAAACGCGCTGGCTTTCAGAAACTCCCCGATGGCGGTCATTCCGCTCGGAACGGGAAATGATTTCGCCAGAACTTTATATCCGAAAGATCTTTATAAGAATCCGCTCGATGTCTTAAAGCGCCTCGAAAGCCCGATGATCCATCCGATCGATCTTCTTCGTATCGACAGTTACGACTATCTCGGAAATCACCTGCCGTCCTGGAGCCGCTATAGCCTGAACATCGCATCGATGGGCCTCGACACTCTTGTACAGGCGAAGGCAAAGCGCATCGTGGCCAAGCACCCGAAGAGCCTTTTCTTCAGAAATAACGCGTATTCCTTCGCGGCGATCTCCTGTCTTATGAATGGCTGGAGATTTAAGATGGACTATAAGATCGAGCTGGAAAACGGCGAGATGATCGAGAAGAAGGGCATGGATTATTCCCTCGTCAGCATCTGCAACGGCAGATACTACGGCGGCGGATTCTGTCCGGCTCCGAACGCGTCGGTCAACGACGGTGTCCTGGACGTTTGTATCGTCGAGCACATGTCGAAGACAAAGGCGTTTTCCCAGCTGATGAAATACAAAAAGGGTAAGCATATCGGACAGAAGGGTTTTACCTTCTATCGTTCCACAAGTGGTATCTTTAATTCACTGAACAGTAATCTGCAGATGCAGGGAAACTACGACGGTGAAGACTTCTTCGGACATAAGGTCCGTTACGAAGTCATTCCGAACGCGATCCAGATGGCGTTTTTTACGGAATAAAACAATGCAAAAAGAAGACCTGCCACGGGCAGGTTTTTTTGTTATTGCAGGTTAACGTCCTTTTTCTCCATTTCTTTCATCCAGGTATAAGCCGCGTCCGTCATCTTGTGCGGGTCGCGCTCAAACTGATCCGGGTGCAACGGTGCGCCGAAATGGATAGTGATCCTTTTTCTTCTGTGATTTTTGTGATCCCATGTCTGCGGCTTTTTCATGTGACGTGACCAAGCCTGATATCCGCCTTCGATATAGACGGGCAGAAGCGGGACGTTTGCTTTGATGGCGATATATGCGGCACCGTCCTTAAACTCGCCGAGGTGTCCGTCGGAGGTTCTGGTTCCTTCCGGATGCACGAGGATGATGTTGCCGTTTTCAACTTCTTTTTTCGCTTTGATGAGACCTCTTACCGGGTTGCCGAAACGATCGACGGCGATACCTCTTCCGACGTGCATCATGACGCGTCCGAGACGACCGTAGTTAGTCTCAAGGTCAGATGCCGCGAGCGCGCAGAATACCTTTCTGTGCTTTCTCGGGAGCATGCTCATGATCCACATGCCGTCGGCATAGGTCTGGTGATTGGAGCAGATAACATAAGGGGATTCGGAAGGGATGTTTTCCTTCTCGCCCGGACGAAGCTTGACGAGCATCTTCGTGATGGCCATGGAAACGTGGTACCAGAAAAAGCCCGTGAATCCACGCGGCGTCGGATACTTCTTATTCAGTTCTTCGACGGAATGTGTCGGTGCGGAAGAACCGCTTTCTTTCGATGACATGACCCACTCTCCTATAACTATTACCTTCTCTTACGATATGCTAGACTACAAAAGGTGGATTGTCAATTGAAATTTCTTTAGGTTTTTTGAATAGAGAAAAGTGCTTTTCACGGCGAAGACAAGGGCATTTTGACGAATTAGTTTGATTTTCAAAATATTTTCCGAAAAGATAGACGATTTGGCAAGAAAGTGGTATCATTCTAAATTGCGTACAGTTGCGAGAATTTACATGTACGCGATCCTATTGCCGCTACGGAGGACTTATGTCGAGCATAGTCGGAAAACCACTGCATGAGGGCGTTCGTTACGAGACGTTCCGTGACCTGATCCTGGGTTCGAAAGAGAAATTTCCTACCCGTGATGCATTTGTATTCAGAAGAAAGCCTACTGAGGCAGAGATCCATAAGACCTATAACGATTTTGCGTCGGATATCGAGTATCTCGTCGCGGCGATCGACAAGCACGGCTTTGCCGGCGGCCATCTCGGTGTGGTAGGTGAGAACGCCTACGAGTGGATGGTCTCCTATTCTGCGATCCTTTCTTCCGGTTCCGTCGGACTTCCTCTGGACAGACTCCTTCCGGAGCACGAGCTCGTCAGCCTCCTCGTTCGAGGCAAGGTAGAGGTGCTTTTCTATCATCAGAAGCATCACGAGATGATCCTGAATATCGCAAAGACAGCAGAAGAAAATGACGTCAAGGTCAAGAAGTACGTCTGCATGTGCACCGAATACATCGCGCCGAATCTCGAGTGGCCGAAAGATGATGATCGTTTCGTCGATATCCAGACCTGGATTTCCGAGGGAAAAGCACTTGTCGAGGAAGGCAAGAGCCTCATGCGTACGGTCGAGATCGACCCGGAGGCAACGCGTATCATCCTGTTTACATCCGGTACGACGGCAATGAGTAAGGGCGTTATGCTCTCTCATAAGAACATCATGACCAATGTCTACGCGATCAGCACGATCCTGACACTGAACGAAGGCGAGAGGATCTTCTCGATCCTGCCGCTTCACCATACTTTCGAAAACACCTGCGAATACTTCATGCTCGCTCGCGGCTGCTGCATCTGCTTCTCCGACGGTCTCCGCTATATCGTCAAGAACTTGAATGAGTGGCACGTTGAGGCATGTATTTCCGTACCGCTTCTTTTCGAAAACATCCACGGCAAGATCACGGCCGGTATCAAGGAATCGGGAAAAGAAGGACTCATCTCCGTCATGATCCCGGTCAGCAATTTCCTTAGAAAGTTTAAGATCGACCTTCGAAGAGTATTCTTCAGCTCGATCATCAAAAAGCTCGGCGGACACCTTCGCCTGATCGTTATCGGCGGCGCCGGTATTGCCGAGAATTATATCCAGGACTTCAACAACTGGGGATTCGAGTTCCTCATGGGCTACGGCCTTACCGAGACTTCTCCGGTTATCGCGGTCACAACGACGAAGTACAACGTCTATGGTTCTGTCGGAAGACCTCTTACCGGCATTGAAGTAAAGATCGATACAGACAGTCCGAAAATTGGGACAGTTGGTGAGATATTATCTAAGAGTGATTGTGTCATGCAGGGTTACTATGAGAATCCGGAAGCTACGGCAGAAGTCCTCGAAGATGACGGCTGGTTCCACACCGGCGATATGGGTTTCCTCGATAAGAAGGGGTGCCTGCATATCACGGGCCGTGTGAAGTCCATGATCGTTCTGACAAACGGTAAGAAGGCATTCCCGGAAGAGATGGAGTCCCTTCTGAACAATATCCCGGGCGTAAAGGAAGCCTTCGTCTGGGGTGCCAAGGACGATAAGGGAGCAGTCGATATCTGCGCCAAGCTCCTGATCGATCGTAAGATCATCGGTGAGAACCTTCCGATCCCGGATACCACGGCCGGCGATAAGGCGGTCCATGAGTATCTGGCCGGTAAGATGAAGGAAGTCAACAGACAGATGCCGTCGTATAAATCGATCCATTACTTTGTCTTCTCGGAGACGGAGATGGTCAAGACTACGACTTTGAAAGTAAAGCGTCCTGCGGAGCAGAAGGTCATCGAAGATACTCTTTCTGCGGCAGAGACAACAATGAAAGCAGCGAACGGACAGAATCTGGATACCCTCTAATTAAAGGAGGTCGATACCATGGCGTTTCATTTGCTATATGGCGAGCATCCCGTCTCGCTTCTTGATACCTGTCTTTCACGGATCAGTGAAGAGGCCGTGAAATGGCCGACGCGCCGCGGGTACATTATCGTTCCGGAAAAAATGAAAGCGGAAGTTGAGCGCCGCTACATCGAGATCCTGAAAGAGAAGAAGGGCGGAAAGACCGATTCTTCCTTCATGATGATCGACGTCGTCAGCTTTTCGCGTTTTGCCTATCGTATCTTAAGTGAGGTCGGTTCTTCCTCGGGAAAAGCACTTAGCCCTGCCGCTAGAACGATCCTTATACACCGTGTTCTTTCCGAAAGTAAAGAAGAATTCCCGGTCCTCGGGTCTTTTGCCGAGCGTGTCGGTTTTGTCTCCGAGATCGATGAAGTCTTAGGTGATTTCTACCGCTATGGTATCTCCGGACAAATGCTCGAAGAGATGGACCTTTCGTCCGAAAATCCCCTGACCGCAGGCAAGATCCGTGATTTCGGACATCTTCTTACGAAGATGGATACCCTTCGAGAAGAACTGGGATACGCCCCCGAGCGTGATTCCATGAAACGCCTCGACGAGGTCTTAAGCCTTTTCATCCAGGACGCGCCCGAAACGAAGGAGTGGCCGCTTTCGCGACTTTCCTTCCTGCGCGATGCTTCGTGCTGGATCTTGGGCTTCGGAGAGACCCGAAACTTCACTCCCGAAGAGTATAACATTGTTACAAAGCTCGCGTCTGTGGCCTCTTCGGTCACTCTGACCTGTGTCGCCGGTTCGGATAAGCCGGAGGACATGGGTGACGATATCTGCCACTTCGGCGAGAAGACGATCCGCTCGATCTTAAAAGAATTCCCTCTGGAATCGTCCGAAAAAGCAGGTCCTTCCGAAAAAAGAGATCCCGCGCTTTCGATCCTTTCTACCGACTATGCGACCAGATCCTGTGTAGTCAGAAAAGACCTCGAGCTTCCTCTGGAAGTGAAAGTGTTTCATCAGATCTCCGATGAGCTCGAGTATGTGGCGGCGCGCATCAAGTATGCCGTGCAGTTCGAAAACATGCGCTACCGTGACATCACGGTCGTCATGTGCGATATGGAGCAGTATAGTACGAGCCTGCACGCGGCCTTTAAGCGCTTCGGCCTCGACGTTTTCGTCGATGACCGCCAGCCTCTGATGGGCACGATCTGGATGCAGTACTTAACTTCGATCCTGGATATGTCGGCGTTCCGCTGGGATATCTCTTCGGTCATTTCGTATCTCAAGTCCGGTTTCGTCACGATCGATTTCGACACGGTCCAGAAGTTTGAAAACTTCTGTCTGGCGCATGGAGTAAAGAACAAAAAGAAGATGCTTTCCTGCGATAAGTACGTCACGACCGTTTCCGAAAAGGAAGTCGTCAGCGTTGTCCTTCCGATCCTTCAAAAGACATCGGAAGAACTGGCCGTTTTGGAAAAAGCAAAGACCTGTAAAGAGCGCGCGATCGCTCTTCACGACATGGTCTGCGGCAACCGTCAGCTCGTCGAGTATTTCGTAGACGAATGGCAGAAGGCGGGAAACCAGCAGGCCGCTCTGGCGCTGGCAGTTTCGTATAACTACGCGGATGACGCGCTCGTTTCCATGGCGCAGGAACTCGGGGATTTTCCGATCTCGCTTAGTAACTTCCGTGATGCCCTGATGTCCGCGCTCGAAAGTAAGACGCTCGCGGCGATCCCTTCGTATGTGGATCAGGTAACGATCACGACACCGACGAACGCCTATCGAAGACCCTGTAAGATGATGTTCATCTGCGGTTCCGAAAGAAAGAACTTCCCGTTCACTTCTCCTTCGGAAGGTTATCTCAAAAACAAGGAAAGAGAACTCATCAGCGAGAAGCTTTCGATGGAGTTCCCGAACCACGCGAAGGATCAGTCCTATTCTGATTTCTTCACGGCATACGCGCTTCTGGACGCGCCTTCCGAAAGACTGATCTTCACGCTTCAGAATTCCGTTGAGCCTTCGTCGGTCATCCTCTTTTTCAAGGAGACATATCCGCAGGTACAAAGTGAGGTCCTGGATCACCTTGATCTTTCTGACCCGCGTGTGCTGATCCGCGAGAAGATGGAAGACTATCTTAGGGAAGTGCTTTCCGGGCATAGAAAGGTATCGGACGAAGAGTACGATCAGGCCGTGTATATCTGGCAGAACTACTATTCCTGCGGAGATCTGTCCGTGGAAGAGCCTGTGGATACGGAGCTGACGATCCCGGAAAGCCTCATGAACGAGCGCTACGGCAACAGGCTTCTGATGAGCGTTTCCTCAGTCGAGAGTTATCTTTATTGTCCGTACAAGTATTTCTGCGAGAAGGTCTTAAAGATCGAAGAGCGCGCGGTCCAGCAGGTGCAGGCGACTGAGATGGGAACGCTTTCACATACGATCATGGAAAAGACATTGGAAGAATTCCGCGACGCGTATCTTGCGGCTCCGACGAAAGAAGAAAAGGATAAGGTCTTCGCGTTCTACAAAGAAAAGGACAAGCTCGAATGGAGCAAGAAGATCCTTCTTACCGCGCAGGCAGAGGAGCGTTTCGCGTACTGCGACGATCCCGCCTTGAAGATGGAAGCCGACACGAAGCTTCTTGCGGGAACGAAAGAAACGCTCGACATGATCTTTTCGACTATGGATCCGGAAAAGGCGATGCCGACGGCTTTCGAGTGGCACTTCGGTGACGACAAGATCCCGGGCTATGACATGATCCTTTCGGACGGACGCATCGTGACATTTAACGGAACGATCGACCGAATCGATGTCAACAATGAACAGAAGCGTTTCAACATCCTGGACTATAAGACCGGAAACAAAACGATCGACTTTGATGACCTCTACGCAGGATCGAGCGTGCAGCTTCCTTCGTACATGCATGTGTATTCTTCCATGCATCCGGATCTTTCCCCGGACGGCGTTTCGTATATCCACGTCAAGCGCGTAAAAAGATCGGCGACGGGCATCGCGGAAAGCTTTGACCCCGCTGTTGTTTCGAAGGATCACCAGAAGGCGGTAGAAGAGACGTATCTTAAAAACTGCGGTCTTTCGGCCGATCCGGAAGACATGAAGCGCATGGGCGAATTCGCGATCTCCCGTGTGAAAGAAAAGTGCGAGGAGCTTTACGCCGGACACTTTGACGCAAGACCCGCGAAGATAAAAAAGAAGCCGCTTCTAAAGTGCGCCGACTGTGAGTATAACCAGATCTGTAACGGTAACCCCGAGTCGCCGGATTATAACTATCTGCCGACGATGGCACCGAAGCTGAACGAAGAAGGCAAGGCGATGAAAAAGCCGGAGCTTTTCTTTACGACAATTAAGGGAGAGGAGGAGTGATCATGGGCCTGAGTAATGAACAAAGGATCATCGTAGAAGCACCTTGTGGCAATATCCTTGTCAGCGCGGCCGCCGGTTCGGGAAAGACGACCGTCATGACCGAAAGGATCGTCAAAAGGATCCTTGATCGCGAGCTCTCTGTCGAGAACGTTCTGGTAATGACATTTACCAATGCCGCCGCGGCGAATATGAGCGCCAAGCTCGAAAAAAAGCTTCGTGAGAAGCTTTCCGAGACAACGGATAAAGAGACCCGAAAATACTTAAGTGAGCAGATCGCGGCGCTGCCGTCTGCTTACATTTCGACGATCGACTCTTTCTGCAGCCGAGTCATTTCCAACTTCTCCGCGCAGAGTCGAGATGAAAACGGAAATCTTCTCCTTGAGCCGAAGAGCATGATCCTTGATGAAGTGCACGCGACGAAGCTTCTGAACGAAGCTTTCAGCGAAGTATTCTCGGATGCGTATTCGCTCGCACAGAGGATCGAAGACGAACCGGAACTGAAGGATCAGATCGTGCCCCTGATGGATAAGGACAACCGGCTCGGAACTCTCATCACCGAGGATCTCACATACGAAGAATGGTCACGTTCTTTCCTTTCCATGGTTGCGTCTTTCGGCTCCGGTCGTGACGATACGGGACTTAAAGAAGATATGGCGAAAAAACTCGGATATCTTCGAAGCCTTCCGGACTACTATAACTGGGTGAAAAAGGTCCTTTTGAAAAAGAAGAACGACAGCAGGGATTTCCTTTCTTCTTCGACACATGACAAGATCATCGAGATCACGAAGAAAACGATCGAAAAGCGCCTCGACGCGATCGTCAGGATGCGTGTCCTGATCCCGAGCATCGCGTTTGTTAAGAGCCAGAAAGATAATGCGGTAAGACAGCAGGATCTTCTGGAGTGGTGCACATTCCTCGAAGAAAGCGCAAGGAAGATCCTTTCTTATCCGGAGATCTCCTGGGATGAGATCTGTGCTCTCAGTAAAAAGAGACCTTCAGATAAGATCCCGAATTACGCGACGAAATCCGAAGAGCCGGAAGCGCAGGAATTCCTTGAGATCGCGGGCGCTCTTCCGGAACTCGCCTACATTGTTTCGGGCTATCGAAAGTCGGATTCTTTCGTAAAAGAAATGTGGAGTGAGACACGTTATTTCTTCGGAAAGACTTTAGCGGAGATCACGGAAGAGCTGTCGGATATGTATCCGATCTACGAGAGATATTTCGAGTTGGTATTTGCCGCGGAAAAAGTCTATTCGCAAAAGAAAAAGCTCGAGCATGGCATGGACTTCCCGGATCAGGAGCAGGTCGCGCTCTTGCTGCTTTCGCATCCGGAAGTTTCCTCTTACTACAGAGATCTTTTCAGCGAGATCTATATCGACGAGTATCAGGACAACAGTGGTGTTCAGGACGCGATCGTACAGTGCTTTGCCAATGACAACGTATTCTTCGTAGGTGACGTCAAGCAGAGCATCTACCGCTTCCGTCACGCCAAACCGCAGATGTTCCTCGACCGCTGTGATCTGTATCGCGGAGGAGAAAGCGGAACGCTCTTTACACTGAACAATAACTTCAGAAGTAACCCCGGTATCCTTTCCGTGGTCAACAAGATCTTCGGAAGCATCATGAGTGAAGAATACGCGGATATCGAATACGATTCTTCGCACGCGCTGAACCCGGGACTTCCCGAAGAAGATTACGCACAGACATCCGGAGCGGATGTCACCGTGATCCTTGCCCGTGATACGGAAGAAGTGTCAGACACGGATGAGGATGCGCAGTCGGATATGGATCAGGTCCTCGATGTTAAAGAAGCGAAGGTCGTGCAAAAAGAAGCACTGATCATCGTCAAGAAGATCGAGGAACTCAAAAAACTCGGTAACTTCTCGTATGACCAGTGCGTGGTACTGACCACGTCGAACCTCAACGCGATGGCCGCGGCCGAGGTCCTGATGAAATGCGGTATCCCGGCACAGGGACCGAATCTCGGAAACATCCTTACCCAGCAGGATCTTCGCATCATGCTCGATCTGGCGCGCCTGACAGACAACGTCTATCAGGATATCCCGCTCGCCGGCGTGATGAAATCCAGGATCCGTCAGGCAGGTTTTACGGACGAAGATCTTCTCAAGATCTATCTGTTCTCGTCAAAGGGAAGTCTCCATGATCTTCCGTTCTGTGAGAAGGTCATCCGCTACGCGAAAGAAGCCGATACGGCGCTTTCCAAAAAGGTTTCGGATTTCCTGTCGTTCATCAACGACTTACGAACACTGGCCATGCAGATGACGGTCACGAAGTGGCTCGAGCATGTCTATGCCGTGACGGACTATCCGGCTTTCGTGCTCGCGCAAAGTGACGGAGACGCGCGCTACTACGCGCTGATGACGCTGGTCTCCTGGGCGACTCGTTTTGACATGGGAAGAAGATCCGGACTTCGCGCGTTCGTCGGCTATATCGATGAACTTGACCGCGACAAAAACAAGAACACCGAGATCGATCTTTCCGAACCTCTGGAGAATGTCGTCCGCTGTATGACGATCCACAAGAGTAAGGGTCTTGAGTTCCCGTACGTATTCCTGTGCGGAATTCAGAGCAGCCAGAGATCTTATGACACGAGCATGATCTTAAGTGAAAAAGGCGATCTCGCGTCCAAGCGTTTCTACGAAAAAGAAGGCGTCATTTACGAGCCTCACGACTACTATGTCCTCGCCAAAGAGGAGAAGAGAGAATCGGAAGCAGAGAAGATCCGACTTCTCTATGTCGCGCTGACCCGCGCGGAGAAAAAGGTCTTCGTGATCTCTCTTGTTAAGCGCACCGTGGATTCCGTGATCACATCCGGATCAAGCGTCATCGCCGCGTCGCAGCTTGGTTCGGGCAAGTTCCCGCCGGAGCTGATGATGAAACTGAATACGCATCTTCTGCGATTCCTCGGCGGCGTGATCCGTATCCCGGGATATCCACTTTCCGCGGCGATCCGTTCGACAGACCCGGTCTATGCGGGAGACCTGGATTTTTCCGGTGATACAAGGTCTTCGGACAGCACCGAAATGGCGATCGCATCTGACGATCTTCCGAACCTCGGACTCATGACGGTCCCGACACCTCGTCCGGTCGCGGAAGAATATGCCGCGGCAAGAAACAGAAATGTCAATGTCACGCTTTCCGAGAAGCAGGAAGCACAGCTCGGACTTTTGAAAAAAGACGTCAGCGAGTGGGCGAAGCTTGAACTTCTTCCGGCAAAGACCACGGTCAGTGAGATGAAGCGCATGCTTTCGGAAGAGCCGGACGAAGATGAAGACGAAAACGTCAAATTCCACGCGGTGAACATGCGTGTCAAAGAATCCGACCAGAAATGGAAGGACAAGGGATATACCGCGTCTCAGATGGGTACTCTCGTACACAGCGCGTGGCAGTATATCGATTTTACGGGCATGCTGAGAAAAGGAGAGACGCCTGACTGGAAGAATGTTCTGGAGCTTCTTTGCGGCCACGGCATGATCTCCAAAGAGCAGGCAGAGCTTCTCGTTCCGTTTACCGGAAATATGCAGACCTTCTACGAAAGTGAGATCGCTGCAAAGATGGCTCAAGCGGAGACCCGTCCGGAAAACGGTCCTTACCGCGAGATCCCGTTCGCGCTGGCATGGCCGAACGAGAACGATGAGTTCTCTCTGGTACAAGGTATGATCGACTGCTGGTTTATCGACAGCGACGGACAGGCCGTCCTGATCGACTATAAGACCGACCGAATCACGGGATCACGAGAAGAAAAAGAGGCAGAACTGAAGAGCAGATATCAGGTGCAGCTGGATATGTACGCCAAGGCGATCACCGCGGCGACGGGAAAAGCCGTGAAGGAAAAGATCATCTGGTTGATCCGTGACGGGATCGCGGTCAATCTTTGATCTTCTTCTGGCGAAGCTCCTTGAAGAATTTCTTCAGGAGCGCGCTGCACTCTTCTTCGAGGATGCCGCCCGTGTACTCCACGTGGTGGTTGTGGGGAAGGTCGAAGATCTTGTTCTGGGAACAGACGGCGCCGCCCTTGGGGTCAAAGGCGCCGAAATAGACATGGCGGATATGTGACTGTATAATGGCTCCGGCGCACATGTAGCAGGGCTCTAAGGTCACATAGAGGTCGCAGTCGAAGATATGCCACGCGGAAAGCTTTCTGCAGGCTTTGGAGATACAGACCATCTCGGCGTGAAGCGTCGCGTCCTGCTTTGTCTGGCGGAGATTGTGGGCACGGGCGATGATCTTCCCGTCCTTGACGATGACGGCACCGATCGGGGACTCGTTAAGATCGTATGCTTTCTGCGCTTCTTTCAGCGCGGCGCGCATGCATTTTTCGTGAAAAACTACGTCATTTGCGGCATTTTGCTTCGTCAAGGGGAAACTCCTTCGCAATGTTCCGAATATGGCGTGAAGAGAATCTTCAACATTGTGCATTATTTTGTTTGCACATCCTCCATATTGGATATATAATGTACTTTGCCTATATGTGTGGGATTATACCCTTTTGTAGGTGAACTTGTAAAGGAAAAAGGAACGAATGGCTACAGAACAAGGTATTTGTAAGAACTGCGGTTCACTCCTGATGGTGGACAGCAACGATGAATTGTGTGAATGTGTATTTTGCGATTGCGTATTCCCGAGTGCGGAAGCAATCGAGATCTATAAGAACCCGGACGGAGTAGAATTCCCGAATCTTCCTCAGCCGAAACGTGAAGCTAAGGCAGCACGCCATGTGGTAACACCTGTTTTCGAGGACGTCGTAGAGAAGGCTGTAAAGGTTGACACAGCCCAGAACAAAGAGACGAAGAAGATCGAGAAGCTCTTTGAGATCTCCCCGGACGATATCAAAACACCTAAGAAAGTTAAGCTGGCCGTTTATATCACGACAGCGGCATGTATCCTGATCATCCTGGGTATCTCCATTCCGCTTTCCCTGATCCGCACCAAGCATAACACGAGCATGGGCGAGAACATGGAAGCGTGCATCGCGAAGTCCGGTCTTTCCGTAAGCTCGGATGTAGAAGACGGATACGCTGTCGGATACAAGATCTTCGGCCAGAACAACAATAACCTCGAACTCGTTTCCACAAAGGATGTAAAGAAAGAAGATGTCGTTAAGGCTTTTGATGCTTTCTGCGAGATACGCGGCGAGGAATACGGCTACAAGGCCGGTGAAAGTGCTCACTACTACAAGGATGTAGTTGTTACTGTATATGCTCCGAATGGTAAGTTTACAATTGAAGGCAGCAAAGACGGCGCCGGTGTTGACCAGGTTGAGTTCGTCGAGCCTGTCGTGGAAGAGTCGGAAAGCACAGAAACAGAGAAATAACTGACCTTTTGGTTTAGTGAGACAGAGTATTTAGAAGACACGTGAAATGCAAGGAGGATTGCATAACGAATGGCAAATGATTTTTCAACCATCCTGCAGAAGCTTGAAAACCTGGCTAGCGCCAACAATAACAGCATTTCATCACTTGACGTGATGAACATCATCGAAGAACAGGACGGCGATCCGGATCTGGTAGATAAGCTCTTTGACGAGCTGGAAGCTAAAGGAATCGCCATCGTAGCGGAGACATCCGTAGAGGATGACGCGATCCGCGAAATGAACCTTGACGCAAACGTCGCGGACGGCGCGGGTATGGATGACCCGGTCCGCATGTACTTAAAAGAGATCGGTAAAGTTCCGCTTCTTACCGCAGAGCAGGAGCAGGAGCTCGCACAGCGCATGCTCGAAGGCGATGAGGACGCGAAGTCCCAGCTGATCGAGGCAAACCTTCGTCTTGTTGTTTCCATCGCGAAGCGTTATCTCGGACGCGGCATGCAGTTCCTTGATCTGATCCAGGAAGGTAACCTCGGTCTGATCAAAGCGGTTGACAAGTTCGACCACTCCAAGGGCTTTAAGTTCAGTACTTACGCGACATGGTGGATCCGTCAGGCGATCACCCGTGCGATCGCCGATCAGGCAAGAACGATCCGTATCCCGGTACACATGGTCGAGACCATCAACCGTCTGGTTCGTGAGCAGAGAGCTCTCATCCAGGAACTCGGTCGTGAACCTACCGTAGAAGAAATTGCCGAAAGAATGAATCTTTCCGTTGAGAAGGTCCGTGAGATCCAGAAGATCTCCCAGGAGCCGGTTTCTCTGGAAAAGCCGATCGGTGAAGAGGAAGACAGCCACCTTGGTGACTTTATCCCGGATGACGACGCGATGTCTCCTGCCGATCAGGTAGCTTATACACTTCTGAAAGAGCAGCTCCTTGACGCCATGAAGGGTCTGACCGCAAGAGAAGAAAAAGTACTTCGTCTGCGTTTCGGTCTCGATGACGGCCGTCAGCGCACACTCGAAGAAGTCGGTAAAGAGTTCAACGTTACTCGTGAGCGTATTCGTCAGATCGAAGCCAAGGCACTTCGTAAGCTTCGTCACCCGAGCCGCAGCAAGAAACTGAAAGACTACATCGACTAACAGGCTTCTTGTGCGAAAGGCAGGCACATGAAGAAACTAACTTTCAAAACAGGATTCATGCCAAAAGACGGGCTGGACTTTGTGCATCAACGCAAGTTTATGCGCGAAGCCCTGCTTGAAGTCTGCTCGCCGAGGGAAGTAACGATCCCGATGAAGCAGCATACGGGAACGGCATGCGATCCTGTTGTTTCTGTCGGGGACAGTGTCGCCATGGGCGATCTCATCGGTGTTCCCGCCGATATGCACGGCGTTCCCGTGCATGCCAGTATCTCCGGAACAGTCACGAAAGTCGACATGATCCGCCTTCCGAACAAGGTCAGCTGCAAGGCCGTCACCATTAAAAACGACCTTCGCCGCCGTGTTTCAAACAAGATCCAGCCGAGAAAAGATATTTCGAAGCTTTCGCTTCCGCAGCTCAAGAAGCTCCTTTGGACTTCCGGCATCTGCGGAATGGGCGGAGAGGGGATCCCCACATACACCAAGTGCCTCCGCGCGGAAAAGTTCGGCGTTGATACTCTTCTTGTAAACTGCACGCAAAGTGAACCTTTCCTTTCCTGCGATCTGCACCACGTCCGCGTAAATCCGTCGAAAGTCCTTGAGGGCGCGATGGCGTTAAGCGGTATCTGCCGCGTAAAAAAGGTCATCTTCTGTATCGAGGAAACCTGGACGGACGAGATCGACGCGCTTTCCCGAGTCGTCAATAACGCAAAAGAACGCTACATGGACAGAAAGATCGAGATCCAGCTTTTTAAACCGCGTTTTCCGCAGGGCTGCCAGTCGCTTCTGATCAAGGCACTTTACAAGGTCGAGCTTCCCATGGGAAAAGAACCGGAAGAGGTCGTAAAGGCGGTGCTTTTCAATGCGTCTACCTGCTACGCGTTTTCCGAGATGATCGAAAAGAACCAGCCGCTGACATCCCGTATCGTCACGATCTCCGGTGATACGATCACCGGCCACAACGTACTTGTCCCGATCGGAACGAGCGTTTCCGAGATCCTCGAAAGAGTTCCCGGCGCGCACACCGCGCAGCGAATCGCCTGGGGCGGCGCGCTTACCGGCGTTGCTTTAAGCAGCCTTGACGTTCCGATCATCAAGACCACGACAGCGATCACGATCATAAGAAAATTCGAACCGCCGAGACTGAACTGCATCCATTGCGGAGCCTGCGTCGGCGCCTGCCCGGTCGGTCTTTCGCCGTTCCTACTAAACCGACTGATCGAGCTCGGTCAGACCGAAGAACTCTCGACTGAATCCGTCGAGCAGTGTATCGCCTGCGGCGCGTGCTCGTATGTCTGCCCGGCCGGTATCGAACTTTCGACCAATATCGCAAAAGCCGCCCACAGGGCGAGAAGGAGCGCTGCACGATGAAAAGAAAACAGCTCGCTCCCCATATTCACGCAGACCAGCCGGCAGCGGAAAGATACGTCTATGTTCTGCTCGCTCTTCTTCCGGCGCTTTTAGGCGCGATCTTCTACTACGGGATCCGCGTCCTGATCCTTGCCGCAGTCTCGATGTTCGTTTTCTTTATGACGGACTATACGATCTCGAGTAAGCTTTACCCTGAGATGCCTTTCCATGTGGACTATAGTTCCCTGGTTTCCGGATTCCTTCTGGCACTGATGGTGCCTTCTTCCACGTCTGTCTGGGCGATCATCCTGGCGGCGCTTTTCGGCTCCGTGCTGGTCAAGCAGGCCTTCGGCGGCGCGGGTGCGAACATCTTCAATCCGGCGTTTGCCTCGAGAGCATTTCTCGAGTTCGCGTTCCCGACACAGATGATCGCCAAAGAGGCTCCGTTTAAAGGACTTTGGAACCTGGCCACACTCTGGACGGGAAAGCCTTCCGCCGAATCCATGATCCAGCCGGTCACTTCGACAAAGTGGCTCGATATCTTCTCGGGAAGACTGGTCGGCATGGCGGGCGTTACCTCGATCGTGCTTCTTCTTTTCGGACTTCTGATCTTGGTGGAAAGAAAGCTCTTCCGCTTTGAGGCGCCGCTTGGGTATATCCTCGTGATCGTATTCGGATATGTCCCGTTCTACTGGGATTCTCTGAACTTCAGCTCATTCTTTACATGGCTTTCCGTCGGTGGCATCCTGTTAGTTGCGATCTTCGCGCTGAACGACTGTACGACGACGCCTATGGATCCGAGAGGAAGATTTGTTTTCGGACTGGACGCGGGACTTCTGACACTGATCCTTTACCGTTTCGGAAACAGCAATTACGCGATGGTCTTCCCGATATTGATGATGAATATGACCACACCGATCTTTGACCGGTATCTGCGTCCGAGAGTCTTCTCGAAAACAGCATGGCATCGGGAGGTGGAGAAATGACGCGTTCATTTTTTAAAGGCCTGACGATCCGTGCGGTTATCTGCGTGATTTTAAGTATGACGTTCCTTCTTTCGTGCCTTTGGTACACAAGAAGTGTCAACAGATCCAAAGAGCAGGACGCCTATAGAGAAGAATACGGAACGCTTCTGATGGCCGAAAGGTATCGCGCACTCAATACGGATGTCCTGAAAAACCATAAGGATATCAAGTCTGTATACAGCGCCTATGACGAGACCGGGAAGCTCATCGGCTATATCGTTGATGTCGAGACGGAAGTTTCTTCCGGCAAGATCCACGCGCAGATGAGCATCAGTGAAAACGGTGAGAACCTCATGAATATCCGTGTCGTTCAGGACGATCCGGAATATCTGACCTATACGGAAGATGAGATGAACGAACTTCGTCTTCAGCTGAAAGGCGCCCGTATCCCGGTCGCTGTCCGTCAGGATGTCGCGATCGATACCCCGTATCAGGTGGACTATGACCCGCTTTTAGGCCTTCACGACGGAACCTTCTATGCAAGAAGCAAGGAAGCCGCAAAGGACGGATATGTCGATTATGTCGAGATCGTCGTCAAGGGCGGACGTATCGTCAACTGCTCCTGGGACGCGGAGGATGAATCTACGCACAAAACGCGTTCCGAAGATTCCATCAGCGGTGACTATAAGACAAGCGGAGAGATCTGGGCCGAGCAGGCATATCGCGTTGCCAAGCAGATGGTCCTCGTGCAGGATCCCGTCAAGCTCGCGATGAAGTCCGACGGTAAGACGGAGATCATCGACGGCGTAACGATGGACATTTCGATGTTCGTGTCTCTTGTCGACCAATGCATCGAGAATTCCAGAAACTCCTACAGTAAAGAGCAGTATATGCATGACCATTCGGATGATAAGAAATCCGAAGGCGATGATAAGAAGAAAGATAACGAGAAGGACGAGACGACAAATGAGAATGAGGAGCTGACTCCGACGCCCGCTCCGCAGCTCAATCCCTCGCAGGATCTTTCGCCGACTCCGATGCCGACAAGAGCGCCGTCTCAGATCGGTGTTATCGGCGGTGAAGACGGCGTGGTCGCTTCCGGGGACGAGAATGTCCTTTCGGACAGCGTGGACGGTATCCCGATGAACGAGATCCGTACGAGGATCGACGGTCTTTCGGACGACAAGGCAAGAAGCGCCGCTCTTCTGACGGCGGTCAATCAGGCATATAAGTTTATACGTGAATATTTGAACTGGGTAGGATGATATGAGCGAGAATCGGTGTATTACATTAAAACAATATCGCATATTGCTTTCGTTCTCGCTGCTTCTGATCTTCACGACGAGTTCGCTTCCGGCGTTCTTTTCCGCCGCGGTCCAGGTCATCCTTTTCTGCCTGATCGAGCTTTTCATCTTCTCGCACCTGAAGAACAAACGCGTCTGCTGGGCGATCTTCATGATCCTCGCGGCGGCTTTCGGCGAGGGCATGTATTTCCTTTCGGAATACCTCCCGGACAGCCTTTCGAGCGGCGGATTCTTCCTGCTTCCGGCGTCGACCTTCCTGTTCCTGATGGTGCCGATGTTCGATTATTTTTCCGAGGA
Source organism: Clostridiales bacterium (assembly GCA_017617525.1). Lineage (GTDB taxonomy): Bacteria > Bacillota > Clostridia > Saccharofermentanales > Saccharofermentanaceae > Scatonaster. The sequence continues at coordinate 42,118 of JAFZWA010000050.1, forward strand.
AAAAGCACTTGCCGTGTCCGATCTGACGCATGGTCTGATGTTTTATGTCCCTGTAGGCTTCATGATCTCTACGATCCGTGAGATATGCGGAAACGGCGCGGTCATGGGCGAACATTTCAACGCGCTCGACAAGGTGCATGTACATTTCTTCGAGCATACCGCGGGATCCGCGATGCTGGTGCTTTTCGCGCTGGTGTGCCTGCATGCCGTAAAAAATGACGGCTTGGATAAGACCTGGATCCTGGATACTACCGAACAGAAAATGAAGAAGTACCGCCCGATCTCGGGAAAAAGCGAGAAGAACTTTTTGACCCTTTCGATCTGCGTTCTTGTATATGACACGATCTTCGGTATTCTCGGGATCCTGTTCGTTCACAGTGTCGATGCGGAGCTTCTGCGCCCGGCGCATTTTGTCCTGATTTCGGTCGTTACAACGATCATTCTTCTGACACCGCTCGTAAAGATCTTCCGTCTTTCGGAGACGATGGACAAATACTTCTATGTGCCGCTTCTTTGCGTCATCACGACATCGATCCCGCTCGTTATCTACGCGAAATATCTGGAGGCGGCGGCACATCCGATCTCGGCAGAGCGCATCATCTGGTGGGCGATGCTCATGCTCGGTGTGTGGCTCTTTACGGCGATCGTCATCGCCTATACAAGATCGATCCAGGGACGTCTTCTTTTCGGAAAGCACCCGAAATGCCTGGAAGGGATCCCATTGATCGTTCTTCATGTGCTTCTTACCATGATCGTATTTATGCCCTGGACGGAAGTCCTTGAAAAGTTTTAACCGGAGGAAATCTATTTATGCAGATCGTGATCACTTGTCTTTTCGGACTGGAACATTATTGTGTTGAGGATCTGGAAAATATCGGATACTCAAAAGCGGAAATGACGGTTACGGACGGACAGATCCTTGTCGAGACATCCCCGCTTACGATGGCGGATGACTGCGCGCGTATCTGCGTCTGGATGAGAAGAGGCGAGCGCGTCCTTCTTTCCGTAAATACATTCCCGGCAGAGACATTTGAAGAATTCTTCGACGGGTTCGCTTCGATGCGCTGGGGCCAGTGGATCCCGAAGGACTGGGCGTTCCACTTAAACGGCTATTCCCGTGATTCCAAGCTTTTCGGTATTCCGGCGTGCCAGTCTCTCGCAAAAAAGGCGATCGTAAAAGCACTTACTTCCGAGCGTCATATGCCGGACGGAAGCATGATCGAGGAAAATGAAAAGCTCGGCACCTGTAAGATTGTATTCGGTATCGTCAAAAACAACGTCCGCGTCATGATCGATGTCACCGGCGCCGGCCTTCACAAGCGCGGATACCGTCCGCTCATGCACGACGCGCCGATCAAGGAGACTCTCGCCGCCGGTATGGTAAGCGCGGCGCAGTATCGTTTCTTCGGTGAAGAAGCCCTTGTCGACCCGTTCTGCGGTTCCGGTACGATCGTGATCGAGGCTGCCATGATGGCCTTGAACATCGCCCCCGGCCTGACTCGTCCGTTCCTTGGCGAAAAGCTCCCGTATATCGGCATCCAGGCATATGAAAAGGCAAAAAAGGAAGCCCGCAACATGCAGGATCTTTCCCCGATGGACGATATCTATTTCTACGGATCCGACCTCGATCCGAAGGCAGTTGCCACGGCGCAGAGGAATGCCCGCGCGGCAGGAGTTTCCGACTTCGTCAGATTCAGAGTCGCGGATTTTCGTGAGATGACGCCGAAGGCGCTTTACGGCTGGACACATTTAAGACGCCAGCTGATCCTCTGTAATCCCCCGTACGGCGGTCGTTTGCTGACTCCGGAGAAGGCCAGGGAGATCTATACCGGCATCGCGTCGACTTATCTCGACAGGCAGGGTTTCTGCAAACCCGGTATCCGACTTTCAGTTATCACTCCGGATGACTCTTTCGAAAATGCTGTCGTTCGAAAAGCAGATAAAAGAAGAAAACTGTATAACGGTTCCATTCGCTGTCAGTTAACAAATTACTATCGTCTCCCGCCGAGAGATTCTTAAGGAACGAAAGTCCACCGCTCACGGACACCGAAAATGTCAAATGACAAAAAAGCAAGCCCTGAAAGCCCTTGAAATCAGGGCTTTTTCATGTCATGAAAACTTTTGACGTTTTTTCAAAAACCCCTTGACAAAAAAAGCACTCCCGAAAAATCGGCGTTTGAGAGGGGTGTTTTCCGCAAATGCTTGTCTTTGAGTTATCCACAGACTTTTCCACTTTTTCCACAGGTTTTTTGTTCACGGAAGAGGAGAAGTAGTGGAAAACTTTTCCCGAAAAGTGGATAAAAATGTGCTTTCATTTTCTTTCATTTGCTTTTGAAACGAAAGTGCAAAAATCCTTGAAGTTCTCGGTCCGAACAGGGTGTAATCTGCTATAATATAGAGAATAATATATGGAACAAGTGAGAAGTTTAGGTATGACTGATTTTGAAACACGCGCAATGGAAGCCAAACAGGCCTCGTTTGCCATGGCGGTTCTTCCTACTGAAGTGAAGAACAAGGCGCTGCTCGCGGTTGCCGACGCGCTTATCGCGAACAAAGAGGCGATCTTTTCCGCTAATGAAGCGGATCTTAAGAACGCAAAGGAGACAGATCTCCCGATGCCGCTTCAGAAGAGACTCGTTTTCGACGATCACAAACTGCAGGATGTCGTCGCGGGCCTTAAGAGTCTTACTGAACTTCCGGATCCGGTAGGCCGTGAGCTGATGAAGACCGAACTTGATGACGATCTTATCCTGACTCGTGTATCCTGCCCGATCGGTGTACTCGGCATTATCTTCGAATCCCGTCCGGACGCGCTCGTTCAGATCGCGTCTCTGGCATTAAAGTCCGGTAACGCATGCTGCCTGAAGGGCGGAAGCGAAGCCGCGAACAGCAACCGCGCGCTTTTCGACGTGATCGAAAAGGCATCCGTGGAAGCAGGACTTCCGAAGGGCTGGATCGTTCTGATGGAAACAAGAAACGACGTTTCCGAGATGCTCCTTCTGGATCAGTACATCGACCTTATCATCCCGAGAGGATCCAATTCTTTCGTACAGTACATCATGCAGCACAGCTCGATTCCGGTCATGGGTCACGCGGACGGTGTCTGCCACCTTTATATCCACGAGAAAGCCGATCTCGACATGGCACTTAAGATCGCCGTCGACAGTAAGACACAGTACGTCGCGGTTTGTAACGCTTGCGAGACGATCATGGTGGATGAATCGATCGCAGGTTCGTTCCTGCCGGTCCTGGCCAAGGCGCTTTCCGAGAAGAATGTCGAGCTTCACGGCTGTGAGAAAGTCAAGGCGATCCTGCCGGATGTTCTCCCTGTCGAAGAGTGGCATCACGAATATCTGGACTACAAGGTCTCTCTTAAGGTCGTATCCGGTCTTAAGGAAGCGATCGCGCATATCAACAAGTACGGTTCCGGACATACCGATTCGATCGTAACAATGGATCCTGAGGTTGCCGAGGAATTCATGAATGGTGTTTCTTCCGGTAACGCTTTCTGGAACTGCAGTACTCGTTTCTCGGATGGCTTCCGCTACGGATTCGGCGCTGAGGTCGGTATCAGCACATCTAAGCTTCACGCAAGAGGACCTGTAGGTCTCGACGGTCTTGTCACATACAAGTACAAGATCAGAGGTAACGGTAATATCGTTGCGGACTACGCCAGCGGCGCCCGCAAGTTTACACATAAGCATATTAAATGAAAAGGGGTTAAGAAAGATGGTAGTTTCAATTGCTTCAGATCATGCAGGATATCCGCTTCGCAGAGACGTAGCCGATTATCTCAGCAAACAGGGTCACACAGTTATCGAAGGCGGTGCGACATCTGCCGATGTACCGTACAGTTATGTACTGGCCGGACAGAAAGTATCCAAAGACGTTTTGGAAGGAACAGCGGAGCGCGGTATCGTGATCTGCGGAACGGGCATCGGTATCTCGATGGTCGCCAACAAATTCCCGGGTATCCGCTGCGCACTCTGCACCAATGAATTCATGTCCAGAATGTGCCGTCAGCATAACGACGCGAACGTCCTTTCCATGGGCGCTCGTGTTATCGGTAAGGGTGTGGCGTTCGGTATCGTTGATGCGTTCATGAATGAGCCTTTCGACGGCGGCCGCCACATGAGCCGTGTAAACGACATGAAGGAACAAGAGAAAGAACTTTTCAAATAATATATTTCGGGAGGAATTACTATGGCACAGTTTTTCTTATTTGATCATCCGTTGATCCAGCACAAGATCTCCATTCTCCGTGACAAGAACACTTCCACAAAAGAGTTCAGAGAACTGGTTCACGAGATCTCCATGCTCATGGCTTACGAGGTCACACGTGATCTTCCGCTCACAGAAAAAGTGATCGAGACACCGGTTGCGACAACTACGGCAAAAGTACTTGCCGGCAAGAAGGTCGCTCTCGTACCGATCCTTCGCGCGGGTCTCGGCATGGTTGACGGCATGCTCGCCATCATCCCGAGTGCCAAGGTCGGACACATCGGTCTTTACCGTGATCCGAATACATTAAAGCCGGTCGAATATTACTGCAAGCTTCCGGAGGACATCACAGAGCGTGAAGTTATCGTTCTCGACCCGATGCTCGCGACCGGCGGTTCTTCTTCCGCGGCGATCCAGTTCCTTAAGGACCGTGGAATCAAGAACATCAAGTTCGTATGCCTGATCTCCGCTCCGGAAGGAATCGAGAGACTGCAGAACGATCATCCGGACGTTCCTGTCTTCTGTGCCGCAAAAGACGAGAGACTGAATGATCACGCTTATATCATCCCGGGTCTCGGCGATGCCGGTGACCGTCTCTTCGGAACAAACTAAGGAGGCATTAAGTTAAGCCATGTTGGTAGTACTTGCCGCTTCCTGGTGGTCTGAATTCTGGGAAGCATTTTGTGAGAAACTGAGCGAGCTCTTCGGGGTATTCACCGGTAAGGCGAATATCGGTGAAGAGATCCGCTCCGCTATTCTCCAGTGGAAGAGATTTATCCCCGGAACCGGGGAGACGATCCCGATCACGGACGCGATCATCGTCACATGGGTCGCGATGCTCGTCGGTATCCTTCTTTTCTGCTGGATGGGTGGACAGAAATCGAAGATCCCGTCCACGAGACAGGCGGTCATGGAATCCCTGATCGATGTCATGTTCGGTGTCTGCAGAGATTATGGTCTGAACGAAAAACAGTCCGAGACGATCATCCCGATGGTCGGTACGATCGGAATCTTCCTGATCTCCTGTAATACGATCTCGATCTTCCATATCCCGCCGCCGGCGAAGAATATCGCGTTCCCGTTCGCCATGGCGATCTTCGCGATCATCTACGTCATCTTCATGTCGATCCGCTTCGTCGGAATCAAAGGTTTCTGCAGATCGTTTACCGATCCGAAGCCTTTCATGATCCCCTTTAAGATCATCGACTTTTTCATCAAACCGATCTCTCTGGCACTCCGTCTTTTCGGTAACGTATTCGGTGCGTTTATCCTGATGGAGTTCTTAAGTATCGTATGCCCGATCATCGTACCGGGTGCGTTCAGCCTGTGGTTCGATCTCATGGACGGTATCCTGCAGGCAGTCGTATTCTGCTACCTGACCATCTCCTATATCGGTGAGGTCGTTGAGAGCGCGCACGCGACAAATGAGAGAAATGAAGAAAAGAAGAAACTGAAAGAAAAACTGATTGCAGAAAAGAATGCTGCCGAGGCTTCCAAGCAGGCCGAAAGCGCAGCCTAAAGATAACAGGAGGAAGAGAAGATGTTTAGTTTATCAAGAGTTTTACTGGATGCAGCGATTGACGCAAAAGGACTTGCCGGACTCGGCGCTGGTCTCGCGATCGGTCTCGGTGCTTTAGGTACCACGATCGGTATCGGTACCGCGGCAGGACGCGCGCTCGAAGGTGCCGCAAGACAGCCGGAGATGTACAGTAAGCTTCAGACACTGCTTCTGATCGCGATCGTATTCATGGAGTCCGTTGCCATCTATTCGCTCGTCGTAAGTTTGCTTTTGATCTTTACGGTCTGATTTATCGAGGTGAAAAGAAATGTTATTTGGACTTAAGATGCTTTCTATAGCGAATCTTTCAAGCCTGACATCCTCGATCGTCCGTCTGGCGGAGGATGCGGAAGAGAGTAGTTCGCTTCTTTCCCCGGATCAGTTCGCGGGATATCTCGTAACAGGTATCGCGACGATCATCAACCTTCTGGTCGCTTACCTGATCTTGAAGTTCGCGCTCTTTAAGCCTCTGATGAAAGTCATGAAGGCAAGAAAAGAAGCCATCAGCAAGCAGATCACGGATGCTGAGGAAAAAGAGAAGCAGGCAGAGGAAAAACTGGACGAAGCAACCCGACGTATGGATGCTTCCCACGAAGAAGCCATGCAGCTGATCGCCGACGCAAGAACGCAGGCGGAGAAACAGTCTGAGACGATCATCGTTACCGCGAAAAAAGAAGCGCAGGATATCCGTGATCGTGCAGAGGAAGATGCCAAGGGCACCAGAAAAGCTATGCTGGAAGAAATGAAGGACGAGGTCGCGGACCTTGCCGTATCGATCGCGGGCCGTGTGCTTGCAGGATCCGATAAGGTCGCGGATGAAGCCGCTCTTCGTGAAAAGGCACTCCAGGAGCTTTCTTCGTCAGAGGTGAAGACCGGTGATTAATAACAGTGGTTTTGAAGTCATAAGGATCGTTACCGCAAGTGACGACATGCCGCCGGAAAAGGTGGCGCTGATCGCCCGACGTTTTGCGGAACACCTTCAAATACAGGGATACACCATCGAACAGGAGACAGATACGTCCCTGATCGGCGGTTACGTTATCTATGCCCAGGGCGCGAAGTATGACTACAGTGTCGCAGGTCAGCTTTCCCGTATCGCACGTCACCTGAAGACGGATCGCGGCGATGACAAGGCTCCGGTCGACATCGATAATACTTCCGAGATCCACAGATCCCTTTCCGAATCGCTTTCCGACTTTAACGAAAGTCCGGCGATGCTTTTCGAGGATGATGATCTTTGGGAAGGCGAATCTCCTGAGCAGGCACAAAAAAGAGAAAAGATCCTCACCGATTTTGCCAAGGCGACAGAAGTCGAGCAGATCGGTAAGGTACTGTCGGTATCCGACGGTGTAGCAAAGGTAAGCGGTCTTGAGAACTGTATGGCAAGTGAATTGATCATGTTCTCCGAGACCTCCTACGGTATCGCCATGAACCTCGAAAAAGACGAGGTCGGTGTCGTTCTTCTGAACGAATGCCGAGACGTTGTTGAAGGCGTTATGTGCCACAGAACCGGCCTTACGGTCTCCGTTCCGGTCGGCCGCGGTATGCTGGGCCGTGTCGTGGATCCTCTCGGTAATCCGATCGACGGTAAAGGCATCATCCGTACCACGAACAGAAGACCGATCGAGACACCGGCACCGAACATCGTTCAGAGATCTCCGATCTGCGAACCTTTGCAGACAGGTATCACCGCGATCGATGCCATGACACCGATCGGACGTGGTCAGAGAGAGCTCATCATCGGTGACCGTCAGACAGGTAAGACGGCGATCGCTCTGGATACCATCATCAACCAGCGTGGTAAGAACGTGCTTTGCGTTTACGTCGCGATCGGACAGAAGATGTCCAATATCGTTTCCGTCGCAAAGACACTCGAACAGTATAACGCGATGGAGTATACCGTCATCGTCGCGGCAAGCGCGTCGCAGCCGGCATCACTCCAGTACATCGCTCCCTACGCGGGATGCGCGATCGCGGAAGAATTCATGTACGGAGATCACGAGGACGTTCTGATCGTCTACGATGACCTTTCCAAGCATGCGCAGGCTTACCGTGCGATCTCGCTTCTGCTTCGTCGTCCGCCGGGACGTGAAGCTTACCCGGGCGATGTTTTCTATCTGCATTCCCGTCTCCTTGAGAGATCCGCGAAACTCAGTGATGAAATGGGCGGCGGTTCCATTACGGCACTTCCGATCATCGAGACATTGAGTGGTGATATTTCCGCGTATATTCCGACGAACGTCATCTCGATCACAGATGGTCAGATCTATCTGGAATCCGAGCTGTTCTTCTCCGGTCAGCGTCCTGCGATCAACGTAGGTCTTTCCGTATCCCGTGTAGGCGGTGCGGCGCAGACCAAAGCCATGAAGAAAGTCGCCGGACCTCTGCGTATCAGTCTTGCGCAGGCTCGTGAAATGGCGGCGTTCGCTCAGTTTGGTTCCGACCTGGATCCGAATACACAGAAGCAGCTGAAGCGCGGCTTGATCTTGAACGAGATCTTAAAGCAGGAGCAGTTCCACGCGATGCAGATGGACGAGCAGGTCGTTATGCTCTATCTGGCAACCAACGAAAAGCTCACCTTCCTCGATAAGGAAGATGCTAAGCAGTACGTTACGGAATTCCTCCAGCGTGTTTCCGTCCTGCATCCGGAGATCATGAAGAAGATCACCGATACGCGTGTTCTGGACGATGAGACGAAGCAGCAGATCGATGAACTCGAATCCGAGTATCATTCGATGTTCGTTGCCGAGCACAAGGAATATCAGCATCGTGAGGCGTAAGGACCATGGAGAGTCTTAACGATATCAAAAAGCGCATCAAGAGTGTCAATGATATTTCCCAGATGACCCATGCCATGCAGCTGGTAAGCGCGTCCAAGATGCGTAAATCCAAGCAGCAGCATGAGATGGTCAGTCCGTTCTTTACGCTCTGCGCGGAGAGCCTTATGGAGCTTCACGCAAACGCCAAGGACATAGACAACCCGTTTCTTACCATGCGCGAGCACAAGATCGGCAGCACATGGAAGATCGCGTACTTTGTACTGACGGGTGATCAGGGACTTGCGGGCGCCTATAACTACAATATCGTTAAGATCGCCGAAGAGCATATCCAGAAGAAGATCCTGGAGAATGCAAAAAAGAGCATTAAGACAGAATACAAGCTCTATGTCTTCGGTCACATCGGCGGTGAGAAACTGAAAAGAGACGGATACGCCGTTGACCCGGACTTCTCGTTCCCGATCTCCGAACCGACGTATTACGAAGCTAGAAACGTAGCGAACATCATTCGCGCGAAGTACTTAAGCGGAGAATTCGATCTGGTGTATTTGATCTACACCAAGATGGAATCGGCGATCAGCATGAAGCCGGTCATCACAAGACTCGTGCCGATCGATACAAAGTCTTTGAAAGACTCTTTCGCGTCCGGCGCGGAAGACGCAGGTATCGCCGTTGAAGTCGGATCGAGCGTGGACTACTATCCGAACCCGGAAGCCGTGTTCTCGTTCCTTATCGACACAGGCTTAAACGCGGTCATGTACGGCGCGATGGTAGAAGCTTTCGCCTGTGAGCAGACTGCCCGAATGCAGGCAATGGATAACGCGAACCGAAACGCGGATGAAATGATGAAGAAACTGACGATCGAGAGCAACCGTGCTCGTCAGGCCCGCATCACGAATGAACTCAACGAGATCGTGAACGGCGCCAGTCAAGTAGAATAAGAGGTAGAAGAACATGGGAGAAGGAAAAGTAGTACAGATCATCGGACCTGTTATCGACTGCGAATTCGCGGAACATGAAGTCCCGCTCATTAAGACCGAAGTCAAGATCCAGGCGGACGACAGAGTCGTTTCCGCAGAGGTCATGCAGCAGAGAGGTGAAGGCATTGCCCGTTGTGTTTCTTTCGAAGCGACGGAAGGTCTTTCCCGCGGCATGAAAGCGATCGCTACCGGATCTCCGGTACTTGTTCCCGTAGGTGAGGGAAATACCGGAAGACTCTTCGACGCGCTCGGCCGTGCGATCGATAATCAGGGTGAAGTAAAATCGAACGACATGTGGCCGATCCACAGAAGTGCCCCGTCGTTTGTCGATCAGTATCCTTCTGAGACCGTACTTGAAACAGGTATCAAAGTCATCGACCTTCTCGTTCCTTTCGCAAGAGGCGGTAAGATCGGTCTTTTCGGTGGTGCCGGTGTTGGTAAGACAGTCCTTATCCTCGAGCTCATCCGAAACATCGCGCAGGAGCACGGCGGTTATTCCGTATTCACCGGTGTCGGTGAGCGTTCCCGTGAAGGTAATGACCTGTGGAACGAAATGAAGGAGTCCGGCGTTCTCGATAAGACCGTCATGGTATTCGGTCAGATGAACGAGACATCCGGTGCCAGAATGAGAGCTCCGCTTACGGGTCTTACCATGGCTGAATATTTCCGTGATGAAATGAAGAGAGACGTTCTCTTCTTCGTAGATAATATCTACCGTTTCGTACAGGCTGGTTCCGAAGTTTCCGCGCTTCTCGGAAGAATCCCTTCCGCCGTTGGTTACCAGCCGACACTTGCCAACGAAGTCGGTGAACTTCAGGAAAGAATCACATCCACCAAGAACGGATCTATCACATCCATTCAGGCGGTATACGTTCCTGCCGACGACTTGACGGACCCGGCTCCGGCAACGACATTCGGTCACCTCGACGCGAATATCGTTCTTTCCCGTGCCGTTGTTGAACTCGGTATCTATCCGGCTGTCGACCCGCTTGAGTCTTCGTCCCGTATCCTTACTGAAAACGTTGTCGGACGTAATCACTACCACGTTGCCAGAATGGTTCAGGAGATGCTGCAGCGCTATAAGGAACTGCAGGATATCATCGCGATCCTCGGTATGGAAGAACTCGGTGAAAAGGACCGTCAGCTCGTTAACCGTGCAAGAAAGGTGCAGAAGTATCTGTCTCAGCCGTTCTTCGTAACCGCTGATTCCACTGGCTTTGCACCGCGTTATGTTCCGATCGAAAAGACCGTTCAGGCATTCGGTGAGATCATTTCCGGATCTCTCGATCATATTCCGGAGCAGCACTTCTTCATGAAGGGCGATCTGGACGACGTACTCGCTTCCTATAAGAACGAAGCATAAAGGTGAACCATGGCATCTAAGGACCAGACAATCAAGAAAAAGATGACGCTCGAAGTGGTCAATCCCTACGAAGTTTTCTACGAGGGAAGGATCGAGCGTATCGTCATTCCTACGCTGGATGGCCAGTACGGCATCATGCCCGGCCATGCTCCTTTAGTCATTGCCGTTACCCCGGGAATCGCCACATTTGAATGCGACGGTGAGAAGAAAACGTTCGCGATCTCGGAGGGATTTGCCGAGATCGGTCAGCACGTCGTCATTATCGTATGTAATGCCGCCGAATGGCCTTCGGAAATCGATTCTGATCGTGCAAAATCGGCTCTCGAACGTGCCCAGGCACGATATAACAATGTTACAAGTACCGAAGAACAGCGCATTTACGCCCGTCATGCGATGAAACGAGCAAAAGCGCGACTCGCGGTCTCCGCCGAGTGGAAAAAGGACAAAAAGAAGCATCTCGATCAGTGATCACGACCCATTTTGGTGAACAAAATGGGTTTTATATTCTAATTCTCCTATCCCGAGAATGTCTCCTTCTTCAATATATGCTTTCTCATTCACAGCGATCCTTCGTCTGTTAAGATATGTTCCTTTCTTCTCCGAAAGCGCCTCCACAAAGAACCCCTGTACATCATGACCGAATCTGCAGTGGCATAGAGCAAGTGACGCATGGTCAATAAAGTGATCACAATAATCCGCGTCACTTCCTAGGGTAAGCGCGTTTGTCCATACGGTAAAGGAATCCAGGTCCGGATCAGATCGTGAAGAAGAACTGATACGAAGAAACAGTACAGGGTCGGACGAAAGATCCAGGGAAGAAGGCTGATCATTATCCGAAGACGGGAAAAGGATCTGCGTGTTTCTTATCTTTCTCCTTTTGGTCTTTTCTTCGATCATGTTTTTCTTTTCCGTAGATTCATTCTTCAAGTGAAGGATGAGAAGCGTAACGACCGAGAGTGTGCTTATCAGAAAAAGCGTATTCGGAAGAGCAGCTAAAGAAGTGCCCGCGTATGCTCGTTCAATGAATCCGGAGGAAAAAACGTACACGATAAGGAAAACGGCCCACAAACGGCAGATCGTATTCAGTTTAGCGGGAAGAGAACGTGAATCCTCCCACATACCGTGCTGAATGTAATACAAAGCTGCAGCTTCATCATCAGAACGGAAGTAGTGATAGAGTTTTTCCATTGCCCTAACCGAGATCCAGTTATTCTTCATCGGAATATGCAGCAGCTCATCCATCGCGTGTTCCCTGATAGAGGAGGATAGAGCGGAACCGCCTTGAATGCGGGCTTTGAGAGGAAGATACAAACAGACGATCCTGCCTGTGATCCGGTTATAGAATAGCTTTTCTTCCAGATAGCAGATACCTTGCGGATCTAAAGAATAGTCGAGCGAGCGTAAGATCTCACACAGAAACTCGGAAATAAGTTTTTTGTAGTGACGATGAACATATACTTTCTCCTTCCCTTTCAGATCAGAAAGAGGCGTGCATGAACTGACATCAATGAGAAGATCCGCATCGTCATCGGATATGTAGACAGGAAGAAAACAGGGGAGGAGGTCTGCCTGCAAAATAGTAAGCGCGTGCAGACAGATCTCATCCTTGCTCTTCAGATGGATGACGTAACGTTGTCCAAGCGGACCGTTCTCATAGTAATCAGATAGATCGGATCCTGTGCTCATGTTTTACCCCGGCTTTTTAGTCTTTAGATCTGGCCAATAACTTTACCTTCATCGAAAACGTAGTCCATAACGGAACTGGAATATTTCGCGAGCGCTGTTCTAAAAGTGAGCGCCAGCGCGACAAGAATAGCGATAATGATGACGACCTCGACAGTCCCCATTCCCAGGCGTGATTTAACGAGTGAATGTTTGTTCATCCTTTTCATAATGCGGTACCTCCTAGAACATTTGAAATGTATTTAGTGCCGGAGCAATGGATACAATGAGCACGGAAACAAAATCCAACATCATCGGGAGAATCATATTGAATGCTTCGCGCTCGCGCTTTTTACGAGAAGCATTCCGGCAGAGTGCCCAGCAGGAAGAAGCCTGAAGACGTAAAAGACCCAAGACCTCATTTCCGCCCGAGCGTTCATATCTTGCGGCAAGAAGCAGTGCGGATTGTGCTTCGGGAATACTGATGCGATGTGAAAAAGTTTCGAGTGCGTCAGCGGCGCTGATGCCACCTTCGATCTTCGAAAGCATGTGCTTTAATTCCTGACTCAAACAGCTCTGTTCCCGGAAAGCGTATCCACATGTGGAGAGTGCTTTCGGAAGAAGGATCCCGGACTCTAAAAGTGTCGATAGCATCGAGATGAAAAGAGGCAGATCTTCCATCAGGATCAATCGTCTTTTGTTCATGATCGACTGCTGATCTACATGAAGTAAAACCAGGATCAAAGCGTCCATAAAAACGACAAGTATCAGCGGCAGATGAAGAAGAAAAAAGATGACTAAAAACAACGGTGTACATATAAGAATTCGTGATATGACTTTAAAGATAAAACAGTCAAAAGCATCCATTGTTGAGAACGAGATCTCGCTGCACCATTCAAGGACTCTTGTGGTGTACATCGAGGGAAGTGAAAGTCCGATCTTGTGTATCCTCTTTTTCCATTTATCTGGAATGTTTTCTGTATCGGAAAGATAGTTGAATCTGCTTCTGGACGGTCTTTCTCCAATGAGTGAAAACAGGTATGTACATGAAAAGACAGCGATGGTAAAAGCAACTGTCATCAGAAGTTTTCCGAGTCCTGTTTTCTGTGCCTGATTCAGATACTCTCCACTTGTCATTGAAAGAAGATATGTGATTCCAAATGGCATCATACAGAGCATTAACGCTTCGGTGTTTTTACCTGAGTTATTTGCTTCTACTTCTGACGCTACGGAGTGGAGTTCCGAAAGCATCTGACAGCTGCTTCGGAGAATGGAAATGATCTGGTTTCCGACAGTCTTTTGTAGTGATAAAGCGTGTAGGATCGGAAGCGTTTCATAGTAGTCCAGTTTATGGCAGAAATGGGTCATGCAACTGTCTAGGGGTTCATGTGCCTGAAGACGGTGTTCGACATCTTTTAAAGCATGTGCGAAAGCCGCTCTTTTTCCGAATGCTTTTTCAATATCAACTCGCGCGCATAAAAAGGCGCGCTCGATCGAATATCCGTCTGAAACAGATGTGCAAAGAGACTGCATCAGGACTTTGTTCTGCGCGCGAAGTGTCGTCGTTCTTTTTCCGTACAAGACACGAACGCAGGAGATGAACGGGAAGATGCCCAGAGGGATCGAGACGATCAGCTGTAGTTTTTCGTCAGCAAAGAATGCGCTCGAAAGAAGAAATACGATCGCGATACAAATCGGAAGAAGAGGAAGACACTTACTCATGAAGATGAGATATGTCTTTCTGCTTAGTGCCCGGATCTCTTCGCTTTTGTTTTCCGGTTTTCCGTGAAGGAGAGTAGCTCCTTTTTCAAAAATGTCAGCATTTAACAAGGCCGGTATCCTCCTTGTAAGAATAGATGTTTTCGATCTGAAAACGGTTGTCTTTAAGTGGTCGCATTTCGGTGATCTCATCGATAAATCTTCTTCCGTCTTTTCCTCTTGTGATATGCACCAGGATATCGACACCCATCGCGATCTGCCTTATGACCGCGTCGTATGGAAGCGTTGATCCTGCCATGACCATTGTGACCAGACGGTCCAGCATCTCATAACAGGAATTGGCATGTCCCGTGCAAAGAGATCCCGGGTGTCCCGTATGTAGTGCGTGAAGCATATCGGCTGCTTCCGAGCCTCGTACTTCTCCAACGACGACTCTGTCCGGACGCATGCGAAGCGCCGTTCGGATCAGCTGACCGATATCGACGCCGCCATGTCCGTCAGGACCCGGAAGACGGGATTCCAGTCGAACCAGATTCGCGACACCCTGAAGAGATAATTCCGCAGAATCTTCGATCGTTACCACACGTTCGCTCTTCGGAATAAATCCGGATAAAACGTTGAGAAAAGTCGTCTTTCCGGAACCTGTACCGCCACAAAGGAAAATAGTCTTTTTGCTGACCACGGAATGTGACAGATAAAGCGCGGCGTCACGAGTGATAAAACCGCTCTTGATGAGTGAATGGATATCGGGTCGGATACCCGTGAATTTTCGTATCGTGAATATCGGTCCGTCGGGCGCGACAGGAGGTAAGACCGCGTTGGCACGAGACCCGTCCGGGAGACGAAGATCGGCGATCGGAAATGCTTCGTTTAAAGGACGGTTGGCAGAAGAGAAAAAGTGCAGGATCAGCTGTTCCAGATTCTCTCTGCTTTCGAAGCGAAGTTCGGAAGGAAAAAGCCTTCCGCCTTTTTCAAAGAAGATGTGATCGGGACCGTTGACCATGATCTCTGTGACCTGTGGATCATCCATCAGCGACTGAAGGATGTCGAGTCTTCGCATACGGTTGAAAAGTGTCGCGGCAAGATGACGTTTTTCTTCAAGTGGAAGATCGGCGCACTTTTCCGACTGATTGATGCTGTCGGCGATGATCTCTCGAAAGGTGTGATCATCTACTTCGTCATAGCCATGCATCGACTGAAGGATCAGTGTGGTCAATTCGGGGATAGAGATATTCATTTTTGAAGACTTTTTCTCTTTGGCCTTCATGCCGATAAACACTGCCGGAAGATCCGGCAGATACTCCTTTCAAAGTGGTCATATAGCTTTTTTCGTGATCTTAAACGGATAGTCCACATGCGTGGTTCCGACATGCTCTTTTTGCAGTTCATCGATCTCGTTACAGAGCATGTAATCCTTCTCCAGATGGAGAGGCGTGATGATCTCCAGATGGCGGAGTTTTCTGCTCAAAGTACGCATCCTTGTAAACGACAGTCCGTCACATACCACGAGAAGAAGGGATGGCTCGGATAGAGTCGAAAGATATCTCACTGTTTTCTGGATAAGGATCAGGATCGTTCTGGAATGGCAGGTGATAAGATCGTCGGAATGCTCGGGCTTTCCGAAACGTAGATCACCATACGGATCCGGTTCCAGATAGGAAGGGATCGACTGTGGCGGGAACTTTCCCGTTTTCAGTTTGGAAAGAAGTTCCGTGATGCCGCTGGTCCTGTTTTTCTTTTCTTCTTCCCAGGAGGGTGGATCTTTCGGCATCAAGATGCCGGGCATAACATCAAGCCTTACGATGTGGGCGAAGTTCGCCCCGCTTCGTTCGATCTGGGAAATGACATGCGCCTCCCTTTCCTTCGGGGGAACAAAGGAAAGGACGAGGCATGTCTGCACAGAAGAATCCGGAGAGGCCGGGATCCTTCCTAAACCGGCAAGAGTTTCCACTTCATGAGAGATCATCAGGACATCTTTTGGGGGATATGGTTTTGTGGTTTGAAGTAGGGGGACTAAAATTGGAGTGCGTCCTGAAACACAGTGAGATAGGATCTCTTTTTCCGTGATCTCATTTTGGTTGTAAAGCACGAAATCGCTATCCAGAAGAAGTTCTCTATGCGCCATCAGCATCTCTTGTGAAACAGGGAATGCCAGAAGTTCCGGCACATGTTTCTTAAGGCGCGATATGAGAAGGGATGTAAAACAGATATCCGCATCTATGATTGCGATCGTGCGTGTCATTGTTTCTGAGACCTCCTTGCCGTGATGTGAGTCAATTAAAGCAGAAAGAAGCTTTGAAAAACCCGACAAAAAGTCGTAAAAACTACTAAGATTACGACTTTTTCGGCGAAGGCGCCTGCGGCTTCGAGGTCTTGGAAAACCGTGAAAAAATAAAGCGAAAAATGCCTTGCCAAGAGGTGGAGCGAGTGGTATCATACTGCCAACAACTGAAATGCATCTCTTATCAAGAGTGACGGAGGGATCTGGCCCTATGAAGTCCGGCAACCGCGGTAATGCAGCGGTGCCAAATCCAGCAGGTGTGACCTGAAAGATGAGGATAGTTTATATGATTTATCAAAACCTTTCCTCTGATGATTTCGGGAAAGGTTTTTATTTTACTTAACTTTAGGAGGTTCTTTATGGACAGAAACAGACAGGGCAAATGGCTTTTTACATCCGAATCCGTAACAGAAGGACATCCGGATAAGATCTGCGATCAGATCTCCGACGCGGTCCTTGACGCGATCCTTACTGACGACCCGATGGCACGTGTTGCCTGCGAGACGACCTGTACGACAGGTATGGTCTTCGTTATGGGTGAGATCACAACAAGCGCTTATGTAGATATTCCGTCGATCGTTCGTGACACCGTTAAGGAGATCGGCTATGACGGAAGTGATTCCGGATTCGACTATAAGACATGCGCGATCATGACATCGATCGACGAGCAGTCTCCGGATATCGCTCAGGGTGTTAACTGCTCCCTTGAAAAGAGAGAGCACACTGATGAGAGTGAGCTCGATACAGGTGCCGGCGACCAGGGCATGATGTTCGGTTACGCGAATAACGATACCGAAGAACTGATGCCGCTTCCGATCTCTCTGGCTCATAAGCTGACACGTCGTCTGACACAGGTCAGAAAAGAAGGCCTTGTCGATTTCCTCCGTCCGGACGGAAAGAGCCAGGTTACGATCGAGTATGACGGAAGAACCCCGAAGAGAATCGAGGCTGTCGTTATCTCTACACAGCACAAGGATTCCGTTTCTTACGAAGAGCTTGCTTCCAAGGTAAAAGAACTGGTCATCTATCCGGTTCTGCCGAAGGAGTTTGTCGATGAGAACACAAAGATCTTCATCAACCCGACAGGACGTTTCGTAGTCGGCGGTCCGCAGGGCGACAGCGGTCTTACAGGTAGAAAGATCATCGTTGATACATACGGCGGATATGCACGTCACGGCGGCGGAGCTTTCTCCGGTAAGGACCCGACGAAGGTCGACCGTTCCGCAGCATACGCAGCTCGTTATATCGCGAAGAATATCGTTGCTTCCGGTATTGCCGATGAGTGCGAGATCCAATTCGCTTACGCGATCGGTGTTGCTCGCCCGGTATCTGTCATGGTTGATACTTTTGGTTCCGGTAAGATCTCTGATGAGAGAATCACAGAGATCGTTAACGAAGTATTCGATCTGCGTCCGGCAGCGATCATCCGTGATCTTGATCTTCGCCGCCCGATCTACAAGGCAACCGCGGCTTACGGTCACTTCGGAAGAAATGACGCCGGCTTCCCGTGGGAGAAGATAGATAAGGCAGAGATCCTTAAGGCAAAGGCAGGCCTGTAATATCAGGCAATAACCACTCTCGGAGTAATACATGGAAGGAATGTGTCTGGATCATTTTGTAACGAATGAACTGATGCGTTCATTCGAGCGAATCCTCGGCAAAAACGGTCATACGTTTTTGCCGATGTCGTCATGGAAAGAAGAAGGCGAGAAGATCCTGAAAAACGCATGGTTTTCCACGGATTTTCAATCGCCTTGTTTCTTTTGTGACTACAAGGGAAAACCGGAGTGTATGGAGTACAGAAAGACCTTCGTCCAGAGCATCGTTCCGAACTGGTTTCAGGAGCAGATGGACGCCGAGACGATCTCGCTTTGCTCATGGGAGGCAAAAGAATCCAAACTTCGCTTTTACAAAAAGTTCGAGCGTGCGATCAAGTCCGGAAAAGAGATCTGGGTCGCAGATGACCGCGCGATAAGAGCGGAAGCGGCGATCGCCCAGCGTCTGAAAAAGGCCGTTAAGGATAGATCCGTAAATGAGCCGATCCTGGAAAAAGCACTGAGGTGGACCCAGGTCGGCGAGGAGTTCAAGCTTTCCAAAGAACAGGAAGCAGTCGTTCGAACCGCGCTAAGTAAAAACTTCGTTATCGTTGACGGTGGTCCGGGAACGGGCAAGACGACGATCCTTCGCGTGATCTACCAGTACTATCTCAACATCCACAGTGACCATGTTTTCTGTTGCGCGCCGACAGGTAAGGCGGCGAAGAGAATGGGGGATGTGACGAACGCTCCGGCGCAGACACTTCACCGACTTCTCGGAGCGACGTATGACGAAGATTCGGACGAGAGTTATTTCTACTACACGAAGAACAATCATCACCCGGGAAAGGTTTTCCTCATTGACGAAGCGAGCATGATCGACTGCGTGATCTTTTCGCAGTTCCTCGAGGCGGTCGATGATGACGCCGTCATCGTTTTAGTCGGTGACTCCCACCAGCTGCCGTCAGTTGGCGCGGGACGTGTATTGGCCGATCTGATCGGTTCGGGAAGAGTGCCGGTCTGCACACTTGTCGAAAACTTCCGACAGGTCAGGAGCAGCATGATCGTCAAAAACGCTTCGAACATCCTTCACGGAAAAGAAATGGAGTTTCCGGAGGATGCTTCGGATATTCATTTTGTCTATGCCAAGCAAAATGAGGTCCTCGACTATGTCGCCGAGTGGATCCGAAAGAATAACCCCGACTGTCATATCGATGCGTGGCGCGATATGGCGATCCTCTGCCCGAGAAGAAACGGCCCGGTCAGTACCGACTCCATCAATGAAATGATGCAGAAACTGACGTCGAACCGACGTGGCAGCCGTCCGTCTGCGATCCGCATCCGAGAGGGCGTAACGAGATATTTCTCAAAAGAAGACCGCGTTATCCAGGTCAAGAACGACTACCGTCTCTTATGTAAAGAACCGGACGGCTCTGAAGGCGAAGGTGTTTTTAACGGAGACATCGGATTTGTAAGAGATATCACGCCGACTTCGGAGTTCCCGCTCGATATCCTTTTCGATGACGGAAGAAGAGCTTCGTATCCTGTCGAAAGACTTACGGATCTCGAGCTTGCGTACGCGCTTACGGTGCACAAGGCACAGGGCGGCGAGTGGAAGAAGGTCCTTCTGGTCCTTCCTTCGGAAAGAGGCCCGATCTTTAACCGGAACCTTCTTTATACGGCGGTCACGCGCGCCAAGAATGAACTTTGGATCGTGGGAGATCAGAAAACGATCTCTTTCATGATCGCGTCTCAATACTCAGAAACGAGAAAAACCGCGCTTAGGATCTTCCTTGAAGATCAGATCGAATCGTAATCTCATCCCAATCTCATAGAGCGCCGAAAGATCCTTTATTATGGAGGCTTCTATGATGAAAACGACGATAAAAAAGGCAGTTCAGGCGACGCTGTCCTTTCTTTTTCCGTCTGTCTGCGTCATCTGCGGACGGGTCTTGGTGGAAGATGGAAACTGTGGAAATGAGACAAGAAAACTCCAGATATGTACTTCATGCCTTTCCAAGCTTCCTCTGAGGCTTTCCACGGAGCGCTGGTTTCCATGTCTTTCCGAGCCTTTCAGCGACGATCCGATCCCCGAGTTTTCAGTGTGGGCACTTTTTCACTATGAAATGCCGGTGACGGCGCTTGTCAAAAGGTTCAAGTTCTTTTCTGAGATCTATTGCGGTGAGCTTCTTTCGGAACTTATGGGCAGGGAATTCCCGAAAAACACTCCCGTGAAGTGGGATGCCGTCGTACCGGTCCCACTTTCCGAAAAACGCCTGAAAAAGAGAGGGTATAATCAGGCGGAAGTGCTGGCAAAAGGGCTTTCGGAGCATCTTCAGATACCACTGTGTAACAATGTTATACGAAAGGTCAGACACACAAAACAGCAGAGCAGATACACCGAACCGCTGGAAAGAAGCAAAAATGTGGAGGGCGCATACGCGATCGATGAGTCCTGGGACATCACGGGGTGGAACATCATCCTGGTGGACGATATCCTGACGACCGGGGCGACACTTCATGAAGCCGCGAAAGTGCTTTTCGAAAACGGGGCGGCGACAGTCGTCGGAGCGGTGTGCGCCACACATCGTGAAAACGTAGAAACCTGATATATTTTCGCCTTGGAATTGTTACAGTTTAGTAATTCCTTTTCGCTTCCCTTTTTGTAAGTATACTGGTATAATAAAGACAACCTAAAGCTGATGCTCATGTTTTTGAACCTTCATGACATAATCGGGAATCCGGTGTCGGTGCAGAGACGATCAAGCCTTACCGCTTCTTCGGAAGCGCTCCCGAGAGGAAGATCTTAGACTGCCGCAGGATACCCACCTGGCGATCGCTAGGTGTCAAAAGTGGGCGCGGTTTTGGGCTTTTATTTTCGACAAAAAGAACGGGAAGAAGAATGAGTCTTAAAAACGATTCAAAACCGGTTTTCAAGCGTGAGCCTGTGTCGACGGGCTCGCTTTTGTTTGTCAATTTTCACCATGTTTTCGCAAGTCTTCCGGTAAGACAGTTCCTGTTCAGGATCGGCGCGAACGCGGCCGCTCCCGAGCGATGTTGTGCAGTCTGTACCTGCGTGTCAGGGCAGTAAGAGAAGCTTTGGCACAACTTCCGGCGGTATTTTGCGCCGGTTGAGAATTCATTTGATCGGAAAACCATGGAGGAAAAAACATGAAGATTTTTAATACACTCACAAGAATGAAAGAAGAATTCGTCCCGATGGAGGAGGGCAAGGTCAAGCTCTACGCTTGCGGCCCGACGGTATATAACTACTTCCACCTCGGAAACGCACGCCCGTTCGTAACTTTTGATACACTGCGCCGTTACCTCGAATACAGAGGCTACGACGTTACGTTCTGCCAGAACTTTACCGACATCGACGATAAGATGATCAAGCGTGCCAACGAAGAAGGCACCACGGTAAAGGCGATCGCGGACAAATATATCGCCGAGTACTACAAGGACGCGGATGCGCTCGGCATCAAGCGCCCGACATATCAGCCGAGAGCGACAGAGACGATGGAAGAGATCATCGCTTTGATCACGGACCTCATGGACAAGGGCTATGCCTACATCATCGAGGGCGACGGCGTTTACTTCGAAGTTCCGAAGTTCAAAGAGTACGGCAAGCTTTCTCACTACAACCTCGAAGACCTCGTAGCCGGTGCCGGCGAGCGTGGCGCTTCCTATGAGGGCAAGAGAAATCCCGCGGACTTTGCGATCTGGAAGTTCAAAAAGGAAGGCGAGCCTTTCTGGGATTCTCCGTGGGGCGAGGGCCGTCCGGGCTGGCACATCGAGTGCTCTGCCATGAACCGTAAATACCTCGGCAAGACCATCGATATCCATGGCGGCGGACAGGATCTGATATTCCCGCACCATGAAAACGAGATCGCACAGAGCGAGGCTGCAAACGGCTGCCCGTTCGCGCACTACTGGATGCACAACGCTTTCGTTAACGTCGACAACGAGAAGATGAGTAAGTCTCTCGGCAACTTCTTCACGGTCCGTGATATCGTTGAGAAGTTCCCGTATGAAGTCATCCGTTTCTTCATCCTGTCCGGTCACTACAGAATGCCGATCAACTTCTCTGACGAGCTTCTGAAGTCCGCGCAGAACGGCCTCGACCGTATCGCTACGGCAGTTGAGACATCTGACTTCATCCTGAGCCACGAAGCAGAAGCCGGCCTTTCCGCAAATGCCGACGCGGAAAAAGAACTTGCCGACGCAGTCTCTGAAGCAAAAGAAACTTTCATCGCCAGAATGGACGATGACATGAATACCGCTGACGCGATCACCGCGATCTACGAACTCGTTCGTGTGCTGAACACACACCTCACAGCAAAGGATGTTTCCGCGGTTTCCATCAAGGCAGCTGCCGACATGATCTGCGAGCTGATGGGCGTTCTGGGACTGGAGATCCGTGAGATCTTGAATAAGGACAGCGGAATCCCGGCGGAGGTCATGGACCTTGTTAACCAGCGCGTGGAAGCGAAGAAGAATAAGGATTTTGCCAAGGCGGACGCGCTCCGTGATCAGGTTTCCGAGATGGGTTACCAGATCAAGGACACACCGCAAGGACCGCAGGTGACGAAGAAATGATGATCCCGATCCCGCCGGAGGATATTCGTGAGGTACCGACTTCGGTACTGGCGTATGTCGGCGATGCCGTATACGAGCTTCATATCCGCATGCACATCGTTGCGTGCTTCGGCGGACAGTCCGGGGTACTGCATAAAAAGGCAGTCCGTTACGTAAGCGCTCCGGCGCAGGCGCACGCGATCCGTGTCCTTCACGATGAGCTTTCCGAGGAGGAACAGAACGTCTTCCGAAGAGGCAAGAACGGACATCAGGGAAGCATGGCAAAGAACGCGAGCCCCGCGGACTATAAGTACGCGACAGGTCTGGAGACCCTGATCGGTTATCTGTATCTGTCGGGCAAAGAAGAACGCATGGAAGAACTGATCCGAAGGATCATTGAGATAGTTGAAGAAAGCGCATAAAGGAGATGTCGATGAGACCTGGTATGCCTGGACCGAAAGGCCCGAGAGAAAACAGAAACGATTTCAAAAAGCCGATGGGACCGAAGAATAAGCGGAACCCTTCGGCTGAGCGCTTTTCGGACAGAAAACCGGAAAGAGAAGAAAAGACTCCGACGGACGATCGGATCGAAGGAAGAAATCCTGTTCTCGAGGCAATGCGCGCGGGCCGTACGTTCAATAAGATCTACGTGGCCGCAAGACAGGAAAACGCGCGTCCGGATCCGACGATGGCCAGGATCATCAACATGGCCAAAGAGCTTCATATCCCGATCATGGAAGTGCCGAAGGCAAGCCTTGACGATATGAGCCAGACCCATAACCATCAGGGCGTTATCGCGCAGGTCGCGAGCCACGAGTATTTCGAGATCGATGAGATGCTTGAAAAGGCGGCGGAAAAGGGCGAAGCTCCGCTTCTTCTGATCCTCGATGAACTGAAGGATGCCTATAATCTCGGTTCGATCCTTCGTATCGCCGACGCGGCGGGCGTCACGGGCGTTATCATTCCGCAGCACAGATCGATCGGCCTGGATTCGATGGTGGCAAAAGCATCTGCCGGCGCGATCGAGTACGTTCCGGTCGCAAGAGTTACGAACCTTTCCAGAACGATCCTCGAACTGAAGGACAAGGGCTTCTGGATCGCGGGAACTGACGCGGAAGGTACAAACGAATACTTCGACGATGTCTGGTCCGGACCGATGGCGATCGTGATCGGATCGGAAGGCGAAGGCATGAGTAAGAACATTAAAGACAAGTGCGACTTCCTGCTGTCGATCCCGATGGCGGGTTCCGTCAACAGTCTGAACGCCGCGGTAGCCGCGGGAATCGTAGTTTTTGAGGCGGTCAAGCAGAGAAGAAAGGACAGCTGAGTATGAAGCTCTTTTCGAAAAAACTGCACATCAGTTCATGGATCCGGTGCTTTTCGGTCATGCTCGTGCTGTGCGTTTTTTCGGGAATGCTGACTTCCTGTTCCGGTAAAGCCTTTAAGAAAAAAACGATCGATGTACCGGAGATGGCGCGTATCATTGCTGACTCCTTAGATGATATTTCGCTGACAGAATCACTCTTCGACATGATCCCGGATGAGCAGAAGAACGACATGACGTATTCGGAGTATTACGAGTACATCAGCGTGCTTCAGAAGATGATCCCGAATCAGGGAAGAGTCCTGACATTTGAGATCGTTGAGGGAGAAGAAAAGAGAAGACTTCTCGAGACGATGCTTTCCAATGATCCGGAAGAATACGCAGATCTCATCATGAGCTGTGTCCCGATCAAAGTCACAACGACAGGCATCCGCCGTTCGGGAACGCCGATCTATTTCTATCTTCAGACAATGCCGGACGGAACCGTATATCTTAACCGTGCCTGGGCGAAAAGCTGCATGGATCTTTACGCGTTCTCGGTCCACTATTTCGAGGCGTACACCAACGAAAACCTGAAGGACGTCATCTCGCTGATCCCGTATACGGAAACAACGGAACCGCTTCCCGAATCGGAGGACATCATTCGCGAAAAAGCAAAGGAAATGATCCATTTCTATACGCATAACGTCAAGTCCGACGAGGGCGATTACGAGATGATCTCCATCGACGCTTCCAATCTTTTGTATCTGCAGCCGGAAGTATATGACAATCACCTTCGCGTAAGTTCGAGACAGGTGCGTTTCAGATCTGACGCGCAAGACGTGATCTCTGTCGTTGATCCGATCGAGCATGAACTGAAGACGGCAGATCTTTACCTTTACTACAACAACCGAAGGACTGTTCGTATCGGTGATCACTCGGCGCCTTTGCAGCTGAAATCGATCTTCGGAGATCCGCTTACCGTTTCCTGCGGCCCGATCATGGAGCCTGCCGAAAACATGGAGGACGGTCTTCGCAATATCCTGATCCGCTATAAGGGATTCTCCATCACGGTCTATGGCGTATATCACGGTGAAGATGACTGGACGGGAACACTCGTGCATTTCGATATCTATTCTTCGAAGAAAGTCGGCATCGGCAGTAATATGAGCCTCAGTGAATCTTCCTGGGATGTGCTGTCCCAGTATCCGTTTGCGGATCAGATGGGCTACGAACTGCAGGTTACGGTCGACGGTGAGGTATATAAGCTCACGATCGAATTCGACAAGGAAAACAAAAACGAAGACGGAAGCTTCCCGATCAGTGCCATGAGCCTGGAGCAGGAATAATACGTGAAAAGCTTCAAGGAAGAAGTATCTTCTTCAGACCATCGATCTCGCTATCGGTTAATTCACAGGCGGTAAGAAAATTTCTTATATCCCCATTGTATTTGTCATCGAGGTGCTTTAAGAGCATTTCCATGTTTGACGCGTCACTTTTATAGATGTGATGAACGTTCGGCGAGGTCTTTTCGATCAAGGGCGCGACGAGGTCTTTTACGTATTCATAGGAGACTGAGTAGTTTTCGATGACCTTATTTCTTTCGACTCCGCAGAGAAGATAGAAGATCGCCGTGATCAGTCCGGTCCTGTCTTTTCCGTGCGCACAATGGAAAAGCACCGTCTTGCCCTGTTCCTTCAGGATCGTCCTTAAGACTTCCGCGAAATAGGGTTTGCAGTTTTCAAACATCCATACATAAAGATGACCGAGAGACGTATTGATCGTATCGACGATGACGCCGTCGTTGATATCGTCCGCGTTGATTCGAAGAAGCGGGATATTGTAGTAGGTAAAGCGCGGGTCTTTTAAGATCGAATCCGGGTGATTCTCCGCTTCGTCTTCGGAACGAAGATCGATCACGGTACCGACGGGATAAGAAGCAAGTTCGGCGATGGCCGTATCTGAAAGATGATCCGGGGCATCGGAACGGACCAGGCGATGAAAGGCCGTGGTCTTTCCGTCTTTAGTCGTCATGCCGCCCAGATCACGGGTGTTATGGAGTCCTTCGATCAGGAGCCTTCCGGTTTTCTCGTCGAGATTCATAGCGCTACCTTCCTTCCTGAAAAATTATATCACCGGGATAGGTGCTTTTCCTAACGAATCAGTAAGAAATTATCAAAAATATGGTATGATATTAAAAGCGAATAAACGAGGGTAATAATATGAAAAAGATACTGATCATTGAAGACAACACCGAGATCAACCACCTGATGGCGGACGCTTTGAAAAAAGCGGGCTATGAGACAAAGCAGGCATTCTCCGGAACAGAAGCACTCCTTTACTATGAAAAAGAAGATTTCGATCTGGTCCTGATGGACATGATGCTGCCGGGACTTTGCGGAGATGAGCTTTTCCCGAAGATGAAAGAGATCAAGGATACGCCGGTCATCGTCGTTTCTGCAAAAGACGAGATGGATACCAAAGTCGAGATGCTGACATCCGGCGCCGAGGACTATATCACGAAGCCGTTTGAGATCCCGGAGCTTCTCGCGAGAGTTGCCGTTCAGATCCGCCGCGTATCCCAGAAGAGCGGTGAGGCGACAGGCGGCCAGCTCAACTATAAGGAGCTGACTCTCGACGAGACTTCTTTCACGGTCATGGTCAACGATAACGAAGTCCAGCTGACCAAAAGAGAATTCCAGATCCTGGCACTTCTGGTCTCGCACCCGAAGCGCGTTTTCACGAAGCAGGACATCTACGACTGCGCATGGAACGAGATCTATATCGGTGAAGATAAGACCATCAATGTACATATCAGTAATATAAGAAAGAAATTGAAAGAGTTTACGGATACCGAATTCATCGAGACGGTATGGGGCATCGGATATAAACTTGCGAAATAAGGAGAGTTTTCCGTATGAGTATTATTGTTTTTACTGACAGGATCTCAAAAGCTTACGGCGGTAAACTTGCGGTCAACCAGGTCTCTATCCACGTGGAAAGAGGAGAGGTCTACGGTCTGATCGGAAGAAACGGCGCCGGTAAAACGACACTTCTTAAGATGCTCGCCAATCTGGCGACACCTACATCCGGTTCCTATGCGATCTATGACGTGAACGGACAGCAGACCCCGGAAATGAGATCGAAAGTCGGCGTTCTGATCGAAGATCCGGGCGTATTCCAGAACCTTTCCGCTTTTCAGAACCTCAAGGCAAAAGCGATCGCTTCAGGTATCAAGAACGATCAGTACTTAAATGATCTTCTTTCTTTCGTAGGCCTTTATGGCGTCGGCAAAAAGCCGGTCAAGAACTTTTCCTTAGGTATGCGTCAGCGTCTGGGCATCGCGATCGCGATGGTCAACGAGCCGGAGCTCCTGCTTCTTGACGAGCCGATCAACGGACTGGACCCGCAGGGTATCGCGGAAGTTCGAAATCTCATCCACAGACTCTGTGTCGAAAAGCACATTTCGATCATCATCTCCAGTCACATCCTCGAAGAGCTTTCGAAGGTGGCGAACCGCTACGGCATCATCCATAACGGTGTCCTTATGGCGGAAGCCACAAAGGAAGAGCTCCTTTCACGTTGCTCACCGCGTCTTATCCTGAGAACGTCGGATAATAATGCCGCACAGCTCCTCTTAAGAGAGATCGGCATCAACGATTTCTCCGTTTTCGACGATCACCTCGAGATCAGAGAGCGTGCGTTGGAAGGCGGAGCGATATCTATGGCTCTCGCCCAGAAAGGTATCCAGACCTTGGAGATGAAGACTGAAGGACAGTCTCTCGAAGATTACTATTTCCGTCTGACCGGAGGTGCGACTTATGTTTAAGATTTTCCGCATGCATATGTATCGTGTTTCAAGAGCGACTTCCACTTACGTCCTTCTCGGCGTTCTGGGCGCGTCGATGTTCCTGTGCCTCATATTGCTTTTTGCTTTATATGAAAATCCGTTGACGGCCGCGCTCTCTATCTCCATGAGCAGCACTAGTCTTGATTTTCTGCACTTATCGCCGCCGGTCGTGCATCTGTTTTTTATTCAGGGATCTAATACATATCTTATTCTCGTGACGATCTTTTCCGTAATATTCACGAACTGTGATTTTACTAAGGGCTTTGCGAAGAATACATATTCCATGTTCGATAAGAGAAGACCACTGGTCTTCGCGAAATGGCTGGCACTTGTGACATGTGTCACGGCAAGTTACATTGTTTATTCATTCCTAAGTCTGGGTCTTACCGCGGCAGCTATCAGTGCTTTTGAATCGGCCTACTGGACCGAGTATTTTGTAGGATTCTTTGTTGTTTACCTTTGCCTGATCTCTCTGGTCACGATGGTATTCTGGATCACTTCACTGTTTAAGAGTCCTGCAGGCGGAATGGTCATCGGAATCCTGATCGCGTCCGGTATGTTTGCGACCGTCGAGCTTTTGCTCGCGGCATTGGTCGCCAGAACATTCCATACGGATTTTAATATAGCTAACTACTTTTTGGACTATGCTTTTATGAGTTATAACGCGGGCATGGGAACGCTTGCGACGGTCCGTACCATCTGCGTAGCTCTGGCATATATGGCTCTGGCGCTGACGATGTCGGTATTCCTTTCCGACCGAAAGGATGTACGTGTCTGACGCCTTAACCTTTTCTTAACCATTTCTTTTGGAATACTAAACTTCTCCTTGGCGATTGATTAGGATTTGTTTTCTACAATGAACCTGTAAACACAAGGAGGAGACAAAAATGGATTACATTCTTACAACCTATGATTTGACCAAACAGTATGGATCGTACAAAGCGTCCAACGAAGTATCCATCCACGTACAGCGTGGTGCGATCTACGGTCTGATCGGCAGAAACGGTGCCGGTAAGACAACATTGATGAAAATGATCGGCGGACTTTCCCGCCCGACATCCGGATCTTACGCGATCCGCGGCAAGAACGGAGAATCGACAGAACAGATGATGTCGAAGGTCGGCATCCTGATCGAAGCTCCCGGACTTTATCCGAACATGACAGCGATGCAGAACCTGACCACAAAAGCGATCGCGCTCGGCATCAATGATAAGAAGTACCTTATGGGTCTTCTCGAGGAAGTCGGACTTGCCGATACAGGTAAGAAGAAAGCAAAACAGTTCTCCCTCGGTATGAAGCAGCGCCTCGGCATCGCGATGGCACTCGTGAATAAACCGGAACTCCTGATCCTCGACGAACCGATCAACGGTCTCGACCCGCAGGGTATCGCGGAAATGAGAGGCATTCTTAACCACCTCTGCCATGACCGCGGAATCACGATCCTGATTTCCAGCCACATCCTCGACGAGCTTTCGAAAGTAGCTACCCAGTACGGAATCATCCACGAAGGCAGACTTCTTGAAGAAGAAAGCAAGGAAGAACTCTTCAGCAAGTGCTGCGAGAGACTGGAGCTTAGAACCAGCGATATCAACAAGACACTTGAAGTCCTCAACACCATGGGATTCTCCAAGATCGAAGTCAAAGATGACGCGATCAACATCTACGAACGTCTCAATGAGAGCGGCGCGATCACGGTAGCTCTGGCAAAAGAAAACGTCCAGACCAATGAGATCGCCGTAAAGACAGAGGCACTTGAAGACTACTACTTCCAGCTCACAGGAGGAAACGAAAATGTTTAATCTGATCAAAATGAACCTGTACCGCATGAGCCGCGCGGTATCTACAAGGGTAATCGCTATTGTTATGGTATGCTTCGCGCTCCTTCAGTTCGGCTCTCTGAAACTGATCTTTGACGATCCTTTTAACATGTTCAGCGGTGAAGCGGGATCTATGGTCGCGTTCGACAGGCTCGACGGAGTTTCTGCGGTGACCACATTCCTTCAGAACGGTAACGTTCTCATTATCCTTGCCATCTTCGTAGTTCTTTTCGCGAACGCGGAACACAAGTGTGGATTTGATAAGAACCTGATCGGCCTTTCCAAGAACAGATGGAAGCAGACACTGGCAAGATGGATCTCCGCAGTTATCGGTATGACAGTACTCATCGCTATCGGCTTTGGCGTAATGTTCGGCCTGACAGCACTCTTCGTAGATGCATTCGCACTCGGCAGCGCAGCTGCGATGTTTAAGTCCCTGGGTCTTATGTACCTTGGTGCGGTAGCCTTCTCCGCGATCTTCTTCTTCTTCACAACACTCTTCAATAACTCTGTTGGCGGTGTCGTAACATCCCTGGTACTTACCACAGGAATCTTCAACCTGTTTGAGATGCTTATGGATATGCTGGTAAAGAAGATCTTCTCCAGCCCGAAGGTCCTTCCGACAGACATCTTCTACGACAGTGTCTTCATGAACTTCTCTCACAGCGATGCAAGCACCAAGGCGATCTTGATCTTCGCCGGCATCAGCGTTGCATATATCGTAATCTCTCTCTTTGGCAGCATGATGCTCCAGCAGAGAAGAGATGTTAAATAACTTAGCAGGATCTGACCTATAATAATACCCTCTTAACTGGAAAATAGAACACCCTCCTCCTTGGGACAGTGTTCTATTTTCTTTCCTAAGGGAATGCTTTATAATGTACGAGATGGTCCAAAGACCATGGAGGTTTGAGTTGGAATACTTATTGGAAACCGAAAATATCACGAAAAGATACGGACCGATCGTTGCCGTCGATCACGTTTCGATCCGCTTGAAACAGGGCGAGATCTATGGTCTGATCGGCAGAAACGGCGCAGGTAAAACGACGCTTCTTAAGATGCTGGCGGGTCTTGCCAAGCCGACTGAAGGAAGTTTTACGCTCTTTGGCGAAAGCGCTGAAAAGACATCCCGCATGCGTGACCGCGTCGGTGTCCTGATCGAGACTCCGGGCCTTTATCCGAATTTGAACGCCATGGGTAACATGAGGATCATGGCGATGATCGTCGGAGAAAACGATGATTTGTATCTTCAGGAACTTCTCGAGGACGTCGGTCTCGGCGGAATCGGAAACCGTAAGGTCAAGGCTTTCTCCATGGGTATGAAGCAGCGTCTCGGTATTGCCATGAGCCTTGTCGGACACCCGGATATCCTGCTTCTGGACGAACCGATCAACGGACTGGACCCGCAGGGTATCGTGGAAGTCCGTGAACTCATCAGCCGACTGAACAAAGAGAGAAACATCACGATCCTGATCTCCTCGCACATTCTGGAGGAACTTTCCAAGATCGTTACGAGATACGGCATCATCCATAACGGAAGGATCATTGACCAGTTCTCGCAGGCAGAGCTTTTGCGCCGCTGCCAGGAGAGGATCGAGATCCGTCCGAGCGACACGACAAAGGCGGTAACGGTCATCGAAAAGATGGGCATTTCGGACTTTAAGGTCGTAGACAACAGCGTCATCCAGATCTTCGAAAGGCTCGAGGACAGCGGTGAGATCGTTCTGGAACTTGCCAAAAACGACATTAAGACGTTGAACATTTCCATAAAGAACGAAAACCTCGAGGATTACTTCCTCCACGTCACCGGCGGCGCGAACTACAGATAAGGAGAAGCGGTTATGATTATTTGGGCCATCATTTCTACGGTCATCGCGATCACGCTTCTGATCGCGCTCGCGCATTACCGTTCCCAGATCAAAAAGAACTGCCAGCAGCTCGAAGTCATGCAGAATCATACGACGAACCAGCGCCTTACCGCGGAAGTGCCGTATAAGGAGATCAACGAGATGGTCTCCCGCATGAACGATATCTGTAACAAGTATCAGGAAGAGAAGATCGCCATCGAAAGAAACGAGAACAATCTCAAGGAAGCGATCGCGAATCTTTCCCACGATATCAGAACGCCGCTTACGTCCCTGGACGGCTATGTTCAGCTTCTGGTCATGACGGATTCTCAGGAAGAAAAAGAGCATTACCTGCAGATCATCAGTAACCGTATCTCCAGCCTGAAGGAACTTCTGGAAGAGCTCTTTACCTACACGAAAATGCAGGATCAGAGCTACGAGCTTTCGGTCGTTCCCATGGACGGACGACAGTGTATCTGTGAAACGGTCCTTTCTTTCTACGAAGATTTCGAGACCAGAGGTCTCACTCCGGAAGTATCTTTCTGTGAAGAGGATCTCCCGATCGTGGCCAATGAGGTCGCTCTTTGCCGAGTCGTTCAGAATCTTGTTAAGAACGCGCTGGTACATGGTCAGAAGCGTCTGGGCATGACGCTTGAAAAGAAGGACGGGAATCTCCACTTTACATGCTTTAACGATAAAAAGCCGGGAGAAGTCATCGAGGTCGATCAGATCTTCGACCGCTTCTATAAGGGAGATAAGGCCAGAACGTCCACTTCCACGGGACTCGGCCTTGCGATCGCCAAGGGTCTGATCGAGCGTATGAACGGTACGATCACCGCCGAGGTGAAGGACGAATTGTTCATCATCGAGATCCTGCTCCCGCTCTCGGAAAAGGCTGTTTCCGAAAAAGAGCGAAATGTTGAAAAAGACCATTGACAAGAAAGGGATCAAGGTCTAAAATACATCATGCTGTGTAAACGGCAAGCATTATTTGCGCCCGTAGCTCAACTGGATAGAGTGTCTGACTACGGATCAGAAGGTTGTGGATTCGATCTCTGCCGGGCGCGCCAAATGAAAAGGACTGTTCCATCGGAACAGTCCTTTTTGATTATCCTTTCGGGGTTTTGTCAGGAGAAGATCTCACTGCAGTTTCGCCCGTCGATGAACAGATATAAGACGTTGTTGGAAACATTATCCGTACAGATGACGCGTACATAGTAGCCGTCTTCTTCTGAACCGTTTTGCGGGATGATGTACATGACCGCGGACTTCGTTTCAGTATTGTATTCCGTGAGCGAACAGGTTGAATACTCAGGGACCTTAACTTCATCGCCGCCGACTTTCGTGTCCGGGTCATAAAGGGAAGCAGAGAATTCAAAGTTATTGGTCAACGTATGTTTTCCGCTCTCACAATAGAGAGGTGAGATGGCTTTGGCGATGCCTCCGCAGCCGAGGAGAGAATAGTCCTGATTCATCGCCATCTCCCATCCCATACTGATCCATCGATAAGACTTGAAGCTCCTTGGATCGATACAGATATTATCACATTCGACATGGATCCGGTTTGAGTAGCTCGCTGTGTAAACGAACGGGAGCACACAGTCATCGGTGACAAAGGTCAGACTGCCGTCGGCTTCAAGGCGTAATTCCATCATGAAATCAGTATAGTTTCCTGTCGGAACGATGTGATCGTACCCGAAATCGATTTCCATGATCGTGCTGTAGACGAATATGTATTGTCCGTCATCGCTTTGGACAAAGAGAGTGTAGATCTCATCCGACGATTCGGGGAGTTCATACTCCTTGTCATTTACGCACAGATAGTGTGGAGCGTTCGCGAGCTCGTTGGAGATGTCCGATACACCTTTTCTCAGATAGAGAGTATCCATGTCTCCGTCGTTGTTGAAATCCCAACAGATCCTGCCTTTCGCATCTCCGTGCAGCGTGTAATATTCCGGCGCCTGCCCGAAAAGCTCCTGATTGAAGAACTCCGGATGATCAAGAGCGGAGATTTTCACATAGGAACGGTTATATTCATAGGAATCTTCTTCGCAGATGAAGAAGATGCCGTCATAGGACAGGGCGATCGGAAGCGTGCCGTCGGAGATCATCTGATGACGCTTTCCCTCAAGACGGTTCCTTCTTTCATCATCACCGTATTTGATGGTGTAGAAGTCATTGACCTGTTCTGTTAAGTGCCTTTCGAACGCATCCTTGTCCGTGATGATGTCATCAAAGGTGATCTCGTTTCCGGAATCCGAATAGAGGTTGTAGACAGAAACTTTTGTCGGGTATTCCGAACGATCGATGATACTGAAAGAAGTGATCTTCGAGTCAGCGCGGTACGTCTTCGTATCCGCATAGTAAGACGGGGAAGAGTCATTTGCCGGTTCCTTGTTTTCCAATGAGAAGCAGGCTTTTTCGTACTTTTCGCGAATTGATGAAAGGACCTCATCCTCGGTGTTTTTGATCGCCTCTTTCAATTTTACATATCCGGGTGTATTGATCTTCAGAGTAGAGTAATTGATCGTTGCCGCGAAGTTCTGGACGACGTCATCCGCGATATCAAACTCATCGAATTCTCGGTGTTCATAGAACTCTTCAAATTCGATATCAAGCATCTCGAGGTCGAAACTGCAGTTTACCGGAATTCCGGACTTATAGACGGGAGCTTTTGGCTTAATGCCCTCTTCGACCGGATTGGAAAGGTCAACGGAAATGACCGAAGAGAGCGTTCTTTCCTTGATATTATCCGCGTGCAGGAAAGAATATGCTGTCTGATATTCGTTACCAAGATAGGAGGCGTATGTTCCGGTTTGGAATACATAATACTCTTGTCCATCGATCGTTTTACGGGGATATGTGAACTTATTCAGTTTTTGTACGCGCCCGTTTTCATCGACATAGCACGGATAGTTGAATTCCGGCATGATGCTGCTGTCATAAGGAACCAGGAAGAGTTCCGTCTCTGTGCCTGATAATTCAGGATTCTCAGTGAGTCCGAAATCACTGTAAGAAACATCACTGCCGTATACCTCGACAGGATATTCGACTCCCATGTATGTCGCGATCCCGCGATCAGGGTAGACTGTCAGGATATCTGTAGAATATGGTTCGTAAACAACTTGCTTGAAAACGAGATTGATCGAATCCGTATCTGCGTAGTAGATAGACGGCAGGAAGGTGTAGAAGTAGGACTTTCCGTCATCTCTATAATACTGCATGTAGTAATTGTATTCTGTTCGCGGTTCGCCGATATAGTTTCCATCCGCGTCTTTGATGTCGATCGTGATGTTATAAAAATCAAAACCGGGCATGTATGGATCTTTGAAGCAGGCGTATGTCGTCGTTTCCGAGACAAGGAGATCAGCGACGGTGAGCGAATATCCGTCAAAGTCGACAGTCTGGTCAACGACATAGCGTTTCAGCGGAGTGAGCTCCATTTCGGAAAAATCGAAGCGGAAATGCTCATAGAACTTGGTTACATCCTGTAGTGGCGCGACGTCAAATAAGAGAGCGACGTTTGTACTCGGCTTATCCCAGAAAACCCGGGCAAGATGGAATTCATCCGCTTCTTCAAACAATGTACCATCGGCATAACGGAATCCGAGCTCTTCGCCGGTAACTGTATCTACCAGTCGGAGATTATGGAGGAAGAGCTCCTCGCCGGAGGCAAGCGGAACGTTCGTCTGTACTTTTACGAGGAAACCGAAAGCAAGAGAGTCTGCGATGTAGGAATCGATCGTGACGGTAACGTTACCGTTCTCGCTTGTCTGTTCATAGGCAACTTCGTGGATGCCTCCTTTTTCCGCGAACTCTTCAAAATCCTCGTTTTCTTCCAAGGCTTTCTTGATCTCGTCACGAATGATCATTTTTCTGCTGATCGAGCCGAGCAGCGGAATATCCGATGTCGCAACGGCAAATGACTTCGATGTATTGACTCCGATGAAGAGTGAGAGGAAGAACACGGCAGCGACAGCCAGTACGGAACGCCCGGCGACTACCGCGGTGTGGATGTTCTTTCTCTTCTTCGTGGTTTTCTTTATCCTTTCCATATTCATGGATTCGGGAAGATCTGAGGCTTCTGAAACCAGATTCATTAATTCTTTCTCAATATCCATTATTCTTCTCCTTCAAGTTCGCTGCGAAGCAGACCGATGGCTTTACGCACATGGGTACCGACAGTACCCATCGGCATCTGTAGCATATCGGCGATCTCCGAAGTGGTGTATCCGCCGAAGTACTTAAGCGTGATGATTTTTCTGAGGTCTTCCGGAAGATGGGAAACGGCTTCTTTCAGTTCGAAGTTTCGGGTAGTAAACTCGGCAGAAGGCTCATGCTCAACGACATATTCTTCGAAACTTCTGTGTTTCTTTGCCTTGTTGTACTGTGTGGCACAGATGTTCATGAGGATCCTGATCATCCATGTCTCAAAATACTGTTCCTCGCGCAAGGTGCGTTTTTTCAGATACCCTTTGTAAATGGCATCGTCGACCATATCGCACGCCATACTTTCACTGAAAAAGTACGAATATGCGATCGCGTACATCTTTTTTCGGATCTTTTCGACCCGTTCGAAAAATACGTCGTCTTTCATCTTTACTCCTGTCTTCTTCATGATGATGAAGAACTTTTCTTCCGTTCCCTCATACATTAGACAGATGGATAGGCCAAATTTTTTTAGAAAGAGAAAAATCTTCCCTAATGATATCAGAATCGGGGCAAAAAAGGGGGAAGAAGCCCCAAATGAGAAGGAAAAGAAAAATGATTGAATTACTTGAAAGTCTGTGATAAAATACCTTTCCGTGTGACTAGACTTATATTTATATATGGAGGAGATAGATATGGCATCTGTTGAGAAAAAGGATAACAATATCGTCGTTATCTCATTGGAAGCATCCCCGGAAGAATTTAAGGACGCACTGCAGAAGTCCTTTAACAAGAATAAGAATCGTTTTCAGATCCCCGGTTTCCGTAAGGGCAAGGCACCGCTGAAGCTCGTTAAGCAGTACTACGGTGAGGGAGTTCTTTACGATGACGCAATCGATTTTATCGTAAACCCGGCATACGCTGCTGCAGTTAAGGAGAATAACCTTCAGGTAGTTTCCCGTCCGGAGCTCGACGTTCAGGAGATCGGTGAAGATAAGGGCATGAAGTACACTATTTCCGTAACAGTTAAGCCGGAAGTAGAGCTCGGCAAGTACGAGGGTGTTGAAGCTGAATACCGCTTTATCGCTCCTTCTGACGAGACAGTAGATGCTGAACTGAAGCGCCTGCAGGACAGAAACGGCCGTATGGTTCCGGTTGAGGGCCGCGGCGTTGAAGATGGTGATACAGTAACGATCGACTTCGAAGGTTTCGTAGACGGTGTTGCTTTTGAAGGCGGAAAGGCTGAGGGCCACGATCTGAAGATCGGTTCCAACTCCTTCATCCCGGGCTTCGAAGAGCAGCTCATCGGACACAACATCGACGAAGAGTTCCCGATCACAGTTACTTTCCCGGAAGATTATCACGCAGAAAACCTCAAGGGTAAGGAAGCTACATTCCAGATCAAGATCCACGCGATCAAGGTCAAGGAACTTCCGGAACTCGACGATGATTTCGCTAAGGACGTTTCCGAGTTCGATACTCTCGACGAGTACAAGGCTGACATCAAGAAGACTCAGACAGAGCAGGCTGAGAAGTCCGCTCAGGAGCGCTTCGAGAACGAAGTCGTTAAGGTTGTTTGCGAGAACGCTAAGGTTGACATCCCGGATTGCATGATCGAGACAGAGATCGACAGCATGATCGATGAGCAGAACTACCGTATGCGTTCCCAGGGCATCGACCTCAACACATACCTCCAGTACATGGGTCAGTCCATGGAAGAGTATCGTGCAGGCTTGAAGACAATGGCTGAGACTCGCGTAAAGAGCTCCCTCGTTCTCGAGGCTTGCGGTAAGGCTATGAACATCGAAGCAACTGATGCAGACGTTGAAGAAGAAGCTGAGAAGATCGCTTCCTCTTACGGCCTCAAAAAGGAAGACTTCATGGAGCGCATCAAGGACAACGATCAGTTCATTCGTGACAGCATCGTTGGCAGAAAGACAGTTGACGCTCTTACTGCAAAGGCTGTAAAGACTGAGCCGAAGGCTGAGGAGAAGAAGGAAGAGAAGACTGAAGAGTAATTCTTCCCGATCATTTTGAATTTCAAGGACTGCCGCTTTCACAGGCGGCAGTCCTTTTCATTTGCAGTTCTTGTCGAACAAAATGAAAAGGATTCGTAACATAGATTAATTGAAAGACCTTTTCAGTTAGGTTAACATGATATAAGAATACATGCGCGAGGAGCGTCGATCTGGCGTTCCTGCATTTGTGAGGGGTCTATATGAGTAAAGACGATATACTGGATTTTGACGGTATCATTCATTGTTCTTTCTGCGGTAAGGGAGAGAACGAGGTATCCCGTATGCTTGCGGGCCCGCCGGGTATCTATATCTGTAATGAGTGCGTGATGATCTGCGAGTCGATCCTTGCGGAAGACGAGGTCGGATTTAAGCCGACGAAGTCTTCGGGTGGAAAGCAGAAAGATCACCTGCCGACACCTGCGGAACTCAAAGGCGCGCTGGATGAGTACGTCATCGGACAGGATCAGGCGAAGAAAGCGCTTGCCGTCGCGGTATATAACCACTACAAGCGTGCTTTTTCCAAGTTTAATACTTCAGACGACATTGAGCTGACGAAGAGTAATATCCTTCTGATCGGACCGACCGGATGCGGTAAGACACTTCTTGCCCAGACACTGGCTCGTGCCCTCAATGTTCCTTTTGCCATTGCCGACGCAACGACACTGACAGAAGCCGGCTACGTCGGTGAGGACGTAGAGAATATCCTCCTGAAGCTCCTTCAGGCGGCTGACTATGATGTTGAATCCGCTCAGCGCGGTATCATCTATATCGACGAGATCGACAAGATCACGAAGAAGTCCGAGAATCCTTCTATCACGAGAGACGTTAGTGGTGAAGGCGTTCAGCAGGCACTTCTGAAGATCCTGGAGAGCACGGTCGCAAACGTTCCTCCGCAAGGCGGAAGAAAGCACCCGCACCAGGAGTTCATCCAGATCGATACAACGAACATCCTGTTTATCTGCGGCGGTGCTTT
Organism: Clostridiales bacterium; assembly: GCA_017617525.1. GTDB lineage: Bacteria > Bacillota > Clostridia > Saccharofermentanales > Saccharofermentanaceae > Scatonaster. The sequence goes on from JAFZWA010000050.1 coordinate 80,749, forward strand.
TGACGGACTCGAAAAGATCATCGAGCAGCGCGTAGGTAAGAAGAATTTCGGCTTTGGTGCCGAGATCGTTTCCCAGCAGGAAAAGCAGGCGGGCGAGTGGCTCTCGCAGCTCGTTCCGCAGGACCTCATGAAGTTCGGTCTCATTCCTGAGTTCATCGGTCGTGTGCCGATCAACGTAACTCTGGACGGTCTTGATGAAGAAGCCCTTATCCGTATCTTAAGAGAACCGAAGAACGCTCTTCTCAAGCAGTACTGGAAGATGCTGAAGATGGACGGTGTCGAGCTCGAATTCGACGATGACGCCGTTGTCGAGATCGCGAAGAAGGCGATCGAGAGAAAGACCGGCGCAAGAGGTCTTCGCGCGATCCTTGAGGATCTCATGATGGATATCATGTACGACGTTCCGTCCCAGCAGGATGCTGTTAAGTGCATCGTCCATAAGGACTGTGTCACCGAAGGCAAGCGTCCGGAGCTCATCAAAGGAGCGAAGCCGAAAAAGCAGCGCACCACAAGAGAGAAGACGGAAGAAAAAGGCGCGTGACGAACTAAGAGGAATAAAGTATGTGGAAGAAACTGAAAAAGCTTATTGATGAGGCAGAAAAGTTTCTGAAGGAATACGACGCAACAACAGCAGGTGGTGCGAGCGGCGATCAAAGCAGGCTCAACGACCTGCTTTTGTATATGCAAAGATGGCTTCCGTGGTTTCAGCACGAAAGGCTCATCCATCTGATCGTAACAGTGTTATTCGCACTTTCGATGCTCCTTGTTTTCGGGATCTTTATCCTTTCGGGAGAGCTCTATATCCTTCTGCTTCTTGCCCTGATCGTATCACTTCTGATCCCTTACATTGTTCACTATTTTCATCTGGAAAACGGTGTGCAGACGCTCTATACTTTAATTGACGAACTCGAGAAGCGAAAGGAGAAGTGAATATGGCCAAGTATTATATCTGTCTGGATATCGGCGGCACAAAGGTGCTGGGCGTTATCTTCAACAGCAAGCGCGAGATCGTTTATCGCGTAAAGAAAAAGACAAAAGCAAGCGGAGACGATTCACAGAACATCGAGAACACGATCATTTCACTGGTCGAACAGCTGATCTCCGAGTATAAGATCTCCATCAAGGATGTCGCGGCGATCGCGGCAGGCGCGCCGGGTGTCATCAATATCGAAAAGGGAATAGTGCTTTTCTCGCCGAATCTTCCCTGGAGAAATTACGAGATCAAAAAGGCGATCGAAAAGAAGTTCAAGGTGCCTTTCTTTATCGGTAACGACGTAAACGTCGGTGTTTACGGTGAGTGGAAATACGGCGCGGCAAAAGGACTTACGCAGGTCGTAGGACTGTTTGTCGGAACCGGCATGGGCGCTGGTCTTATCGTAGACGGAAAGCTCTTTACGGGACACCTCGATAAGGGCGCGGAGTGCGGCCACATGGTGCTCGATCCGGAAGGACCGAAGTGCAACTGCGGCCAGAGAGGTTGTCTGGAGGCATTCTCCAGTAAGCAGGGTATCTCGGATTATATCCGTACCCAGGCAGCAAGAGGCAGAAGTACATCGATGGCAAAAGCCGTTGAAAAAGGCGTTTTCAAGAGCAAGGCTCTGAAGGCGGCATATGACGAAGGCGACGAAGTCACGATCGAAGCCGTTGACCGTGCGTGCCATTATCTGGCGATCGGTATCGGCAACCTCATCAACACATTCAGCCCGGAGATGGTCGTTCTCGGCGGTGGTGTCATGGAAGCCATGGGAAATGTATTCCTTGAAAAAGTGCTGAAGGATGTGGATCGTTACTGCATGCCTTCGATCAGGGACACCGTCAAGATCAAGGCGGCGGCGCTGGGCGATGATTCGATCCTCTACGGCGCACTTGCCATGATCGACGAGATGCTGAAGGGTTAATCTTCGCGTTTACTGTATCTTACGGATTCATACTGGGAGGTCAGTTCAGAGATGGACGGATCTCCCTTTGCTTTTAAGAGCTTTTCGATCTGACGCGGGGAAGAGGAGTCCTTGATCGGAACGCCCGCATGCATGGCGCGCGTGACGGTCTGGTAGTATCTCTTTCGGATCCTCGCTTCTTCGCCGGTGCCGAAATCTTTGACCAGGTGCTTCTTTTTGACCTTCTTATGCTCGGTCTTTTCGATGATGTCGATGACGGCGTCGTTTTCATTTTCGATGACCTTCTCGTCGCCTTCGGCGAGGTGGAATTTCTTCCAGATGCTGCGAAGACCGAGTACCAGGAAACGGAACAGTACGACGGCGATCGCGATGACAAAGAGCGTTACGATGACCGCGGAAATGATCTCGGTGATGCTGTCGACGTTGGTATCTCTCTTATCCTGGATCGGTGTGCCTTCCTGACCGTTGGAATCGAGGTCTGAGTCGGACATCCAGGAGAACAGGACATTGATGAGCCAGCCGAAGAACTTACCGACAAACGGCATGAGCTGACTGAGCCCGGAAAGGATCGCATCGATCGGCACGATGACGAGCGCTAAAAGCGCGAAAAGCACTCCGCCGAAAAGATAAAGAAGCGAAAGGTAGTTTTGCTTCTTGATGCTGTGGATCGGCTGTGTGGACGAGTGCAGGTTATGGTAATAGCTGTTTTCGAAAACGGAAAGCTGTCTTCCGCTTAAGTACAAAAGTACGATCAGGATCGCGTCGAATAGAATGGTGGACAGGTCAACAGGGATCGCTCCGAACGTGGATCCGAGCATCATGAAAACATGGACGGAGAGCGCGACGACGACGCTGTCGAAGCTTGCCCGCTCAATACGTCTTCTGTATCTTTTCAGGATCGAAAAGATGAAAAGGATGAATACGAGGATACCCACAAAGATGGTATTCGTTTTATCGTTCGTCAGATATTGGAAAAAGACGACGTGAAGTAGGAGCACGAACGCCGCGCCAAACACAAGGTGAAGTCCGATCATGAAGATCTGGTTGATCCGTAGTCTTCGGATGAAACAGAACGCGATCGTCACGATGATCAATGTCAGAAGGTGTCCGTAGCCCAGGTAAAGATACGGAAAATAAAGAACGCAGAACATGCCGAGTGAAACAAAGGTGATCGCCGTGACCAGCGATTCCAGGATATCCGGCATGATGCCTGCCGTGATCAGTTTTTGGTTAGAAGGTTTATCGGTCATTGCCTTTTACCTCCCAACGCAGATACCTTCCCGTGATATCGGTGGCATTTTCGACCTCTGGCGTGGTACGGAATGCCGGCATGACCCAAAGAAGAGAGTCTCTTCTTGCGCGGATGCTTCGGAGCGTATCCTGCACGAGTCCTTTGTATCTCGGGGAAATGACGATGACATAGTCATCGGTTCCGGTCGCCGGAAGGTATTCCTCGACCAGATCGGAAAACGGGATGACACCCGCGGAAAGATCAATTCTGGCGAGCGCGATACCGCGGCGCAGAAGGCCCGGCGCGTCACTTGCGAGGATATCGGTCACGGGGCTTCCGGTAGAGATATCTTTTCCGTTCGTAAAGATACGGGACGGAATTCCAAGATTTCCGAGTTCGATCATGTATGAATACGCGAGGCTGATGGATTTTTCCAGGAGCGCCACGGAATCTTTGAGGTTATAGGACTCGAGGTTCACGAAGATACTTACCTGGCGGTGGCAGGTGGATGTGGTCTGATTGACCATGAAATCTCCGGCCTTCGCGGTCGCGGTCCAGTTGATGTCGCGCATCGGGTCTTCGGGGCGGTATTCTCGGATGCCCGCAAAAGACATCGGGTCCGTAAGCGGCGTTCTTCGAGCCAGAAGGTCGCTGTAAGAGACGGAAAGGAGCGTCTGCATCTCGGGCGGCGTGATCTTTTCCGGAAGGATCGTGATCGACGCGTCGTTGTTGAATGTGTGTGTGATCTTTTCCAGAAGCAGAAGGTCGGATGTGGAGACATTGACGCGGACGAAAGAATACAGGCCGCGCTTGGCGCAGCGGACCTTGATGCGTCTTGTGTGACGGGAAAACGGCTTCATGGTCAGCATGTCTTCACGATAGAAAAGGTCCGACACGGAAGTGTTGCTCATGTCGAGGAACTGGAAAGCGTCCGGCGATTCGAACTTCAAAAGGACGAAGGGGAGCGGGAGCCGCTTATTGTTCTGCGCGACTTCGATTACCTCGATGATGTCGCCACAGCGGGCGATCGGGCGGGAAAAAGACACATGAAAAGACAGATCGGACAGTGCGCGCTTCCGATAAAGAAGAAGCTCTACGCCGGTCAGAAGGACCAGCAGGATCAGAAATACGATCAGTTTCATGCTTTTTCAAATTTCTCTGTCGGGCAGTCGATAGTGTTAAGGATCGAAGTGATGATCGAAGCGGCATGGTCTCTTGCCGTCATGATCTTTCCGTCCGCGGACAAAGCGCCGGAACCCTGCATGAGCATACGGTGCGCAAGTACCGGGACAGCAAGTTCCTTGATGTCATCCGGAGTGACGAAATCACGTCCGGAGAGAAGGGCAAGTGCTTTTGCCGCGGAAACCAGAGCGAGCAGAGCACGAGGGCTTGCGCCGATGCGGACTTCGGAAGAGTTTCTGGTCGCCTCGACGATCGAGGTGGCGTAATCGTAAAGAGAATCGGAAACGTATACTTCCGAGGCTTCTTTCTGCATAGCGAGGATATCGGACGGCTCAACGACGGGCTCGAGAGTCTCGAGCGGGTCGGAAGTCGCGAAACGCTTCAGGATCGAGATGCTTTCTTCGTGGGACGGATATTCCATCGGCAGCATCAGAAGGAAACGGTCGAGCTGGGCTTCCGGAAGCGGGAATGTGCCCTGGGATTCGATCGGGTTCTGTGTCGCGATAACGAGGAACGGCGGCGGAAGAATGCGTGTTTCTCCATCGACGGTGACCTGCTTTTCTTCCATGCACTCGAGAAGCGAAGACTGCGTTCTCGCGGTCGCGCGGTTGATCTCGTCGGCCAGAAGGATATTCGTGAACAGCGGGCCCGGACGGAAAACGAACTTGTCAGAGCTCCTGTCGAAGTAATTGATACCCGTTAAGTCGGAGGGGAGAAGGTCGATGGTGAACTGGATGCGTTTAAAGTCCAGATTGAGGGACTTTGCCAGAGATCTCGCGGTCTTGGTCTTACCGGTTCCCGGAACATCCTCGAGAAGAACGTGGCCGCCGCAGAGCATCGCTACCATAAGGAGTTTGATCTGCTTGTCTTTGCCGACAATGACCTTGTTTACGTTGTCAATGATCTTGGAAGCGATCGCGTCCGTGTACTTTTCGCCGCTAGCCATAAATACCTCCGAAAAAGCGCCTTTCGATGCCACGAAAAGTGGCTTTCCGGCACTCCTATATACCCAAAATTGTCAGATTAGTTGTAAAAATCCAACTGTTTTTAAATTATACATTATATTAGGCACTTTGTCAGTTGACACTTTACCCCCTGAAAACTATTATAATAAGACCGATATTATGGACTAATTGTGTAGAAAATCGGCACGAAACGTTTTAGGAGGGATCAATATGACAGATCAACTGCGTCAGATCGGTGAGCGTATTGCGGCACTTCGTGAGATCGAAGAGATCGATGTGAAAACCATGGCTGCAAGACTCGAAATGTCCGAGGAAGATTACATTCTTTATGAAGAAGGAAAGAAAGACTTTTCTGTGTCTTTCCTCAATAACGTCGCGGTGATCCTGGGCGTCGACATGGTCGACATTATGGTGGGTGACTCCCCGAAACTCTCCATTGCTTGCGTCGTCCGCAAGGGCGAAGGATTTGAAATTGACCGCCGTGCGGCATACAACTACAAGCATCTTGCATTTACATTCAGAAAAAAGATCGCGGAGCCGTTCTATGTAACGGTTGAACCGAATGATATAGAGAAGCCGACTCAGCATGCCCATGAGGGCCAGGAATTCGACTATGTACTTGAAGGTTCGATGACATTCTTCATCGGCGATATCGTCTACGAATTGAGCGAAGGCGACAGCGTGTACTTCAACTCCGATATTCCGCACGCTATGAAGGCGACAAACGGTAAACCGTGTAAATTCCTTGCGATCGTAATGAAGGGGGATATTTGATCCGTGGCAATATATGAAGAATTTGTTGGGAGAAACAGAGACGATTTCGTAACTCTCGACGACCTTAGAAAGAACTATAAAGTAACTTATCCGGAGACGTTCAACTTCGCGTATGACGTAATGGATAAGATCGCAGAGAGAACACCGGACAAGCCGGCGATCCTGTGGGTAAGTAAGAACAACGAAGAGAAGAGATTTACTTTCGGCGACGTAAGAAAGTATTCCAATATGACAGCCAACTTCTTTAAGAGCCAGGGCATCAAGAAGGGCGACCGCGTCCTCCTGGTACTTAAGAGAGGCTACCAGTTCTGGTTCTCGGTACTGGCACTTCACAAGATCGGTGCCGTTACCGTTATGGCGACCAACCAGCTGATGGCGAAAGACTATGTCTATCGTGTCAACAGCGCGCACATCAAGATGGCGGTCATCACAGGTGATGACGACTGCACAGAGCGTTTCGATGAGGATCAGGATCAGTACGATCACGAGGTCATCCGCTGCGTTACCTGGGGTAAGAAAAAGGATGGCTGGATCGACTTTGACGCGGAAGTTGCCAAGCAGAGCGACGAGTGGACTCGTCCGACAGGTGCCGAGGGAACAGTTGTTACCGACCCGATGCTGATGTGCTTCTCTTCCGGTACGACAGGTTACCCGAAGATGGTTCTTCACGACCATACCCTGCCGCTCGGCCATCTCTTTACCGGTGTATTCTGGCACAGAGTTGAAGACGGCAAGCTTCACTTCACCATTTCCGATACCGGCTGGATGAAGTGCATGTGGGGTAAGTTCTACGGACAGTGGTTCGGCGAAGCGACACTCTTCATCTATGACTTCGATAAGTTCAACGGCGCGGATATCTTAAAGAAGATCTGTGACTACAAGATCACGACTTTCTGCGCGCCGCCGACGATGTACCGTTTCATGATCAAGGAGAGCTTCGAGGGCTATGATTTCTCGAACCTCAAGCACTGCTGCACGGCGGGTGAGGCCTTGAACCCTGAGGTATATAACCAGTGGCTGAAGAACACAGGCTGCAAGATCTACGAAGGTTTCGGTCAGTCCGAGACATCTGTTGTCTGCGGTACATTCTTCCCGTGGGTTCTCCCGAGAACCGGTTCCATGGGTTATCCGGTACCTGGTTTCCATGTAGCTGTCGTTGATCCGGACGGCAATGAGTGCCCGACCGGTGTGACAGGTGAGATCTGCATCAGAACATCCGAAGAATACGGTGGACGTCCGGTAGGACTTCTGCTTCGTTACGACGATAACCCGGAGGCTATGGAAAAAGCATGGCACGACGGTCTTTATCACACAGGTGATACCGCGTACAGAGACGAGCTCGGCTTCCTCTGGTATGTCGGACGAGTCGATGACGTTATCAAGTCTTCCGGTTACCGTATCGGACCTTTCGAGGTAGAGAGCGCTCTTATGGAGCACCCGGCCGTCCTCGAGTGTGCCGTCACCGGTGTTCCGGATCCGGTTCGTGGTTTTGCCGTTAAGGCGACCATCGTATTGACTAAGGGTTATCAGCCGTCTGAGGAGCTGACAAAGACTCTTCAGAATCACGTTAAGAAAACAACTGCACCTTACAAATATCCGCGTGTCGTCGAGTACGTTGACGAACTTCCGAAGACTACATCCGGTAAGATCAAGCGCGCAGATATCAGAAAGAAAGATAGTGAAAAGTTGGAGGCAAAATAATGGGACGTACAGATAACATCAGTAAGGCTTTCGACCCGAAAGAGGCCGAGAGCAGACTTTATTCGGAATGGATGAATAAAGGATATTTCAAACCTTCGGGCGATACATCCAAGGATTCCTTCTGTATCGTCATGCCGCCGCCGAACATCACGGGACAGCTCCACATGGGTCATGCCCTGGATAACACACTTCAGGATATCCTCGTTCGTTACAAGAGAATGAGAGGCTTTGATACCCTCTGGGTACCGGGTACCGATCACGCTTCCATCGCTACAGAGGCAAGAATCGTTGCGACAATGAAAGAAGAAGGTCTTACCAAAGACGACCTCGGCCGTGACAAGTTCCTCGAGCGTGCCTGGGAATGGAAGAAGCAGTATGGCGGACGTATCGTAGAACAGCTCAAGAAGATCGGTTCTTCCTGTGACTGGGATCACGAAAGATTCACCATGGACGAAGGCTGCTCCGAAGCAGTTAAAGACGTATTCATCAAGTACTATAACGAAGGCCTCATCTACAGAGGCGAGCGCATCATCAACTGGTGTCCGAAATGCTTGACTTCCATTTCGAACGCGGAAGTTGAATACGAAGATCAGCAGGGTTCCTTCTGGCACCTCAGATATCCTTTCGAGGACGGCAGTGGATACCTCGAGCTCGCGACAACACGTCCGGAGACACTCCTCGGCGATACAGCGGTTGCGGTTAACCCGAAAGATGAGCGTTATAAGGACGTGATCGGTAAGATGCTCGTTCTCCCGCTCGTTGGAAGAAAGATCCCTGTTATCGCAGACAGCTACGTAGATATTGAATTCGGTACCGGTGTTGTTAAGATCACACCTGCACACGACCCGAACGACTTTGAAGTCGGACTTCGCCATAACCTCGAGGTCATCACCGTTCTTACCGAGGACGCTAAGATCACTGAGGATTATCCGAAGTATGCCGGCATGGACCGTTACGAAGCAAGAAAAGAGATCGTCAAGGATCTCGAAGAGGGCGGATTCCTCATCAAGGTCGAGCCGCACGCGCATAACGTCGGTACCTGCTATCGCTGCGGTACGACAGTTGAGCCGCGTGTTTCCCTGCAGTGGTTCGTTAAGATGAAGACTCTTGCCGAGCCGGCCATCGAAGCTGTTCGCTCCGGTAAGACCAAGTTCGTTCCGGAAAGATTTGATAAGAACTACTTCAACTGGATGGAGGATATCCGTGACTGGTGTATCTCCCGTCAGCTCTGGTGGGGTCACAGAATCCCGGCATTCTACTGCGATGACTGCGGCGAGCTCGTAGTTACCAAGGAAGATTCCGCAGTTTGTCCGAAGTGCGGCAAGCCGATGCGCCAGGATCCGGATACTCTGGATACATGGTTCTCTTCGGCGCTGTGGCCGTTCTCTACACTCGGCTGGCCGGAAGAAACAGCAGATCTTAAGCGTTACTATCCGACAAATACACTCGTTACCGGTTATGACATCATTACCTTCTGGGTATCCCGTATGATCGTTGCCGGCTGCGCGCACATGAAGCAGACTCCTTTCGATACAGTCCTGATCCACGGTCTCGTTCGTGACTCTCAGGGCAGAAAGATGAGTAAGTCTCTGGGTAATGGTATCGATCCGCTCGAGATCATCGACCAGTTCGGTGCGGACGCTCTGCGTTTTGCGCTCGTTACAGGTAATGCTCCGGGTAACGACCAGCGTTTCCAGCAGGAAAAGATCGAGGCCGGAAGAAACTTCGGTAACAAGATCTGGAACGCAATGAAGTTCGTTCTCATGAACTGCGAAGACGATCTGACATTCGACGATGTCGATCCTTCCAAGTACACACTCGAAGATAAGTGGATCCTGTCCCGTATGAACCAGGTCATCAAAGAAGTTACCGACAACTTCGATAACTACGAGTTCGGTGTTGCTCTTTCCAAGATCAATTCTTTCATCTGGGAAGAATACTGCGACTGGTACATCGAGATCGCGAAGTCCCGTCTCTTCGACAAGGAGTGCGCGACGAGAAAAGAAGCACAGTACATCTTGAACGATGTCCTCGGCAGATCCATGCAGCTCCTGCATCCGTTCATGCCGTTCCTGACAGAAGACGTTTACAGATATCTGGTACTTACTTCTAGGAAAGATTCCATCATGATCTCCGACTGGCCGGAATACCGCGAGAGCGAAGTATTCGCTGCTGAAGAGAAGCAGATGGAGATCCTGATGGACGCGATCCGTTCGATCAGAAACGTAAGAACCGACATGGGCGTTATCCCGTCCCGTAAGATCGGCATGATCCTTGTTTCTTCCGAGGAAAAGAACCGCGCGATGTTCGTTGACGGCAAGGCTTTCCTCGAGCGTCTGGCAAATGTTACCGAAGTAACGACTCAGCAGAACAAGGAAGGTATCCCGGACACCGCAGTCGCATGTGTCTGCTCCGCCGGTGAGATCTATATTCCGCTTGAAGACCTCATCGATATCGATAAGGAACTTGAGCGTCTCGGCAAAGAGAAGGAAAGACTCGAAGGTGAGATGAAGCGTGTTAACGCGAAACTCGCTAACGAGGAATTCGTTAAGAAGGCACCTGAAAAGGTCATCAACGCCGAGAGAGAGAAGCAGGCTAAATACCAGGAGATGCTGGACAACGTGCTTTCAAGAATCGAGGCACTCAAAAAATAAGGTTCGGAGGGTTTTGTTATGAGTGAAGTAGAAGAAAAGAACTTAGAGATCTCTCAGGAAGAACTGGATAAACTGCCAAAGGACACCGTCCACTGTTTTCCGGCTTCCAAGACACAGATCATGAGAAGAAGGATCATTTCCCTGATCGTTGCTGCTTTGGTATGCGGCGCTGTCGGTTACCTGATCTCGGGTAACACAGATCCGGGTCCGCTCCTGTGGTGTGTCTTCGGCGCGATCTTCCTCGTATGCGCTGTCGTTTTCATCCACACATTCGTTATCGCGAAGTACAGAGTCGCGATGGACTACCAGAAGAAGGAAGTAGCACTTCGCTACATGTTCTCTAAGATCACGATCCCGTTTGATTCCTTTGACGCAAGAGATGGTGCCGCTGACCGTGCGACACAGCTCCTTCAGAACTCTACGATCGGCGCCAACATGGAAAAGGTTCAGTATCTTATCCTTGATAACGTCTACGAAGAAGTCTGCTACCAGACATCTTCCAAGGATCTTGCCACAAAGGAAGACTTCGATCTTCTTGCCAAAGAAGCAAAGGCGGTTGCCGCTGTCTTTAAGGCAAAAGAGAAGTATGACGCCCTGAAGATCGACGAAGACGGAGAAAAGGCTCCGATGTCCGAAGATGATTCCGTTAATCTCGTAAAGGACGCGATCGAGGAAGAGGTCAAAGAGAAGGCTGAGGAAGCGAAAAAGACCGCTGAAGAGGCTGTTTCCGAAGCAGAAGAGGTCGAGGAAAAGGAAGAGAAGAGCGAAGAGTAAGATCGCTTGTTCTTTGGGCCGGGGCAATTGACGAAACCCCTGCTTCCTCGTAAAATAAGGTTTGGTGTAAATTGAATTTACATATATAACAAAACAACACAAAGGAGAACATACTTATGCCATTAGTTACTACTACTGAAATGTTCAAAAAGGCATATAACGGCGGTTACGCTGTAGGTGCTTTTAACGTAAACAACATGGAGATCGTTCAGGGTATCACAGAAGCTGCAGGCGAACTGAAGAGCCCGGTTATCCTCCAGGTTTCTAAGGGTGCAAGAGCTTATGCTAACCACACTTATCTCGTAAAACTCGTTGAGGCTGCTGTAGCTGAGAACCCGGATATCCCGATCGCTCTGCACCTTGACCACGGTGATTCCTTCGAACTCTGCAAATCCTGCATCGACGGTGGTTTCACATCTGTTATGATCGACGCTTCCTCTAAGTCTTTCGAGGACAACATCGCTCTTACAAAGCAGGTCGTTGAATACGCTCACGCTCACGGTGTAGTAGTTGAGGCTGAGCTCGGTACTCTCGCCGGTATCGAGGACGAAGTTGTTGTAGAGGCCGGTCACGAGTCTTACACACGTCCGGAAGAAGTAGAAGAGTTCGTATCCAGAACAGGCTGCGACTCCCTCGCTATTGCTATCGGTACTTCTCACGGTGCTTACAAGTTCACAGCTGATCAGTGCACAAGAAACGAGGAAGGCATCCTCGTACCGCCGCCGCTCCGTTTCGACGTTCTCGAAGAGTGCATGAAGAAGCTCCCGGGCTTCCCGATCGTTCTTCACGGTTCTTCTTCCGTTCCGCAGGAATTCGTTAAGATGGTTAACCAGTACGGCGGAAACATGCCGGATGCAGTAGGTATTCCGGAAGAGCAGCTCCGTAAGGCAGCTACACTCGCAGTCTGCAAGATCAACATCGACTCCGATATCCGTCTTGCTATGACAGGTAACATCCGTAAGTACTTCGCAGAGCACCCGGATCACTTCGATCCTCGTCAATATCTCAAGCCGGCTCGTCAGGCTGTTAAGGATATGGTTGCTCATAAGATCCAGTACGTTCTCGGTTCTGACGGTAAGATCTGAGCATAAGTACACAAAATGGCTTAATAAAGGGCTGTATCGGTTTTTCCGGTACAGCCTTTTTCATTACCGATTTCTTATTGAACACAATCGGAAAATATGTATGATATAATCTAGATTGTATATGTATGATGTGTTTTAGGAGGCGGGAGCTTACTATGAGTTATATGTCCGGAAGACCGGTAAGACCAAGTGGGTCGGGAAATCCCAAAAGAACGATGACAGCGCAGCTTCGCGCGCTGGGAAATACAGTCGCGATACTTGCGACCATCTGCATGGTCCTTCTCGTTGCTTTTGTATGGATGGTAACGGCGATCAACAAGCAGAAGAAGTCCAATAAGGCCGCAGATACATCCGCGACGACTTCTTCATCGGTAGTTCAGGCGGACAGTTCTTCGGAACCCAGCGATACACTTCCTCCGGAAACAACACCGGAGACAACACCTGAAGCTGCGCACGCTTCTTTCCCGGAAGGCACCAAGCTGATCGCGCTGACGTTTGATGACGGACCGGATAAGTACACGAGCCAGGTCCTCGACGCGCTCGAGAGAAACGGCGTCAAGGCGACTTTCTATGTGATCGGATCTAATGTAGCAGGAACCGACGCAGCTGTTTTCCAGCGCATGCTCGATCTGGGCTGTGAGATCGGAAACCACACATGGAGCCACGTTTCGCTTCGTGATTCCGAATACGATGTTGCTTATAACGAACTGAAAAAGTGCGATGATGCTCTGATGGAGAAGATCGGACAGAAGGCGACCACCATCAGACCGCCGACGGGCCAGGGTCTTGCTCAGGACGCGCTTTTCCAGTATTCCAAGGATAACCATGAGTATGTCGTTAACTGGGACGATGTCAGCTGTCCGGCCGACTGGCAGAAGCCGGCGCTCGGTGATCCGGACTACACCGCGCAGTTCGTTATCGATAACGCATCCGACGGAACCATGGTACTTCTCCACGACTCGCACCAGTCCACGGCGGACTCTCTCGACAAGATGATCGCCGGTTTGAAAGAGAAGGGCTACACATTCGTAACCGTATCCGAGCTTCTCGAAGCAAGATCCGCAAGCATGGGTCTTACCGTGGATAAAGCACTTTCACTCGGCTGGAAGCGGGAACTTCTTGAGGAAGCTTATCCGGGCGGTCCGGTCTATGGCGTCCGTTACGCATACTCTTCGGGCAAGATGATGTTCGAAAAGAGAAGCTGATCAGATCGATCGAAAAAATGAAAAAGACAAAAGCCGTCTCAAATGAGGCGGCTTTCTTTTTGCTTGTTTTATCAAAAGACTCAGGTGTTCTCGAGTTCCATATACTCGGCGTACATTTCTTCGAGCGTCTCGCTGTTTTTCGCGTAGCGGTCGTAGTCCTCTTTCGTAGTGTCCTTGCCGAAGGAAGCTTCGAGAGTTTTCTGCTCCTCCTCAAGTTCCGCGATCGTCTTCTCCAGGTACTTGATGCGCTCTTTTCTCTTGGCGATCTCTTTTCTTTCCTTGGCGCGGTTAACGACAGGAGCCTTTGGCGCTTGATCGGCCGATTCTTTCTTTTCGGCTTCACGGCGCTCCTTTTCCTCTCGTCTCTGCTCGGAAAGCACTGCCGCGCGCTTGGTTTCTTCGTCCGCGACGAAGGTCCTGTATTTTCTTCGGTAGAACTCGTACTTATCGAACTGCTCAACGTGATCTCCGAAGAAGCCGATGATCTTGCTCTGGCACTTTTCGATGAAGTAACGGTCGTGGCTGACAGCCAGTATAGCGCCGTTATAGTCGGCAAGCGCGTCCTCGAGAACTTCGCGGGACTCGATATCCAGATGGTTCGTCGGCTCGTCGAGGAAGAGAAGCTCCGGCTTTTCTTCGAGAAGACAGCAGAGGAAGAGTCTGGATCTTTCGCCGCCCGAAAGGACGGAGATCTGTTTATATACGTCGATGTCACGGAATCCGAAACGCGCAAGCAGGTTTCTCGCGGCGGTCTCGCCGAGCTCGGATCTTTCCATCAGCTCATCGAGGATCGTTCTCGTCTCGTCTTCGAACGGCACGAACTGTCCCATGTAGCCGATCCTTGAAGATCCGCTGATCAGAACGTCGCCGTCGAACTCGCTGATCCTCCCCAGAAGGAGGGAAAGCATCGTGGTCTTTCCGCAGCCGTTCGGTCCGACGAGGAACATCTTATCGCATGCCTTGATCTCGAAGTTGACATCGCGGAACAGTACTTTTCCGTCGGGGAAAGTCTTTCCGAGATTTCTTGTCTGAAGAAGGATCTTCTCGGGATCTCCGGCTCTTACTTCCGGCATGAGCTTAAAGCTCATCTGAAGAGGACCGCCCTTGAGTTTACTTCTTTCGGAAGCGAGTCTGTCGGAGAGTTTCTCGACGACCTTTTCTCTGGCGTGATAGCCGGAGATGTTTCGGTGCGAGAGCATGGTCTGCGTGACACCTTCCTGACGGACAAGTTCTTTTTCCAAATTAGCGACGAGGCGCTTCTGGTCTTCGATGAAACGTCTTTTTTGTTCCTTATAGTCCGTATAGTTTCCGCGGTAGGCGGTGATGGTGCTGTTTTCAAGTTCTAAGACCTTCGTTACCGTTCTGTCGATGAAGTAACGGTCATGCGAGATGAGAAGGACCGCGCCGCCGTAGGAACGGATGAAGCCCTCGAGCCATTCGAGCGCGTCGGTGTCCAGGTGGTTGGTCGGCTCGTCGAGAAGAAGGATATCCGGACGCGATACGATCAGGCGGGCCAGGCAGATGCGCATTTTCTCGCCACCGGAAAAAGAACTGATGTCGCGCGTAAAGTCGATATCCGTGAGACCCAGACCTGCCAGGGCAGCCTTCATCCTGGGTTCGTAATCGTAGCCGCCCAAGGCTTCGAAACGGGAAGTTAACTGTTCGTAGGTGCGAAGAAGAGACTGGGACTCGGCGGCGTCGGCCGTCGCGAGCTTAAACTCCGCTTCGCGCATTTTATCTTCGATGTTCTGGATCTCCTCGGACACGAGGATGTTGCCGCCCATGTCGAGTTCTTCCATGTTCTGTGTCAAATACCCCGCGATGGCGGTACCGTGGTGAAGGACCTCGCCTTCATCGGGCTTAACGTCGCCGCGGATCATCTTAAAAAGGGTAGACTTACCCGTGCCGTTGCTGCCGATCAGGGCGATCTTGTCGCCGCGTTCGATCGAAAAAGAGACATGGTCAAGCAACAGCCTGGAATGGTAAGACTTCGATACTTTGTTTACCGATATCAAAGGCATGAGAAAAGAGTTCCTTTGGTTTCCTTATTCGAAATTATTTAAAAGGACTCGTGATGATCTCGTGTCCGCAGTAGATGCAGCGGTCAGCGATCTTTCCGTTATTCTGGAGCGGAACGTGGCAGTACGGGCAGAGCATCTGCTCCTGCTTTTCGCCGTCTTCAAGCGCTTTCTTTTTCTGCTTTTTAGCTTCGTCCAGTTCGGTGATGGTCTTCACCAGATCTTCTTCAGTAAATCCTTTTTCCTTGAGAAAAGTCCACATGGCTTCGGTGATCAGGTCTAAGCGCTCGATCTCGCCTTTCATCTGGGCAACTTCTTCTGTCAGGTCATGAACATTGGCATTTGTCGTCGGGTTATACATGTTCCCGTTGTTCTGTAACATATTAAACTTACTCATCGACCGCAACTCCTTTTGGGCTTTTATAGATGCATTATATCATAGAAAAAAGAAGTAAAGAATTCTAAACAATCCTTACCGTTTCTTTATTGCGTGAAGTTTGTTTTGCAAGTAACATAAATACATAAGGCGATATCGAAAGGATGGTAGTCGATATGGGCATGACAATGACACAGAAGATCCTCAGCAAGCACGCGGGAAAAGAGGTTTGCGCCCCGGGCGACCTGATCGAGGCAAAGCTTGACCTGCTCCTCGGAAACGACATCACCACGCCACCGGCGATCGATATATTCGAAAAGAACTCGTTCGGAAAAGTATTCGATACGGAAAAGATCGTCATGGTCCCGGATCACTTTGCTCCGAATAAAGATATCAAGTCCGCGGAACAATGTAAGCGTATGCGCGATTTCGCGAGATCCCAGAACATAAAGTATTACTACGAACAGGGCGAAGAAGGAATGGGCGTCGAGCACGTCATCCTTCCGGATAACGGACTTGTCCTTCCGGGCTTTGCCGTGATCGGCGCAGATTCCCACACATGTACATACGGCGCGCTCGGCGCTTTCTCCACGGGTGTCGGATCGACGGACCTCGCCTGCGCGATGGCCGCGGGATCTACCTGGTTCCGTGTACCGGAAGCGATCCGCGTCGAACTGAAAGGAAAACTCAATCCCTACGTTTCGGGAAAAGACATCATCCTTTATCTGATCGGAATGATCGGTGTCGACGGCGCGCTCTACAGATCTTTGGAGTTTACGGGCGAGGGAGTCGCGGAACTGTCGATGGCGGATCGTTTGACGATCTGCAACATGGCGATCGAGTGCGGCGCGAAAAACGGTATCTTCCCGGTCGACGAAAAGACGATCGAATATCTCGACGCACGTGTCGAAGGTGGCTATAACGCAGCGCCGGAATGGCTGTTTGCCGACCCGGATGCCGAATACGAACAGACCATCACGATCGACCTTTCGGAAGTATCTCCGATGGTATCTTTCCCGCACCTTCCGTCCAATACTCACGCGGTCGGAACGTTCGATCAGATCAAGATCGACCAGGTCGTTATCGGCTCGTGCACGAATGGTCGTCTTGAAGATATGAAAAAAGCAGCTGCCGTCCTGAAGGGTCGTCACGTTGCGGAAGGTATCCGCGCGATCATCCTTCCGGGCTCGCAGAGAGTTTATAAGCAGTGCCTGACCGAAGGTCTCCTCGAGATCTTCGTTGACGCCGGATGCGTCGTTTCCGCGCCGACATGCGGACCTTGCCTCGGCGGTCACATGGGCGTCCTGGCAAAAGGTGAGAAGTGCGTTTCGACGACGAACAGAAACTTCGTCGGAAGAATGGGACATAAGGAATCCGAGGTCTACCTGGCCGGCGTAGAAGTCGCCGCCGCGTCCGCGATCGCGGGATATATCGCAAGCCCCGCGGAACTTGCATAAAGAAGAAAGAAGGGTAACGACATGAAGTTTTCCGGAAAAGTCATCAAATACGGCGATAACGTCGACACCGACGTCATCATCCCGGCAAGATATTTAAATACATCTGTTAAGGAAGAACTCGCGGCGCACTGCATGGAGGATCTGGATCCCGATTTCAGTAAGAAGGTCCAGCCCGGTGACATCATCGTGGCCGGCAGTAACTTCGGCTGCGGATCTTCCCGTGAACACGCCCCGGTCGCGATCAAAGCGAGCGGCATCTCCTGCGTGATCGCACCATCGTTTGCGAGGATCTTTTATCGAAACAGCATCAACACCGGTCTTGCGATCCTCGAGTGTCCGGAGGCATCCGAAGGCATTTCCGATGGAGATAGAATCGAAGTCGACACCGACAGTGGAGAGATCAAAGATATCACGAGCGGAAAAGTATATAAGGCAAGTGCTTTTCCCGGATTCATCGAAAAGATCATCAGCAGCGAAGGACTTGTCGGTTACACAAAAACAAAACTTCAGTAAGTGAGGTGAAAGATATGGCAGTGTTTAGAATCGCGGTCATCCCCGGCGACGGGATCGGACCGGAAGTGACGAAGAGTACCTGTGAAGTGCTTCAAAAAGTTGCAAGTAAAAGTGGAAACGAATTCGTCTTCACGGAAGTTTCCGCGGGCGGCATTGCCATCGACACCTACGGGGAACCGCTCCCTGAGGAATCCCTTCGCATCGCGAAAGAAAGCGACGCTGTGCTTCTGGGCGCGGTCGGCGGACCGAAGTGGGATAACCTCCCCGGAAAGTCCCGCCCGGAGGCCGCTCTTTTAGGTCTTCGAAAAGAACTTGCCCTGTACGCGAACCTGCGTCTTGCGATCTTGTTTCCGGAACTTAAGAGCGCGAGCCCGTTGCGTCCGGATCTTGTCGAAAACGGCGTTGATATCCTGATCGTTCGAGAACTGACCGGCGGTATCTATTTCGGAAAACGCGGTCTCGAAAAATCGGACGAGTGCCTCCCGGACGGAACACCGAAGGGCATGGAAGCATTCGATGTCGAGACCTACAGTGAAGCAGAGATCGAGAGGATCCTGCGTGTCGGATTTACATCTGCGATGCAGAGAAGAAAGCAGCTCACGGTCGTCGATAAAGCAAATATCCTCGAGACATCGCGTCTTTGGAGAAAAGTCACGGAGAAGATCGCTCCCGAATATCCGGAAGTATCCGTTGAGTTCATGTATGTCGACAACGCGTCGATGCAGCTTCTGCGTCGTCCGGGTTCCATGGACGTCATCGTCACGAGCAACATGTTCGGCGATATCCTTTCGGATGAAGCCGGCATGATCACGGGATCTATCGGCATGCTCCCGTCCGCGTCACTCGGAACCCCGGGTACCCCGGGCATGTACGAACCGGTCCACGGCTCCGCGCCGGACATCGCGGGAAAAGGCATCGCCAATCCTCTGGCGACGATCCTTTCCGCCGCCATGATGCTCCGTTATTCCCTCGGTCTTCCGGAAGAAGGGGAGAAGATCGAAAAGGCCGTAAGGTCCGTCCTCAGCCAGGGCTTCCGAACGACGGATATCGCGTCTTCTGACGACACCAATGTACTCGGCACAAAAGAGATGACGGAAAAAGTCATCGAAGCATACGAAAAACTCTGATTTTGGTTGTTCACGGAATATCCATTTTTACAGGATATACTGGAAAAATAATCAATAGAATTTAGGAGAAGTCCCGTAATGAGCAAAAAGACCTTGTTGGCAGTGATCGATCTGGGCTCTTTGTCCCTGAGACTTAAGATATTCGAATTGGGAGATAAGCAGACTCCGAAAGAGATCGAGTCGGTAAGAAAATATCTCTCTTCCACATCGCGCGCGTATTCCGAAGGCATCATCCCGCCGCATCTTGCCGGGGAGATCGTCGATGTCCTTTCGGGCTTTGCCGCAAAGATCAAGGAATATAAGATCAAGGAAGTCATCTGCGTGGCGACCAGTGCTTTTCGCGAGGCGAAAAACAGAGCGATGGTCATCGAGCAGATCCGTGTTCAGACCGGCATCAAAGTGACGGTCTTAGATAACGCGCAGGAAAGATATTTCCATAACCTCGCCGTTAAGGAGAGCCAGCCGAACTTCGCCAAGCTCGTCTCGGAAGGAACAATGGTCCTTGATATCGGCGCGGGCAGCATGCAAGCAACGCTTTACGATAAGTCCGACCTCGTCTTTTCACAGAACACGCGTCTCGGATCGCTTCGCGTCAGCGAACTTCTTTCCGACCTTGCCAAGCAGACGACGCACTACACCGAGGTCCTCGAGGAATTCATCTCGCAGGATCTGGCAGAGTATCACGCGATCGAACCGAAGAACATCAAGTACAAAAACCTCATCGTTTTCGGAAGTGATATGGGCTTTATCAAAGCACTGGCGGGGGAGTCTCCGAGAGAATACTGCTACATCAAAAGAGACCGTTTTGACGCACTCGTTGATTCGCTTTTGAAAACATCTTCCGAGGCTCTTTCGAGAAAACTCGACATCAAGCCTTCTACCGCGCCGCTACTTCTTCCGACCGCGCTCATGGTCAAGAAGATGCTCGACTATATGGGAGTTGACGGCGTACATATGCCGGACGCGTCCCTGACCGAAGGCGTTATGTATGACTACGCGTGGTCACATAAGCATCTCGACCTCGTGATCGATCCGCAGCAGGACCTGATCTCGGCGGCGCGTCATGTGGCGAAGAGATATAAATCCGAAAAGAAGCACATCACGTTCGTCGAGGGTGCGGCGATCGCGATCTTCGACGCGACCAAAAAACTTCACGGCATGCACGATCGTGAAAGAACGCTCCTTCGTGTTGCAGCTCTTCTTCACGAACTCGGAAAGTTCATCAACATCGCCAATCCGAATCCTTCGACCTACAGCATCATCGATAGGACGGAGCTGATCGGTATGTCCGATGAGGAAAGAAAGATCGTCGCCATGGTCGGACGATTCTACACGGACCCGAACTTCTATCAGGACGCTCTTTACGGCGAGATCCCGACGGAAGATCAGGTACTTGTATCGAAACTCACCGCGATACTTCGCCTTGCGGATGCCTTGGACGGATCTCACCGACAGAAGCTTCGCGACATCTCCGTTTCGATGACGCCCGAGGGCATGATCATCAGCGGTGACACCATGTACGACATGACGTACGATAAGTGGTTCTTCGAAAGCCACACCGACCTATTCGAACAGTTCTTCTCAGTGAAAGCATTCTTGCGTGTCCGGAGGCAGATCAGATGAGTACAAAGAAAGAAAAGAAAGAAAAAAAGCTCCAGGGAGTATCCACGGAGGTCGCGCATTCCGCGATGGACAATGCCGATATCGAAGCTGATTCGAACCGCTACTTCAACCGTGAGTTAAGCTGGCTGGAATTCAATAACCGTATCCTTTTCGAGTCGAGAGACACGAAGAATCCGCTTCTGGAAAGGTTGAAATTCCTTTCGATCACCGCGTCGAACATGGACGAGTTCTATATCGTCCGTGTCGCTTCGCTTCGTGACCTTTTGAGCGTCAAATACGACGAGCTCGACATCTCCGGAAGAACGGTCAAGCAGCAGCTTTCCGAGATCGACGAGAAGGCGAGAGGCGCGATGGCCCTGATGTATTCGACCTATACCAGATCTCTGGTCCCGTCTCTTAAGAACCATAACATCTTCATCAGCGACTACCAGGATCTCGACGACCGCGCCAAGGAAGTCTGCGACGATTACTTCAGATCGACGCTGTATCCGATCCTGACACCGATGGCTGTCGACAGCTCCCGTCCGTTTCCCTTGATCTATAACCGCCAGCTGAACCTGTGCGTCCTGATCGACGAGTCCGAAGAAGACAAGCAGGCGAGGATCTTAAAGCAGGAAAAGAAGGGCAAGGTCATCGATCCCGCATACCGCTTTGCCACGATCCAGGTCCCGACGGTCGTTCCGAGACTTTTCGAAATGCACCTTTCGCAGGGCATTTGTTTCGTACCGATCGAAAAGATCATCCAGGCGAACCTTTCTTCGCTGTTCTCCGGATCGACGGTTCTGGCATCCGGTTTTTATCGTGTCATGAGAAACGCCGATCTTGATATCGACGAAGATGAGGCAGAAGATCTTCTCAAGGAGATCGAGGAGCAGGTCAGAAAGCGCCGCTTCGGAGAGATCATCCGCATGGAAGTCAACGAAGAACTCGACCCGAGACTTTTAAAGCTTCTGACAACATCTCTTAAGATCTCGAAGAAGGATGTATTCTCTGTTTCAGGTCCTATTGACCTTACATTCCTTATGAAAGTATACGGCAAAGTCTGCGACGATTTTCCGGAACTCTGTTACCATTCCTTCCGTCCGGCAAAGCCGAAGATGTTCCCGGAAGGCATGAACATCTTCGACGCGATCCGCCAGAAGGACCGCCTGGTACATCACCCGTACGAGTCCTTTGATCCGGTCGTTGAATTCGTCCGTCAGGCCGCCGAGGATCCGAAGGTCCTCGCGATCAAGCAGACACTTTATCGAGTAAGTAGCAGTTCTCCGATCATCAAGTCTCTGGCCGAAGCCGCGCAGAACGGAAAGCAGGTCATGGTACTTGTTGAACTCAAAGCGAGATTCGACGAAGAGAACAACATCAACTGGGCGAAGATGCTTGAAAAAGCCGGCTGCCATGTTATCTATGGTCTTGTGGGATTAAAGACCCATAGTAAGATCACGCTCGTCGTAAGAGATGAAGAAGACGGTATTAGAAGATACCTGCATCTGGCGACAGGTAACTATAACGACATCACGGCAAAGATCTATACCGACATCGGTCTTTTCACCGCGTCGGAAACATTCGGTGTCGATGCTTCTGAATTCTTTAATACACTTTCCGGCTTCAGTGAACCGCCGGAGTGGAGAAGACTGATTCCGGCGCCGACGAAGATGAAGAACTATTTCCTCGAAAAGATCTCGCAGGAGACAAAGAACGCGAAGAAGGGCAAGCAGACAAGGATCATCGCGAAGATGAATTCTCTTGTCGACGCGTCGATCATTGACGCGCTCTACGAAGCATCCTGCGCGGGCGTAAAGATCGATCTGATCGTCCGTGGTATCTGCTGTCTGCGTCCTGGGGTACCGGGTCTTTCTGAGAATATCACCGTACGTTCGATCACGGGACGTTTCCTTGAGCACTCCCGTATATATTATTTCTATAATGAAGGACAGGAAGATATTTACCTGTCGTCTGCCGACTGGATGCCGAGAAATCTGATCCGTCGTGTCGAGCTTCTTTTCCCTGTGGAAGATCCGGACTGCAAGGCCCGTGTCATGGAAGTCCTGAACGTTGAATTAGAGGATACGGTAAGAAGTCATTTCCTCGATTCGGACGGCAGTTATCACAAACTTGATCTCCGTGGAAAGAAGAAGGTCGACAGCCAGGAAGAACTTCAGATCTGATCAGAGCAAAACGTTTTTTTATCAACTTCACTTGATATTCGGTTGTGATAAAGGAACAAAAACCGCGAAAAATTTTCGATTTTGTTGTGACAGATGTTCGATGTTGTGCTAATCTGTATATGCGATTAAATTGCGAAAGCAAATTTACGGAGGTAGAAAAAAATGAGAAAGAAGTTTTTGAGTGTACTTCTGGCAGGCGCTATGCTGTTCTCTGTAGCAGTAGGTTGTTCTTCTAAGAAGTCAGGCGGCAAGAAGATCGGCGTATCCATGCCGACAAAGTCCCTTCAGAGATGGAACCAGGATGGTGACAACATGAAGAAAGAGCTGGAGGCTGCTGGTTTTGAAGTAGATCTTCAGTATGCAAACGATGACATTTCCGTACAGGTAAACCAGATCGAATCTATGATCAACGGTGGATGTAAGGTTCTCGTTATCGCAGCTATCAATGGTGACTCTCTCGGTACTGTACTTGCCACAGCAAAAGAGAAGGATATCCCGGTTATCGCTTATGACCGTCTTATCATGAACTCTGATGCAGTTTCTTACTACGCAACATTCGACAACTACAAAGTTGGTACGATCCAGGGCGAATATATCCGCGATCAGCTGGATCTCGACAATGCTGCAGGCCCGTTCAACATCGAGCTCTTTACAGGAGACCCGGCAGATAACAATGCTAACTTCTTCTTCAGCGGTGCTATGGATGTTCTGAATCCTTACATCGACGCTGGTAAGCTCAAAGTTGTGTCCGGTCAGAAAGACTTCGAACAGGTTGCTACAGCAGGCTGGAAGACAGAGAACGCTCAGAACAGAATGGACGCTATCATCGCAGCTAACTACGCTGATGGCACACAGCTCGACGCTGTTATGTGCTCCAACGACTCCACAGCTCTTGGTGTTGCTAACTCTCTCGAAGCTAACTACACAGGTAAGTACCCGATCATCACAGGTCAGGACTGTGACGTAGTTAACACAAAGAACATGATCAACGGCAAGCAGTCCATGTCCGTATTCAAGGATACACGTGACCTGGCTAAGCAGGTTGTTGAGATGGTTAAGGCTATCATGGACGGTAAGGAAGTACCGGTAAATGATGAGAAAACATACGACAACGGCGTTAAGGTTGTTCCGTCTTTCCTCTGCACACCTGTATTTGCAGATGCTAACAACTATAAGACGATCCTTATCGATTCCGGTTACTACACAGAGGCTGAACTGGCTTCCTGATCCGGTTAAATCGATCGAACTAAACTAGTGTGAAAGAGTCCCCTTTCATCTTGGCAAGGGATGGAAGGGGACAATTCATGCAAGTCTGTTGATTATCTTAAAGTGAAGGAGGAATGACATTGGCAGACTATTTGCTGGAAATGAAAAACATCACGAAGACATTTCCGGGTGTAAAAGCACTTGACAATGTTAATCTTCAGGTAGAACCAGGAGAGATACATGCCATCGTCGGGGAGAACGGCGCCGGAAAATCTACTCTGATGAAAGTTCTCAGTGGTATCCATCCACATGGATCGTATGAGGGTGAGATCCTTTACAATGGAGAAGAGTGCCACTTTTTCGGAACAAAAGACAGTGAAAAAAAAGGTATCGTAATCATTCACCAGGAGCTCGCACTGGTCCCGTATCTGACGATCGGTGAGAATATGTTCCTCGGAAATGAGCGTGGTACAAGCTATCATATCAATTGGAATGAAACGTTTGCGAAGAGTAACGAGTTCCTTCGTGTCGTCGGACTCTCGGAATCTTCCCGTACGTTGATCAAAGATATCGGCGTCGGCAAGCAGCAGCTTGTTGAGATCGCCAAAGCACTCGCGAAGAACGCGAAACTCTTGATCCTTGATGAACCGACATCTTCTTTGAACGAAACAGAATCCAAACATCTTTTGGATCTCATGCTTAAGTTTAAAGAACAGGGATTGACGTCGATCATCATCTCGCACAAACTGAACGAAGTCTCTTATGTCGCAGACAAGATCACGGTCATCCGTGACGGTATGACGATCGAAACACTGACCAAGGGAGAAGATGACTGTTCAGAAGCGAGGATCATCAAAGGCATGGTCGGCCGTGAGCTTTCCGATCGTTTCCCGAAACGTGAAAGCCATATCGGTGACGTATGCTTCGAGGTGAATAACTGGACAGCTTATCATCCGGTCTATTCCGAAAGAAAGATCGTTGATGATGTCAGCTTCAATCTCAAAAAGGGTGAGGTGCTCGGTATCTCCGGCCTTATGGGTGCAGGTAGAACAGAGCTCGCCATGAGTATTTTCGGAAAGTCGTATGGAGACAATATCTCCGGAACGATCATCAAAGACGGAAAAGAGATTACTCTGAATTCGGTTAAAGACGCTATCAAAAACAGGATCGCGTATGTTACCGAAGACAGAAAGGGTAATGGTCTTATCTTGAGCAATCCGATCAAGACTAACACGACACTTGCAAACCTTCAGGCAGTCAGCAACAACGGTGTTATTGACCGCGATAAGGAGTATAAGGTAGCTGTTGAGTATAAGAACAAGCTCAAGACAAAAACGCCGTCCGTTGAACAGTTAGTAGGTAACTTAAGTGGTGGTAACCAACAGAAAGTCCTGCTGTCCAAATGGATGTTCGCAAGCCCGGATATTCTGATCCTCGACGAGCCTACAAGAGGTATCGACGTAGGCGCGAAGTACGAGATCTACTGCATTATCAATCAGCTGGTAAGCGAAGGAAAATCCGTTATCATGATCTCCTCTGAAATGCCTGAACTTCTCGGCATGTGCGACCGCATCTATGTCATGAGTGAAGGTAAGTTCGTTGGTGAACTCGACGGTAAGGAAGCAACTCAGGAGAGGATCATGTCCATGATCATCAACTCCGATGATGCTTCCCATCTGACACGGGATGAAGATCCCGCTCTTGAAGAAACAGCCATGTAAGGAGGGAGTGAGATAATGAATTCTTCAAGCAAAACTAAAGTATTAGAATTTGTAAGAAAATACACGATGGTCATCGCTTTGGTCCTTGTCACTGTTTTCTTCACGGTAAATACAGACGGAACGATGCTCCTGCCGAGTAACGTAAACAACGTTATCGCTCAGAACGCATACGTATTCGTTCTTGCAACAGGTATGCTCCTTTGCATCCTGACAGGTGGTAACATCGACCTCAGCGTCGGTTCTGTTGTCTGCTTCGTTGGTGCGATCGGTGCGGTATTTATGGTCAACAACGGAATGAACCCGGTCCTCGCTGTTATCCTTATGTTCATCATCGGTACGGCGATCGGTGCATGGCAGGCTTTCTGGATCGCTTATGTTCGTATCCCGCCTTTCATCGTAACCCTTTCGGGTATGTTGATCTTCCGTGGTCTTTCCCTTGCGGTTCTTAAGAATGGTAAGACGATCTCCATCGCTAACTGCACATCTTTTGTAAAGGTATTCGGCGGTGGTTCTGAGTGCTATGTACCGGACTTCATCGGTAAGATGTTCAAGGTCGGATCTGACTTCGAGCTCAACGTAACATGTCTCGTCTTTACGGCGATCGCCATCGCGATCTACGTTCTTTTCACAGTCTCTAACAGAGCGAAGAGAGTTAAGAAGGAATACGAAGTTGAGAAGTTTGTTCCGTGGCTCGTCAAGATGATCATCATCTCGGTCGTTGTCGGCGCATTCGGATTCAGACTTTCCCAGCACAAGGGTATCCCGAACGTTCTCCTGATCGTCATCGCGATCATCCTCTTCTACTCCTACATCACGGCAAATACGACAGTCGGTCGTTATTTCTACGCTGTAGGTGGTAACGAGAAGGCAACTAAGCTTTCCGGTATCAATACCAACAAGGTATACTTCCTGGCTTACACGAACATGGGTCTCCTGGCAGCTCTTGCCGGTATGATCACCATCGCTCGTCTCATGACAGCTACCGCTCAGAGTGGTCAGAGCTACGAGATGGACGCTATCGCATCCTGCTTCATCGGTGGTGCTTCCGCATACGGCGGAATCGGTACTGTTCCTGGCGTTATCATCGGTGCTACGCTGATGGGTGTTATCAACCTCGGCATGAACACCATGAGTGTTGCTCAGGAAATGCAGCAGGTAGTTAAAGGTCTCGTATTGCTCGGAGCTGTTATCTTCGACGTTGTAAGTAAGCGTGGCGGTAAGTGGATCGCAAAGAACACCTGATCTTAGTGATCCGGTAAAGCGATCTTTTACAAAAAACAAACAGAAGGAGCTGTCTTTTGAAAAGAAGACGGCTCCTTTTCTGTTACTTCGATTTAGCTGCCCTCGTTGCAGAAGAAGTCGAAAAAATGGTAAAATATGCGGAAGTGGCCGAATCGGTCATCAAGATGGAAAAAGGAGCTTCTGACATGTTTTCGATCGTAATGCCTGCCTATAATGAGGGCGAGCATATCTATGAAAATCTTCTTAAGACGAATGAGATCGTATCTTCGTTCTGCGATGATTTCGAGATCGTCTGTGTCAACGACGGAAGCTCCGACAATACGGAAGAACAGGCAAAGAAAGCTTCTGAGGAATGCGCAAGTATCCGCCTCGTTACCTATCCGAAAAACGGCGGTAAGGGCTACGCGATCAAGCAGGGCGTAGAGGCGGCCAAAGGCGATCGGATCGCGTTTTTAGATTCAGACCTCGATCTGTCACCGGATCATTTCGAAGACTTCCTTTCTCATATGGACAGCGAAAAGGCCGATGTTGTTATCGGCTCGAAAATGCATAAAGAATCCAAGCTCGAGTACCCCTTCTTAAGAAAGTTCATCAGCTTCGGCTACTACGTGATGCTGCGAGTGCTTTTCCGTCTGAAAGTGCACGATACACAGACGGGCATCAAGGTCTATAAGGCCGACATCTTAAAAGAGATCGTTCCCGGCGTCATCACGAAGGGCTTTGCCTACGATATCGAGCTTCTGGCCTGCGCCAACGAGATGGGCGCAAAGATCATCGAGCGTCCGATCCGCCTGGTATTTACCAGAGAAGGCGGCTTTTCGCGCATCCGCTTTAAGGATATCTGGCAGGTGTTTAAGGATACGTTCAAGATCAAAAGAAAGATCCGCAAAATTAGAAAAGACAGAAAGAAAGCCGCGTCCGCAAAGGCCTGACAGGGAGGCGAATCAGTATGGAAAAGCGATATGACTATCTGGTAGTCGGAGCCGGCCTTTATGGTGCCGTATTTGCCCGTGAAGCAAAGAAGGCGGGAAAGAAGGTGCTCGTTATCGAGAAGCGTCCGCACATCGCGGGAAACGTATTCTGCGAGGATATCGAAGGCATCAAGGTCCATAAGTATGGCGCGCATATCTTCCATACCAACAACAAAGAGGTGTGGGAGTACTTAAAGCAGTTCACGGAATTCAACCGCTTTACCAACAGCCCGGTCGCAAACTACAAGGGCGAACTCTTTTCGCTTCCTTTCAACATGTATACCTTTAACAAGATGTGGGGCGTTGTGACACCCGAAGAGGCCATGGCGAAGATCGAAGAGCAGAAAGCCGAGATGGCGGGAAAAGAACCGGCTAATCTTGAAGAGCAGGCGATCTCTCTGATCGGACGAGATCTTTTCGAAAAACTCGTAAAGGGCTATACCGAGAAGCAGTGGGGAAGAGACTGTAAGGACCTTCCCGCGTTCATCATCAAGCGCCTTCCGGTAAGACTTACTTTCGATAACAATTACTTCAACGCACTTTATCAGGGCATCCCGACGGGCGGCTACACCAAGATGGTGGACAATATGCTCGACGGTATCGAAGTGCTTCTGAATACCAACTATCTCGACGACAAAAAGAAGTGGAACGAAATGGCGGATAAGGTCGTTTATACGGGCCCGATCGACGCGTATTTCGATTATTCGCTCGGATACCTTCAGTACAGGTCCGTGCGTTTTGAAAATGAGCTTCTCGATATCCCGAACTTCCAGGGCAACGCGGCGGTGAACTACACTGACAGAGAGACTCCGTGGACGCGCATCATCGAGCACAAGTGGTTCACTTTCGGAAAAGACGAAGACGGAAACGATCTTCCGAAAACGGTCATCAGCCGTGAATACAGTTCCGAATGGAAGCCCGGAGATGAGCCTTACTATCCGGTCAACGATGAGGAGAACGGAAAGCTCTATGGTAAGTACAGAGAACTCGCGGATAAAGAAGAGAAGATCATCTTCGGCGGACGCCTCGGTGAGTACAAATACTACGACATGGACGCGGTCGTCGCGTCGGCGCTGTCTATGGTCAAAAAAGTACTGAAGTGATACATTGTATGTGACTGGAGGAAGAAACATGGACGATCTTTATATTGTCATGCCGGCATATAACGAAGAAGCCAATATCGAGTCGGTGATCTCGGCCTGGTATCCCGTTTTGGAGGGAAAAGGCGAAGGTTCCCGTCTGGTCGTCGCTGACAGCGGAAGCGTAGATAAGACGCATGAGATCCTTCTTTCTCTTAAGGAAAAGTATCCGAAACTCGAAGTTCTTCCGGACACGCTCAAGCAGCATGGTCCGAAGTTGATCGCCCTTTATAAGTACGCGATCGAAAAGAAGGCGGACTATATCTTTCAGACAGACTCTGACGGACAGACGAACCCGGCGGAATTTTCCGCTTTCTGGGATCTTCGAAATGAGTATGACGCGATCCTCGGAAACCGTGTCGTCCGTGGCGACGGAAAGTCCAGAAAGTTCGTCGAGAATTTCCTGTGCTTCCTTCTCCGTTTGCACTTCGGTGTCAAGGTCAAGGACAGTAACGCGCCGTTTCGTCTGATGAGATCTTCCCTTGTCGATAAGTACGTCGGAAGATTCAGAGAAGACTATAATCTTCCGAACGTTATGCTGACGACATTCTTTGCTTACTACAAGGAAAAGTACACACTTCGTGAGATCACTTTCAAGCCTCGTCAGGGCGGAAAGAACTCCATCAACATTAAAAAGATCATCAAGATCGGCTGGGCAGCCCTTGCCGATTTCCGAGCATTTAAAAAGGAGATGAAAGCCTCGAAATAAGAGTGCTTTTCGAAAAGGAAAAAGATGAAGGAAAAAGAAAAGAAGATCAAAGGCCTCGGCAAGTCCAAACAGGGCATTTCCGAACAGGAAGAGGCAGTAGAGGAAGTCGAAAAGACATATAAGGTCCCGGAGCTTAAAGAGAAGGTCCTTCCGGATCCGGCCATCGAGAAGATGACCAAGGCGGAAGCGCTTGCGTATTTCGATCTTCCGGAATGGGCGAGCAAGCAGGATCTTGACGATCAGTTCTGGAAACTCGGTAAGACCTATAGGGCGCAAAAAGACGAGCAGAAGCTCGCCGATATCGCTTGCGCCTACAGCATTGCCACAGGTGAGCGTGACAGAAAACAGCAGGAAGAAAAGGAAGAGATCGAGTCCAAGCACTATCTCGGAAAGTCCACAAAAGAGTGGAAGAATATCTGGCATTACTACTGGTGGGTGCCGATCATCGTATGCGCGGTCATCGTTTTCCTCGGTGCGTTCATCAAGGTCTATTTCATCGAACCGAAAGTTGATCTTCGTGTCGCTTCGATCGGACACTTCGAGTACGACGATGCTTTCCTGTCGGCATTTTTCAGCGAGTATACGGAACTGAAGAATCCGGATCTGCAGAGCGCGGATGTCGTTTCCGAAAACAGCGAAGGCGCGCAGACGGATAAATACGCGGTACAGAAGGCGACCAGCATGATGGCCGTCCACCCGGATCTTCTCTTTTTCGATATGCCGTGTGTTCCGGTCTACGTCAACAGCGGCGACCTTCAGATCATGGACGAAGAATACGAAAAGATGAAGGCGACATGGTCCGCGGAAGACCTCGCGAGGATCGAGCCGTACGTGTATTCCAGAGCGAGATTCTACGACGATTACGTACAGTATATGACGGAAGAATATCAGGAACAGTTTGATCCTTTGGAGCCTCAGGATTACGAAGACCACATCTACGGATTCATCATCCGTGACCGTGTCGATCAGCTGTCGCTTGGTTTCGATGTGCAGTGGAAGCAGGAAGATTCCGCGATCGTTGTCGGCGTCGGTGCCGGAAGCGGAGACCTGGATAAGGCGATCGAAATGTGCGAATTCGTCCTTTCTAATATCGACACTATGAGAGTTACATACGAGAAGACCTATCCGTACGCGAATACGGAGGATTGATCGGTTTATTCTTCTTTTAAGAGACGGATATCTTCATCGGACAGAGCATACATCTCTCCGGGAAGCTGGCCGTCTTTTAGTTTTAATGTCCCGATGCTTTCACGATGCAGAAGCTCGACTGATCTTCCGGTCGCCGCGAGCATACGCTTGACCTGATGCGTTTTTCCTTCGGTAAGCGTCAGTCTGCACTGCTTGTCGGGAAGAAGCTCAAGCTTCGCGCTCTTCAGTTTTTCGGGCTGATGTCCCTTTTCGCAAAGCGTCATTCCCTTTTGGAAAAGCTCTACCTCTTTCTCGGTCAGATCATTTCCGGAATAGGTCACGAGATAGACCTTTTCGCGGTGCCATTTCGGGCTTGTAAGACGATGCGAAAGATCACCGTCATTCGTAAGAAGAAGGACGCCGGTCGTATGGTAATCGAGTCTTCCGACAGGGGAGATCTTTTTCGTTTTCAGGTTCGAAGGGAGAAGGTCGCCGACACAGGGAAGACGGTCATCGCTCATGGCGGTCAGATATCCGTCGGGCTTGTTCAGGCAGAAGTAAAGGTACTCGCTTCCTTTTACCGTTTCGCCGTCCAATGTGATACGAGAACTCATTTCTTCCGTGACAGAATAGCCCGGATCACGGATGACTTCACCGTCGATCATGACCCGGCCTTTGCGAAGAAGTTCTTTGACTTCGGTTCTCGTTCCATATCCCGAATTTGCCAGCAATTTGTCCAATCTCATGGACGTATTATAACAAAAATGCCACATTTTCGCTCGTGAAAAACGCTTCTGCGCGTGGTATAATACAAATGTAAGTTTCAAAATGGGGGTAACTATGGCCGCTAGTATCATCAATATCAAAGAAGGCATGCCGAAGGTTGATGTTGCAACTCGTAAATTACGGTTGGAACTGAATACTCTGCGTCGTGTCGGCGTCAACCAGGTGAAGATCATTCACGGATATGGTTCGACGGGAAAGGGCGGCCTGATCAAGACAGCTACCCACGAGATATTGCGTACTATGCAGAGCGAGGGCAGGATCAAGGCTTTCTGTCCGGGCGAGCAGTTCGGTCCTTTTGAAACACTCGGCAGATCTATGGTCGAGAAATGTCCCGCGTTCCGTAATGACCCTGACTGGGCAAAAGCCAATGACGGTGTCACGCTGGTGCTTCTCAGATGAAAATTTCCTGGAGTGATTTTGTAGAGCAGTGCAATACCTGCGAAGCATGCCCGCTTTCGAAGACGAGAAAGAATGTCGTTATCTACCGCGGTAATGTCGTCGCGCCCATTATGTTCGTCGGAGAAGGTCCGGGAGCGACGGAGGACGAGCAGGGACTTCCTTTTGTCGGACAGGCGGGAAGACTGCTGCAGCTCCTTATAGACGCACAGGGCTTTTCAACAAAGGATTTCCATATCGCCAATGTCGTTAAGTGCCGTCCGCCGGAAAACAGAGTTCCGACTGACGCGGAGGCGGCGGCATGTAAGAAGCTTCTGGGCACACAGATCCTGCTTTGCAAACCGAAGATCATCGTCCTTCTCGGAAAGACCGCCTACACACTCTTTACGGGCGATAAGAACGCGAAGATGACACAGATCCGAGGCGCTTTTATCGAAAAGAACGGATACCTGATCCTGCCGACTTTCCATCCGGCATATATTCTGAGAAACAATAACGAACGTGTGAAGCTTTGGAAGGATATCGAGATGGTCAGAAAGAAGGCCGAAGAGATGGGCCTTATGGAGCCTCTTCCGGGAGCTCCGGACATGCCGACTGAGCGTCCGTCTTCAAAGTAAGAAGGAGCGGTCGGAACATCAGAGAAATTTTCATAAGCCGCGGTTCAAAAAGGGCTTGCACTTACCTTTGACTTTTGATATACTTTCAACCGTTGATTTACAACATTGCCGAATTGTGTAAGGGTAGCACTCCGGTTTCTGGCACCGTCTGTCTGGGTTCGAATCCTAGTTCGGCAGCCATAAGGCTGTTTCTTCGAAAGAAGAGACAGCCTTTTTCTTTTACCTTCGGTATAAACCTCTGTTCAACGCCATGAAAAAAGTGCATACTTTAAACTAATCCGAAAAAAGTGAGGCATGGATGTTATGGCAAATTCTAAAGCTTCCTGGATCGATCAGATCCCCGAAGGCGACTTTATCACACCTGAACCGTCATATGAGGTAGGTAAGTATTTCGACCGCTTTAAAAGCGATGAGGCGGCGGGTATGAAGTACTATTTCTTCGACCCTTCCGAGCACGGCTATCCGAAGGAAAAGAACTATCCGCTTCTTATTTTCCTGCATGGCGCGACCAATGCCCTCGTTGGAGAGACCTGCATCAACTATACCGGCGCGGAGTACTATGCTTCCGATAAATATCAGGAAGATCTCGGCGGCGCTTATATCCTGATCCCGATCGCCAATGAGTATAAGCTCGAGGACGGCCGCTGCGCGGGCTTTTGGGACGAGACCTATGTCGATCCCGTCATGAAGCTCATTGACGCATTTATCGAAAAGCACACGGAGGGTGTCGGCGTGAAGTTCCTTCTCGGAAACTCCGCGGGCGCGAGATTTACTTTTACCCTGGCCACAAGTTTCCCGGATAAGTTCGACGTTCTGGTACCGGTCGGAACCGACGCGATCCCGGATGACGATGTGATGGATGAACTGGAGAAAAACGGCGTGACACTGTTCTTTGCCGACGGCCTTCGCGATGAGATCGTAAGTCACGAAAAGATCGAGGCCAGACGTCCCCGTATGGAAAGAATGAAGAACAGCTTCATCTATACACCGGAATGGGTAAGAAACGCGGACAAAGGCATCGCTTCGATCAACTTCGGTTTCGAGATGGGGCAGCACTGCCTGATGAACGGCGTACAGTCGAACCTGATGTTTCTGGATGGAACGCCGATGGATCCGAGACTTCCGAACGGTATGACCGGATGGATGGCCGAGGAACTGAAACGTCGTGAATCGAACAAATAATCATCATTTTTGTACTTTTGTTTCCCGAAATGAAAATACATGAAAGGAAATGAAAGAAATCGTATTGACAAGCCTTTTCTTCCTCTTTAATATAGGTTTCGTTTCTAATAGAAATCGGGGAGTGAAAAGAAATGATCAATGTCGACAGAAGAAAAAAGATCCTGGAAATCCTGGAGAAGGAAACTCGTGTATCCACCACGGACCTTCAGACCAGCTTAGGCGTTACCGGCGCGACCATCCGATCTGACCTTCGTGACTTAGAGCGTGAAGGCGCGATCGTTCGTTTTCACGGTGGTGCAAGGATCTCCGATTCCGTAAAGCAGTCTTCCAACCCGGAGAACTATATGCTCCGTTCGGTCATGTGCGTTGCCGAAAAGCAGGCGATCGGAAGAGAAGCGGCGAAGTTCGTTCACGAAGGTGAGACGATCTTTATCGACGCGAGTTCCACGACCTTCCACATGATCCCTTACATCAACACACTCGAAAACATCACCGTGGTCACCAACGGTATCCATACCGCCATGGAGATCCAGAGAAACAGTAACTTCAGGACCGTTTTGGTCGGCGGCGTCCTTCGTCCGCACAGTGGTGCCATCGAGGGACTTCTCTGCGAAGAGATGTTAAGAAGGATCAGCGGTGACAGCTATTTTGTTTCCGGCAACGGTTTTTCTCTGACTTCCGGTCTTACCGGACACAATTTCTACGAACTCGAACTTAAAAAGCGCTTCGCGGAAAAGTGCAAGCGCATCGTGGCTTTGGTCGACTCTACGAAATTAGAGCAGGATTCGACATCGTCCTTTATTCCTGCCGAAAGGATCGACGTTCTCATTACAGACGAAAGAATAGATCCCAAGCTTGCGCAAGAGATCCGTGACTTTGGTATCGATCTGGTAATTGCTCCGATGTGATCAGTCTTCGATCGCATCGGAAGACGCGATCTTCTGCTTTAACTGCTTCGGCGTGATATGTCTGTGCTTCTTAAACTGCGTGATGAAATAACTGGAAGTACTGAATCCCGTATCTAAAGCGATCTGGCTTATGCTCTTTGATGTCGTGATCAGGAGCTTTTCGGCTTCTGTCAGACGGACATAAAGGAGATAGTCGGAAAACGTCTGTCCCAGCGCGTGGCGGAAGAAACGGGAAAAGTAACTGTAGCTCATGTTGCACATCTTTGCCATCTTCTCGGCCAGTACCGGCTGCATATAGTTCTCATGGATATAGTCTAAGACGGCATTTAAGCGGACGATGTCTTCCGGACGGATGTTAGCGTTTCCGTACATGGAGATGCCGTTTTCTTCCATTCTTCTCAAGTACCACAGGAAAATGCGGCAGATGTCGGCGCGGATCGCGAGCTCGAAGCCCGGCGCGCGCTCGGTATATTCTTTATGGTAGTCGCGGATATACTCCGGAATGTTCGTGCCCTCAAGGTCTTCCTTCTTCGCGAGAAGTGAATATGAACTGTTCTTTCCGATGCTGTGCGCCGTGGACATGATAAACGGCAGGATGTACTTCGCGCCGGTGGAATAGACCGGGGAAGAGAAGAAGAGCGTCGGGTCGAACTGCAGGCAGTAGTACTCGCAAGGCTCGAAATGACGGAACGCGTGGATCTCGTTGACGTTGATCAGGAGCATGTCGCCCTCGTTTACCTCGACATCACGATCCGCCATGGACGCAGAAAACCTGCCGCGGATTCCGTAAATGATCTCGACAAAATCGTGATAATGAGGAACGATCTCGCGGCAGGGGTTGCCGTCTTCTAAAAAGTGCAGGCAAGATGCCGTCGCGCCACCGAGATTTTCTCTGTGAAGGTCCTCGTAAAGCGCTTTTCCGTTATTTTCGACATTCTGTGGCAGCATGACCGATATCGCTTCCTATCCTCAAGATTTTGGTATTTCAACTACTTAAGGATAACATGAAAAACAAAAAAACGGAACATTTTGGGCAAAATATTGATATCTTTTACGAAGCGATCCGACTGTCCGCCGACACCAGCAGATACTCGGATTCCAGAACGACCAGCTCGCAGAACTGGACGGGCGAAACGCCAAGGGCGCGAAGTATCGCGTGGAGCTTTCGTATGGAGGGGTTGGCTTCACCGCGCTCGAGTTTGCAGTAGTAGGACAGGTTTATGCCTGATCTCTGGGCGACGCTGAATTGGGAAAGTTCTTTTTCTCTTCGGATCGTGCGGATCGCGTTTCCGATGACCTTGGATTCGTCCATTTTTCGACACCTCCTTTCTATTCTATTTACTTTCTGGTTTCATCTTATAAGCGTACTGATATATCAGTAAACGAAAGCCCGGAAATCTCAAAGAGAGAGGGCCGCGGGCGCCGAACATAGCGAACACTTTATTCTTTTGGTTCATATATATACGTTCATATGCGAAAAAGTTGTTTTTAGCGTATAATAGAGTTCAAATGAGTTATTTTGGAAAGGTGTCGTTTTTATGGCGCAATTGAATGATATACGTCTTCCGTCCTGGATCTCTCCGGGCATGGTCTTTCAGCAGGGTGTCCCGATCATTTTGAGAGGAAAAGTAGGTTCCCCTTCAGTCCCTGTCACACTGGAGGTCATGAAGGACCCGACGGACGGACGTAAGGTTTCCAAGCTCGATACGGATTACGGTGTCATCTTAAGTCTGGAGACGGTTTCTGATGAAGACGGTTCTTTCCAGTTCACGATGCCTGCGTACCGATCCTCTACCGACGCCTATACACTGGTTTTCCATAGTCTTACCGAGCAGGTGACCATCGAAGACTGCCGATGCGGCGATGTCTGGGTCATGTTCGGCGGAAAGCCTTTCGCGGCTTCTATCGCGGAGACTGCCGCGCCGCGTACGCCTCTTAAGAAAGATGTCATGCCGCTTCTGCGTTTCTATTCGCCGAAGAAAGGTACTCTTGATGATATCGAAAAGCTCTCTTACGATCCGATCTTCACGATCGATGACACCAAGTGGATCAGGATCCGTGATACCAAAGAACTGGCCAGCGTTTCGTCCGTTGCTTTTTCCTACGCGTATCACCTGGCCGAGCAATTGCACTATCCGGTCGGTATCTTAGACCTTGCAGAAGAGTATGCCCCGATCTACCGCTGGATCTCCCACGAGAGCATCGACGGTAATGACGCGATCCGTGAGTATCTTGAAGAGAGAAACCTCTACTTCGACGAAGAGGGGTGGCGCGCGAACATTGCCCGCCTTACCGATAAGAAGGACGCGATCGAGACCGGCGATATCTTAAAGGACGACGAAACATCCGAAGAGTCCTTCGTTTTCGAAGATGAAGAGAAGGTCGATGTACCGATCGATCCGGAGGGCGCGCTTGCCTTTGAAGACCAGAAGGGCGGCCAGAAGACGGAAGAATCCGAGGAGTCTGATTCCGCGGAAAAAGAACCTGAGAAGGCCGATACCGCATCGGAAGAAAACGACGATGAACCGCCGCTTTCTTTCCCGACCGAGGAGCTTAAGCATTTCGAGAAGAAAAACAATCTGGATCTTCTGAATTCCATCATCCCGTCGGCAGAGACGGTCATGACCGATACTCTCGTATCCGAGGCGGCACACCGTCCGCTCGTCGGACCTTCCGACATGATGAGCGTATTCTTTAACCACCGCCTGGCGCCGCTTTGCGACACCAGTATCCGTGGTATCGTATTCGCGCCGGACGCATCCGACGCGCAGATCGGAAACCTCTATTCCACGATGGTCCGCCAGCTCCTTATCGATCTGGCCCGTGTATTCGGTCCCCGTGAGATCGAAGAAAAGAATCAGGTGCCGTCATTTATCATTACGCAGCTGCATCCGGACGCGATGGATCCGGAGGAGCCGTTCCGTCATGTCGAGTTCAACGAAAGACTCTGCGCGATCCGAAGAAGATTCCCGATGCCGATCGGTATCCTGGGCCAGCATGACCTTCTTATCCCGGATAAGGCCGTTTCCTTTACGATCGGTCGAAGACTTTCCTGTATCGCCCTGGGACTTCACTTTACGCCGAAGATGCCGGCTTCGTCTCCGGAATGCGTCGGTGTCGAGGTGATCGGAAATAAGGTCATGCTTTCCTTCGACAACACGGTCGACGGTCTGCGTCTTTCCGAAAATGAATCCGTCCTTAGAGGCTTCTCCGTCTGTGACGAAAGCCGCGTGTATGTTCCCGCGCAGGCAAGGATCCTTCATGGCGTGCGCGTCATGGTATGGAACGACGATGTCCTCGATCCGGTAGGCGTTACCTACGGTTACGCGCCGATCCCGCATCAGGCGACATTCAGAAACCGTATCGATCTTCCGGTACTTCCTTTCCGTTTCGATAAGATCCCGTCCGAGTACTGCCCGGACCTGACCTTTACGGCATGCGAAGACATTACCTTTACAGGTAAGAAGACCTGGGACAGTGATTTTGAAAAACTCGAGACCTATCAGATCACGAAGGGTAAAGCAACGATCTTCCGTGAGGTCATGAACAAGACGCAGGGCGCGGCTTCGCTTCGTATCGAGTACGAACCGGAAAACAGCCTTCTGTCGTTTGGACCGGTGCTTTCCTATGCGTCCGTCATGGCGCCTCTTAAGTTCTCGAAGGCAAGAAGGATCTGCCTGGATATCTTTAATCCGGATCAGTGCGAAAAGACGATGCAGATCACCGGCTTCCGCGGAGAGGCGACGATCCAGATCGGACTTCGCTGGCAGACGATCACACTGAACTGGGCATCTTTTGATGACATGGAGATCAATAATCTCATATTCACCATTTTTGACAGACAGCGTTCCGGAGCGATCTATATCGATAACATCCGGTTCCTGCCGTAAACGAAAGACAAGAAGGGGGGCTTAAAGCATGGTCGAAGATCTGTTACCGGCATTTGAAAAAAGTTTACTGGAATCCTCCGGCTCGATACCGGTGGTCTTTGAAGGCGCGGAACATTGTTACGAGACATCCACACCTTTCCCGACGGCCAGCCGTCACACCTCTCATGAGCTTCTTTACTTAAGAAGAGGCAAATGCGAATTCGTCATCAACGGAAAGACCGTTTCGGTGACAAAAGGAACGACATTGATCATCCGTCCGCAGGTCATGCACTCCGTGCGTGTCGTGGAAGGTCCTGCCGATATGGTCGTTCTGTACTTCGGATTTTCGTCCGATATCGCAAAAGCACAGCAGGCGCTGCTTTCGAAGCCCTCGGATACACAGCCGATGGCCAACGGCCGTTTAAGAGGTGGTCCGACCGTCCCTTTCCTTCAGGAAAACGTAGCGTCGCTTTCGCTTGAAAACTTCCTGGATTTTGCCCAGGGTGACAGCGCCGTAGGTGACGGCAGCAACTACCTGATCATCTCCGGTAAATCCCGTCAGGCGATCGGCGTTCTGGCCGAGCGCATTATGCGCGAGAGCCGTTCGGATATGTACGCCAAGGACATGATGATGCAGCTTCTGACCATGGAGCTTCTGATCACGCTTTCCCGTGCGCTTCGAGAAGAGTGGGAGGAGAGCCTTCGAGTCAAAAACGGCAAGGCCAGAGAGCTCGTTCTCATCGCCAGAGACTATCTCGACGAAAACTATGACCGCGGCGTGACGGTTGCGGAGACCGCGGCATATGTCTTCTTGAGCCAGGGTTACTTTACAAGAGCTTTTCGCGATGAATTCGGCATCAGCCCGATGAACTATCTCATGCAGATCCGAATCGAAGCGGCGTGCCGCCTCCTGACGCAAAAAGAGATCAAGGTCAGCGGTATCGCGACGCAGGTGGGCTTTTCCAGCCCGCAGCGTTTCAACGTGGCATTCAGAAAACAGAAGGGCATGACGCCCATGGAATACAGACATAAGTACACAAAATAAGGAGAGCGAATAAGAAATGAGCAATTACGATGACGATTTCCGCGTACCTGAGGAAAGCCGAAAGGGCATGGACCTTGAGCGGATCGAAAGAGCAGTTCGAGAGATCTTGATCGCGGTCGGTGAGGATCCGGACAGAGAGGGACTTGTCGAGACACCGAACCGTGTGGCGAGAATGTACGGCGAAGTCTTTTCCGGACTGCACAGAGATATCGAAAAGGACATCAAGACCTTCACATCCGATAACGATGAGATGATCCTGATCGGCGATATCCCGTTCTACTCCATGTGTGAGCACCACCTTCTGCCTTTCCATGGAAAAGCACACGTCGTATATGTTCCGAGAGACGGTAAGATCCTGGGCCTTTCGAAGGTAGCGCGTATCGTAGATACACTTTCCAGAAAGCCCCAGCTTCAGGAGCGCCTTACATCCGAGATCGCCGACACGATCCAGAAAGCGGTCGACGCGATGTCCGTCTGCGTAGTCCTTGAAGCCGAGCACCTCTGCATGACGATGCGAGGCGTAAGAAAGCCGGGCAGCAAGACCGTCACATCCGCGATGCGCGGCGGTTGCCGTTCCGACGCGAGAACGCGTTCTGAGGCGCTCGCCCTCATCAACCGTCCGAGAAATATCATTTGATTTCAAAGGAGAAGTAAGATGACAGCTCTTGATCAGTCTTCTGCTTTTTCATGGACCATCCGAAACGGGTCTCTTTCCTACAAGGACAAGATCCTTCTGATGGGCATCCTTAACGTCACGCCGGATTCTTTTTCCGACGGCGGCAATTTCTATACGCCGGAGCACGCGCTCCTTCGTGCCAAGGAACTGGTCGAGGATGGCGCGGATCTTCTTGATATCGGCGCGGAAAGCACTCGTCCCGGTTCCGAGATGATCTCTGCCGACGAGGAGCTGTCCCGTTTGATCCCGGCTCTGAAGATCATCCGCGACGCGGTGGATCTCCCGATCTCGATCGACACCTATAAGAGCAAGACCGCAAGGGAAGCCCTGAAGTTCGGCGCGGACATCATCAACGACGTCTGGGGCCTTCTTTACGATCCGGAAATGGCCGAGGTCGTAGCCGAATACAAGGCCGGCGTGGTCATCATGGCCAACTACACCAATGAGAAGATCTTTAAAAGAGAAGGCGGTATCGTAGATGACTGTCTCCGCTATTTTGAAAAGAGCGCGGAAGTCGCAGAAAAGGCCGGTATCCGAAAAGACACGATCCTTTTCGATCCGGGCATCGGTTTTGGTACCGACACAAAGGAAGCGCTCGAGCTTCTCGCCGCGATCCCGAAGATCCAGGAAAAGGGCTATCCGCTTCTGATCGGACCTTCGAGAAAACGCTTCGTCGGCGAGATCTTAAACGGCGTCCCTGCAGATCAAAGAGACGCGGGAACCGCTGCCGTTTCGATCTTCTGTCAGGAGAAAAGGGCTGCCTGCGTACGTGTGCATAATGTTTTCGAATCGTCTACGGCACTTAAGATGTACCTGGCGATGAAAGGGGCAGAGAATGGATAAGATCGTACTGAAGAATATGCGCTTTAGAAGCTTCTCTGGAGTTCTTCCCGAGGAGAAAAAAGACGGCCAGGATTTTGTCATCACGCTTACCCTGACATGTTCCGACATCCCGGGCTGTAAGACAGATAAGCTTTCCGACACGGTCGATTACGGCAAGGTCTTTTCCATGGTCAAAAACTACGTGGAAAGCACTTCGGTCGATCTGATCGAGTACATGGCCTACCAGATCATCGTAAAGGTCATGCGTGCTTTTTCCGCGGTACAGGAGATCTCCTGCGAGATCCAAAAGCCGAAAGCCCCGATCGACGGCGATTTTGACTACATGAGCGTCATCATCGACCGAACGAGAGCAGAGATGGAGTCCGAACTATGAGTATCGCGTATCTTTCACTGGGCAGTAACATGGGAGACCGCGTCGGAAACTTAAGCCGCGCGGTGGCGCTTTTGGACCGTCCGGATGAAGGCATCTTCGTCGAACTGGTGTCTCCCGTCTTTGAGACAAAGCCCGTCGGATATACCGAGCAGGACGATTTTCTGAACATCTGTCTGAAGGTCGTAACTGAGCTTTCACCTATGGAGCTTCTTTCCGCGTGCCAGAAGGTCGAGCAGGAACTTCACAGAGAAAGGATCATCCATTGGGGCCCGAGAACGATCGATGTTGATATCCTGACCTATGACGACATCAAGATGGATACCGAGCGATTGACGATCCCACATCCGAGAATGGAAGAAAGAGGCTTCGTGCAGGTCCCGCTCCTGTTCCTTGAAGGAACAGGCGAGATCCCCGAAAAATGGCGGGATGAGGTCTGTTACTACGGCATCCTTCCGAAGTACAGAGTTGAATGAAACGGGAAAACCGATATAATTAAATTATTCAGTTCTCTTTAAGTATAAAGAGTGGAGGTAGAAATGAGCGAACAGGAACCGAAAAAGGTGAATCACGCGCCGGCGGCAACAGGCACAAACGGCCAGCAGCCCCCGAGAAACAACAATAACCGTAACAGAAGAAGAAAGTCCGGAAATTACGGCGGAAACCGTGATCGCAATAACTATAACCGCGCAAACAGAAACGGTGAGGAAAACCAGAACCAGAACCGTGAAAGAAAGGCGGATAACCGCGAGGCGAAAAGATCCGATAATCGTGAAAGAAATAACGGCGGATTTGAAAAGAGAGAGCACAGAGGCTCCGGAAGAAACGACCATCGCGAGAAGAAGAACTGGAACCGCCGCCGTCCCGCGGAGGAGACAGTTGAGGATATCAGAAAAGATAACGAGCGTATCGAGAAGGATATCTGGCTCGAGATCGCCAGCATTCATTCCGTGAAACTCGACTGATATTGAAGTATAATGAAGATTGAAAACAAGGAGGAGAAAGAAGTAATGAAAGGTCTGTTTGTTACCTTCGAAGGCATTGACGGTTGCGGCAAGACCACCCAGATCGAGCTTCTTTCTTCCGATCTGAAAGCAGAAGGTATTCCGTATGTACTGATCAGAGAACCGGGCGGAACTGTGATCGGCGAGAAGATCCGAACGATCCTTCTTGACAAGGCAAATACCGGGATGGACGAACGCACCGAGCTTCTTTTATACGAAGCCGCACGCGCGCAGATCGTAAAGGAAAAGATCATTCCGGAATTAAATGCCGGAAAAGTCGTTATCTGCGACCGTTTCTTCGATTCGACCATCGCTTATCAGGGATACGCCCGAGGACTGAAACTGGAAGATGTGGATTTCCTCAATAACTGGAGCGCGTACGGCATCAAGCCCGACATCACGTTCCTTCTCGATCTGGACGAGCAGACGGCCTACAGAAGACGCCACGGAAGATCCGACGAAGAGGATCGTCTCGAAGCCGAAGGCCTTGTGTTTATGCAGAAAGTCAGAAACGGCTATCTGGAAAGAAGTAAAGAAGACGAAAGGTTCAAGGTGCTTTCCGCGCTGGATACACCTGAAGAGATCTATAAGAAGATCAGAAAGACTGTCTGGGAGGTGATCGGTAAATGAAACTGGTATTTGCGATCGTTCACGATGAGGATTCCCCGCGCCTGATGGCCGAATTGAATAAAGCCGGATTCCGTGTTACCAAGCTCAATTCTTCCGGCGGCTTCCTTCGTTCCGGCAACACGACCTTGATGATCGTTGTCGAGGATGAGAAGTGTCAGGAAGTACTGGATCTGATCCGTAAGTATTCTTCCTCGCGCCAGTCGGCGATCAATACGAATCTCGCGCCTTCGATGATGGGCGGCGCGACTCTCCCGTATCCGGTCGATGTCACAGTCGGCGGAGCGACGGTCTTTGTCGTGCCTGTCGAGCATTTTGAAAAGATGTGACCGCATGGCATTTTCGGAACTGATCGGACAAAATGAAGCAAAACAGCGCCTCGGGGCTTCGCTTCTAAGCGAACCGGGGCACGCTTTTTTATTGGTGGGACCTTCCGGCGTCGGCAAAAAGACACTCGCGCGCGAGTTTGCCAAGGGACTACTATGCAGCCACCCCACAAATGACGGCGGCTGCGGCAAGTGCCCGAACTGCACGTATATCTCCGCGGGCACCCACCCGGACTACAAAGAACTCCTTTTGCCTTCGGGCGAGAAGAACATCAAGGTCGCGGACGTAAGGTCTAAGATCCTTTCCGATGTCGGCATCATGTCGCAGATCGCGGAAAGAAAGGTCTACCTGATCGACGCGGACGGACTTGCAGAAGAAGGCCAGAACGCGCTTCTTAAGACGCTTGAGGAGCCGCCGAAGCACGTCGTATTCATCCTGACCGTATCCGATGAATCCAAGCTCCTGCCGACGATCCTGTCACGTACCGTATCGGTAAGACTTCTTCCGAATAAGGAAGAAGAGGTCTACGAGGTACTTCGTAAAAGAAACGAGGAGCTTTCGGAAGAGGACGCCAAGCTTTACGCGAAGTTCAGTAACGGCGTCATCGGCTACGCCCTCGGCCTTTCGGAAAGCAACTGGCTCATTTCCGACTGGGAAGAGGTCTCCGACCTGATCTTAAGGCTCCCGGAGATCTCGAGAACGGAGCTTCTGACGGATGTCTATAACTTCTTCGACGAGGAAAGGGAACACTTCCCGGATATCCTGTCTCTTATGAGCATGGTCTATGACGAGATGGCCATCTGCGCGACGGTCCCGGACTCGCCGTGCTTGCATGGTGAAGCGAAAAAAGATAAGATGGTCACGGTGATCAAGAAGAATCACTTCGACGCGGCGAAGATCGCCAAGTGCAACGCGATATTGACGACCGCGCAAAAGGCCTTTAAGGCAAATGGAAATTTTGAAATGATCGTATGCCGGATGCTTCTGGCATTGAAAAAGGAGAATAGTAATGGCTAAGGTTGTAAATCTGCGTTTCCACGACGCCGGCAAGCCCTACCGATTCCTGGCAGGGGACTTGAAGCTGTCCGTAGGCGACGCGGTAATGGTCAATACGGCACTCGGACAGGACATTGCCTTTGTCGTAGATGAACCATTCGATCTTCCGGACGATAAAGTGGATGACACGATCCTTCCCGTTCTGCGATTCGCGGACGAAAAGGAGATGGAACACTACCGGGAGAAGAAAGAAAGAGAGAGAAGTGCTTTTGTAAAGTGCCTCGAACTGATCGAAAACAGAGAACTGCCGATGACACTCGTCGAGGCGGTATATTCCTTTGACGGAAGAAAGCTCACCTTCTACTTTACGGCAGATAAGCGTGTCGACTTCCGTGAACTCGTAAAGGACCTGACATCG
This sequence comes from Clostridiales bacterium, assembly GCA_017617525.1. Classification (GTDB taxonomy): domain Bacteria; phylum Bacillota; class Clostridia; order Saccharofermentanales; family Saccharofermentanaceae; genus Scatonaster. The sequence continues at coordinate 125,677 of JAFZWA010000050.1, forward strand.
TGCTTTCGAACACGTATCGAGCTTCGTCAGATCGGTTCCCGTGAACAGGCAAAGATGGTCGGAGGCTTAGGCATCTGCGGTAGAGAACTCTGCTGCTGCTCGTACCTCGACCAGTTCCTTCCGGTCACGATCCGTATGGCAAAGGACCAGGGCCTTTCGATGAATCCGACAAAGCTCACCGGTACCTGCGGAAGACTGATGTGCTGCCTTTCCTATGAGCAGGCGGCTTATGAGGACGCTAACAAGCGTGTTCCGAAGGTCGGAAAGAAGGTAAGGACTCCGGACGGTATCGGCGTCGTCATCTACTCGGATCTTCTGAAAGAAAAGGTAACGGTCCGTTTCGAAAAGGAAGAAGAAACGGAAATGCAGGTATATGAGGCTTCTGAGGTTTCACTGGTCAATCCGCCGCAGCCGCAGTGCAAGAACGATTGCCCGAAAAAGAAGCAGCAGAGCGAGAAAAATCAGGGCGAAAAACCTGAGAATTGAATTTAACAAAACGTTCATTTACAAAAAAGAAAAAATAGTGTTAAATGAACTTGTAGACCAGTAAAAGGAGGAAAATAATATGGCATATGTAATTTCTGATGCATGTCTGTCTTGTGGTTCCTGTGAGGGAGAGTGCCCGGTTGGCGCTATTTCTCAGGGTGACGGCAAGTACGAGATCAACCCGGACGTTTGTCTTGAGTGCGGTTCCTGCGAGGCTGCTTGCCCGGCTGGCGCGATTTCTCAGGGCTGATCGTCTTATATGATGTAAAGTCGAGGGATCTGATCCTCTTAATCGGGGACCAGATCTCTTTTTCGTGGTAAGGAGTTTTTCGGATCTTGGATATTTATTCGAAAAAAGAAGAGACACTGGAGGATTTGGGAAGAGCCGGCTTTTCCCTGATACAGAGCAAAGACGGATTTCGGTTCGGTGAAGATACCGTCCTTCTTTCGTGGTTCGTTTCCGAAAACCTTCGCATCCGAAAGGCCCGCCCGGTAAGAGTCCTGGAACTCGGGACCAACTGTGGCGCGGGATCCGTGCTTCTTGCCGCAAGAAGAAAAGACATTAAGATCGACGGAGTCGAGCGCCAGGAAAAGGCCGCGGAGATCTTCCTTCGAAACATCGAACTGAACGGTCTTTCCGACCGCGTCAGGGGTTTTCGGAAAGACCTTCGGCAGATCCCGGATACGGAAGTGCCCGGAAACGTCTACGACGCCGTCTTTATGAATCCGCCTTATCGAAAAGCGGAAGAAGGCCCCGTCACTTCCGAAAAGATCCACAGCAGGGAACTTCAGGAAGCGCGTTTCGCGATGCACGGCACGGTAGAGGACTTCCTTATCTGTAGTAAAAAGATGCTCGCCTCCCAGGGTGATCTCTTTCTTGTCGACCGTGCCAAGGACTTTTCGCAGGTCATGAAGACCTGTATGGAATTAAATCTCGTGCCGAAGAAAGTAACCTTCGTCCATCCTTTTTCCGACAGGGAAGCGACGCTTTTCCTGCTGTCGGCAAAAAAGGGCGGGAAGATGACCGGCACGGTGATCACGCCGCCTCTGATCCTTCGGGAAAAAGACGGCAAATATACCGAAATCTTAGAGAAGATCTATAACGAGGAAAACTGACCTATGCTTTATCTAGTGGGAACCCCGATCGGAAACATGCAGGACTTATCGCCCAGAGCGGTGGAAGTTCTTTCCAGCGTCGACCTTGTCGCCTGTGAAGACACAAGAAGAACGGGGCTTCTGCTTTCGCATTTCGGTATTTCCGCGAAACTCATGAGCTACCATGAGCACAATAAAGCATCCGCGGGCAGTAAAATCATCGCCCGCTTAAAAGAAGGACAGCAGATTGCGCTTGTCTCTGACGCCGGCATGCCGAGCATCTCAGATCCGGGGGAAGATCTGGTAAAGCTCTGCATCGAAGAAGGCATCGACGTCACGACCGTTCCCGGTCCTGTCGCCGGGATCAGCGCCCTGGTGCTTTCCGGAATGGATACGAGACACTACTATTTTGAAGGATTCCTTCCTGTCGAGACAAAGGACCGAAAGGAGCGTATCTCGGTCGTTTCCGAAACGCAGGTGACCACGATCCTTTATGAGGCGCCGCACCGCCTTCTGAAGACACTGAATGACCTTTCCTCGGCGGGAATGTCCGAACGACGCATCTCCGCCTGCAGGGAACTGACGAAGAAGTACGAAGAGGTCGTCCGCGGAACGGTTTCCGAGGTGATCGAGCACTTTAACGAGGTCCCGCCGAAGGGAGAATTCGTACTGGTCCTTGAGGGGAAACCGAAAAATGAAACAAAAACAGAGCTTTCCCCCGAAGAACGCAAAAATCGCATTTTAAATTTAGAAAGTCAGGGGTTGTCTACCAAAGAAATAGCAAAAACCCTGTCTTTGGAGTGGGGAGAAAGCAAAAAGGCACTATACTCTGAGGTGCTGGAAATGTTAAAATAGTATATACACTTGTGTGTAAGGGGAGATAGTAATATGGTGGCCGACGATGCCGGCTTTGTATCTGCATTATATGATTCGTCGATCAGCTTAGATCCGCAGCTTCTGGCGCAAGCAGACAGTTTGCTTGAGAACGTGGCTTTGTGTACGTTCGTTGTTTTCCCGAAAGAACAGCGTTTCTTCTTTTCCCGCGGAATGGTTGATATCCTGGGTCCTGTGGCCGCTGAAGACATGCTTTTGGATGCCTTTTTGGAGTTTGCCGATCCCGAGGAGCAGAGAGCTCTGAAGCAACGCTACGAGGTCGCTTTCTATGATCTCGCTTCAGAAAGCCATAAGATCGTTTCCTTTGAACACAATATCTATTCCAATTCCGGACATCTTTACCATATCCGTGTGACCATGCAGGTCGTAAAGAAGGAGAACCATCTCCTGATCTTCGGCATGATGGAAGACTACACCAGTTCTTTCGGAGAGATCGTTTACGACAAGCTCCTTTCCGATTCGATCGACGGATATGTTTTCTGCTATGAAAGCGATACCGACTACTGCCGTTTCAATTCGTCCCTGGCGCACCTTCTGGATTTCCCGACGGGAGATCTGCAGCACGCCTCTAAGGAGATCGGCAATCTCGTAAATCCCGAGGATTCGACCACGTTCGTGGCGATCATGCAGGGCGCAAAAGAACTCAAGGACGGCTTAGGTCTTGACTTCAGGATCCTTTCTCCGGTCCTCGGTGAGGTCTGGGTCCACTCCTGCGGCGTTTTCGATTTCACGTCTCCGGACCAGAAACACTACAAGATCGGTATCCTGATGGATGTCACGGAGAGAAAGAAAGCCAACTCTCTTCAGAGAATGATCATCGACGGCTCCGAGGCGATCACTTTTACCGCCGACATGAAGCGCGGTATCATCGAGTTCTCCCCGAACCTCAAGGACGCTTTCCCGGATATGGAGCTGTCCTATTCCGGTGACATCATCAACCTTATGGCCGAGGAAGTCGTCGAGGACGACCGACGCCGTTTTATCGAGACATTTACCTACCTCGTTGACGAGGAAAGAGATACATTCTCCATCGAGTTCCGTGTATGGGGCAACGACGACCAGATCAGATGGCTCGCCAGCCGCGGTAAGACCGTTTACGACAGCAGTAAGCAGGCGCTGGTCATCATCGGTACGATCTTCGACCTGACCTCCATGAACGAGATGCGTGAGAACGTCGAGAAGAATTCTTCGCGAAATGCACTGACCGGGCTTCTTGCGCGCGATCGTCTGCTTTCGGATCTCGACGCCCTGATCCATGACAGAGATGTCCTTTCGGCGGCGATCGTGCTGATCGACATCAAGGACTTCCACATCTTTAACGACCGTTACGGAAGAGAGTCCGGTGACAGACTTCTGATCACGGTAGCCAAGAAGCTTCGTGAGAGCATGCCCGCGGGCTGCGAGCTCTACCATATCAATCTGGACGTATTCTGTATTCTTTGGAACAACGCGACGCGTGTCCAGGTCGAAAATCACATGAAAGCCATTAAGGAAGAGATGAACGCGCCTTTGGTCGTTGACCGAAGCACGATCTATGTTACTTTCTCGATGAGCGCAGCGCTTTTCCCGTCGTGCGGAAACGTGGCCGAGGAACTCCTCGTCAACGCGGAGATCACGCTGCATAAGGTCAAGCAGGACCAGAGACTTACTTACTCGATCTACACACCTCAGTTCAAGGTCGAACTGAAGGAAAGACTCGACTTCGAGTTCCAGATCAGTAAATCGATAAGAGAAGGCAACCAGAACTTCCTTCTTTACTTCCAGCCGCTCGTGGACGCCAGATCCGAACGACTCGTCGGATGCGAAGCGCTCCTTCGCTGGATGTCTCCTTCGGGACAACTCATCAATCCGGAAAAGGTCATCGCCGCCGTTTACGCGACAGGTCAGATGAATGTCGTCGGCGACTGGATCTTAAGGACCGCCATGAAGCAGTGCAAAGACTGGATCGATGACGGCGTATCCGAGGATTTCTATGTACATATCAACGTCACGGCGGAGGACATGGCAAGGATCGATTTTGCCGACTATGTTATCCAGCTTCTTTCCGAATACGGACTTCAGCCGCAGAACATCCTTCTGGAGATCACCGAGACGACCTTGATGAAGAACCTCGCGATCTGCCGCCAGAACATGGTCAAGCTTCGCAGCAACGGCATCCGTATCGCGCTCGATGACTTCGGAACCGGTTATTCGTCCTTTAACTATCTTCGTGAGTTCCCGGTCGACGAGATCAAGATCGACCGTGCGTTCGTCGATCAGGACGACCGCTTCAATATGTCATTCATTTCGGCTATCGTTCTCCTTACCCGTACCATCGGCATGACCGTGTGCGTCGAGGGTATCGAGACCGCGCAGAAAGCATCCCGTATCCGTTCGCTCGGTGTTGATATCTTCCAGGGATTCTATTTTGCGAAACCCCTTTCACCGGAGGATTTCGAGAAGAAGTACTTCTCCGGCGCGAAGTTCCGCCCCAACAAGCAGGAAGTGAAGGAAAGAACGAAGCGCGGAGAGTAATCAGAAGAATTATCGGCCTTTAGAAGAAACTAAGGATGGGGTGGAGAAGAAGGAGAATAACCATACTTCATGAAATATGACTGTCTGATAGTTGACGATGAAAAAGCGATCGCGGATAACACCTGCGAGTACTTCAATATGTTCGATGTGAAGACCAAGGCCTGCTACAGCATGGCCGAGGCACTTTCATTCTTTTCGGAAAACGAGACGGGACTTGTCCTTCTGGACATCAACCTCGGCGACGGCTCCGGCTTTGAGCTCTGCAAGCATATCCGTGAGAGCCTGAATATCCCGATCCTTTTTATTTCCGCGAGAAATACCGATGATGACAAGATCATCGCCTTGAATATCGGCGGTGACGACTATATTGAAAAGCCCTATTCGCTCGGCGTTCTTCTTGCCAAGGTCAAGGTCATGCTCCGCCGTTTCGGTGCCATGGAAGAAAAGCCGCAGGCGGATATCTTTACTGACGGAGAGCTTTCCGTGGATAAGAAGAATAAGACCGTGGAGTTGTCGGGCGAACAGAAGAAACTGACCTCCATGGAGTTCTCGCTTCTTTGCTATCTCATCGAAAACCCGAACCGTCTGATCACAAAGACAGAGCTTTTCGATAATGTATGGAAAGACAAGTTCACTTCCGACGGCACGCTCAACGTGCATATCCGAAAGCTCAGAGAAGCGATCGAATCTGATCCCAAGAATCCTTCCCGCATCGTGACCGTCTGGAAGGAAGGCTATAAGTACGTTACGGGTGCCGGCAAATGAGAAAAGGGAAAAAGATCTTCATTATCCTGATCGTTTTAACTTTTGTCATCGAAGGCTCTGTCAGCCTTTTCTTTCTTCAGAGATCCCGCGAGATCGATCAGGATACCGTCGCCGTAAACGACGTCCTGAAAACGATCGAGGAGAACTTCGGTCAGACAGAAAAGTATCCGAACGACATGTCCTATTCCGTGATCGATAATGACGGCAAACTCCTCTACACCACTGAAGATGGGATCTCCACTTCCGTGAACGAAGCGGTAAGAAATAACGACACGATCCTGGACATCACCGTGGACGGAAATGCCGCGGGAAAAGTGCTTTTCCATAATGCGACGCGTGAGAGGATCGGAAAGTGGCAACAGGCGATCGCCGTGACTGTTCTTTGCAGTTCGATCATGCAGGCAATTCTCGTCATCGGTTATATGCTCTATTTGAGAAAGACCATCGTGAAGCCGTTTGACGAGCTTTCTGATTTTGCCAACCGTGTCGCCGGCGGAGATCTCGATATCCCGCTTGAGATGGATAAGGGAAACACCTTCGGAAGTTTCACCGAAGCCTTCGACTTGATGCGCACGGAACTGAAGAAATCCCGTGCCGCGGAAAAGGCTGCCTATGACGCAAAGAAAGACATGGTCGCGCAGCTTTCGCACGACATCAAGACACCGGTCGCCTCCATCAAGTCCGCGTCCGAATTCGGCTATGAGCTCGCCAAAGATGAGAAGGTGAAAGAGCGTTTTAACCTCATCAACTTCAAGGCGGACGAGCTTACTGTCCTCGTCGACAATCTCTTTGTGGAGAGCGTGAAAGACGCGTCGGAGATCAAGGTCAGTCCCAGAGAAAATGACTCGTCTTCGGTACGTGAGGCGATCCTGCACGCGGACTTCCAAAGCCGCGCGGGAGAATTTACGATTCCCGAGTGCACGGTCTTTACCGATAAGCTTCGCCTGCAGCAGGCATTTGATAATGTCTTTATCAATTCCTATAAGTACGCGGATACGGAAATCAAGGTCGAGGCCAAGATCGAAGGTGAATACCTCAAGGTTGCCGTCCGTGATTTCGGTCCGGGTGTTACCGATGAGGAAGTCGCCGTACTGAAAGAGAAGTATAAGCGCGGTGCCAACAGTGAAGGAAAAGACGGCGCCGGCATCGGATTATACCTGACATCTTATTTCCTAAAAGAGATGGATGGTGATATCCTTATAACGAACGAAGACCCGGGACTTCAGGTATTATTCTTAATTCGGACAAAATGAAGCTGCCACAATACGGTCCGGGTATTTCATCGGCTGATTTCCATAGCCAAAATCATAGTAAAGAATTGCCTGAAAACTAGGCGAACAACTGTTCCTTTTATTCCGAAAAAGGGATATAATAATGGTGTAGGAAACAGTTGGTTTCTTCTTTTCCCCTAATCTAAAGATGAGGGGGTGAGGCCTATGATGATGACATGGGGTGAGTTTTTCACTTTCTGTTCCTTTATTGTTGCCTTAGTCGCTCTGATTGTAAATCTTTGCAAGGAAAGAAACGGCACAAAAAAGAAGTAAACCGTCACGATCCAGAACTCCGACGGTTTACTTAATTGATAACCTAAGGGGAAACAGATCAACTGTTTCCTATCTCTATTATATAATGATTTTGTTTGATTTCAAGTTTATTAAGTTGGTAGATCTGTCGCAATTGGAATTAAGAAAGATTTAAGAGTTCCTTAAAGGCACTTAAGACTTGAAAAGGTAAGATAGTGCCATAAGGAGGCGGAAAGCTATGAACGAAATTATTAAAACACAAAAACTTTGCAAAACATTTTCCAACGGCGGTGTGCAGCAGCACGTCCTCCGAAACATCGATCTTTCTATTTATGAAGGTGATTTTACAGTAATCATGGGTGCCAGTGGCGCCGGTAAATCCACTCTTCTTTACGCTCTGTCCGGCATGGACAAGCCGTCCCTCGGCGAGGTCACTTTCGCAGGAAAGAACATCACTAAGGGAACACCGGATGACCTCGCGGTCTTCAGAAGAAAAAACTGCGGCTTTGTTTTCCAGCAGACATATCTCGTTGATTCCATGAGCGTACTGGATAATGTCCTGGCAGCAGCGCTGCTTATTGAAAAGAATAAGAAGAAGGCTTCCGCGAAAGCAAAAGAAGTCCTTAAGTCTGTCGATATCGACGAGACACTTTGGAATAAGTTCCCGACACAGATCAGTGGCGGTGAGGCACAGAGAGTCGGCATCGCAAGAGCCCTCATCAACGATCCGAAGCTCGTCTTCGCTGATGAGCCGACAGGTGCCCTGAACTCGACAACCGGTAAGGATGTCCTCGACGTTCTTACAAAAGCGAATGATAACGGACAGTCCATCGTAATGGTTACCCACGATATCACATCCGCACGCCGCGGCAACCGCATCCTCTACGTCAAAGACGGTGAGATCGCAGGTGAATGTGACCTCGGAAAGTATGTTTCCGGCGACAAGGAGCGTCACCTGAAGCTTCGTGATTTCTTAGGCGGAATGGGGTGGTAACCATGACAAAAGAAAAAATGCTCGCGAAATCCCACTTTCGTAAGAATAAGGGAAGTTCTATCGGTATCTTCTGCCTGATGCTCCTGGCCTCAATGCTTCTTTCTTTGGCCATGATCCTTTTTACCGATACCTATCCGACCGCAGCAAAAGAAGCGGAGCGTCTCGATGGCGGAGACGGAATGATGTACGTCTCAAGTGAAACTCTCAATGTTGATGATTCCTATCTTTCAGATCTTCTTCAGGGAGCAGAAAAATACGAGCTGGAAAAAGCACTGTATTATCCTCTTTTATCCCTGCCGTTCGGATCTTCCGAGATGGATAATTCCGTAAAGGTCTGCCGGATGGAATCCATGATGAATAAGACAATGGCGCGCACCGAGATCGCCGAAGAAGATGCTTCCATCAACGGAGATTACATCTACCTTCCGTATCAGTTTAAGACCTCGGGCGGGATGCACGTAGGAGATGACTATCACATCTCTATCTCCGGTGAAAACTATGACCTGAAAGTTAAAGGATTTCTCAACACCGTATATGGCGGATGCAATAACAGCGGTCTTTATGAGATCTGTGTCTCTGATGAAGTTTATGAAAGAATGTACTCCAAGATCGGTGATGCCGGTGAATCTGCTTTCGTCGTGTTTGAACTTCAGGACGACGTCAAGATGGGGCAGTTCCGTATCCGCGTCCTCAATCAGCTGAAGACAGATGATCCTCTTGCAAATGTTTCGCTGCAGCCGGTCTCCATGTACCTCGGCTCCCGTACATTTATGTCGCTGATCATTGCGGGTTCTTTTCTCGCCGTTACCATGCTTGTCGTCATTGTCATCATTCTCATGATCGTCAACAGCATCAGTAACTATGTCAAGGAGAACATGAAGACCATCGGTGCGCTTAAGGCCATCGGCTACACCAGCCGCAACATCAAGGGATCTGTCCTTATGATGTTCCTGGCACTGGCTCTGATTGCTTCCATCATCGGTATCGCCGTTTCCTACCTGCTGGCTCCGACGATCTCTTCTCTGGTCATTGCGCAGATGGGTGTTCCTTACAGTGTTTCCTTCAGCCTGCTCGCAACCATCGTAGCCTTTGCTACCGTCGTACTTCTTACGGTACTGGTCACGCTTCTTTCACTTCGTAAGATCAAGAAGATCGAACCTATCGTTGCTCTTCGTGAAGGTGTGGAAAGCCATAACTTCAAAACCAACCACTTTAAGCTCGACAAGTCCGTTTTCGGCCTTGATGCCAGCCTCTCTCTGAAGACGATGCTTCACAATAAGAGACAGAACATTATCACATTCTTTGTTACCGGATTTATGGTATTCATTTGTGTCATTGCACTTCTGATGTTCGAGAACTTTAACAGAAAGCCGAACCTCAGCCTGATGGTCCCGGAGATCTGTGATGGTGTGGTTACTTTTGACAAGGATACCTGGGAAGAAGGATACGAGTTCCTTTCCTCTCAGAAAGGCATCGAAAACATCCGCAGATACCGTGAAGATTCGATCTATGTCGGACAGGAAGATTCTTTGTATCTGATGGTGTATGTGGATCCGACCCAAAAGGCCAATAAGGATGTCTGCTACAAGGGAAGACTTGCCCAGCACGAAAACGAGGTCAATGTCAGCGGCAAATTTGCCAAACAGAACGGGTATAAGATCGGCGATGAGATCACACTCAACCTGGGCGGAAGAGAGTATACCTACCTGATCACGGGATTCATCCAGAGCCTGAATAACGACGGTCATGAAGCCATCATGTCGGAAGCGGCAGCAGCACATATCCTCGATCTGGAATCGATGCCCACGAGTTTCCTCTTCGATACTGAGACCGATGAGCAGATCGATCCGATCCTGGATGCCTGTGAAGAGAAGTTCGGTGAGAAAATGGTAGTCCGCATGAATATGGTGAAGTCCATCGAAGCATCTATGATCACTTTCAAAGGAATCTCGACCCTGATGCTCGTGACGATGTGTCTGATCTCCGCGCTGGTGATCCTCCTGGTATTGTTTCTCCTGATCCGCTCTCTGGTATTCAGCAAGAGAAAGGACTACGGTATCTATAAGGCTATCGGTTACACATCGAAGTCCCTGATCCTTCAGACGGCAGCCTCCTTCATGCCGACCATTATCCTGTCGGTCATCCTGTTCTCTGTAGTGTCTTACTTCATCGCGAATCCGTATATGCAGTTCATCATGATCTCCTTCGGTCTCATGAAGTGTACCTTCGCTATTCCGATTCCGGGCATCGTCATCGTAGGTGTTTCCATGATCCTTCTTTCCTTCGTCTTTGCAGTACTGCAGGCAAGAAGAGTGAAGAAGATCGAACCTTACCAGATGCTGATCGCAGAGTAAAGATCTGAGTTTGCAGATTTGAATCTGAATAACAGTTCCAAATGAAAAGCGCCTGTCTCACTTTCGTGAAACAGGCGCTTCTTTTTGTCTTTATCGTGATCGGATCACTTAGCAACGATATTGGCAAGTCTTCCTTTGACGTAGATGAACTTGACGATATTTCTTCCGGCAAGAGCAGCTTCCAGGTGGCTGTCTTCCTTAACGATCTTTTCGACATCTTCCTGTGTTGCGTCAGGGGAGATATTGACCTTGAACTTGACCTGACCGTTGATCTGAACGGCGATCTCGATGGTGTCCTTAACGAGCTTGCTCTCATCGCAAACCGGCCATGCCTGGTTAAAGATGGAGTATTCGTTGCCCATTCTCTCCCAAAGTTCCTCAGTGAAGTGAGGAGCGTACGGAGCGTACAGAAGGAGGAATGTCTCAACTGTAGATCTTAAGAGAGCATCGTTCTTGTTCGCAGCGCCCTGGTACTTACCGATCGCGTTCAGGAGCTCCATGAGACGTGCGATAGAAGTATTGAACTGGAATCTTTCCGTATCTGTCGTTACTGCCTTGATGGTGTAGTTCAGGCTGTAAAGAAGTGCCTTGTCTTCTTCGCTGAGGTCTGTCGGCAGAGCCTGTCCCTTAGCGATACCCTTAACATCTTCAACGAGACGGTCGATACGGCCTGTGAACTTAACGATCGCCTGAAGTCCGCTTTCACTCCACGGACCACCGTCTGTGTAAGCAAAACCGAATGCGAGGTAGGTTCTGAATACGTCAGAACCATACTTCTGGATGTACGGATCCGGTGCAACGGTGTTGCCTCTGGACTTACTCATTCTGTTTCCGTCAGGACCGAGGATAATACCCTGGTGAACGAGGGATGTGAACGGCTCGTCGAAATCGAGGTAACCCATATCACGGAGTGCCTTACAGAAGAAACGTGTGTAGAGAAGGTGCATCGCTGCGTGCTCCGGACCACCGACATACTTGTCGACCGGGCACATCTTGTTGATGAGCTCTCTGTTAAAAGGTTCCTTATCGTTCTTGTTATCCGGGTAACGGAGCTGATACCAGGAAGAGTCTACGAATGTATCCATGGTATCCGGGTCACGCTTTGCAGGAGCGCCGCACTTCGGACATGTGGTGTTCATGAACTCTTCGCACTTTGCCAGCGGAGATTCTCCATCCGGACGGAATTCTACGTCGTAGGGGAGAAGTACCGGGAGCTGATCGTCCGGAACCGGAACGACACCGCACTTTTCGCAGTGGACGACCGGGATCGGTGTACCCCAGTAACGCTGACGGGAGATCAGCCAGTCACGGAGTCTGTAGTTGATCTTTCTTTCCGCCATGCCCTGCGGCTGGAGCTTTTCGATGATCGCGTCGATCGCTGTCTTGAAGTTCAGACCGTCGAACTCGCCGCTGTTTACCAGTACGCCTTTTTCAATGAACGGAAGTTCATCCGAAGCGTCCGGTGCGGAAGCGATAACTCTCTGGATCGGGAGGTCGAACTTCTTAGCGAACTCATAGTCTCTTTCGTCGTGTGCCGGAACGGCCATGACAACACCGGTACCGTAGGTAGCGATTACATAATCGGAAGCCCAGATCGGTACTTTCTTTCCGGTGATCGGGTGGATCGCGTAAGATCCTGTGAATACACCGGTCTTTTCACGTGTGGTGGACATTCTGTCGATATCGGAAGCCTTCTTTGTGAAAGCCTGATACTCTTCCACTTTTTCTCTGCACTCGTCTGTGGTGAGCAGAGTGCAAAGCGGAGATTCCGGTGCGACGACTACGTAAGAAACACCCATCAGGGTATCCGCACGTGTGGTGAATACGGAGAGCTTAAGGTCAGAACCGTCTTCGTCCTTTAAGCGCTCGCCGTTCTTTTCGCACAGGAAGGAGATCTGTGTACCTTCGGATCTGCCGATCCAGTTGGTCTGGATCTTCTTTGTCTTTTCCGGCCAGTCGAGCTGCGGCAGGCAGTCGAGAAGCTCCTGCGCATAAGCGGTGATCTTGAAAAACCACTGTGTCATGTTCTTGTGCTCAACTTCGGTGTGGCAGCGCTCACATGCGCCGTCGATGACCTGCTCGTTGGCAAGAACCGTATTACACTGCGGGCACCAGTTAACCGGAGCGTTCTTTCTGTAAGCCAGGCCCTTTTCGAGGAGTCTTAAGAAGATCCACTGGTTCCACTTGTAGTATTCCGGTTTGCATGTAGCGATCTCATAATCCCAGTCATAGGTAGCGCCCATGTTCTTGAGCTGCTGTTCCATGATCTCGATATTGTGAAGTGTGGAATCCTTCGGGTGGATGCCTGTCTTGATCGCGTAGTTCTCCGCCGGGAGACCGAAAGAGTCGAATCCCATCGGATGGAACACGTTATAGCCCTGCATGCGCTTCATGCGGGACCAGGAGTCGGTCAGCGAGTAGTTGTACCAGTGACCGAGGTGAAGATTTGCCGCGGACGGGTAGGAGAACATCTCGAGAACGTATAGTTTCTCGCCCTTGCCGTTCGGATCATACTTATATAACTTGGTATCTTCCCATTTCTTTTGCCATTTACGATCGACATCTGTTGAATAAGCCATCGTGAATACCTCGCTTTATATAGAAACTTACGAAACACCATTATAGCAGATTTTTTCGCGCGCGCGATATTTATTTAGGAACTGGTCACGAAATAGCACTTCTTTATACGGAATCAGAATCTCTTGATATGTCACTGCCTTTTCGGTATAGTCAATTCATAGCCGAAACGGCTTAGGGGTTATGGTTTTTTCTAGAGTTTTCGGAGGTTTTTGGGAAATGACATTGATCAAGAGCCACACATGTACCAAATGCGGCGGTGCTTTGACCGTCCATAACGATCGTCAGCAGTACGAATGCCCGTATTGCAGCGTTTTTTACGATTATGAGTATTTCCGC